>DASVZK010000058.1:0-55439 GCA_036391685.1 Ktedonobacterales bacterium
GGCGCGGGCGGCCCTTTTGAATGTTTGCCTTATCTCAAACTCGCGGTTCCACAGTCAGGAACGTCGAAGTGGTTCAATGCGCTGTAAGGTGAGCGGTGTCCGCGCTCTCTGCCAGGGTATGGGCGTGGGTTGAAGCGCCAAGCACGCGCTCGGCCGCCATGGTATGGCAGCAGGCGCCGTGATCGGCGAAGAAGTGGCAATCGCAGGACCAGGCGCCCTGGTCATAGCTAATGGTATGTGTATCGTTCTCGCCTCTGAAGGACGCTTCGAAATGGCTGAATTGGATGCGATCAGGCTCCTGCGCGTACTGCTTTGCCTTGGCGATCTTGCCAATCATGCTTGAGGAGTACATTGGGCGTCACTCCTGTTCTGTCCAGGCGACCGAAGGTTTTTAGAACTGTTGTGTGGAACAGCGCATCGCGGTGAGAGGTGAGTGGTCGGTCGCCGCCGCTTTGGTCTCAACTGCGCGCTGTATGGCCTGAACTGAATCGATTCTCGGGCGCACACCCACTGACCTGTTTCGCCAGGATGTTTCGCTGATGTGCGCTGCCCTTGCGGGCTGAGTAGCCGCTGGATTGCTGGCTACAAAAATACGAGAGGCGCTGCAGGCGAATACGCCTCAGCGCCTCAGCTTGTCAATGCGCGCACGGACGCACATCCGCCGTAGCGGAATCTGCGAGTCCTCCGTGCGAATTCGCATCAGGGGGCCTCCTTTGAAGTGGTCATTTCGACCGGAGCGCCTGTTGTTGGTTCATATGTGTTGGGTAGTGTACCATGAAGAAGTTGGCGACGTCCAGTGCTGTCAGGCGCCATTGCCTCTGCGCGACATGTTTGTGACGAACTGGTGAGGAGCGGGGCTGCCATGGAAGATCTATCAACTTCACCGGCGGGCGGCGCTGCGAGCGGTGGCTGGCCCCCGAGCCACGTTGGGGAGACCCAGCTTGCTCCGCAGACCGCCCAGTCGGTCGCTCCTGCTCTCCGGCAGAGCGCATCAGCCGGCGAACGCCTCGCGGAGCGATTGCGCGCCGCGCTGGGGAGCGACAACGTCCTCAGCGATCCTGCCAGTCTTATGAGCTACGGGTACGACGCCAGCCCGCTCGAGGGCTTGCCTGACGTAGTCGCGCTTCCGGCCACACCGGAGGATGTCGCTCTCGCGATCCGGTTGGCGACCGAGGCTGGCGCGCCAGTTGTGGCGCGCGGGTCAGGCACGGGGTTGTGTGGTGGGGCGATTCCGACCCGCGGTGGTCTGGTAATCTCGACCGCCAGGCTCAACCGGATACGACTCATCGACCCGGTGAACCGGCGCGCGGTCGTTGAGCCTGGCGTCATCAATCTGGCGCTCAGCGAAGCCGCGAAGCCATACGGCCTGTATTATGCTCCTGATCCGGCAAGCCAGCGCATTTCCACAATTGGCGGCAATGTGGCCACCAACGCTGGTGGACCGCATTGTCTGGCGCAGGGCGCCACCGCGCAACACACGCTCGCCGCGCAGGTGGCGCTACCGGATGGACGCCTGGTCTGGCTGGGCTCAGGGAGTGGGCTAGCGGGCACGCTAGGACCGGACTTGCTCGGCGCTGTAATCGGGTCTGAAGGTACGCTGGGTATCATTACCCAAGTCGTTACGCGCTTGCTACCAGTTCCTGAGAGCGTTCGCACGTTGCTCGCGATCTTTCCGGATATCGCCACCGGTTCGAATGCGGTTTCCGCGATTATCGCCGCGGGTATCATCCCGAGCGCGTTGGAGATGATGGACCGCATCATTTGCCAGGCGGTTGAGCGCGCCTTTCACGCGGGTTATCCCGAGGACGCGGGCAGTGTACTGCTCATCGAGGTGGATGGCGCGCTTGAGCAGGTGGAGTCGCAAAGCGCGCGCATCGCAGCGCTTTGCGCGCAGGCCGGGGCGCGCGAGGTGCGGGTAGCGGGTTCGGCCGCTGAGCGCGACGCTCTCTGGGCGGGGCGCAAAGGCGCGGCGGCGGCGCTGGGTCAGATCACGACCAGCTATTATCTGCAGGATGCGGTTGTGCCACGTTCCCGGTTGCCGCGGATCATGGAGCGAATTGAACAGATCAGTCATGAGTACGGTTTACTCATCCCGAATGTGTTTCATGCTGGCGACGGCAATCTTCATCCCAATATGTGCTTTGACCGGCGCATACCAGGCGATATCGAGCGTGTGATACGGGCAGGGAACGATCTGCTTCGAGCCTGTGTCGATCTCGGGGGCATCGTGTCGGGTGAACACGGAATCGGGCTGGAGAAGCGCGAAAATATGTCATACGTTTTCAGCGCGCGTGACCTGGCGGCCATGGCGCGACTGCGGTTGGCGTTTGACCCGCGTGAGCTCTTCAATCCGGATAAGATCTTCCCCGAGAGCGCATCGTGCCTGGAGGCGCGCGCGCCGTATGTGGCGCGGTCAGCGGTGGGCGCGGGCGAGAACGCCTGGTTCTGTTGACTCGGCGCTCTCGATGTCACTGGACCAGGATAGTAGTCAGCGCCGCGCCGCGCCCGCCTGCGGTGACCGCTGGGAGACCGCCCGCTCCGGGTGGAGTTAAGACCTCACAGGGAACATTCTGGGAGACCGGTGGGTGTTCCGGTGGCGCCCCATTGCGCACCTCGATCCCCAGGACATAGGCGCCGGTGATGGATGGGTCCAGGTTGATCGGCCACGTCTCAATGAGGATAGTCTGCCCGGGCTCCCACTGTTGCGGTGGCAGCCATTCCTGCGTTAGCGAATCATCAAGGACAATGCGGCCGCGACCGCCGGGTGGCGTCAGCGTCACGACGATGGTTTGCGGCGATTCCAGTGGACCTGTCACTCGCCAATAGGTTGTCACGGTAAGCGATGGCTCAGTCACCGAGACGCGCGGCGGGTCAACACGATAGCCGACGAACTCCAGACCGCCCTGGAAGCGTACATCAACGTTCGTTGAGTCCGGCGCTGTAGGAGCGCTGGCGAAGGTGTAGAACGAACCAGGGAGGCTCACTGGACCCGCGCCTGGAGCGCGACGGAGGAGAAGGTATCCGTCCTGGGCGGTCAGTATGGCGACGTTCCCGGATTCTAGCACGGCGCGCACCGCCTGTACATATGAGGTTGGCGACTTGAAGGGATAGAAGTCACCGCTGGTGACATCGAGAAATACGTAGTCCGCGGTATTCGCGCCCGAGGGGAACTGAAAGGCGTTGTACCGCTGGCTCACATGCGGCGTCAGCGTTGACTGAGCGCTGACAGATGCGCTCTGTGGAATAGCGGCGGCAATGGACTCGCCCAATTGATCGTGCGCCGTGACTGAGGGCCAAATATGACGGACGGTGACCTGCTGGTAGATGCGAGTCGCCTGTGAGCCGAACCCCGCGACTGCAATCAGGATGAGCGCGAGCGCCACGAGGAGGCCAGGTCGTGTGGCTCCACCTATCCAAGGAGGGGCGCCTCGCGCGCGAAGCCGCGCACGCGCCAAGCTGAGCCAGCGCGAGACGAGCGGCGCGAGCCAGGCGAGAGCGTCAATCGTAGCGGCAATACCGACAGCGGCGATATCGGTATTGTACTGGTAACCTCCGCTATACATCAGCGGGTCGGAGCTGAATAGGTTGAGCAGGGTGGAAGGTAGGGCGATCGCCGCCAGCCATGGACTGAGGAGCGGAAGAAAGCCAAACGGCGCAAGGAGCTTGACCAGATATCCCCTGCGCGCGGGATCGTGTGACATGGAGATCAGCGTAGAAACTGGGGCATGGAGCAGGTTCCCGTAGCGCGATGTGACCGGCGAGTGGCCCAGGGGACTGAGCGCGCGCATGAGAACGAGCGCCAGAGCGAGCGTGAGCGCGGCGCCTGCGATGATGCCAAGTCCGAGACGCCAGCGACGATGAAATACTGCCACGAACAGTCCAATGCCGATGACGTCCAGAGTGAGCGTTTCTTTGCAGAGCAGTGCGAGCGCAAGCGTGACGACCAGCGCCCGGTACCGACGGGTGGTGAGAAAGTAGAAAGCCCACACCAGCGCGGTCGCCGCAAGTGTCTCGGGATGAAAGTCGTCGGTCACCGCGCTGAGCATCGGGGGATAGACAAGAAAAAGCGTGGCCAACCCGACGCCCCACCACGGATTGCCAAGTCGGCGAGTCGACAGTAGCCAGACCGGAAGCGCGCCGGACGCCACCACGACTGCCTGTAGCACAAGTAGCGCCTTCACACTCGGCCAGATCAGGTAAAGCAGGCTGAGCGGAATCAGGACTGGCTCGAAGTGAATGGCGAAACGCGAGACGCCGCCGAGGCAGTTGACATCGGTAATCGGGTTACAGATAGTCTGCAACATGAAATGGCCATGAATTGTGTTCCAGAGCGCCTGATCCATGATGCCAAGGTCTTCCGCGTGTGTCAGGAACGTATCCTGGCGGCCCACCGTGAATAGAGAGAGGATGGTGGCGTATATCAGCGCCAGCGCGAACGTGATGTCAAACGCGATATGGCTGGCGGCTCCGCTGTTGAACGGCGCGGAACGCGCTTCGAACCGGGTGATCCAATCCCACGCGCGAACCAGCGCGCTTTGTCTGGGAGATGGTTGGACCTGCGGGGAGATCATGCGCGTCGCGCTCCTCTTCCGGGACCATGGCACGGTGTTCGCTGCGCCGTGCGGCGCCTGACGTATTGTCGGGGCGCTCGCCGCGCCGCGTCAAGCGTCTATGGACCATACCGCGCACATGCGCGTCCATCTAGCCGCCCGCGATGCGACGGCTGGCGCACTATAATGAGCGTGCGCCCATTCGCGCGTTACCGCTTGCCCCGAGCCAGTGAGGATAGAGTGAACACCTCCGGACCTGAACCGACAAATCGCTTTCTGCGCGCTTGCCATCGCCTGCCAGTGGATGTGACTCCCGTCTGGTATATGCGCCAGGCGGGGCGATCGCTGCCCGAGTTCCGCGAGGTGCGTACGCGGCATTCGTTTTTCGAGGTGGCCAACACACCAGAGCTCTGCGCTGAGGTAACGCTTCAGCCGGTGCGGCGACTGGGCGTGGACGCGGCGATTCTGTTTTCGGACATCGTGGCGCCGCTGCTCGCAATTGGGCTGGATATCCAGCTTGTCGAGGGGACTGGGCCTGTCACCGCGCGACCTGTCCGAGAGCAGGCCGACCTGGCCGCGTTACGTCCTTTGGACCCTGCTGCTGACATGCCGCAGGTTCGGGAGGCGATAAGCATCCTGCGCGCGGAATTGGCGCCGAGCGACACTGCGCTCATTGGGTTCGTGGGCGCGCCGTTCACGCTGGCTGGCTATCTGATTGAGGGCAAGCCTACGCGCGATTTCGTGCAAACGAAGCGCATGATGTATGACGCGCCAGAGGTGTGGAATGACTTGATGGCGCGTCTGGTCGCGATCGTTGTGGAATTTGCGCGCGGACAGATCGCCGCGGGCGCGGAGGCGATCCAGGTGTTCGATAGCTGGGTCGGCGCTCTTGGGCAGCGAGACTACGCGCGTTTCGTGCAGCCGCATATGCGCCGGCTCTTCGATGGGTTGCGCGCCCCAGGTCTGCCTGAGGTTCCGCGTATCCACTTCGGCACAGGGACCGCGGCGCTGCTTGAGTTGATGGCGGAGGCGGGCGGCGAGGTCATTGGTCTCGACTGGCGTGTCGACCTGGATGGGGCCTGGGCCCGACTAGGAGGCCCAGATCGCGTGGCGGTCCAGGGAAACCTCGACCCGGTCACGCTGTTGGCCACATGGCCCGCGCTGGAGCGTGAGGCGGAGGCGGTGCTGCGACAGGCCGGTGGGCGACCCGGCCATGTCTTCAATCTCGGGCATGGGGTGTTGCCTGCCACAGACGCCGAGCAGCTTGAGCGTCTCACAGCTTTCATTCACGGGTTTCGCACGTGAGCCTTTCGGCGCGAACACGCCAAACAGCCGGGTAGCGGGTCTGTCTCCGCCTACCTGGCTGGTTCGGTGTGAGGTGGGTTATTCGCCGCGCGCGGACTTGACTTAATTAGAGGAGCCCAGCGCGAATCAGCGCTAGTAGCCTTGCGCCGCGGCCTTGAGGCGCGCCTTGCGCGCCTTGCGCTCGCGGGCGTCAGCCTTGCGCTTGCGCTTGACACTGGGCGGCTCGTAATGCTGCCGGCGCTTGGCTTCTGACAGCAGGCCGTCCTGCTGCACCCGGCGGGTGAACTTCTTCAGGGCTGCTTCGAACGAGTCGCCCTCTTTGATGATGACCTCACTCACGCTTGACGTTTCGCGGCCCGTGGCTTTCTCTCGGCCACCGTTGAGACCGCGGGCTCCTTTCTGCGCGCGCTACAACCACACCATGAGCGGCTCACCCGCGGAGATGAGCGCTGTGTAGCCTCATTCCGCATCATGGTGATCAGACCGCAACAGACATAGTGTATCACAGCTAGCACAATTGCGAACCCGCGAATTTCCAAGAGTCCTCATACTCGCTTGATGGCCCTACGCGAACCTCCGCGCCGAAGCTGACGAGCCGCGTACCGTTACGCTGATGGGGTACAATGTCTAGACCGCCTGTTCTTAGGTGGGCGCTATATGGCGCGTGGCGGCGCGGGCAAGAGACGAGGCAGGACGCGATGACCCAGGAGAACTCGCTCGCTGGCGAGATAGATCTGCTCGAAGGCCTGAACGAGCCCCAGCGTCTCGCGGTGACGACCACCGATGGACCACTGTTGGTGCTGGCTGGCCCTGGCAGCGGTAAGACGCGCGTCATCACACACCGCATCGCCTACCTGGTGAGCGAGCGGCGGATACTGCCCTGGAACATTCTCGCCGTGACATTTACCAACAAGGCCGCGCGCGAGATGCGCGACCGGCTCGAGCGGTTGATAGGCCCCAGGTCAAAAGACCTAGTCGTTGGCACGTTTCATTCGATCTGCTCGCGAGTGCTCCGGCGTGAGGCGCAGCGCGACGCGATCGGCGTAAGCACGTCGTTTAGCATCTACGACGACGACGACCAGATGAAGCTCGTTGGTCAACTCCTCGACGAGATGAATATCGACAAGAAGCAATTCAGCCCACGCCTGATCCACGGCCATATCTCGCGCGCCAAGAATGAATTGATGGGGCCGCTGCAGTTCGCGGAGCACGTCAACCGCTACACCGAAGAGATCGCGGCGCGCGTGTTCAAGCGCTATGATCAGGCGCTACGCGAGCGTGACGCGGTGGATTTCGATGATCTGATCCTGTTGACCTACCAATTGTGGCGGCGCTCGTCCGAGACGCTTAAGCAATATCAGCAACGTTATAAGTACCTGCACGTCGATGAGTTTCAGGACACGAACAAGGCTCAATATGAGCTTGTGCGTCTGCTCGCGCTCGGTACCACAGAGACGCCCGGGAATGGCAACATCTGCGTCGTGGGTGACGATGATCAGAGTATTTATGGCTGGCGCGGCGCCATTCCCGCGGTCGTCCGCGAGTTCCAGGTTGACTTTCCGAAGACGCGGACGATTCTGCTCGAGCAGAACTACCGCTCGACACAGGTCATTCTGGACGCCGCCAGTCAGGTAGTGGCGCGCAATACTGGTCGGGCGGCCAAGACGCTCTGGACCCAGCGTGACGCGGGCGAGAAGATCACGCTGCACGAAGCTTACAACGAGGAAGAAGAGGCAAGCTTCGTCGTGCACGAGGTGCGGCGGCTCGAAAGCCGTGGTGAGGCGGCGCTCAGGGATGTTGCGGTCATGTACCGCACGAATGCCCAGTCCCGCGCGCTGGAAGAGCAGTTCATGCGAGCCGGTGTGCGCTATGTTGTCGTGGGGAGCCGGAAGTTCTACGACCGCAAGGAAATCCGCGATGTCGTCGCGTATCTGCGCTTGCTCTACAATCCATTGGATCAGACGGCGCTCGAGCGCGTTATCAATGTGCCAAACCGCAAGATCGGCCCCAAGACGCTCTCAGAGTTCCTGTCCTGGGCGCGGACGCAGAGCCTGACTCCGTTCGAGGCGTTGGAGCGTATTGAAGAACATCCGACGCTCGCGACGGCTGGCCGCCGCGCGCTGGCCTCGTTCTCTGGTCTGATGGCCAATCTGCGCGTGCTGGCCAAGGAACAGCCGCTCCCCAGTCTGATCGATTTCATGCTGGCGCAGAGCGGCTATGCCGCGGACCTGCGAGACGGCACGGAGGAAGGTGAAGAGCGCTGGCGCAATGTCCTTGAGCTTCGCCGTGTGGCCGAGGACTTCGCGCTGATCGAGCCTGAGACTGCGCTGGAACTGTTCCTGGAACAGCTCGCGCTCGTTGGTGGTTCGGATACCACCCAGACCGGCGAGGATGGAGCGTTGACGCAGGAGCAGGAAGCGAACGCCGTCACTCTGATTACCTTGCATGCCGCCAAGGGGCTGGAATTCCCCGTAGTGTTCCTCGTCGGCATGGAGGAAGGCATTCTGCCGCATTCGCGATCGCTAGAGCGGCAGGATGAATTGGAGGAGGAGCGGCGGCTGACGTATGTCGGTATTACGCGGGCGATGCGGCGGCTCTACCTTGTCCGCGCCTATCGCAGGACGTTTTATGGGGGCGCCAATTTCCAGGAGGCGTCGCGCTTCCTGGATGAGATTCCAGGTGGGCTGCTGCGGGTGACGCACGAGCGGCCACCGCGAGGAGGAATATCTACAACCACCGGTGAAACGCGCCCGCGTCCGGCGGCTCCAGGCTGGAGCCAGCGGCCCGCCCAGTCGCCTGTCCGGTCTACTATGCAGACGCAGCCAGCGCCTTCGTCAGTGACCCCCGCCGCTGCGTATGCTGCTCATGATGATGAGCCAGCCCGCGAGCCCGCCGTCAATCTGGAGCCGGGTGACAAAGTCATGCACCGGTTGTTTGGGCGGGGGCTGGTGCTCAAAGTCACGGCAAGTGGCGGAGCGACCACAGTGGAAGTGCTCTTTGATACGGCGGGGCGCAAAACACTCGATGTGGCCTACGCAAGGCTCGAACGTCTCTAGTCTAAAGTAGCTCCAGTGGAGAGCATGGCAGACGTGTAGCGGGCAGGGCGCGCCAAAATTGCTTTTCTATTTCGCGGATGGCGCGTAATTGCGCTCTTGACCGGGTGATGCGGCTATGCTACCCTACGCCGTATCATTCGTAGTGTTTGCCTCGTCTATGAAGCGCGGGGCTCGTAACAGTGTAGAAGCGCCGTGCGCGGATAAGAGGACACATCGGACGATGACACAAGCCCCGAGTGAAATGGAGTTGCTGAGGCTCCAGATTCAGGCATATGAGTTCTACGCTGGGCTGATTGATCGGGCTGTCACAGCAGGCGCTCATGATGCTGTGATGCCGAAGTGGGATGAGCAACGAGCGGTCGAGTATCAGCGGCTGGCTGACCAGTTGCGAGCACGATTGGCGGAGCTTGAGGCGGGCGAGACGTCGCAGAGAGGAACCGCCACACGATAGAGCGCGTACGCGCAACACGCTTCATGGTCATGTGGGTTGATTCGCGCTGGGCGGGCTGCTCCAGAGCGCGCCGGCTGGTTGAGAATTGCGCGCAACACTTTCCCAAAATGGGTGGCGCGCACGCGTAGAGTTGAAGACGCTGGGCTGGGCCCTGCGTGAGGGCGGGTGGCTGAGGGGGGCGCTAAAGAACGCGCCACCCCAATGAAAAAGCTGTGAGGCGACGAACAGCGCCCGATGGGCTATACTGGGACGCATCACGAACTCATCAAAGGTGACGCAGAGGCGGCGCGACGCAGCGCGAAGACAAGGTTGAGCGCGTACGGGAGAATCAGCATGGCAGCAAGGTTCGTCGCTACAAGCCGGCTCAGCAACATCGTTCAGATGATCTCGATTTCGAGACAGACCGGGATACTCCGCGTGACACGCAATCAGGGCGGCGCGCGTGAAATGGGACAGATTCAATTCGTTCAGGGTGAACCAGCGTCTGCGCTTCTTGGAACATTGACCGGCGGTGCGGCGCTGAGCTCACTCTCGGTCTGGGCGGAGTGCCTGTATTCCTTCGATGAGGTAGGGCCTGAGCAGGATGCGATGGGGTATGACCAGGCCACAGCGCCGATGCCCGCGCCGCCATCACCCGCCTCGCCCGCCGGAGCGGTATCACCGTGGCCATCGTATGGGTATCCTTCCACTTCCTCATTGAACACGTTCTCGCCCGCCCCTCCCGATTTCGGTATATCGAATTCCAGCGATTCGCTTGGCATATTCCCCAATGAGCCGGCCCCTCCTATGTCTGTGCTTTACGGCGGATATAACAACGCCGCTGAGGCTCCATTGCCAGCGCTACCTCAATATTCCTCGGGCGCTACCGCGACCGGATATCCCTTGCGCCCTGAGCAACTTTCCGCGCGGCCGCGTCGCACCACTCCTTCCATGAATGTAGATCAGCTTCCTCTGGACCGCCGCGAGCGCATGGTTTTGCTCCTTATCGATGGTCAGCGGTCTGTCATGGACCTGGTACGGCTGACGCGCAGGAACGAAGGTGACCTCTACGCCGTGCTCAATCATTTGCGCATACTAGGACTCGTCGCCCTTTAGGGCTGTGTGTGGCGCGCGATACGTTACAATAGTGTGGTCAACGCTGGAAGTGGCGCGCCGACCACCGGCTCGGCGCGCCCAATCACGGACAACGCCGGATAACGCGAGCAGGGAACGGTCGCAAGGCGCATAATTGGCCGATCCGCTCTTTATATTTCCACACGCTTGATAAGCGCCCTAATCGCTTGGGTCCGCGGAACCCTTGACGAGCGGAGGAGGACCGGATTATATGCGTCAACGTCGGTTTCGCCTGGGAATCCGATCTCAACTCACCCTGGTGGTGTTGCTGGGCGCTGTGCTGAGCACAGGGGCTACCCTCTTCATCGCGAATAACGCCATTCAACAGTTCGCGCTGCAACAGGCGCGAACACAAGAGCAGCACAACATGTCAATTGCCCAGTTGGTGCTGCAGACCCAGTATGGAGAAAACGTCTCCATTTCGTCGGTGAACCAGTTGGTGGCCGACTCGCCAACGACGGGCCGCAGCGTGGGTGGTTATAGCTCGAACTACTATGGCACCTACCCGCTCAACTCCGACGTGGACTACGTGGACCAGGTGCAAGACCTTATCGGCGGCTTTGTTAGCGTCTATCAGTGCGCGAATCCATCCGGCAAGGTCGTCCCCTGCGTGCGAATCTCGACCACGCTGCATGCTGGCAACGGAGAGAGCGCCTCCAATGTCGCCAATACACGCGACACCGGCGTGCAAATGGAGTCTGTGGCCGTCAACGCGATGGCGGTCAATAGTGGCTCCCCACGCACTTTCCTTGGCGAGGTGGACTACGAGGGCGTCCGCTATTATGCGGATTACACCCCGCTGCTGAATCCTCAACAACAGCTCATCGGTGTGCTGGCGGTCGGCGTGCCGCTCAGCAACGTCACTGACTTCCAGCAAGCGACTACCATCCAGCTGCTCCTGTTGGCGGTAATCGTGATGATCGCCGGTATTATTTTCGCGCTACTCTTCGCCGCTTCCATTGTCTCCACCCTGCAAAACGTAGCGCGCCAGGTCACGTTCGCCTCGCAACGCATCGGCGCCATCGCTACCCAGCAAGTGGGCGGCGCCGAGCAGCAGGTGTGGGCGGTTGGCTCGATCAATAAGGCATTGCAGAATTTCGCGGAGACGACGCGCGACATTTCGCATCGTACGGACCAGCTGGCGCAGATGGGCGACCAGGTTGTGCGCCGTAGGGGTGAGATTCTGCCACAGCAGATCGACACCATTCTCGCGTACATTACACGGTCGGTACGTGATATCAGCCAGGCGAGCCGCCAGGAAGCGCAGCAGTACGAACGTATGACAGGCGCGATGCAAGCGGTTATGGAGATCGCCGAGCAGGTCTCGAGCAGTTCGCAGCAGGCGACGGAGAGCGCGCACCGTCTGGATGAGGTCGTGATCGACTTGCAGCAGATCGTGGGTGTGCGCGCGATGCGACAGGCCACTGCCGTGAATGCGGACGCCAGCGAGTTCCCGAGCGAAGCCATGATGGCGGGCGCGGGCGCGTTGCCGATGTCGCAGCCGTCGATGGGTCAAATGGGCGGTATGGGTCAGATGGGTCAGATGGGTCAGATGGGTCAGATGGGGGCGTACGGCCAATTGGGCGCATATGGTCAAATGGGCCAAATGGCGCCGATGAACGGCATGCAGCCGATGAACCCCATGGGCCAGATGGGCGGAGCCATGGGCCCGCGAGCTTCCACCGGTCAGATTGGACAGCAGCGCAGTTCAGGACAGATGGGCGTGCGCAGCGACCGCAGCTTGCGCATGGGTGGTGGCAACATGGGTCGCATGCCGGATACGGCCGCGACTATGGGCGGCGCGCTTCCCGCTGGTGTTATGGGCGGTCCCATGCAAGGGGCCGCTTCCGGTCCGATGCGCTCGAATGGCATGATGGGCGGCCCAGGCATGCGCGGGTCCGAAGGTATGTTGCCTCCTCTCGGTGGTCCAATGGACATGGGCGGATACGCCGGGCGAAACTCGTTTGGCGGCGACGCGCGGCAGGAGGGCGACTACGGCGCGCCCATGCCACCCTTGCCCGACTTCCCCGGTGGTCGTGGGCAGGGTGTGATGGGTGGACAACCGCGCGATGTGGCGCCTCCGCCAGGACGTACCCGCGGCGTGCGGGCCCCGCTCTCCGGCCCACGTGGAACAGGCCAGAACGCTGGACGCCCGAATGTCTCGCTCCCTGACTGGCTTACTGAGCGCGGAGATGACGGTCGGTAGGCGTGCGCTGATGAGAGCGCGCGGCGGCCCGGCCTTGGGCCGCCGCGCGCCGCTTGACCCCATGCCTCCGGACGGCATATCCTGACTACTGAGCGCAAGCAATCGGTATGAAAGGGAGTCTGGCTCCATGTTTGAAGACACACTTGCACAGGTGCCCCTGTTTCAGAGCTTGACCCGGCGCGAGCTTCAGGTGCTGAGCGTTAACTGCCGCGAACGCGAGTACCCGGCGGGCGCTGTTCTCTTGCGCCAGGGCGAAACCGGCGTTGGCCTGTTCATCATCACGGCAGGCAATGTTCACGTAACGCAGTCGACGACCGATGGATCAACCCGTGACCTCGGTGATTTTAGCCGTGGAGCGGTACTTGGTGAAATGTCGCTGCTGGATGACATGCCACGAACCGCGACTGTGATCGCGACTGAAGACACGCATGCGCTGGTCATCCCAGTGTGGGACTTTCGCGCATCCCTGCGCGAGGCGCCGGAAATGGCGATCAAGCTGCTGGGAGTTCTCAGCCAGCGGCTACGCGCGGTCGAGCGCAACCAGTAGGCGATAACCGGAGGCTACGCACTCCCAGGCGCCTCAATTTTATCCATGGGCCTGGCGCGACGTATTATGAGCGGCGCGCTGGGCCTGCTTTTTCGCCGCGACCCTTCGCGGGCGGGGGCTCACCTTCGTGGTCGCTCGCGACGTCATCCAGGAGGCGATCCATCTCCTGTCGCATGGCCTGCAGGTTCGGGTAAGACCGGTATACGCTAGCGAAACGTATGTACGCGATGGCGTCGAGCTTGCGTAGCCGCTCCATAACCATCTCACCGATGATCGAGGACTCAATCTCCGCTTTGCCCATCTTGTACAGTTCGTTCTCGATGTCTTGCACAATGGCTTCCAGTTGACCCACAGCGATAGGACGCTTCTGGCATGCGTGACGCAGTCCCTGCTCCAGTTTCTCCCGGCTGAACGGCTCGCGGCGACCGTCGCGCTTGACGACCATCAACTCGTTGAGGACGATACGCTCCATCGTCGTGAAGCGCTCTGAACAGCGCTCACATCGCCTCCTGCGCTGCACCGTTTCGCCGTTGTCTCGGGAGTCGAGTACCTTGGAGTCAAAATATCCGCAATAGGGACATCGCATACCGCCGCCAGCTCCTTGCGCCCTTCCTCGCGGCTCGACGCCGGTCGCCTGAGTAGCGCGGGAAACACGTACTGGAGTATAGCATAGGCAATACCCTGCGCTATCCGACGCAATTGTTTGTTATGATGGAACGCGGCGGAGCTGGCCGCACACTCGGGCGCTCGCGTGCGCTGGCTGGCGCTTTTGGGAACCACCACATCGATGACGATGGAGGCGAAGCGTGGCGATCAAACCAACCTCACGAAGCGCTGGGACTGGCGCGTCCACCACCTATGAGCGCTACATTCGAACCGGTGAGCTACTGGCGCTGCAGAAGACCGACGCGCAACGGTTGCATCCAGATGAACTGGTCTTCCAGATCACGCATCAGACTTTTGAGCTATGGTGGAAATTGGTCACAGAGTTGATGGATCGCGCCACCGCGTCGCTCGTCACCGATGATTTTCACGAGGCGGAGCGCGCGGTTGAGCGGGCCGTGGCGGCGCAAGGAGTAGCCGACATTGCGATGCGCCAGTTGGAGTTGCTCCCTCCCGTTGACTTTCTTGTCATTCGCGCAGGGCTAGAAGATGGCAACGGTGGCGACTCACCGGGCTTCAGGGGGATTCTGCGGCGAGCGCCCGCGCTCTGGGACGCCTTCGCGGCGGCAATGGGACGCGCGGACGTGTCGCTCGTGGACCTGTACGCAGCCCCACGCGAGCGCCCTGCGCTCTATGCGTGCGCCGAGGCGCTGACGGATTTTGACGAACATTTCAGTCTGTTCCGCGCGGCGCATCTGAAGCTGGCGCAGCGACATCTTGGGTTGCAGAGCAGGGGGACGGGGGGCACACCGATGTCCGCGCTCGAACGCACTCTCCTTGATATGCTCTTCCCCGAACTCTGGCAGACGCGCGATGCGCTCGTCGCCCGCTCGCAGGAGGCAAAGTAAGCTGGACGATGGGTCAACCGCGCAGCGACTGGGCGAGCGCCTCAGGATCCGTGACGGGACGCTGACAGACGAAGCCCTGGCATACATACGCCGCGGGCCGATCTCCGAGCATGGGGCGGTCCGCAAGCAGCGGCACCACCGTACTGGCCGCCCCATCGCCTGGCGACCCAACGCCGATGACGGTTCGCGGATACCAGAGGTCGTTGAGCACGGCTCGCAGCGCTCGTGTGTTGGCGTCATCGGGCCTACCGATGATCGCGACTTCGTAGAATGGGCCGATCAGATCGTCCAGCGCGCAGAGTATCCGCCCGAAACTGGAAGGCGAGCGCTGCGCGAGTGGGAGCAGTGAGTAGATAGTGTGCGCCGCTTTTTCGCGATACATTGGCTGTCCAGTCAGCGCGGCTAGCCTGAGGAGCGCTTCGCAGGCCAGGCTCGTTCCGCTGGGCGTCACATTATCCGTGAGCTCACGCGGCCGGCCAACCAGACGCTCATGGTCAACGCCAGTGTCGAAGAATCCGCCCACACTGTCATCCCAAAAGCGCTCAATCAGCGCATCGGCCAGTGACTGTGCGGAAGATATGTACCGCGTGTCGCCAGTAAGCTCATACACGCTGACAAGGCCGTTCGCCAGTCCACCGTAGTCTTCGAGGTAGGCGTCGAGTTTGGCGACGCCTGCGCGCCATGTGCGTAAGAGACGTCCATCACGCAGCATTACGGTCGTCAGGAAATCAGCGCTGCGTCGCGCGGCGTCAGAGTAATCTTCGCGTCCCAGCGCTTGCCCCGCCTCGGCCAGCGCGCGTAGCGCCAGCGCGTTCCAGGCGGTGATGGCTTTATCATCGAGGCCCGGATGGACTCGCGCCGTTCGCGCGTCGAAAAGTTGACGGCGAGCGCGCTCGAGCGACGATCGCGCGACTCCCGGCGCGACACCAAGAGTACTGGCGGCGCTCTCCAAGGTGTGCGCGAAATGCAGGATATTGCGACCCTCGAAATTGCCGCGCTCGGTAATATCCCAGACGAGCTTAGCGAGCGCGGCGTCGTGATCGCCGAGCGCCGCGCTCGCTTCAGCGGCGGTCCATGTATAATACCGCCCCTCTTCGCCTTCGCTGTCCGCATCCTGGGCTGAATAGAACGCTCCTGATGGGTCGCTCATCTCGCGCAGGACGTAATCAAGGGTATCCTCGCACACACTCCGGTAGCGTGGTTTTCCTGTTACTTGCCAGGCGCGGAGATACACAAGCGCCAGTAGCGCATTGTCATACAGCATTTTCTCAAAGTGGGGGGTGAGCCAAACCGCATCTGTCGAGTAGCGGTGGAAGCCACCGCCGATCTGGTCGTGTATGCCGCCGTCGGCCATCTTGTCCAGGGTCAGGGTGACGAGTGTCAACAGTTCGTCGCTGAGTTCCGCCATGCCCGTTTTCAATGGGTCAGAGGTCAACTGGCGGCGGCGCTCCATGCGCAGGAGGAACTCAAGGCCGAGCGCATGGGGGAATTTTGGCGCTCCGCGCGTGCCTCCGTGGTCGGGGTCGAAGGTGGCGAGGTCTGCGTTCGCGGCGCGGGCGAGAATCGCGGACTCTATCGGCGCGTGACCGTCAGCGAGCTCAGGCGGAACCGCGAGCGTCAGCTCTGCGCTCGACTTGTAGATATCACGCATCGCTTGCGCCTGCTCTTCGACGTCGGCGCGCCGGTCGTGATACCAGGTATTGATGGCTTCGAGAAGGCGCGGAAATCCCGGAGCGCCGTAGCGATCAACCGGTGGAAAGTACGTTCCCGCGAAGAATGGCGCGCCATCTGGCGTAAGGAAGACGGTCATGGGCCAGCCACCGCCACCTGTCATGCGGATGGTGGCCTCCATGTAGAGCGCGTCGATATCAGGCCGCTCCTCGCGATCCACCTTGATCGAGACAAAATGGCGGTTCATGATGCCGGCGATGGTCTCGTTCTCGAACGATTCATGCGCCATGACGTGGCACCAGTGGCACGCGGAATAGCCGATGCTGAGCAGGATTGGTTTGTCTTCGGCTTTGGCGCGCTCCAGCGCATCCTTGCCCCATGGGTACCAGTCTACCGGATTATGCGCGTGCTGCAGCAGATAGGGGCTACTTTCGCCAACGAGCCGGTTCGTGTGCGCGTGCGTCGCTTCGTTTGGTTGCTGGTCACTCACCGTCGAATTCTCCCTGACGAACGCGCCTTGCCCGGCGATATCGCTCGAATCGCTGTTCGCGCACCAGATTGTAGTCGTGCGGGATGCTGGGTGGCCAACCCATCGTGAGCTCTCAACCCGCGACCGATGGTGTCCGAGGCTTTGACGGGGACAGCGAACCCGCGTCGCACATGCGCCGGCGTCGTAAGCGGAGCGGCGCGAGATCCCGGCCAGTTACGCCAGGAGCGCGGACAGTTCAGCGAGACTGGAGAACGTCACAAAGGCCCCAGTAAAGGCGGAGGAGGGAAGGGTGGAGGCGATAGCAATGGCCCGCATGCCCAGGGACGCGGCGATGGTAATGTTCGCTGGGTGATCGTCGATCACGGCGCACGCCGCGGCAGGGATATCCCAGGCCTGGCGAATGGCTTCGTAGACGTTGGGGCTGGGTTTGGGGCCGTAGACGCTCTCGCTGGTGAGTATGGGATCGAAGAAGAAAGGCTGTCGCGTCATATCCAGAATGTTGAGCCATGTGTTGACTTCAACGGCGGGCGAGGCGGAAGCGAGCGCTCGCGCCAGTCCGCGCCCGGCCAGCGCCATCACAAGGGCGCGCGCGCCCGGCGCGACGTAGCGCCTGCCATCCGCAGAAAGGCGCTCGCGGTAGAGCCGTTCCTTCGCCTGGACGATGTGCGCTATCGGGAGTCTGACGCCTGTGACTGCCGCGACTCGCGCGGCTCCTTGCGCATCTGTTTGGCCCAGGATGGTCGCCCGATAAAGCGCGGGCGTGAGCGTCACTCCGTACGGCGCCAACGCGGCGGCGAAGGCCGCCTCGTGTAACGGCTCGTCCTCGACCAACACCCCATTCAGGTCGAAGATGACACCCGCTATGCTGCGAAGGACGTTGCGCCTGACGGCCGCGTCTTCGCTGGCGCTCACCGGTGTACCTCCTCGGGAAGCTCATACCATTCCACGCGCCGTCCGACCAGCGCGCGGGCGCGCCAGGCCAGTGACTTGGGACTCTCCTCAAGTTGGCGCTTAATTGCGGCGGCGCGCTGTGTAACCGTCTCCGCTTCCTCTGGCGTGAGCAGTGTCCGGGAGTCGGCCACGGCGCGATCCAGGTTATCGTTGACGCTGGTGAACCAGCCCCAGTTCTGCGAGGTCAAATCATTGATGGTGGCGATGTCCAGCTCATCGCCGGGCTTGTCGGAATGGGCGACGGGCGGGAAATCCAGCAGAATCGCCAGAATGTCCTGGATATCCTTCGCATTCAATTCTACAATCTGTAGCTTTGTCAGCAGCAGGTCCGCCGGGCTAAGCGTGAGCGGGTGGTCTGAAAGGCGCTTTTCCAGATCGAGCTTCTGGCACATCTCAAAGACGCTGAGGAAGATATCTATCTGACGGCCACGCGTCTCATCGAAGAAGAGAAGCCTGCGTTCGCCATGGAGCGCGTTGAAGCGCCGGTCGGCGGTATAGCCAAGTTCCTGCAGCAGATCGCGTAGCGCTCGCGCCTGTTTCTTTGGCGCGACGAAATCCATGTCGGCATAGACGCGGGTGAGCGCGCGGTGACTGGCGTGCGGGCAGCGCAAGCGCACCGCGACGCCGCCCAACAGCCTTAACGTCAGGCCGCGCGCGGTTCCAGCGGCGATAATGCGCTGCGCCTCGCTGGGTCCGTCCTCAAGCGTCTGGGCGCCGCTGAGGTCTGGTGACGGGCTGTTTACTGGTTCCGATGGCATCGCGATTCTCCCGAGAGCGCGGCTACACACTAACCGTTGATGAGTTGGTAATTGCCGATTTTATCACCTTTGAGCGTGACGATGGCGCCGCGGAGATTGCCGTCCCCATATTCGCTGCCGGGATTGATGCAGAGCGTGCGACCCAACTTGCTCGCCGCGCGCGACTCGTGGATGTGGCCGTGAAGTGAGACGAGGGGCTGATAGCGCTCGATCGCGGCGCGCACCGCTTTGCTCCCCACCGGCCCTGTCGTGATCTCCCCCGCTACCACCAGCGGCTTCAGATTGTCATCCAGCAGCGGCGCGGTATCGAGGCCAGTGCCAAAGGGCGGGACGTGAATGTTGAAGACCGCACGGCGAGGATCGTGGAGTTTGGCGGCCATGCCGTCGATGAAGGCCGCAAGCCGCTCGTCGGGAATATCGCGCGGCGCATGCCACGGTGTGATGTTGGCATAGCCTGAACTGATCATCTCGTGCTCATCGTCGATCCTGATAACTTGCCCTTCTGGCATTTCGACGAACGAGGCCTGCTTGAGCGTCTCCACGATCTCCGGTTCGTCATCATTGCCTGCGTCGATATAGACACGCGCCCCCGTCCCTTTCAGGCGACTCTCGGCGATGTCACACCACCGCTCGACACTCTCGACCATCAGGCGGGTGAAGAGCGTATCAACCAGCGAGCGGTTGTTCTCCATCGCCGCCAGTTCTTCGGGCGTCGTCCGGAATGGGTACGCGCCGCCGTGACGCACCTGCTTTTCGAAAGCGGTGATCGCCTCGTCCGACTCCAATGTGACCGCGTCGCCCAGGAACGTGGCGCGGTAGATGTCCGCCGCGCCGGGCTGCCGCACGATGGGTACCAGCGCCTTGCCGGTGATATCGCCGCCAAGTATCAGTACGCCGGCAGAGTAGAATTTGGCGGCGTTGATGAATTTCATGAAGCAACGCTCTGACCCATGGATGTCAGTCGCAAAGAAGATAACCGTGGGACGGCTCATGGAAGGGGCTCCTTGTCAGGGATAGTAGCTGGGACAGCAGGCTGGCGCGGCGGGGCTAGAACATGATGGATCCGCCGGTGACGTTGATCGCTTGCCCGGTCATATAGCCTGCGCGGTCACTCAGCAGGAAGACGACGACGCGGGCGACATCTTCCGGCTCCTCCATCCGGCCGAGCGGGATGGCGCGCAGGTAGTCGGCGACGACCTCGTCGGGTGTGATCCCGCGCAGGCTCGCCTCCCAGCCGACCTCGCGCTCCTGCATCGAGGTGCGCACGTAACCTGGGCAAACCGCGTTGACGCGTATACCGTGTTCCGCCATCTCCAGCGCCAGGGCCTGTGTGAAACCGATGACGGCGAATTTGGAGGCGGAATAGTGCGCCAAGAGTGGAGCCGCCTTTTTACCCGCCATGGACGCTGTGTTGACGATCGCGGCAGGCGTGTTGCGGCGGAGGAACTCGCGCACCTCCGCCTGACAGGAGAGGAACACACCTTTGGCATTGACATCCATGTTGAAGTCCCAGTCCTGCTCCGTGAGGTCGACGACCTGGCGCATTGAGGAGACGCCAGCGTTGTTCACCGCGAGATTCAGACCCCCAAGCAGGTTCGATGCCCGCTCGACGACCGTGGCGGTGGCGGTAGCGTCGCGCACATCAAGTACGTCAGAGATTACGGTTGCGCCATGGCGCAGCGCGCGCGCCTCCTCACCGACCCTGGCCGCCGCCTCGCCATCCATGTCGGTGACGCAGAGGTCGGCTCCCTCGCGCGCCATTTCAAGCGCAATCGCGCGGCCGATCCCAGCGCCAGCGCCAGTGATGATCCCTCGTCTGCCTTCCAGCAACATCGTGCATCTCCCAATCGAATCAGTGTTGAGCGCGCGGCTTCGCGCGATACTATTCGACGCCAAGCCAGCGGCTCATGGCGCTGTCGTTTGAGCCTCAGGTCCGCCTATATCGCCAAGAGTGTGCAATACCGGGCGGATACGCTCATAGAGCTCGCGGTACAGCGCGAAGCCGCGCTGATAGACTTTATTCGCCTCCGGCCGAGGGGTATACACCGCGCCGGTGGGCGCGAAGCGCTGGATGTCGCTCCAATCGCGGGCGAGCCCGGCGCCCATCGCGGCGACATACGCGACGCCCAACGCCGAGGCGGCGTCTCCGCCAACGACCGCCACCGTTTCACCTGTGACATCTGCCGCCATCTGCATCCAGAGCGCGCTTCGGCTGCCACCGTCCGCGACACGCACGCGGGTGATGGGCCGTCCCGCCTCGCGCAGCAGCGCCAGGTGATGCGCGAAGCCGTAGCAGACCGACTCCAGCGTCGCCCGGTATAGGTTGGCGCGGGTGTGGTGAAGCATGACACCCGCGAAGACGCCACGGGCGGCGGGATCGAATATCGGTGTCTTCTCACCCAGGAAGTAGGGCAGGACGATGACACCGCCTGAGCCGGGCGGAACGAGCGCCGCCTCTCTGTCGAGCGCGCCGAGGTCCGCTGACCCTGCCAATTCCCGCGCGAACCATTTCACCAGCGAACCGCTGGAGGCCATACATCCGTTGATGAGTGTGAGGCCAGGGATATCGTGGTAATCGAAGTAGAAGTGTGGGTCGGGCTCGGGCGACTCGGCGCAGTAGAGGATGTCTCCAGCGCCACCGAACTTGAGCAATACGTCGCCGTTCATGGTGAGACCAGCCGCCAGAGCCGCAGCCACGTGATCCGCGCTGCCCGCCATGACCGGCGTCCCGGCGACAAGACCAGTCGCGGCGGCTGCATCCACGCTCACGCCACCCACAACTGCGTCTGGAGGGCGCACATCGGGCAACAGTGCCGCGGAAATGCCGGCCTGCGCGAGATACGGCGCATGCCACATATGAGCCGTCACATCGTACAAGCCGCTCTCCGCCGCCCAATTCTGCTCCAGCGAAAATGTCCCGGTCAGGCGATAGGTGATGTAGTCATACGACCCGACCAGTCGCGCGGCGTGGGCAATGACCTCCGGCTCATTCGTCATCAGCCAGCGCCAGCGTGGCCCTACATTCTGCTGGTTGGGAACGCCACCGGTCCGGCGAAAGAATTCGGATACATCCACACTGTCCCGTAGTTCGTCGACTTCCGCCGCCGCGCGGGCATCATTTTGCTGGATGCTTGGCCGCAGCGGGTCGCCACGCGCGTCCAGCAGCACCATCGCCGGGACCATTCCCGAGACGCCGATGGCGGCGACGCTGGCCGCTGGAACGACTTCCAGTAACTGGCGCACCGCGGAGACCGTAGTTACCCACCATTGGTTTGCGTCCTCCTCAGCCCATGCTGGATGGGGTGACCGCAATTCGTGGGGCCGTTCCGCGCTCGCGACCACACCGCGCTCAGGGTCGAGCAGGACCGCCTTGAGGCCAGTGGTGCCGACGTCGATACCAAGGGAAAGCTGAGTCATGCCTCGCGCCTGCTTTCGGCTTACGCTTTACTGTTCGCGTCGCGCCTCTCGCGCGCGATGCGAACCTCTTCCATGAAGCGCCGCACGCGATCGGGGTCAACTGGATTCCAGGTGTATCCGTCGCGCTTGAGGCCTGATCCCACGATCACGCCGTCAGCGACGCCCAGTGTCTCGCGTACCGTCTCGATCTTGACGCCTGTGTTGGCGAAGACTGGCGTTTGTGGCACGGCGGACTTGGCCTCCGCGACGTGCGTCAGGTCGGCGGACGCGCCCGCCATCGCGCCGGAGATGAGGATCGCATCGGCCAGGCTTGAGACGACGACGCTCTTGGCCAAAGCGCCAATGGGACGCTGCGCGACGGGGCGCGCGAATTCAGGCTCGATGTTGAAGAAGAGCTTGACGCTGTCAGCGCCGATCGCGTGCCGATAGTCCAGCGCGGCAGCGGCGTCGGGCTGCCAGAGCCCCATATCGCTGTCATATACCCCGGTGAAGACCTCGCGCACGAATGACGCGCGCGTCGCCTGGGCGACCGCGATAGCCGCCATCGGATCCCAAAGGAGGTCAATTCCGTGGGGGACGCGCAAAAGTGGGCGCAGCTCGCCAATCGCCGCGGCCATCGCCGCCACCTGAGCGCGGTCGGTGTGAAGTGGATATGGCCGGTCGCCTTCGTTGCAGAAGAGCAGCGCATCTACGCCCGCGTCCTGAAGGATTTCCAGGTCGTGGCGGAGTGAGTCCACGACCGCCGCCATGCCCGCGCGCCCGTCATAGAGTGGGCGGCCCGGAAGTGGCGGAAGGTGCATCATGGCGATGACCGGTTTGGGGCGGCCGAAGAGCGCCGGCAGGGTGGTGTCGCTGTTGGATGGTTCGGATGATGATGACATGCGGATTCCTCGTTCAGCGCGGGACGGGATCGCGGGTGAACAGATCATGGCTTTGGCGTTCGCTTCGCCGCAAGTGACAGGCGCCGGAGAACGGGAGGGAACCGATTGGGGGTATAGTTCCCTCCCGCCTCCGACGGATTGGTATGCCAGCAGAAGTGCGCTATTCCGGCGGAATCTCCTGGAAGGCCGCCTGAAGCTGGATGCCCTCGCGGGCGCGCACGATGCGTACGATGACGTAGTACACCAGGCCGATGGCCGGCACAGCGAACGCTTCGAGCATCGATTTCAGCGAGATCTGGCCGAAAGCTGTCGTGGAGAACGTCACGTAGAGCACGAAGCCCCAACTGAGGAGCATGACGACGCCAGCAAGCACGATCACCGGAACGCCCGCTATCGTGCGGCGCACCATCGCGGGAGCCGCATTATAGATGTTTGGTCGCGCGTATGGCAGAGCGATAGCGGCAATTGAGACTGCCACAAAGGCCAGAGCCATGACGGCGATGACATTCAGCAGCAGGGCGCCGAGGCCCTGGTAAATGTTCAGGTAGTTGAGCAACTCGACCCAGAGGGCGACAATGACTGTGGCGATGACCGGTGTGTGCAGGCGCTCGTTCACTTCAGCGACCCCGGCCGGCGCGAGTCGGTCAAAGGACCAGGCGAACAGGTTGCGCGTGGCGATCATGAAGCCGGTGGGCGTCCACCACAGGACGGAGAGCACGAAGCACGCCGCCACGAATACTTGCAGAAATCCTGGCAGGTTGAGGAACTTGACCAGCGAGGCCAGGTAGGGCGAGAACGCCAATCCGGAACTGCCGCTGTTGAAGCCCTGATACACCAGCGCGCCGAATTCCTTGAAGCCATAGGTGTTGTAAACCAGCGCCGTGGCGCCCACATAAAGCACTGCGCTGATTACCAGCGCGCCGATGATCGAGGTCGTCGCGGTGCGGCGCACATTCTTGATCTCACCCGCGAAGTAGCCAGTCCACTGGAAGCCAGTGAAGACCTGGAAGGCGTAGATCATCGCGAAGAGTGTGCCACCCCAGTCGATGCTGGCGCCTGGCGCATAGCCGTTTTTCGCCGCCGCCGCCACTACGCTCGCCATGGTTGTGCCGGACTGCGCGTCAAAGTTGGCGACGAAGGCGCTGTGTGGTGTGATGATCATGCCTACTAGCCAGATGAGCATGCCTACCCAGACGATAGCGAACGCGACGGCCATGAAGCGCGCGACACGGCGTGCGCCTAGAACCATCAGGCTGCCGAAGATCGCTGTGAGGACGGTTGCGATCAGGAACTGGGTGAGTTGATCTGGAGCCCAGCTGAACCCGGCGACGAATCCGAGGCTGGGTACAAGGAGGGTGAGCATCGTCGTGAAATTGAAGGAGATCCAGGTCGTGAAAACGAAGGTCAGGGCCAGGTTGGTCACGAAACCTACGCCGGGTCCAAGTACCCGGCTCACCCAGACGTAGTCACCGCCTGAGCGCGGCATGGCGACGGTGAAATAGAGGTAGACCAGTCCGAAGCAGAACACAAGCGGAATGGAGATCAGGAAGGCGACGAGCACATTCGCGCCGGGCCAGAAAAATGGCGCAAACGACAGCGCCTGGGTGATTCCGACGGGGATGAGCACGGCGGAGAACACCAGATTGAATGCGTCAAATGGCGAAAGCTCGCGCACTAGTCCCGTCGCGTTGCGCACGAAATGGGACGTAGAGGCGACACTGCCGCCGCCAGCGGTGGACGACATGTTGTCCTCCCAAACTGCGGTCGTTACTACATGAACATCAGGAGAGGCGCCCGACCTTGGCGCGGTCGTGGACCGCTGGGTAGACAGCTCCCAGGCGGAACAGACTCGCGTTCCGGTTGCACAAGCCAGGCCGCTACCAGTCTCCCTGGGTGATCAGTCCAGATCGCTGGTCGCGCGCAGATGTGGCGCGCAGGCGTCGCAACGTTCGCCGCCGAAGCTAGGATCCGGGAGCCGCAGCCACCGACTCGCGGACGATGAGGCTCACAGGGTGGATGACCAGCGGCGCTGGCCGGGCGCGGTGATCCTCCGCCTGTGTGCCGAGGGACGCTTCGATGCCCCCAATGAGTAGTCCAACCGCCGACGCGGCGATGAGGCTGGTAGGCTGTTGGACCGTGGTTAGTGATGGTGTGGTCAGGCTAGTGAATTCGAGACCGTCAAAACCGACGAGCGAGCATTCGCCTGGAACCTGTATGCCAAGCTCGCGTAGCGCGCGCAGCGCGCCCAGCGCGATCAGGTCGTTCGCCGCGACAATCGCCGTGGGAGCCCCTTCGAGCCCATGCCCTATTCTGCCCTGGCGCGCCAGCTCATGAACGGACTCGTAGCCGAAGGCGGCCCGGTACGCGCCAAACCGCGTCTCCAACTCGAGCGGTGTGGCCGTGCTGTCAAGCGCGGCGTGAAGGGCCAGGCGCAGACCTTCGAGGCGATCCTGAACGGTCGGCAGGGAGCGGGCGCCACCCAGAAACACTATGTGGCGATGTCTGAGGCGCGCGAGCAGTTCGCCGATTTGCCTCCCGCCGTCAACGTTATCTACAAAAACTCCGGGTACACCATCGAGCCGCTCATCCACGACAACAATCGGGATGCGCTCCTCCAGCGCTTCTTGCAGCGCGGGGTTTGGCGTACTGGTGCCGGGGAAGTAGAGCAGGCCATCCACCTGGCGGCTGAGCAAAACAGCGAGATATTCGGCCTCGCGCGCGGGGTCCAGATTGGTGTTGCACAGAATGACGCTGTATCCGCGTTCCTGCGCCTGTACCTCAAGCGCTTCAGCCATGGCGCTGAAGAAGGGGTTGTTGAGATCGGGCACGAGCAGTCCGAGCGAGCGGGTTGACTTGGAGACAAGTCCCTGCGCCAGCCGGTTGGGGCGATAGCCAAGCTCAGCGACGGCTTCCAGCACACGCGTCCGCGTGGCCGCGCTGATAGGGCGGTTGCCCGAAAGAGCATGGGAGACCGTACTGACAGACACTCCCGCAGCGCGAGCGATGTCCTTGATTGTCGCCACAACGCCCACCGATCATCAAAACGTTTCGATAGGATGCGCAAAGTGTAATGCGAAACGTTTTGATTGTCAAGTCCCGCCTTCGCTGATGTGCTGCAGCCACTGATTTGGCGGTTGTGTGTCTGCTAAACGGTGGGGACTTGCGATGGGGGTTTGGCGTTCCTGCTATTCGGGCTTGCTCGCCGTCAAAAGGGCGTACCCGAACCGGCCCGCCGCCACGGCGCCGGCGGCGGCGCGAGCCAGTACCTTCGCGGACTCAAAGTTGACCGCTGGTAGATCGATCTGTTTCAGCGCCACGAGTAACTCGGCGCCAAGAAGCTTTGCCTGGATGTCACGCACGAGGTCCGCCAGGGCCTCATCATGTGGCTCGACCAGTTCCACCCGCAGGCCAGCGTTAGCGAGATAGCGCCCATACTCAGCGACAGGTTGCGCGTCAGCGATACAGGCGATCCAGGCCAGAAGCGAGCGCAGATCGGCAGGTGTTTCGCCACTGCGTGTCACGTCGCTGAGGCCTGCCTTGCCTCCAGGCTTGAGGACGCGGAAGAACTCACGCGCCGCGGTCGGCTTATCGGGGAAGACGCAGAAGGCGCACTCACAGATCACCGCATCGAAGGTCGCACCGTCCATGGGCAACCTCTCGGCGTCACCCACGACGAACTGTGCGAGGCGCGCCACTCCCATTCGCTCGGCCTCCCTATTCGCGCGTCGCACTGATTCCGGACCGAGGTCCACACCAACGATCTCGCAGCCAAAGGTTTTGGCAAGATGGATGGCGCTGCTCCCTTGACCAGTCGCAATGTCCAATACGCGCATGCCCGCCCGCAGGCCGAGCGCCTGTCCCAGACGCTCGGTCAGGGCGAGCCCGCCCGGGTGGAAGGACTCGCCTAGCAGCGCTCGCGCCCAGTCAGTCTGATAGACCGCCGCGCAACAAGCTTTCGTCTCGGCGTCGCTTGCTACCCGGTGAGGAGCGCATGGTGTGTCTCTATCAGTGTGCGCGGTCATGGCGCTCCTCCTTCTCCACTGTCGCGCGTTTCACGGGCGCGGCGCGGCGGCGCCTAGCTTTCATCGTGATACCCGCGGAGTGATCACCGCTCGGTGAGCGATGGTTGTTCGAATTGTTCGATGCGGCGTCGTGGGTTACCATAGAGTCGGCGCGTCCAATGGTGTAGCCGCCGCCGGGCAATTTGCGCACTTCCTGTGGATAGGGAATGTTGGCGGTGAAGGTCAGAGGTTTCGGTTCCCAGACTGTTTCATCCCGGCGCGCCCGGTTGCGGCCGCGCTCGCGCGCTTCCAGTTGCGCGCGAGCTTGTTCGCGATAGCCCAGCGTGTTGTAGGCGCAGAAGGGGATCTGCTTGCCTCCGGGCAAGAGAAATTCCTTGCAGCACTTCATGAGGTTCTTCTGATTGAAAGTCCAGGGATCCATGAAGTCCTGCAACATCACCATGAAGATGCTCTTCGCGAACGCGCCAAGATCCAGGCCACCATCGGGAAGGCCGCATGCCGCGCAGGAGATGGCGAATTGTTGCGCCGCCCTGTCTGAACCAGCTATCGCTGATGATGACCAAAGTCCTTCGAGGGCGCGCTGAATGTCGTCGCTGAGGTCCACGACGGCGCGATTGCTGACGTAGTCCAGATAGTCGTCCACGTTCAGCAGGCGCGGCAATGGCAGGACTGAGGAGCCATCCACCAGCGCGTATGTCACTGAATTGCAGGTGGGGAAACAGCAGGGAACCGGCACGAAGTCATTGACCGTCAGCAGTTCGCCGGTCTGCTCCTGGATCGCTATCAGCACATCCGGTATGGTCAGCCGGGTCATGGGGTCATGCGCGCCGTGGCGACCTGCCATAAAAGCAGGCTGGAAGTTAATACCACGCACGGCCGGGTGGGCCATCGCGAACTTCACGATTTCGCCGACCTCATGCAGGTTCACTTCTCGGCTGACTGCGGGCACGAGCACGACATTCGCGCCGATAGCCGCGAGGCGGTCAAGTGCGCGTAACTTTATGGCGAGCAGGTCGGGCTCACCACGAATAACGCGATACGTTTCGCTCTCGAAGCCATCGAACTGAAAGTAGATTGAGGGGGCAAGCGGGGCAAGGTCCGCGACGAACTGGTCGTCTGTGGCGATACGCTTCCCGTTCGTATTGAGCATCACGTGCCGGATACCGCGTTTCTTTGCCGCCAGCATCATCCCGATGATCTGAGGGTGGATCGATGGCTCGCCACCGGAAAACTGCACGACTTCTGGGGCGCCCTCCGTTTCTACCAGATGGTCGAGGATCTCTTCGACTTCCTCGAGCGTCAGGTTGAATCCGGCCCCGGCATTGGCGAAGCAAAGCGGGCAATTCATGTTGCACGCGCTGTTGACTTCGATTATGCCGAGGCAGGCATGCTGCTGGTGGTCGGGGCAGAGACCGCAATCATGAGGGCAACCATGATTGATGGGGGCGCTGAACCGGAGCGGCATTGTGCCGGGCTTGTTGAAGCGGGATGCGGTGGTGTACGCGCGAGCGTCACCGTAGATGAGCGCTTCGAAGGCCCCGTGCTCGGGGCAGCGCTTGCGCATGTAGACTTTGTTGTCGCGCAGCAGGATGTGCGCATCCACTACCCGGCGGCACTCAGGGCAGATGCTGCGGGTTAGCTCATAGAAGATGTAGTCGGCATCGCGCTTTTGCCGCGACCTGGCGGACGCGCCCAACCCCTTCACAGCGGACACAATCGTCTCCTTGCGTTGAAATATCGGCCAGTAGCAGGTTCATGGTCGCGCCCAGCGCCCAATCCGCAACAAGAGCCCAATCGTGGCGCTGCGCGCGGTATGGCGCATCGTAAAGTTCCCTGCGGCTTGCTGGATGGCCAGCGCAAAGGTGGGGTACACATGCGTGGCCGCTGCGATCTGCGCGATTGTGAAGCGATGAGCGATGGCTAGCGCCAGCTCATTGATGTTGTCACCGGCCCGCGGGCCGACGATTTGGGCGCCGAGTAAGTTCCCGCTCGCGCTGTGCACGAGTTTGACGAACCCAGGCGTCGCCCCATCGGTGATCGCGCGATCAACACCGGAATAGGGCTGGACAGCGCTCTGGACGCCCGCGCCGTAGTGGCGTCGCGCTTCCTCCTCAGTCAGTCCGACATGCGCGATTTCCGGCTCCGTGAACGTCGCCCAAGGCATCGCGCGTGTATCGAGCCGGGTCTTCCCTGGAAAGAGCGCGTTGCGGACTGCGACACGCGCGTCGAGCGCGGCGGCGTGGGTAAAGTGATAGCCGCCGGTCACGTCGCCCGCCGCGTAGACTCGAGGGTTGGTGGTGCGCAGGAATGCGTCTACGTCAACGCCGCGTCGAGCGTCATACTGGATGCCGCCTGCCTTGAGGCCCAAATCTGCGACATTAGGGGCGCGGCCGGTCGCGACGAGTATCGCGTCAACAATCACGTCGCGCGCGCCGTCTCCCTCGCGGACGGAGAGGACGATCCCACCGGCGCTACGGGTCACCTGTAATACCTCGGCTCTGAGCGCGATGGTAACGCCCTCGGATGCGAGACGGTTGTGGAGAATCGCGGAGGCTTCCGGCTCATCCTTGGGCAGTAGCCGCGCTGACCGTTGCAGGAGCGTGACTTGGCTCCCGATTCTCGCGAACGCCTGACCAAGCTCACAGCCCACTGGCCCGCCGCCGATGACCGCCAGTCGCGCCGGAAGCGAGCGCATCGCGAAGACTGTCTCGTTTGTCACGAATCCGGTTTCGTGGAGTCCAGGAATATCCGGGATGGCAGGATGTGAGCCCGTCGCGATCAGAATGCGGCGCGCTGTAACGATTTGGCCGTTCACAATCAGCGCTCGCGGGGAAATGAATCGCGCTTCGCCGAAAGCGATATCAACCCCGAGTGCGACGAGATGCTCTGGGGCGTCACTTTCTTCGTAGACCGCGTCAATGGCGCGCTCCGCGTAGTCCATGACCGCGCTTAGGTCCGTAGACTCGACAGTTGCGCGAAGACCGAGCGCGCCAGATTGCCGGATCGCGGCTGCGACGCGCGCGACATGTAGCAGCGCCTTGCTGGGTACGCAACCTGTATAAAGACACTCGCCCCCCAGCTTCTCGCGATCGATTAGCGCCACCGACGCATGCAGGGCGCGCGCGAGGCGCGCGGCGGTAAGGCCTGCCGAACCACCGCCAAGCGTCACCAAATCATACGTTGTCCTGGGAAGTGTACGGTATCGGGACGTCGCCGCCTCGGGCGACATCACCTGACTCGCCGGTCGACTAGTCACATCACTTGCCTGTTCTGCATCATGCGCATCCTCTTGCTTTGCCGCAATCGCAAAACCACACACCAGCCCGCGTGAAACCGCGCGATTGCTGGCGCGTTGCGAATAGGCCGAAGGCGCCGAGCTGGCTTCTCACCTTATTGTGACTGCGCGCCGGGCGCGCGGTCTGTAGTTTGGGCTACACAGCGCCCTCTGAATCCTCACGCTATGATGTTTCCATTCGAGTCGCTGTGTAGCCAATGCTACGGAACTCCGGTCGTGATGGCGCTATGCTGCTGATAGTGAGGTGGCTCCCGGCGCCCAGTAGCTCCCGGCGCCTCCAGCGACTCGGGGAAGCGCGCCTGTTTCCTGGGCGCGTGGCGAGACAGCGTCGTCCCGCCGCCAGTGTGGGCTCCGCCAATGGCGCTCACGCTGGCGTACCCGTTCGTTCGCGATTCATTCGCAGGGTTGTGTTAGATAGCGCGCAGCGCGCTGAACGTGGTGGAGAAAACTCACGATGCTCGCGACAGCCACTCTCGTGTTTGTGGCGCTCGTTGCGCGCGGTGGCGTGGATGCGGTCCTCCTGTTGGTGGGGAGCCGCGATTACTCGCGAGACTGGCGTGCGTCGGCGAGGCGGCGGCTGAAGTTCCTGGTTGGATATGCATGCGCGCTCGCGGCGATGTATGGCGTGTTTCTGTTGTCGTCACGACAGTGAACTCGAAGTAGCCTCAATCCACTCGCTCATGCCGCGGGCGCCGGTAAGGCGCTCCGGCGCGGACTACGCTTGGAGGCACAAGGTGGCGGGTATGTTAACAGGTCAGGAGCCAGGTGGCCCCAGGGAGGAGCGCGAACCTGACCCTGTCCTCGCGTTGATGGCTGAACTGCGCGCTCAGCGCTATACGCCGGACGCCTGGGCCGGAATGGTCGCCACATCCTGGCGAATGGCGCGCGAGACGGCTCGCGGGCATCCTCGCCTGGTTCTCTCGTGGCAGCGCACTGCGACGGGTCTTGCGGTGGGGACAGGAGTCGCGCTGGTGGCTGAGGCGCTTTTCGGCGGCGCGGCCGCACGGTCAGCCACAGTCAGGGCTGTCTCTGGCGCAGCGCTCTGCCTCGGCTACTCTGTGGGCGACACCTATGTACATCTGGGGATGAATCACGACAGCGTTGGTTCGCCGCTTCATGACACACTTGGCGCGCCCACCATACTCACGCTGGCCCGCTGCTCAGTGGCAGGGTTGCTTTGGGGGCGCCTGGCCGGCGGCGCGCCAGCGAGCAGACGCTCCTTGGCGCTTGCGCTTGCCATGGCGGGTCTGACCGACATCGCGGATGGCCAACTCGCACGAAGAACCCATCATGCGACGCAGTTGGGAGCATACCTCGACAGCATGGCGGACTTCAGCGTCGCGCTGGTCGTGACGCTGACGCTCGCGGCGCGGCGCGCCTTGCCAGGCTGGCTCACGGCCACGCTACTTGCTCGCTGGTTGGCGCCAATGGCCTGTGCTCTGCTCTCTTACCTCTGGCTAGGGAGACGCGCCACCATCGACTCGACGGCGATGGGGAAAGTGGCTGGTGTGGCGCAGTTAGCTATTTTCAGCCTGGCGCTGCTGCCAGAGCGGGCCTGGAAGCGGACGCCCTCGGCGCGCGGGTGGCTGCATGCGCTCATGACGCCTCTGCTGGCCGCGGCCCCGCTCGCCCAGTTCGCGCGCGTTGTGAGCGCGTCTCGCGCCAAAGAAGGGCTGTGCCGTGGTCAGCGATGAGGTTTCTGAGCGGGCGCGCGCAAAAGGTAGCCCTGAGGACGGTGAGGCGCGGCGACGACGCTTTTGCGTCTCATGGGCGTTGGTGACTTTGCCGCTGTTTCTGGGCGTGGTCGCGATAACCGCCTCAGCAACCCACTTACGATTCCTGTTGTTTCCACCGCTGGCCGCAATTGGATTCGCGCTCTTTCTCGATCCCTACCATCCCCGCGCCACCCTGCGATCGGTGGTCGCCGGTCCGGTCGCCGGAGCGCTGATCGGGGTCGCCGTGCTCGCCTGGCTGCCAGCCGGGCCATGGCGCGTGGTCGCTGTCACGGCGCTGGGCATTGTCGCGCTTTACGTGTTGCGCGCGGAGTTGACTCCAGCGCTGGCGGTCGCGTTGCTCACACTGCTGGTCGGCGCGTCGGGTGTCGCCTACATCGTCTCGATCGCGCTCTCATCGCTTGTTTTGTGGGCGCTCTTTCTCGTGTGGCGTCGTCTGGTGTACTCTCGCGTCTATCCGCCCGCCGGGCACTGCGACACGCCACATCTGGCTCCAAGAAAGCGAGAACCGTGATGGCAGAAGTGTACGCCTTCGATGTGAATGAGACACTTCTGGATGTGGCTGCGCTAGACCCGCTGTTCATTCAGCTTTTTGGGCAAAGCGGCGTATGGCGCGAATGGTTCGCGCAGATGCTGCAGCTCGCATTCGTGACGACGATCACCGGCGATTACACCGACTTTGGACGGCTTGGCGACGCGGCGCTGGATATGATAGCGGCGCGCCGTGGAGCCGCACTGCGTCCCGAGAACCTTGCGAGCTTGCCTGGCGAGATGCAACGGCTGCCCGCCCACCCCGAGGTCCCTCTGGCGCTTACGCGCTTGCGTGACGCCGGATTGCGTCTGGTGGCGCTAACCAACTCTACACAGGAAGTGGCGGAAGCGCAGTTGAGGAACGCGGGCCTCCGCGACATGTTTGAGCATGTGTTTAGCGCTGATACCGTCTTGCGGCTGAAGCCAGCGCCAGAGTCCTACCACCTGGTGGCTAGTGAAATGAGTGTAACGCCAGGAGAGGTGACGCTGATCGCGGCGCACGCGTGGGATATCGCCGGGGCAGCCAGCGCGGGCCTCCAAACGGCGTTCGTCTCGCGCCCGGGGATGATCGCCTACCCGATCGGCCCGGCGCCAACGATAGCAGGTAGGGACCTGGCTGAAATAGCGCAGCGCATCCTATCGGCGCATGGCGCCTAGGGCGAGTTCGCGCGATCTTCCTGGAGGTAACGAGTGGAGGGATTACACAGCGGAATCAGCGTCGCACAGATGCGCGAGGTGGACCGCCTGATGATCGAGGACTACGGCATCGCGCTGCTCCAAATGATGGAAAACGCTGGGAGCGGCGTGGCCACGCTGGCGCGCGTCCGGCTGGGCGGCGCGCTCGCGGACAAGCGGATTGTGGCGCTGATTGGTCCGGGGAACAACGGTGGCGGCGGTTTGGTCGCCGCGCGGCATCTCGCCAACGCGGGCGCTGTCGTGGTCGCCGCGCTTTCAAGCGACCCGCCGCTGGCCAACGAGACCCCGGAACATCAGCGACGTATCCTCGCGCGCATGGCTGTGACTGGCAGCGAGCGCGCGACGGCGCCCACCGCCCTGCCCGCGCTGCTTGATTGGGCCGATCTGATTGTGGACGCTCTTTTGGGTTATAGCGGCCGTGGCGCGCCGCGCGAGCCCATCGCCAGCTTCATCCGCGCCGCGAACGACGCGCGAGCGCCGCGACTCTCCCTCGACTTGCCATCGGGACTCGATGGCGATACAGGGCAACTCGCGACGCTTGCCATCCAGGCCTCGGCAACCCTCACGCTGGCCTGGCCTAAATCGGGGCTGCTGGCTCCCGGCGCCAGACATGCCACGGGTGATGTGTACCTGGCTGACATCGGCGTGCCGGAAGGCGTGTACCGCGCGATTGGAGTAGATTCCCACGCGCTCTTCTCTTCTGGGTCGATTCTGCGCTTGCGAGTAACGCCCGACGGCTGGTCTCCAGATGGAGCGCAGGCGACAAACTGACGGTCGAACCCGGGGTCACGCGGGTTCTTGACCTCGCCCGTACTACGTCGGGCGAAGTTTCCTCGCGGCCCTACGTGTGGCTGTGATGGTGAGAATGGCTGGCGAGATAGGCGCGCTCGCCTGCGGTAATCACGACGGGCAGGGTGTTCTCCGGCGGCGGGATTGGACAACTATAATCCGGGCTATAGGCGCAGAATGGGTTATATGCGAGGTTGAAGTCGATAGTTACGGTCTCCGCGCCCTGATGAGGCTGATGGAGTTCGACCTCAAGGTAGCGGCCCGCGCCATATGTCTCGCGGCCAGACGTCGCGTCGCGGAATGGCACGAACAGTTCATGGACATGATGGTCGTGTGGTTCGGTGAAACCGAAGAGGCGATACTGGCGGTCGTCGAGCGTGAATCGAAGCTCGGCATACCGCGCCTGCGGGCGGATCTCTCCGGTTGACGTGGCCATCCGAAGAACCTCAGCGTCGGGAAATAGCGCGACTTCCGCCGTCACACGATACTCGGGATCGGGCGGATAGTAGGCCAGGCCCGCGAAGGCCCGGCGCTCAACGTATGGTATCGGCGATTGCGGCGACGTGGAGAAGAACCGGTCTTTCCGTCGGCGCTGCTCGTCGACGTATCGTACATACTCGTCACGGGAAGATTTCGTGCCAGCCATAACTTTCTTTCACACTCTCTCTTGAGGCTCAGTTGACGCGCCACTGCGGCGCATCGGCGTTCGAACCGCCGGTTGCGCGTAGTCGGTGAACCAAGCGTTGTGGAAATGCGCGCTCCGCGTTAGCGCTCTTCGTTTACCCGTTCGCGAAGACGCATTGGATCGCGCACGAGGATGTGGCCGCGCCGAAGTTCAACCAGTCGATCTGACTGGAAGCCGTCGAGGATCGAGGTAACGGTCTCACGCAGCGCGCCGATCATATCCCCGATTTCCTGATGGGTCACCGCGACGTCGGCGTCGGGCTTCTCATCCGAGAGCCGCAGAAGTAAGGCCGCGATGCGCGCGGGCGCGCTGCGATAGGCCAGCTCCTCCAGACGCGCCTCGCGCTCGGCGAGCCGCCTGCCCAGTACCTCGATCATGCGCAGCGCCACCTGTGGCTGCTCACGAATGAGCCGCTCGACATCCGCCCGGCTCATGACGCAGAGCAAGGATTCGTCGGTCGCTTCCGCATAGGCGTGGCGCAACGATTCTCCCAGCAGCGGCATCTCGCCAAAGAACGTCTTTGGCCCGATGGTGGCCATCTCGAGCCGTTTGCCGCCGAGTGTCAGCCGGTAGATGGTGATTTCCCCGCGCTTGAGAAGGAAGAGCGCCTCAGCGCGATCTTCCTGCGAGTAGACGATCTGCCCTTTGGGAATTGTGCGCATCACCGTGGCGCGCTCGATCATGTCGATCTGCTCAGGTGACAGGTCGCGAAAGATGTCCATGGTCAGGAGATAGTCGCGTTTACTGGCCTTGACCGTATTCGGCCCGGAAGGTGGAGGAACTTGCCGTTCCGCATCCGCATGACCCGATCGATCGAAAAGTCCACGCAGGCGAGAGGGACTCATGATCTTGTCTCCTCATGGCTCCCCGACACGTCTTCGCGCGCTGGCTCGCTGAGCAGGCGCAACAACTCGTCGGGGCGCGGGTTGCCAAGTGATACGACGCGGTTATCGAGCATGTACGTCGGTGTTGCGATAACGCGCGGGGGAATCGCATCACTCGTGGTGTCCAGATTGATCACGCGCACATCTACACCTGGCGCCGACGTGCGCGCCAATGCGGCCAGTCGCAGCGACTCCTGGCAGTTCTCACAGTGGTCAGCGATGTATATATCTAGTCGCATCGGTTGGCTCGTTTCCAACAGGACATGTTTGAGGGCGATGGGTCGGATTCAGCGACCGCTGGCCATGTAGCGCTGTAGCTGCGCCGCAAGCGCCTGGTTTGATGGTTCTGTCAGCAGCGCGCCATCTGGGAACACAATGGTTGGTACGCTCTGCATACCGTCATTGAAGCGCCGGACGACCTCCGCCGCCAGAGGTGTCTCCTCAATGTTGATTTCAATATACGGCACACCCAAATCGGCGAAGACACGCTTGGCGCGCCGGCAATCGCCACACCACGAGGTGGTGTACATCACAATCGCAGCCGGATCTGTTTCAGTCATTCTCTGTTCCTGCGGCGCGCTTAGGAACGTTCCATGCCGGCGCGGTTCAGACCAATCGTCAGCGCGTGTTCAGAGCATGGGAGCGGATGGCGCGTCCATGGAAGACCGTAGCGCCGCGCCGGTCTCAGTTCCGTAGCCTGGACTACACAGCGCCCACTTAGGACATTCGGGATGCATGTCAGGCGCGCCAGACCGCGTCCGACGGCACATGCGACGGGCCAGTGCCAGGATTCACTGCCAACGTAGTGTGGGCCACAGTATGAGCGCGCTTTTCGCGCTACCGTTCACTGCGCGAGCCTGTCATCTGCTCGCGGCTCACCCCGGAATCACGAGGCGAGCCTAAGGAATTCGATGCGGGGACTGGAATCAAAACAAGCGCGATGCAAAGTCGCGACCGGTCAGCGTCATGCCTGACAGGGTCGGCTTCGCGCGCCACTGGCGTAACGCTACCCCCGGATCTTGCCTGTATATGGCGGAAAGTGAACGGAATGACAATGTCATTGAAGCATCTTCTCGGACGTCTGCGCCGAATAGCCGGGCGCGCAGTAGTTATGTTCGCGCTCTCGGGCGGAGTGTCGCTGGCGTATGGGGTCGCGACGATTTGGGTCATAACAGGCAGCGCGCCCGCTGCCAAAGCGTGGTTGCTGGTTGCGCCACTTGCTGGAGCGATCGCGCTGCTGAGCGCGAGCCTTATGCTGGCGATCAATCTCGCGCCGGCGCTGGCGGTAGCGCGGTTCCTTCGCTATCTGGAGCATTTGCCCGCACTGCTGGCGGAGCGACCGCGTCTGAGCAATCGCGAGCTCGCGAAGCGTTTGGAGTGTTCGGAGGCGGAAGTCAACGATCTGCGCCAGCTGATCGCGGGTGCGCAGCAACTCCAGAGCGCGCTCCCAGCCCTCACTCCCGAGAGGGCCGCCTGACTGCGCGCGGACTTCTGAGTGGTTCTTGGGTTGGGTAAGCGCTCACGGCTGCGGCGGGTCGGCGCACATGTTGGGTCAGTCAAATCTGCGGCAGAACGTAGCCCTCGCTACAGACGGCGCAGACCGGGGCGAGTACCGTTGCTTCCAGAGTGAAGGGCGATACGCCATCAGACGCCACAGCGCAATCGGGCGCCGGGCAGTCGCCTCACATGAGAACGGGGTGCGCAGACATGCGCACAGTGGGAAACGATATGATGACGCATTGGGGTAAGGTAGTTGGCTGGGGCGCTATCGCAGGCCTGGTCGGCGGTATTGTAATGGCGATGATGATGATGATGGTGACGGCGTTGAGCGGCATGGGACTCCTCGCGCCAGTCTACGCGATCGCCGCGACGTTCAATCCGTCCTGGGCGGCGACAAGAGGCTTCGATCTGGTACCGTTGCTGGTTGGACTGATGGTTCACATGATGAATTCCGCCATATTTGGGGCGATATTCGCGGCATTGCTATGGAGGATCGCGCCACGGACGCTGGTATCGCCCGTGTCCCTCTTGTCTGGCATGGTGTGGGGCGCGCTGCTGCTCGGGTTCAATCAACTGATTGTCCTGCCGGCGTTGGACAAACCACTACTGGCGGCTACCAGCGGTATTTTCGGCTGGTGGCTGCTCAGCCATCTCATGTTCGGCGCAGTGCTGGGCGCGCTCGCTGCGGCTACGCTGGGGCGTGAGGCTCGTACGGCGGGTGGCGCCATCAGGCGCCAGGCGGCCTAGCGCGAACAATTGCGTGACACAGATATAGACGTGACCAGCGAGCCGCCACTGATCAGTGGCGGCTCGCTGGTCACAGTGTTTTTGAGCCCTGCACGCGCAATACGCGAGGAGCGCCTTGATGGGCAGTGGCATGTGGGTGGCCCCTTCAGCGCCTCCAACAACCTGTGAGTGCGAAAGTCCTTCATACTTCAGGATGTCCCGCGGGGCGGCCGTGATACAATTGTTCCGCGTCACAATGACCTGCAGAGAGCGCCGGAACAAACATGCCGACTCCCGCACGCCGCCAGTACCTCGATATCAAGGCCCAGTATCCTGATGCGCTTCTGGCGTATAACATCGGCGACTTCTACGAATTCTTTGACCGCGACGCGGAAGTCGCCGCGCGCGAGCTTCATCTCACCCTCACCGCGCGCACATTCGGACCGGATGAACTGGTTCCCCTGGCGGGCGTGCCGGTCCATGCCATCCACGTCTACGCGGCGCGTCTTGTCGCCCGAGGCTATCGGGTCGCCATCTGCGACCAGGTCAGCCCGGCGGGGCGCGGTCTGGTGCGGCGTGAGGTGACGCGTGTTCTCACTCCGGGAACGGTCGTCGAGCCAGGGATGCTGGCGGCGACGCGCGAGACCAATCTCGCTGCCATCGCGTTCGGCAAGCGCGACCCCGCGACCGGTATTCCGCGCGCTATAGGACTGGCGTGGGCCGACGCCAGCGTAGGCGCGTTCGGCTGCGTCCAGTGGCCGGCGGAGGACTTGCCGCATGCTCTGCAAGCGGAACTTGCGCGTCTTGGCCCCGCTGAAGTCCTGATCAGCAAGCCCGTGGCGGACGAGGAGGCGCTGGCTGCGGACTGGCTGGGCGCGTACCGCCTCACTTCCTGCGCCGAAGACGCCTTTGAGCCAGAGAGCGCGCGTATTCGCCTGTGCCGCCACTTCAACGTCGCCACGCTGGCGGGTTTTGGCTGCGAGAGCCTGCCCCTGGCGACGGCGGCGGCAGGCGCGATCGTTCACTATATCGGGCGTGTCAACGCGTCGCTGTTACCGCTGCTCTCCGACCTTCGCACCTACGAGACGCGCGGCTTCGTCGAGATGGACGGGCGCGCCTGGCGGGCGCTGGAAGTGGTTGAGCCGAGCCATAGCGAGTATGCCTCGGGTCAACGCGGCGTGACACTGCTTTCGACACTCGATATGACTCGCACGGCGATGGGCGCCCGCCTCCTGCGTCGAACGCTGCTGCACCCTCTGCGCGACCGCGCCACGCTCGAGGCGCGTCTCGACGCTGTTGGCGAGTTGGTAGGGGCGGTCGGCCCGCGCCAGCGGCTAGGTAGCCTGCTCGATGGATTGGGCGATCTGGAGCGGTTGGCCGCGCGTGTGACGCAGGGCGCCGCCGTCCCGCGTGAGCTGTTCGGACTGGCGAGCGGGCTATCGCGCGCGCCGGCGGTTATCGCCGCGCTGGAAGGCTGCGATGCGGCGGAGTTGCGTGAGGCGCAAGCGGCGCTGGATCCGTGCGACGACGTGCGCGAACTGATAGCTCGGGCGGTCGCGGACCCCAGCGAAGCGACAGGACGGCGCGTGCGCGCAGGCTATTCGCCTGAACTAGATGCGTTGGTGGAGTCCGCCAGCGAGACAAGACGCTGGATCGCCGCGCTTGAAGGCATTGAGCGTGAGCGCACGGGAATCCGCTCGCTCAAGGTTGGCTACAATAAGGTATTCGGCTACTATATCGAGATCACGCGCCCTAATCTCTCTCGCGTCCCCAGCGATTACCAGCGCCGCCAGACCATCGCCACTGGGGAGCGCTTCGTCACCGCCGAACTCAAGGAACATGAAGCGCGGGCGCTGCATGCCGATGAGCGTATCGAGGCGCTGGATGGCGAACTCTATGCCGGGTTGCTGATGGAACTGGCCCGGGCTCATCCCAGGCTGCGTCAGACGGCGCAGGCGCTGGCCCGCCTGGATCTCTGGCTGGCGTTTGCCGAGGTCGCTATCGCGCGTCGCTACTCGCGCCCCACACTGACTGATGACACGTCGCTGGAGATAATCGGCGGGCGACACCCTGTCATTGAGGCGGCGCTGGATGGTGTTGAGTTTATTCCCAACGACACACAGTTGGCTGACTTGAACGCGGGCGCCGCACAGTCGCGCGCAATGCTGCTGACGGGACCCAACATGGCCGGCAAGTCTACCTACCTGCGCCAAGTGGCTCTTATCACGCTGTTGGCGCAGGCTGGCTCATTTGTCCCGGCGCAGTCGGCGCGCATCGGCCTGGTAGACCGTGTTTTCGCGCGTGTTGGCGCGGAGGACGACCTCGCGCGCGGACTGAGCACGTTTATGCTAGAGATGGTCGAGACGGCCTTCATCCTGCGGCATGCGACCGAGCGCAGCCTGGTTGTGCTCGACGAGGTCGGGCGCGGCACTAGCTCAACCGATGGCCTGGCTATCGCACAAGCAGTCATCGAGCGGCTCTGCGCGGTGACGGGCGCCCGTACGCTCTTCGCCACCCACTACCATGAGCTGGCGGAACTGGCGGAGACATTGCCTCGACTGGGCGCCTATCACATGGAAGTAGCGGAGCGCGAGGGGCAAGCGATCTTCCTGCGGCGCGTGTCCCCTGGCGCCAGCAACCAGAGTTACGGAGTGCAGGTGGCGCGCATGGCGGGCCTGCCCGCTGAGGTAACCGCGCGCGCTGAGGCGCTGGCGCGTAATCACCTGATTGCGGGCGACGTCACCGCGCGCGTCGCCGAGACCGCCGCTGTCTACGATGGCCGGAGCGATGGCGCGAGCGGCGCTGACGAGCTAGTGTCAGACGCTGATCGCGAGCTGACGCTGGCGCTGGCCTCCATGAACCTCGTGGCGATGACGCCGCTGGAGGCGCTAAACCTGCTCTTCTCGTTGCAGCAACGCGCGCTCGCCAGCCTGGGCATGCCGGCGCCGCGTGCGCCGTAGCGAGCAGGAGACGTGGGTATGTCGCCGGAAAGTCGTGGCGCGCCGCGCGTCCAGCCGCTCTCGCCCGAGGTTATCGAGCGCATCGCGGCGGGCGAAGTAATCGAGCGGCCTGCCTCGGTTGCGCGTGAGTTGATTGCCAACGCGCTCGACGCCGGCGCGACCGAGGTGCGTGTTGAGATGCGCGAGGGTGGCCTGCGGCTGACGCGTGTGAGCGATAACGGCTGGGGTATCGAGGCGGAAGATCTTGAACTGGCGACCCGGCCGCATACAACGAGCAAAGCGCGCACGCTCGCCGATCTGGAGCGCCTGACGACGCTCGGGTTTCGTGGCGAGGCGCTGGCCAGCATGGCCGCGGTCGCTGAGTTGACACTGGCCAGCGCGACAACCGCCAATGACGTCGCCAGCGAAATTACGCTACGCGACGGCGCGGTGGTGGCGCGCGAGAGGCTGCCGCGAGGACGTGGCGTCACGGCGACCGTTCGCGACTTGTTCCATGCGATGCCAGCGCGCCGGGCGCTCTTACGTGGGCCGCGTTTCGAAGGCGCGCGCGTCGCGGCAGTAGTACGCGCCTATGCGTTTGCTCATCCGGCCACGCGTTTCACACTGATCAGCGACGGCGCTCTCCTGTGGCAGACTCCTGGAACCGACCTCACCGGCGCGGTGGCCGCCATCATGGGTGTGGACATCGCGCGTGGGCTTCTGCCACTCTCAGGCGATTCTCTCGATGCGGCGCCTGAGGTGACGATCAGTGGCGCGGTGGCGGCGCGTTACTTCCAGTTCCCAACGCGCGAGCATATCTATCTCAGCGTCAATGGGCGCCCGCTCGCCAACCGCGCGCTGCATGCCGCGCTGGAAGCTGGGTATCGCCCGGCGCTGCGCAAGGGCCGCTATCCGCTGCTCGTAGCGCGGGTGACAGCCGCGCCAGATGGCGTAGACGCCAACATCCATCCCGCCAAGCTGGAGGCGCTGCTGCGTGATGAGGCGACCATCGGGGCCGCGCTGCGCCGGTTGACGCATGAGGCGCTAGGGGCAGCGCCACTGGAAATTGCGAGCGCTGGTCGGCGCACTTTGGCGCTGGGCGCAGTCACGCCTTTGCCTCTGATATTCCCGGCGTCGAGGCGACGCCGCGGTCTGCGCCTGCGCGATTCTGCGCGTGGACACCGCCTCGGACTCGACGAGCTGTGGCAAGAAGCTGGAACGACGGATGGACCATTGCCTGCGCTCACACCACTCGGCCAGTTCGACCACGCTCTCATTGTCGCGCAGTCCGAGGACGGCCAGCTCTTTCTGGTAGACCAGCATCGCGCCCACGAGCGAATTCTCTTCGAGAGGTTGCTTGCGGAGTCTCAGGCAGAGCGACGCGGGTCTGCGGAGGGCCAGGCGGCCGCGCAACTCCTATTGGAGCCGCTGCTGATCGAGCTGACACCGTTGCAGGCGCGAACGCTGATGGCGCGACTGGACGAGCTCTCCTCGCTGGGTCTGGAGCTACAACCGTTCGGAGGATCCGCCTTCCTGGCCCGGGCGCTTCCACACGCGCCCGGAGCCGTGCGTAGCGCCACTAGTTTCGCGCGCGAACTGGCGCAAGACGCCGCCGAGGAGGGTGATGACTGGCTGCGCCACGTTTGTGTTTCTCTTGCGTGCCGGTCGGCCATTCGCCGCGGCGATGCCCTGAGCGAGGACGGGCAACGTGTGTTACTCGCAGACCTGCGCGTGACCGGCGCGCCAGCGATCTGTCCCCACGGCAGCCCGGTCATTGTGAGACACAGCCGCGCCGCTTTGACCCGCCTCTTCGAGTGGTAGCTCTCGCGCTACCAGATCACCATTGCCATGTCTCGGCAGTGGCAAGTGTGGGGATGTGTCACAAACAGGCGGGGCGCGCGACGTAGATGTCGGCAGGCCCGTATCCGCCCGTAGCCGGCCAGGACGCGGAAGTAGGTATCCGGTGTGAGCGGACATAGTATGAAGGAATCGGGCAGCATGAGCATGCTCGTCGTCACTCGCCATCCAACGCCGCGAGGGCTCACCCTGGCGCGCGTGCGGCGTTGGATGGCCCCACGTTGGTTGTTCTCGTGGCTCCCTACCGAAAGCTCTCCTGGTCTGGAACGCGGCCCGCTCCCGGCGCCTACCTCCAACGCCAGCGCGACTCCCGGCGCCGCCTTCGATCAATTTTATCGGCAGCACGCCAGGACGGTTATGGCGTATCTGTGCCACCGGCTGCCCACGCTGGCTGACGCTGAGGACGCGCTTGCAGAGACCTTCACCGCCGCGCTTTCGGCCTATGAGCGGGCTGACCCACCGGGCATTGGCTGGTTGATGGTCACAGCACGACGCAGGGTCGCGGACTTTTACCGGCGGCGCGGGCGTAGCCCACTACTAACATCTACCGCCAGCGCGTCAGCTAGTTTCCAGGCGGCGGCGGAGAGCGAGCCAGAGCGCGTGGCGTTGCGGGCGGAAGAGCGGCGGGAGTTGGTCGCGCTGATTGCCCGGTTGCCCGACGACCAGCGGGAGCTCCTGGTCCTGCGCTTCGCCAGCGGGCTGCCATCGGCTGAGATTGCCGCGATTATTGGAAAAAGTGATGTCGCAACGCGCGCCATGCTTTCACGGGCCGTCCGCTGGCTCCGGAAGGAGTGGAAGCAATGAGCGACCGCTTTACCCCCTCATTCAGGAACGGCAGCGAGGATGGAGCGGCGCGCGACCCGTTCGCTTCTAATGTGATCGACGCGACTATCAGCGCGGACGCAGGACGCAGGACGGAGGACATCCGTGTCAGCGTCGAGGCGCGCCTACTCCGTGGACTGAAGGAGGTCTACGTCATGCCAGAGGATGCTGACGCGGCAATCGAACGCGTGCGCGTGAGGCTAACTCAGGCTGGCATGACGCCGGCGGAAAGCCCGACACCAACTCGCGTCGGGACGCTGACGGTTCCCGACGTTCGGCGCCCTGGGCCTGCCTTTTCGCCGCGACGACTCAGCACGAGGCAAGCGTACGTCAGCGGAGCGATGGCGGCAGTCATCGCGGCCGCGCTCATCGGCGCCTTTATTCTCCTGCCACTGCTGCGCCCGTCTCAGTCCGGGCCTATAGTGAAGAGCACGCCAACACCCACCTCGCTGTCGCCTACGGCGACCACTGCTGCGACTGCGACGGCCACGCACATCCCGGCGGGCCGCATCTCGCAGTTCGCCATTCCGACTGTGGGCGGGGGCCCATGGAGCATTACGCGAGGGTACGATGGCGCCCTATGGTTCGTCGAGTATGGGGCGCACAAGATCGGGCGCATCACGACGGGTGGTCACATTACGGAATACACCGTGCAGACCAATAATAGCTACAGCGTCTTGAGCATCACGAGCGGGCCGGATAACGCAATCTGGTTCACCGAAGTACCCACCACCATTGGCCCCAACGCTGGCACAACTGGCAAGATTGGACGTATCACCTCCAGCGGGCAGATCACGGAGTTTCCGATATCGTTCATGAACAGTGCGCCCGCGGGCATCGCGGCAGGTTCGGATGGCAATCTTTGGTTCACCGACTCGGTTGGTCAGCGCATTGTACGGATGACCCCTGGTGGACAGTTCACGGCGTACAAGCAACCCTCCTGGGTTCCCCCATCAGGAACGCCTCCCGCGGGCTCCGGTTGTGTTTGTCTTGCCGGCATTGCATCTGGCCCGGATGGCGCCCTCTGGTTCGTGGAGAATGGCGCCAACAAGATCGGGCGAATTACTGTTGATGGCCGTATCACCGAGTACGCTATCCCTACGCCGGGAAGCGATTCCAAGTTCATCACCGCTGGGCCAGACGGGGCCATGTGGTTCACTGAGACTATCAATGGGGTGGCTGTGCGTCGCATTGGGCGCATCTCGCTGAGCGGCCACATCACAGAGTTCTTGCTCCCTGCCACAGAGAGCGATGTTCCCGCGGCTATCGCAACTGGCCCTGACGGCGCGCTTTGGTTTACTTTGGCTCCTGACCCGGGCGGCCCGAGCAATGTCAACAAGATCGGGCGCATAACGACCGATGGCCAGATCACTGAATACCCGATACCGGCGCCGGAGGGCGATTGGGTCGCGGGAGACATCACCTCCGGCCCCGATGGCGCCCTTTGGTTTACGGAGTACCGCGCTAATAAGATCGGGCGCATCACGGTCTGACTGCTACTGGCCGAAGGCTCAGAGGCGCGACCTGGACGCGCGAAGGAATGGGACGCAGCCAATGTGAAATGGCCGCAAATAGAGGGCCATTGTTCCGGCCATCTCACATTGGCTGATCGCAGACCAAGCGAGAAGAGACGGTAAAACCCGTGGCAGAGGCGTATGGGAGTCGAACCCACCCGCGAGCGCGCAAGCGACCGCGCAACCGTTTTGAAGACGGCGAGGCCCACCGGGACCCGTACACCTCCAAGAAGGGCGCCGTTGAGCACGGCGCGCTCATCAAGTATACACGTTAGGAGGATGGCGCTGGCTGGCGCAGGAAGCGCGAGCCGCCGGGCGGCGCGTGATACAATTCCGCTGATACACGCTGGATTGTGGTTCACACGAGGAGGATGACGTCCCGGTATGGACGAGCGAGAAGACCGGATCGCGAAGGCGGAGGCGCTGCGCGAGGTCGGCATGGAGCCGTATCCCACCCAGAGCCACCGCGACCACACCGCGGCCGAGGCCATCGAGCAATTCGATGTGTTGCAGGGCGAGGAGATTACCCTGGCTGGCCGACTCATGCAGTTGAACGAGCTAGGTAAAGCGGCGTTCGTGCGAATCGAGGACGGCTCCGGCCGCATTCAGCTGTATTTCAAGCGTGACACACTAGGTATAGAGACGTTTGGCCTCATCAAGAAGTTCGACGCTGGCGATTTCATTGAAGCCACCGGAACCCTCTTCCTGACGCGCACAGGAGAAAAGACGCTACAGGTTACGCGCTTTCACATGCTTGCGAAAGCGCTCGCGCCTCTGCCCGCCAAGGGCGCAGGAGGTGACTTGAAGCTGCGCGAACCCGAGGTGCGACACCGCAAACGCTATCTGGATCTGATCGCCAACCGCGAAGAGCGCATGCCGGTGTTCCTGGCGCGGTCCCGGGCGCTCCAGGCGATGCGCGCGTTTCTGGACGCGCGAGGCTTTATCGAGGTCGAGACGCCAATTCTGCAGCCGCTGTATGGTGGCGCGACAGCACGGCCGTTCATAACCCATCATAACGCGCTAGACCACGATTTCTACCTGCGCATCGCGCCAGAGTTGTACCTCAAGCGGCTCATCGTGGGCGGGTTCGAGCGCGTTTACGAGATTGCGCGCAATTTCCGCAACGAAGGCATTGACCATACCCACAACAATGAATTCACCATGCTGGAGTTCTATCAAGCTTTCGCGGACTATGAAGACGTGATGCGCCTGGTTGAAGAGATGTACGCTACCATTACGCAGGCGGTCACTGGCTCTTTGGTCATTACGTATCAGGGACGCGAGATCAATATGGCTCCGCCGTGGACTCGCACGACCCTGCGCGACGCGATCCGGCTCCATGCCGGCATTGATTACGCCGAGTTCCCTGATCGGGAGTCTCTGGCAAAGGAGATGGCGCGCAAGGGATTTTCGGTTGACCCCCGGCTTGCGCGCGGACGGTTGATCGATGACCTCAAAGACGCGATTATCAAGGGACCCGAAGCCAAGCTGTTCGGGCCAGTTTTCCTGTACGATTACCCCCTCGATCTCTCGCCACTGGCGAAGAAGAAGCCTGGCGCGAAAGATACTGCCGAGCGATTCCAGGCGTTCGCGGGTGGGCTAGAGCTTGGCAACGCCTTTACCGAGGTCAACGACCCGCGCGATCAGCGTGCGCGCTTCGAAGACCAGGCGCGACAGCGGGCGGGCGGAGATGACGAAGCCCAACGCCTTGATGAGGACTACATCGAAGCGCTGGAGACAGGCATGCCGCCTACAGGCGGATATGGTGGCGGCATCGAGCGACTTGTTATGTTGCTGACGAATCAGGATAACATTCGCGAGGTGATACTCTTCCCCGCGATGCGGCCCCAGCGCGATGACTAGTTCGCGCGCGAAGTCAGCCGGCGTGCGGCGTCAGCGATGACGCCAGGGTTGCTGCCCACGAGCGTTTGAATGAATTCAAGCGACTGCGGGCGCAGCCGTACGCCAGCCACGTCCGCAAGACCCTGCGCCTACTCGGTGTGCGAGTATGCCCCGGTGCGCCGACTTGGCGCCCAGGGCAGTACCCTCAGCCATGGAGGTCGCTCGCCAGGTCGCACAAGGCCCGACCATGGCTTAGGCAGCCGGGGACACTCTGTCTCCTAGGCGGCGAAGCGCGCCGAGCTCCCGCGCCAGATTCGTCACGCCGAACGAATTTGAGCTCACAAACAGTGCCTTTGCCTACTTCTTCGCTGTAAACGGGTTATTGTGCCCTCGACGCATGTGAGCGGTAATGCGCAAATCCATTTGGTAGCCCACATGAACGCCTTAGATGCGTTGCAGTCGGGGAAAAAGCGCAAGCGCGTTGTCCGTGGTGATGGCCTGGCGATCCGAGTCACTCAGGCTGGCGAGACGTTCGAGGCGGCGCACAGTCGTCCCCGATTCTATCTCGGGCGCGAACGGATAATCCGTGCCGAGTAGGATCTGTGAGGTGGGGACGAGCTGCTGCAGGGAACTGAACGCGTTCACATTGGCGGAGAGCGCCGTATCGTAATACAGCCCACGCAGCTGGCTGAGGATATCATCGGTGAACATGCTTCTGAAAGCGTCCGCTTGCTCTGGAGGGATGCCTGGCGCGCTGGCCGATACCTGCCCGCCCAGCATCGCCACGAGTGCGCCCGATACGATCTTGTGGGCGATGTAGGGAACAGTTCCTCCTGCATGCGACAGGAGAATCTTCACGTCGGTGAATTGCTTCAACGCGCCTGAAATGACGAGATTGGCGACCGCGCGCGTCGTATCGAAGACGAACTCCAGCATAAAGCTAGGCAGCGTGGATATCGTTGATCCAGCGTTCTTCGCCGCTGGAATTGTCGCGCCTGTAAACACCGAGGGATGGATGTGGATGACCGACCGGCGACGGTTCAACTCGGCGAAAATAGGCGTGAACCGCTCGTCGCCCAAATAGATGCCTTCATAGTTGGTGTACAGGCTGATTCCGTCAGCATGGAGAATATCCAGGGCATAGCTGATTTCTGCCAGCGCGGCGTCAACATCAGGAAGCGGCAGTGTGGCGAAGAAGGCGAAGCGGTCTGGCCAGCGCTGGCCACATTGGGCAGCAAATTCGTTGATCGCGCGCGCCAGCGCGCGTTCCTGCGCTGGACTCTTGAAGAAGAGCCCAGGAGTGGACAGCGAGAGTAGCGCCACCTGGATCCCCGCGCGATCTAGCATGGCGAGTGAATCTTCCGGGCGCCAGGGCGGCAAAGGAATACCACCTGACTCGACGATTCCAACTCCTTTGAGCGCCGCGACATACCCAGGCGTTAGCAGGTGATGGTGAACATCAATGCGCTGTGGACTCATGGGTTTCTTCCAGCCTACTCCCGGCACGCTTCATCGTATATCAGGTCTCCAGGGTTCAAGTCTGCAAGGCAGTCTGCGTCGGGCTGTCCAGAGCGCGTAGGCCACCTGCTTTCTCGGTCATGGTGGTATCGCGTCTCGCGTGCGCCTCGGGAAGAGTGTACTCTATAGGGTGGATGAGGAGTTGGAGAATTACGTATACCGAGCTGCGTCGGCAGTCTCAAATTGACGGGCATATCCGCGAGATTGATTGCACAATGTTCTCAATTTCGTGGCAATGTCCGAACCTCGCCGCCTGGCGGGGAGCATGCTATAATCCTAACTAGGTTACTAGGAATTAGGCCGGCGATATGCCGGCGCCGATGGCTTAGACACTGCCACTGGGAGAAGCGCATGGCGGTTGAGATTAGCGCGGACATGATCATCCATGATGTGGTGAGCCAATATCCGCAGACAGTTAGAGTATTCCAGGCGCACGGCCTGCCGTGTACCGCCTGCCAGGTCGGCGCCCGCGAGAGTGTCGCGGGGGGCGCGCGCACGCACCGCCTTGCCGTTGAAACGCTGCTCAAAGACCTGAACCTGGTTGCGAACGGGCAGGAGGCTGAGGGCGTCAAGCCCGCAGTGAAAGCGCCGGTTGGCCGTGGCATTCCCCTGAACGTGATGAGCGGGGGAGGATCGGACAGCAAGATCCGGCACATCATCGCTATCATGAGCGGCAAAGGCGGAGTTGGAAAGTCGCTTGTCACCGGATTGATCGCCGTTGCGCTCCAGCGGCAGGGTCTCAAGGTCGGCATTCTTGACGGCGACATTACCGGCCCCAGCATCGCCAAGGAGTTCGGCGTGCGTGGCGCGCCCTCGAAAACCGCCGATGGCATCACGCCGCTCGTTTCGGTTGGCGGGATCAAGATCATGTCGATGAACATGTTTCTGCCCGAATCGACCGAGCCCGTGGTCTGGCGTGGCCCGATGATATCGAGCGCCATCAAGCAGTTCTATAGCGATGTGGACTGGGGCAAGCTCGACTTCTTGCTGGTAGACCTGCCACCGGGCACCTCTGATGAGGCGATGACCGTGATGCAGTCGTTGCCGGTGGATGGTGTCGTTATCGTTTCCTCGCCGCAGATGCTGGCCACTGAGATTGTTATTAAGGCGATCAAAATGGTGCAGACACTCAAGGGCAAGGTCGTTGGTCTGGTCGAGAACATGGCCTATCTCACCATGCCCGACGGATCGCGCAACGAGATATTTGGTCCGAGCAACGGAGCCGACCTCGTCTCGCTGACCGGCGCGCCGCTGCTTGCCCAGTTGCCGATCGATCCAGAGATCGCCATGCTGTGTGATGCGGGTCAGATCGAGAACTACAACAGCGACGCCTTCGATACGCTGGCGGGCAATTTCACCACCGCGCTCAAGCTGGCTGCCACACGTTAGCGCCGCACCCGCGAACATGCGCCAGACGCCCGCTCGCTTTACAAAGAGAGCGGGCGTCTGGCCGTTGGGTCCAACGCTGGTGGGGCGGGCGGGACTCGAACCCGCACTCCGGTCTCCCGAAGCCGATCTTAAGGTTGCTGCAAGGCCCCTTGCAGCCTGGTTTCTCGCGCCTCATACCTGATGCTACCGCCGCTCTGTGACGCGTCGTGCCTCAGTGTGAATCAGCGCGTTGGTGTAGTCGGTTGGTGTAGTACGGCTAGTCGGGCCGGGTGGCATCGCATCGAGGGCGTGGCTCTCGAGCCGCTGTGGCGCGCAGATGTGGCGTGCATACATCTGCGCGTAATGGCCCCCCTCCTCTGGAGAAATCCGGCCAATCCGGCCAGTGGGGGCAGAAACGCCGATGGATTCAGCGTCCGTGCTGGCCGGATGGGGGTCAGAAACCCGGCCAATTGGCCGAATATCCGGCCACTGAATCCGGCCAATCCCTTCCTCGCTGTGCGCCGCTGCGCGCTCGGGGTAGGCGCTGGCCGGATTCTGTATAGAAGAGAGGCGCAGGAGTGAGCGAGAGCCTGAGGCCGTGTCAACCTCTCGCTGACTGGCGAGCATCAGTTCCTCAGCCGAGGCACCCAGCGTCATGACAAGCGCACGGATATTTACCATGCGCACGCCGCTATCAGCGGTTATGGCCGCTCGCCGTACACCGTTCACACCATTGCCACCTGTGACGCCATTGGGACAACGCAGGCCTGTCGCTTGACCCGATTGAGAGTAAACGCGACTAGACTACTGCCTGGACAATCCAACGGGGATTGTGAAGGTTGTTGTGCACTTCAAGGTGCAGTTCGTTCTGACGTTCCTGGCAGAATCCCTGTGACTCCTGTCTGGTCGATTCTTCCGAGCATGGTTCAGGGCGAACGTTGCGGAACACAAGCGCGCCACGCCTGGCGCCGCCTGTTCGCTGCTCGCTCTTCGCGGGCGCCGGGGTGTAGCAGGAAGCTGTATCCTGCCGCACGCGCGCCTCCTGTTCCGATGACGCTCAATCTGGCTACGCAGGCGAAAGGATTAGTCGCAGTCTCAAGCCACAAGGACACGACCGACATCGCGCTCTGTTCAGGCGCTGAAGGAGGCTCGTATGCAGTCCTTGAAACCCTCGCTTCCAGGAAACGTGGCCCCTGCCGAGCGGCTCGACGTGGACATCCCGCCGATTCGCTGGGCACCCTGGCTCACTCCCCGCGAGCTGCTGTTGTTCGTCATCGGCTGGCTGACGCTCTTCGCCGCGCTTAGCGCGTTTATCTCCAACCCTTTCCAGTCTGAGACCAGCGCCGCGGCTACCCCCGACTACGCTCGGGTAATGTTCCTGCATGGTCTGCTCATTGGCATGGTCGGGCTGGTCGCATTGCTGACCTGCCAGACATTCCGTCTCCGCTCGATGCACGCGCGGGTATGGATCGCTGGCGGCGTAGTCGTCGCCACCATCCTGGCGGCCGTGGGTGGCATCTGGGACAAAACGATCCCCGGCTCCGAGGTCCCTATGTGGACCCAGATTCTAGGATTCTTCGCCCTCGATGAAATCCTGCTCACCCTGATAATCGGTCTCGCGCTCGAGTGGCGGCGCGACCACGCCGCGCGGACGCTGCTCTATGCCGCGGCGATGGCGGCCAGCGCCTCCGCGTTCATCGCCGCCATCATGGGACACCTCGCGGGCTGGATCATGGAGTTTGGCAACAGCCCAGCCCTGATCGGCGACTTTTCGCGGTTCGCGGGGTTCGCATTGCTCGACGATTTCACTGGCGCGCTCGTGGGTTCACACTCTCATGAGATGGCGGTCGCCGTTATGGCGCTCACCATCACCATCCTTGCACAACAATTCGGCGCTGATGCGCTCCGAGGTGTCAGCAGAGTGTTGGCGCAAACAGGCGCCGCGCTGGTCGCCACTGGCGTTGTCGTGATGACGGCGATCTATGTCGCCGGCGCGGTCTCGCAATGGGGTCCCCCCACGCTCTTCATCTCTGGAGCGAATGACGCCAACGGCATCGCGGGTGACGACATCGTCACCGGCATTCTGGTGATCGGCGGCGGCGTGCTGGTCATCGCGGCCTTTGCGCTGCTTCGTTCAGCGGTTCGCCAGCCCCTGCGGCTCGCGGCCATGTGGGCTTGGGTCCTGAGCTTCGCCACTGTGGTGATCGCGGGCTTCGCCATTGAGATGAACGAGGTCTACTTCGGCGCAGGTGATGCGAGCGCGCCGGGGGCGGCCAAGGACGCTGTCTTCACGTGGCTCCATCAGGATATCGGCCTGTTCCTGCTCCCGGCCACGGTCATAGTCCTTCTGGTCGCGGAGCGGCTTATTCGCCTCAGCCGCGCGGTGTGGGTAGGCTGGGCGATGCTGGTAGGGACTACGGTGACCTTCGTGGGGGGCCTGGTCTTCGTGTTCGTGGACCCAGCCTTACACGGTGCTGGTTATCTCATCATGTCGGTTGGCCTGGCCGTGATGGGAATCGCTACGCTCACCACAATCTGGATGGGCATTGATCGTCGCACCCGCACCCTTCCGTTGCGTAAGACGGCGCCGCTCCACCAGACAAAGGCCACAACGGAGCCCGCGGAAACCCCAGCGCCGGAGCGCGTTCCTGCGCTGAGCTAGGCGCGCCGAGTAATACACGCCTGAGGAGGCAGGCGCCGCCTGATAAGCCCAGCTGGGGTATCGGCCAGGGACCGCGCGCCACGACGGTTGCGCGGTCCCGGCGCCTGTCCAGCGCACGAGCGGCGTTCCCGTTCGCTACCTCCCGCCAGGTTAGCCGTCAAACGCGCTATGGCTGTTTTTTACTCGGGGCCGCTGGTCTGGTCTAAAGGGCCTGGCGGTTCTTCTTGAGCGCATGCGTGGCGCTGAGTCGGGAGCTAAGTGTCCGTGGCGCGCGAGCATAGACGAGCATAGAGACGTAGGCGGCGTTCTGGTCCCCTGAGAGGGGAGAGGTGAGGCGGCGAGGCCTGAATGCTGACAGGGCGCGCGGCTGCGCCACATTTGAGCCAGGCGCGCTCTGTAATGCGAGGGACCCGTAAGGCTGGTATGCGACGGTTTGCCTGTATGTTGCTCACCAGGCCTGCGCCATCACCCAGCAATCCAGCAATCCAGCATGCGAAGGAGGCGCCGTATTCATGGCTACCGTCGTGTAGGAGCTTTTTTCCTGGCGCTGAGCGCCCTGGTCCTCACGCTTGCTTGGCCGCCCACGCGCAATGCGGTCAAACATCTCCGCGTCGACCCACTGCACGTTCACCGTCACGCGGTAGAACTCCATGAGGTGAAGCACCAGTCCTAGGCCCCACCCGCCGGTGCCGCCATGTGTGCCAAATCCATTCGGCACGATGGTGATGTCATGCCCTACCCAGCCCCACACCACAAAGCACACCGCTTGATGGTCTTCGCCCCTTCTGCGTTCAACAACAGTTGTGATCTCTCGGCAGGGGTATGGGCTCGTCAAAATTGTGACCATAGCCCGGACACAGTCAAGCGTCGAGCCTGGCACGCCGAGATACTGAATTCCTAGCGGATTGGGAGTGGGCATAGCGACCTCAGGTTCTGTTCATCCTCTGTCACAAGGAGGTGGGCAACGGTGATCGCATACCGATGGCAGCACTCGACTCCTCGGCTATCGCGGCTCAGGCTCCGTATCAACTGGTGGCCGCTTGACGGGCCTGATGCTGCTGCCTCGATGCTGTGGCTGCGTCGGATACTCATCATAGTCAGCAACACAAAGCACACCCAGAACCTGTCCGTCTGGCGATGACTCCACCCAGAGCTCATGCTGATCGCACACAAAGCGATCGCACTTGAACCACCGGCGCCTCGTTTGATGTGGCATACCTCGTGGACTGCCGGGGTGACGACATCTCGGCACCTCACAATATCGCCAGGTTCGTGATTTCATCACCTTTGCTCCTTCCTGGGACTCGCGCCGCGAATCCGCCGTCGCGTTTCGCCGGGGCAACGCCGGATCATATCCCGCAAGACACTCTCACTTTGAGTCCACTCATGCTTGCCACGCTTTGGCATTGATGTGGATCAACTTGCCTGTTTGTCTGACGACTGCCCGCTGCGCCACGACCTAGCGGCGCGGCGTGACGGGCGCGCCCGGTTGCGGAATCAGCGTTCGCTCCCAGGATCACCTCCCCTTGTTCTCGCCCTCATCCTTGGCCTCATCCGGACCAAAGAGCGCTGGCTGGCGTTCGGGGCGTTGCGTGAGGCTCTTCGCGTTTTCCGGGCTGACCACGGGTCGACCCAGTCGCGCCTCTACGTCCCGCCGCGTAGCGCCAGCCACCTCGCCCGCCGCTTGCGTGTCGTCAGACAGCTCACTCATACCTTGCGCGTCGCGCTCACGGTGCAACTCGGTCGCAGTCACTTCGGACAAGGTCGTCAACACCAACTCGAGCGGCGTCATCGAGTCGCGCAAATTGTCGCGTTTCTTGAGTGCCTTGATAGCCTTGTGCTGCTCGGTAGCGATGGCGAAGGTCCCCTCATGAAGGATCTCCGTCGAGATCGCGAATTCGCGCCCTTCCTGGGCACCGCGCTCGCGCCACTCGGCCGTTACCTCCTCGCGCGCCATGATGCTCTGCAGGCGGGCGTTGATCCATTCGTCCGAGTAGCCGCGGCGCTTATAGACCTGGCGCATGCGATCGGCGGTCAGCTCCGGCCGCTCAATCTCCTCGAGCCGCTCAAAGCCGGAAGACAGCAGTCTCAGTGAGCAGTTTAGGGTACGCCTGACGCCTTGATGACATAGGCGCTAGTGAAGGTATCGTAGAGGGCCTGATGCTTCTTGCTTAGCAGCATGGTGGCGAGATAGACCGCCAGCAGCACCCCGACCAGCACGAGCCCTGCCACGATGATCGGCGCGGGGGTCGTGGGCGCGAGTGGCCAGCCCGGAATGCGCCACAAGCGGGCGTGAATCAGCTCCCAGGGCACGACTGCCAGCGCCGAGCGTGCGAGGGCACGCGGAAAGTTCAGGCGGTTACGCTGTGCGCCAGTGACCCGCAGACCGAGGACCCGCTTGCCCACGGTCGCTTGCCAGGGCGAGCTTTCAAGGATGAGGAAGTAGAGGAACACGGGCAGCACGAGCAGGAGAAACGCGCTCAGCTCACTCCGGTTGGGATCGGCAAACAGCGTATGAAAAAGGCTCTGGAGTGGCCCCTGCCCCAGGCCAACACCCATCGCCACCAGCAGGGCGAGATAGACGGAGATGAGGAGATAATCGAGCATAAATGCCGCCATGCGACGCCCCACGCTGGCAACTGGCCTATCCATGCTCGTCCTCCGTGTTCGTGACTGTTCAGCAACAATTCAGGCAAGATCTGGAGTGACTGTTCAGCCCCCGGCCGGGTAGAGTGGGCTGCTGGTAAAGAGCGTTTGCAGCGCCGCGAGGAGCGCGACACCCTGCTTGTGGTAGGTTGATAACACGCTGCGCAGGCGCGCGAACGCCTCTGCGCCCGCCTCGGAGCGGAAGCAGCCCGAAATCTTTTGCTGCGTCTTGAGCAGCCGCAGATCGCGCTCAGCCTGGTTGTTATCAAAGGGGATGGTCAGGTCGTCGAGGAAGGCCAAGACCGCTGCTTGGCCCAACCACAAGCGTTCGAGCAGATTGCGCACCGGCAACTGCTTGCGCGGTCCACGCTGTTTGTGCTGTGTGCGGCGGCGCTGGGGTGGGGGATTGGTGGCGTGTCCGCAGGCGAGGATCCGCTCGTACTCCCTGACCAGGGCGTAGCATTGGGGAGTGGGGAGATAAGCGTGCCCCTGCGTCTGCGCCT
>DASVZK010000059.1:0-1873 GCA_036391685.1 Ktedonobacterales bacterium
GAATGTGTGGGCTGGTATGCAGGATCTGGCGGGTCGCTTCGACTCCATTGATCCCCGGCATCTGCAGATCCATCAGAATGACATCCGGTTGCAGTTCCGCCGCCAACTCCACCGCTTCCTGGCCGGTAGTCGCCTCCCCAACGATGACGATATCGGGGGTCGCCGAAAGCAGCGCTCGCAAGCCCTTGCGAAAGAGCGGATGATCGTCGGCGATCAGCACATGGAATTGGTCCATCGATTTTACTCCTTCGGGAACGGCAGGCGTACCTGCACATGTGTCCCGTGCTCTGGAGCCGATGCAATCACGCATGACCCGCCGACCTCTTCCGCTCGCTCCCGCATGGAGAGCAGCCCTACGCCGGCATGCGGCTCTTTGGGCAATCCGACACCATCGTCGTTGATCTCAACCAACAGGACACCGCTGCTCTCGTCAGGCTGCGAGAGGCGGATGCGGCACGTACGGGCCTGCGAATGGCGGACCACGTTGGTGAGCGCTTCCTGGACGACACGGTAGGCCGCCACCTCCATCGCCGCCGGCAACGCTGGCAGTTGCGCTGGAGCTTCGACCTCTATAAGTAGTCGCCCATCAAGCCCACCCGGTCTGTCGTATTGTGCCGCATACTGCCGGATGGCGCCCGCCAACCCGAATTCGTCCAACGTCGGTGGACGCAACGCATAGACCAGACGACGAATATCGCTGATTCCGGAACGTATCCCGGCTTGCAGATCGAGCAACTCCGCATCGGCGGCTGGCAGATCCTGACCCATCAACGTTCGGATCGCGCCGGCTTGCAGGTGCAGCGCCGCCAGCGTCGCGCCCAACCCATCATGGAGATCCCGGCGCAAGCGGCGGCGCTCCTCTTCCCTTGTGGTCACCAGGCGCTCCCGCGACCGTTGCAGATCAGCCGTCAGGCGAACGGCATGGATGGCAGGTCCGGCCTGGCGCGCGAGATCGTCGAGCAAACTTCGATCGGCGGGCGTGAAGGTCTCGCCCCGCTGGCGTGGCCCCCACACCAACTTGCCGATAGGCTCCGCTTGATAGCTCAGGGGCAACGTCAACGCCCCGTCGGTTGGAACGCCATAGGTTGCGGCGATGGTGAACTCCTCTCCCTGCTTGAGCGCGATGGCCACATAGGGAAGTTTGAGCGATTTGGCCAACGTCTCGGCGATCGCCGGCAGTATGGCATCTGGAGCCAGGATGCTTTCCAACCTCCGGCTAAGTTGAGCTACCACCGCGTAGGGCTCGTCGCGCTGGCCGTACAGGAGATGGTTGACGCTGCGCTGGAGCCAACCACGCAATGGCTGAAACAGGACAGCTACTATGCCAGTAGCAACCAGCGAGATGAGCAAATTGCTGCCCGTACGGAAGAGCGCGCCCAAATAGCCTACGACCAGAATGTAGCCCCCCACCACGCTGGCGGTCAGCGCGCCATAGACCAGCGTGCGGTTGATGATAATGTCGATGTCCCAGAGGTGGGAGCGCAGAACCGCGATGGCAATCGAGATCGGGAGCAGCAGCAGCAAGCCATCGACAGCGGTTGCTGAAATCGGGTTCCCCCCCAGGGTCGAGTTTGCCGAAACCGCTGGGAAGAGGTTCCCAATGAGCAGGAGCAGCGCAAAGCCTCCCAGGGCCACAGCCAGACCAAAGACGACCCATTTGGTTTGCTGGCGCTCCCGGAACGTGGAGACGCGCCGGTAACGATACACTTGCAGACCAACTAAACCAAAGAGTAAGGCGGCAAACGACAGGCCATTCAGCGCAGAAAACTGACCGATATACTCATTGGTGAAAAAGACAAACTGGGTTTCCAGGAGGACAATCACGAGAACGCCCCAGCGCGTCCAGCGGGGCACAAAACGGCCAGAAGGGAAG
>DASVZK010000060.1:0-22158 GCA_036391685.1 Ktedonobacterales bacterium
CAATGTGTACACTTGATGACGGAAGGCTCGGAGCACTTCCTGCTCTGGTGTGTTCATATCCAGAAGGATGGGCTCTCGGGCCTCTCTCTGTCTACTCCACCTGGGACGGCCACTTGGTGTTGGTTAAAATGCAAGCTCAGATGGCTTGTACTGGTCCATGGCGCGATGGACTGCGCCCTACTCAGATCAGGACTCTTCCAGCGCGGTTCTTCGGAGGGAGGTGAGAACAGGCTGGCCATGGCGCGCCAATCCATCGTGCGCGGTTGGGGGCGCCATGTTATAATCCCAGATGGGGTTGTTTCCCGGCGCGCGCGGATGATCGCGCAGGCCAGGCCCCCATACCTCCCTCCGCGCGTGCGGCCTCCCCGGCGTACCGCTCTCCTGATGGAGTCATCGCTGGGCGCGCCGCGCGACGGGCAAGAAGGGATTTGATAGCATGAGCTCCAACCCAACGTCACGGCGCGGGGTCGCCCTGCCGATGGCGAATCCCATGTCCACCCGGACGCCAGCGACCTATATCCCCGGTCAGCAGGAGGCGCCGGTCGCTCTGACCAGCCTGGCCGACATGCTCAACTGGGCGCAGAACTACTCCCGCAGCCGCTCGATCTGGCCACTGGGCTACGGTCTGGCGTGCTGCGCGATCGAGATGATGGCCGCCGGGCAGCCGCACTACGACATGGCGCGCTTTGGCTCCGAGGTCTTCCGCGCCAGCCCGCGCCAGGCCGACCTGATGATCGTCGCCGGCACCGTTTCCACCAAGATGGGCCCGCGCCTGGTACGGCTTTGGGAGCAGATGGCCGACCCCAAGTGGGTCCTCTCCATGGGCCAGTGCGCTACCTCTGGCGGCGAGTTCTACGACAGCTACTACACCGTGCAGGGCGTGGATACGCTGGTGCCGGTGGATGTCTATGTTCCCGGCTGTCCGCCGCGCCCGGAGGCGTTGATCGAGGGACTGCTCAAGCTGCGCGAGAAGATCGAGAAGCAGGGGCTCAAGATCAAGGGTGAGGAGTAGCGGATGCGCGGTATCCTGCAGGGTCTCGGACTGACCCTCAGCCACGTCGGCCAGAAGAAGGTCACGCGGCTCTACCCCTATGAGAAGCGCGTTCTGCCCGAGCGCAGCCGCGGCCTGATCCAGTTGATTCAGGAAGAGGACCAGGACACGCCCTTCAATCTCAAGTGCGAGGCGTGTCTGCTCTGCGAGAAGGTCTGCCCGCCGCGCGCCATTACCATTGACGCGCGCCCAACCTATCGCTTCCGCCGCCGCCCATATTTCTCCCCCACCTCGGTCGCCGGCTACTACACGCCGCGTGTCTCCGAGTACGCGTCGGTCTACCCCAACCGCCCGCTCTCCGCGCCCACGCTGACGCCGACCAAGGCCAGCCTGGAGCAGCCGGTAGACCTGACGCGGGCCGACGCGATCCTCGATGAGTCCTCGCTGGACGCCTGGGACCTGACGGAGACGCTCGACCACCTGATGCGCGCCTACAACGGCATGCCGCTCCAGGTCGCATGGCGCGTTGTCGAGCGGCGCGGCGTGGATATCAGCGATATCTTCGGCATCGTGACCGCCAGCGACCACTTCGCCCCTGCCCAACCCGCCACGGCGGGTGAATTGCGCGATGACCAGATGGCGCGCGGGCCGTCGGCCGCGACGCGCGGCAAGTATGGCGCGATCAGCCACAGGAGAGCAGCCCGTGCCTGATTCTTTGATGAGCCTGCAGGTCGCCGACGGACAGAAGGCGCCCACCAGCTACGCGGCCTACGCCCAGCAGGGTGGCTATCAGGCGCTGCGCAAGGCCGTCAGCCAGATGACGCCCGCCCAGGTGATCACCGAGATCGGCGACGCCGGGCTGCGCGGGCGTGGCGGCTCGGGCGTGCTGGCGTCGAGCAAGATGGCCGAGGTCGCCCGCGCCGAGGGGCAGACACGCTATGTGGTCTGCAACGCCTACGACGCCGATACCCGCTCGCGCGCGGCCGAAGCGCTGCTGGAGCGCAACCCGCATGCGGCGCTGGAGGGTCTGGCGCTGGCAGCCTTTGCTGTCGGCGCGAGCGAGGCCTTCCTCTATGTGCGCTCCACGCGCGAGGCGGCCGCCGCCGCCGTCCAGACCGCGCTGCGCGAGGCGCAGGAACAGGGCGCGCTCGGGCGTGACCTCTTTGGCTCGCGCTTCTCGCTGGCGGTGACGGTGGTGGGCGCCGAGCGCAGCTTCATGGGCGGCGAAGAGACGGTGATGATCGAGATCATCAAGGGCCGCCCGATGAAGGCCCAGCAGCGCCCACCGTACCCGAGTGAGGTTGGCGTCTACGCCCAGCCGACGCTCGTACAGAACGTGGAGACGCTGGCGAATATGCCGGCGATCATCGCCCGCGGCGCGGGCGCGTTCAAGGCGACTGGCACGCAGCGCTCCAGCGGGACGAAACTGGTGACGCTTCTCGGGCCTGGCCAGACCACCGGAACGCTGGTGGAGGTCCCATTCGGCGTGACGCTGGCGCAGATTATGCGCGCGGAGGGGCTGGATATCAACGAGTCCAACACCCGCGCGGTGGTGGTTGGCGGCATGGAGGGTGGCGCGCTGCCACTCGCCCAGCTTTCGACCCCCTTCGACTACGAGCCGCTGCATCAGGCCGGAGCGATTCTCGGCTCGGCGGTGATCGAGGCGCTGCCCGCCGGAACCTGCATGGTCCACTGGGCGATGGAGCGGTCCGGCTACCTGGCGCGCGAGAGCTGCGGCAAGTGCGTGCCGTGCCGGGTCGGTGTCAAGCGCGTCGCTGGGACGCTGGAAGGCATGGTCAGCGGCCTGGGGACGCAGGACGATCTGGCGCTGTTGACGGAGTTCGCGCAGTACGTGCCGGATGGCTCGCTCTGCGGCTTCGGCGTCAACGCCGTGAATCCGGTGGTGTCTGCGCGGCGCTACTTCGCCGGCGATTTCGCGGCGCACCTGGACGGCAATTGCCCGACGGGGAGCTGCCAGCCGGTCCGCGCGCACCGCTACATGACGAAATCAAAGCTGTAGCGGGCGCTACATCGAACGTAACCAGCCCGCGGGGCGGGCTTCGTGGCCGGTAGGCCCTTAGGCGCGGGTTCACCCGCCCGCACGCTAGAGACGGGGGACACATGGCTGTCACCATACAGGATGACGCGGCGATGTCGCAGGGGAGCCAGCCCCACAAGCGCGACGAGCGCGGGCAGCCGTCGTTCGACGTGACCATAGACGGGCGCTCGATGCGGGCGTATGAGGGCCAGACGGTGCTCAGCGTCGCCATCGAGAACGGGATACTGGACATCCCGAATCTCTGCAACGACGACAAGCTGGAGCCGACCTCCGCCTGTCGCATGTGCCTGGTGGAGATTGACGGCGCGGACCGCCCGCTGCCCTCCTGCAATACCGCGGCGCGGCCCGGCATGGTGGTGCGCACGAAGTCCGACAAGCTGACGGGCATCCGGCGCACGAACCTGGAGATGATGCTCTCCGACCACAACGCCTACTGCCAGCCGCCCTGCCAGATGGGCTGCCCGACGCACATCGACATCCCCGGCTACCTGGAATTGATCGCTAAGGGACAGAACCGCGAGGCGGCGCGCCTGGTCAAGGAAGTGCTGCCATTCCCCTACATCCTCGGCCTGACCTGCCCGGCTCCCTGCCAGGAGGTCTGCCGCCGCGGCCTGGTGGAGGAAGAGATCGCCATTTGCCGCATGCATGGCTTCGCCGCCGAGCAGGTGATGGAAGACCCGCCAACGCCCTGGGTCAAAGAGGCGCCAACCGGCAAGCGCGTGGCGATTGTGGGCGCCGGGCCGAGCGGCCTGACCGCCGCCTACTACCTGGCGCTGCAGGGTCACTATGTCAAGGTCTTCGATATGATGCCCCAGCCCGGCGGCATGCTGCGCTATGGCATCCCTGAGTACCGCCTGCCCAAGGATATGGTGGACAAGGAGTTTGAGGGCGTCTGGAAACTGGGCGTGGACGTCCAGTACAACATCAAGCTCGGCCGCGACTTCACGCTCGATGACCTCGAGAAGGAGGGCTTCGACGCGACACTGCTGGCGATCGGCGCGTGGACCTCGAACGAGCTTGGGCTGGAAGGCCAGGACAACCCCGGCGTAGTGAACGCCATCTCGTACCTGATGGACAAGACGCAGGGCTTGCCGGTGCCGGTGGATGACACCAAAGAGGTGGTCGTGCTCGGCGGTGGCTTCACGACCTTTGACTGCACCCGCACCTCGCTGCGACTGGGCGCCAAGGTGCATACGGTGTACCGCCGCGGCCGCGGCGAGATGTCCGCGACGACCGAAGAGGTTGAGGACGGCGAGAACGAGGGCACGGACCTTCAGTTGTTTGGCGCCGCGACCCGGTTGGAGTTCGATGGCGACAAGCTGACGGGCATCGAGTTCCAGCGCATGCAGCTGGGCGAGCCGGACGCCTCGGGCCGCCGCCGCCCGGTGCCGATTCCCGGCAGCGAATACATGGTCAGCTGCGACACGGTCATACCGGCCTATGGCCAGAAGCCGGACAAGGCGGTTCTGCCGCCAGAGTCGGGCGTGAAGTGGACCCGATACACCAGCGTCGAGACGGACCCGTACAATTTCATGACCGCGCGCAAGGGTGTCTTCGCCAGTGGCGACTGCCAGTTGGGCGCGGCGACGATCATCGAGGGCGTGGCGCAGGGCAAGCTGGCCGCGCGCTCGATTGACGCCTACCTGAACGGCGAAGACATGGCGGCGGTCTCCAAGCGCATCGAGGCTGAGGAGCGCAAGCCTGACCTCTTCGACATCGTGCCCTACAAGCCGGTTGAGCCGAAGGTCAAGATGCCGATGCTGCCCTATAAGGACCGCGAGCGCTCCTTCCGCCTGATCGAGCTGGGCTATACCCAGGAACAGGCGCAGCGCGAGGCGGGCCGCTGCCTCCAGTGCGCCTGCCCTGCCGCCGGACAGTGCGACCTGCAGAAGTTCAGCATCGAGTACAACCTCGAGAACAACCGATTCCATGACGGCGAGCCGTCAGACTACCACGATTACGAGTTCGACCTCTCGCACAACTTCATCCTGCGCGACCCGAACAAGTGCATCAACTGCACACAGTGCGTGCGCGTCTGCCACGATGTGATCGGCCCGAACTGTTACGGCATGTTCGGCAAGGGCTTCGACACCATCGTCTCGACGCCGTTCAACATGTCGCTCGACCAGACGGACTGCGTCTCCTGCGGGGCCTGCGTGCAGGTCTGCCCGACCGGCTCGCTGATGATGGCCGAGCGCGAACTGGTGCGCTGGGACTTCGCCCTCGACCGCTGCATCTTCTGCGGCGACTGCGTTGAGGTCTGCCCGCACGGCGCGCTGGGCGAGACACCGAACTTCGAACTCTCCTTCTACAACCGCTTCGGCGAGGACATCAACATGCCGATGCAGGACGTGGCGCGCGCGCCGTCGTTCCTGGTCCGCCAGCGCGTTCCCCGCCGCAAGGAGGAGGAGTCGCAGCAGAACCCGCTCGTCCGCCCGCTGCCCGCAAGGCGCATCCGCGAGTAGTTGCGCCAGGGCGAGGGCGCGGCCCTCACCCCCGGCCCCTCCCCCACGGGGAGAGGGGCGACAGCCTCGGGCGAGCAACGAGCCACCCACGCGCGAACATCCCCGCCGCTGGCCAGCAGGCCAGCGGCGGGGATGCATTATAGGGCGGCTCGGCCATGGTAGCATAGAGCGGCTGGGGGCATGCTCGTGGTGTCCCATCTGGAGCCGTGTGCGCGAGTCGAGGAGTTGTCTGTTCATGCCGAGACTGGTGGCGGGCGCCCGGGCGATGAGCGGGCCGGAGCGGGTCGCTGTGCTCATCGGGTTGGCGCTGCTGATGGGGCTGGCCGGGCTGGCAGGCTCGGTGGTGGGCGACATCATGCCTGAGATCATCGTTGATCTGAACGGCTACGCGAGCGGACTCTACGTCTGGGTCGTAACGGCGCACCTGTTCACCTTCATGGCGGCCGCCGTGATGAGTCTTAGCCTCATAGAACAGTTCGGGGGCCGGCGTGTCCTGCTCGCTGGCGCCGTTGTCGCCCTGGCGGGCGCGGTCCTCTGCGGCGCGGCCCAAACCATCCAGCAACTCGTCGCATTCCGCATGCTGCAAGGGGTGGGGGCGGGGGTCTGCTTTGGGATTTTCCCCCAGATCACGCGGACTGGCTATCTGGCGCCCAATCTATTGGCCCGACAGAGCATACCCACAGTACTCGTCGTTGTCTTAGTCATTGCAGGCTTCTCCGGTCCGCAAGTTGGTGTCTGGCTCGTGGCCCATGCTCCACTCGTCGTCCCGCTCATCACCAACGCCTCGCGCTGGCGCTGGGTCTTCTACGTTCAGGCGCTCGTAGCTATGGTAGCGCTGATTCTTTTGTGGAGCGCCCTGCCGCGAGACCGCCCGGCGGCTCCCCCTCGCTGGACGCCCATCGTGCGCGGGGCGCTCGCTGCAGGCGCATGCTTCCTTGCCCTGCTGGGCAGCGCATGGGGCCAGTACATCTATTCCTGGCAGTCGTGGCCGACGCTGGGCGCGCTGGTCGGCGCCGCCGCGCTGGCCGCTCTTAACCTGGCGCTTGGGCGGTTCGAACGTCGAACGGGAGGGCTGTCGCAGCCCGCCCGCCGCATCCGCGAATAAGAGTGCATCAGCGAAGCGGCGGACTGGCTTGCTACCTGAGATCAGGTGGCTGGCCAGTCGGTTTTCCGCCCGCTCGCAACGCGGTGGGCAGTCGAGCGTAGTACGTGCGGCATCAGGTTCTCGCGTGGCGGGCCTCGTACCAGAGACTGGCGTTCGCTGCAGGACGGCGACGGAAGAAGGAACACAGGTACGTATGCGACAGGCGATTCGTGTCTACGCGGTTGTGGCGTTGGTGGTGACGCTCGCGTTCGTGGTCGGGTTGTTGGTGAGGCCAGAGAGTGTCGCGGGCGCACCTGGCTGGGTTGATAGAACGTTGTTTTGGGCGCTCTGGCTCCAGATCTGGGTCTTGCCGCTCATCCCGCTGGGCGTCCTGGCCGCCAGCGACGCGGCGCGCGCCGGGCGCCGTGGCTGGCTGGCGCTTTTCATTGCGTTGATCGTTCTTGTTCCGTTCGCCGCGTGGATTGGGAACCTGACCAATAACATCGCGGCGGCGCTTACTCCGCCCTGCATCAATGACTCCGCCTGTTTGTCCGGTCCGGTGAGCGCGCCGGAGATTCTTCAGCAGGTGGGATGGGTTGTGGCGTTCCTGCCCATCCCAATCGCCGCGCTGGTTTACTCCTTCACCGCCGCGCGGAGCGCGACAGGGCCAGCTTTCGCGGAGGCGCGCCAGGGCGAGGCGCGCGCGCTCATCGTATGGGCGATCGCAGGCGTCGTGATCATGACCGCGCTTGGCTATTTGGGGACCCCGGAGTGGTCCTCTTCACCCTTGGCCTCCTGGTTCGGCGGGCATGGCGCTTTCGGGCGAACCCTGGTGATCTTCAATCTGCTGGGCGTGCTGAACACGCTCTGGTACGCGCTGGCCGCACTGCCGGTCGCGGTCGTCAGCGTCGCGCTGGCGCATGCCGCCCGAACGGGCCGCCGTGGCTGGCTGGCGGGCTGGATCGCGCTCGCCACGCTGGCCCTGTTGACGGCGGACATTGGGAACCCGTGGGGAGAGAGCGCAATCGCGGCCGTGCTTCGCGCGCACTCGAGCGACCAGATTCCCTATTTTACTCAACTCACCGTCATTGGTATCGTTGCGCCAGCGGTCATCATGTTAGTGGCCCTGGTGTATGGACTCACCGTGATGCGCCCACCGCAGCAGCGGCAGGCGGCCCCGGCGCTCGCCTAGCCTGGCCGCCCACGCCGCCCCAACGCTCGCCTCCGCGGCGCGGAAGACCACGACCGGTCATCTGCCGCGAAGGCGGGCTCCGCTTGCCCTATGGCGGCGGCGCGGGCTCATTCCGGTTTTGACGCCAGGCCCAGACGGCCACGCGTTACCACGATGAGCAATACTACCAGCGCCCCCAAACCGATCGTGATGGCTGGATAGGTGTCCTTCTCCAGGATGTCCGCTGGAAACAGGTTCATCGCCCCGGACGCGATTCCACTGGCAATGATGGCCGCATGCGCCAGGATCGTTAGCAGCACGCTTCCCCGTGCGCTGTTGTACACCCAGGTCAACACCAGCGAAATGGCGATCGAGGCGAGCAGGAAGACGGCGAACCCGAATGGGGTCCTGTCAGCGAACGCGGTAGTCAGGAACAGGGGCAGATGATAGCCAGCCCACAACGACCCCAGGATCAGCGTTCCCAGCAGGGGGCCGTAGCGCTGTTGCAGGCGTGGAAGGGCAAAGCCACGCCATCCAGGCTCCTCCTCCAACGCCTGGATGAGATTGACGGTGAGCAGGAATTGCAGGAAGAACAGGACAAATTGGAGAGCGAACTGAACTGATGGGAGATACAGCGTTTTGGCCACCCCCGGCAACACGAGGAAGCCAAGCAGTGGAACTCCAGGGACAACCACGAGGACGAACAGATACCACTGCCAGCCCACGCGCCATTGAATCAGCCGGCGCAGCAGGTCGCGCACGCCTGGCTTCCCCCCAGTGATCGCCGCCATAATGAATCCCGCCGCGCAGGGACCCAGGCTGCCGAGCAGGAGTAGCGGGTCCGCCTGGAAGCGGAGAACGCCCAGCCCGCTCTCCGACAACACAAACGGCGTCCACCCTAGCCAGGCGAGCGCGTAGGTCAGCAGGAAGTAGCTGGTGAGCGGGCGCCGCCGTATGAACGCGATGAGGCCACCTCCAGACGGGTCGGCTGGATGGGTAGCGTCAGGTACACCCTGTTCTTTTCCAGTTACAGGCGTGCGTTTCGCCCCAGCTGACGGATGGCTGTTCAGAGGCATGTTGCTGTCCATTGATGAACTCCTAACTGGGATATGGTGGGCAGACGGGCGCCGCCCGGCCAAGCAGAGCGTGAAAGAAGGCCCCGGGCTGTGAGCCAGCCCACGAGCCAGCGCACAACCCCGGCGCGGGTCGCGTTCTGGATGCGCGTTATGTGGGCGCCATACCGGAGGGCGGCGATTACACACGCGGTCCCGGAGGCGTCGCGCCGTCCGCCACGAGCGCCTTCGACGCCACGGGGCGGACGCGCGCGAGTAGCTCACCGTGGATTTTCTCCGGGTTGGTCAGGAAGGTCAGGTGGCCCTCGTCGTCCCAAACGACCAACTCTTTCCGTGGCGCGCGTAGGGTGGCGACGTACTCCTGGACGGGCGCGGCGGGTGTATAGATGTCGCGCGCTCCTTGAAGGAAGAAGAGCGGGACGTCGAAATCCATCCCCAGTGGGCGCAGGTCGTGCGACATGATGGATCGCTCGAATGTCTCGATGGACATGGGCATGCCCTGGAGATAGGCCAACGTATCCCGCAGCGAGTAGCCTGGCGCGAAGAGCGCCGCGGCGAGGATGTTGGGCATGCGCCGGCCGCCCTCAGTCTCCAGATCAACCTGCCCCAGCGCCCGCTGCTTCAGCATCGAGGTCTTCGAGTCGGCGTATGGCGGTGGCCCAACCTGCTCCAGTGTCTTGAGCGTCTCGCTCTTGCTGAGGGTCCGCGCCCGCGTGAGCGCCAGCTCATAGCCGGCGCGCTGGCCCGCCTCACCATCCACGAACTGCCCCACGCCGACGTAGGCCAGGGCCAGGCCGGGACGGCGCTTGACGATCTGTATGCCGAGCAGCGAACCCCAGGATGTGCCGAGGATGATCAGTCTGCGCTGGCCGAGCCGTCGCAACGCCCACTCAGCCACCTGGACGCCATCATCCACCATCGAATTGACCGTTAGGCCCTGATAGCCGCGCTTGCCGTTGCGGCTGGCGGTCTTGCCCGCGCCGGGTTGGTCCCACTGCACGACGGTGAAGTCGCGCTCCCAGGCGCGGAAGAGGGCGGTAAGCGGAGAGTTGGCGACACCCGGGCCGCCGTGGAGGAAGAGCAGAATCGGATTATTGCGGTCCTCGCCGCGGATCTGCACCCACTCCTTCCGCTCGCCGATCTGGACGAACCGGCCTTCCTGTATGCCGTTTGGCGTCCTGATGGCCAGCGCGCGCGCGGCGAGCGCCTGGCGTATCGTGCGGTAGAGCAGCGCCAGCAGGAGGAGCAGCGCGGCTCCGAGGAGGATGAATCCCAAAATGAGTTCGGTCATGCGCAGGAGTGAGGGTGTCATCGTTCTGTTCCCTTATGGTATGGGGCAGTACATGAGGCGGAGGTGGGTGGGCGCGGGCCATCACCCGCACATCACCCAAAAACTAGCCGGACTATTACTCGAAGAGTGTGGCCATGATGGCGACCGTCTGGGGATGGACCAGAATCGTCAGCCGCTCGCCGGTCGCCAGGTCAACCAGGCGCGCGCGGATGGCGTCCTGACCGCCAAAGGAAGTGAGGACCTCGGGTTCGCCAACGACCCGCGAGCGCTCGAGGAAGAACGCGCGGGCGTCGGGCTCGGCCAGCAGACCCATGAGCAAATCCGATGCGGCTTGGCCACAGCGCGGGCAGTCAACGACCAGCAGCGAGTGTTCGGGGATGAGGGGCTGTGGAGCGGCGCCCGAGAGAACGCCAGACGTGTGGGGCCCGACCAGCCGTACGGTGACTGGCGACCCGCAGACGCCACAGGTCCGGTCGCGCACGGCGCCTGAAAAGAGCGTAAAGGCGGCGCGCATGCCGTGCTTGACGGCTGGCAGGAGCGAGCGCATGCCCGCGAAGGAGATGATGTCGCCGGAGCCGGAGAGATCGAGGCCGTAGCGGGCGGAGCAGTCGGGGCAGCGCAGTCTCAGCGCCACTTCGCCCGGCGCCTGTGGCTCCAGCGCCGCGCGCAGACGCCGCTGCCCGCACAGCGGACACCACCGCCGGACCTCCTGCCAGCCCAGCGCCACATCCTGGTCCACGAGCAGGCCGAACGACTGCGCGTCGGCGCGCAGCTCGCCGCTCAATACCTGGCGCAGTCGCGCGCGTGCGCGGTGTAGCCGGAGCTCCAGCGCGCCCAGCGTCATATCCAGTCGCTCGGCGATCTCACGCTGCGGCAGCTCCGCCAGGTAGCTCAGCTCGATCAGCGCGCGGGTCTGGGCAGGCAGAGAGCCCAGGGCGCGGTCGAGCAGAATGCGCCTGTCTTCGCGCTCCAGTTCCTCGTCAGGATCGAAGGCCAGCGGGTCGGGCAGGTCGGCGAGGGGAGCGTCCGCGTCGCCGTCGCTCTCCAGGACGTCGCCCAGGCGCGTGACGCGCGCGTCGCCCGCCCGCGTTCGCGCCTGACGGCGGCAGACATTGCGACAGATGCCGTCGAGCCAGGCGTCGAACCGCTCCGGCTCGCGCAGATTTCCCAGCGCCCGCCAGGCCTCGAAGAGCGTTTCCTGAACAATGTCCTCGGCCACGTCCGCGGCGGCGCCGTTCAGCCGCGCCAGGCGCAGCAGGCGCGGGCGCGCGTCTTCCAGCAGAGCGCTCAGGCGGTCGCTCAGGCGGTCGCTCAAGGTCGTATCGTCTCCCTGTCGTGCCGGCTGACTTTTGATCATGGCTGGTTCTCCTCTCTGCTCTCCAGTCGCGCAGACCAGGGCCAGCCTTACGCGCATTTTACCCCGCGATCCGACGGGCGCCCGCGAGGTCCTGCCTGCGCGGGTTTTCGCTCCCCCAGCCATGCCCGACAAGATGACCGGCGCCGCCGGAAACAGAGTCGGGGCAGTCAGCGTCGCGACAGGTCGTAGCGCATGCGGGGCAGCCGGCGGCCCGGCACGATGGCCGACTCCGTCCAGCCCACGATGGCTGCGCCCATCCGCTCGTAGAACGGCCGGGCGTTCGGATCGGCGTCAAGTTCGAGCGCCCGCGCGCCCCACGCCGCCGCCTGCTCGAGCGCGTGGCGCCAGAGCAGCGCGCCCACGCCACGCCCCATCGCCGCCGGCTCGACGTAGAGGTGGTCCAGGTAGGCCACATCGTCATCGTGTCGGACGAGATGCAGGACGCCGACCACGTCGCCAGAGACTGCGTCCTTAGCGCAGAAGACGGACTCGCGGGCGATATCATCCGCGGCGAGGGTAAGCTCCGCGCGCCATGCGTCGAGCAGCGCGGGCGCGTAGTCCCAATGGGCTTTTGAGCGCTGGATGAGCGCGCTCAGCGCCTCCGCCTCCTCTGGCCGCGCGCGCCGGACGCGCAGTAGTGGCCGCTCCATCGCCATGCTCCCCGCTCCCGTCCATTGTGGCGCGCCGCCGCGCCGCTCTCACAGGTGTTGTCTGGTCTATTGAGCCGGCTCAAATCGTCCGGCTTTCGCGGGCTCGCGATTCGCCCGGTGTGTTGTCGCCGCGGCGACCCGCCAGCCAGGCCGTCGCGGTGACCAGCGCGCCGCCCAGCGCCCACCAGGGGTCCCACAGCACGAGGTAGATGTAGAACCACTTCACCGTCGCCGGATCATGAATAACACCAGAGACGTGCAGCGCGTCGGAGACGAGGCCCGCGCCGCCATAGAGCAGCATGCCAATGCCCGTGATCCACAATAGCGCCGCCACGAGCCGCCGCGAGACCGGCAGCTCGATTCCCCGCGCGAAGGCGACGACGACCGCGGCGGCTCCGAGCTTGAGCGCGCCGGCGATGACATTCAGGATGGCGAAGAGCGTGGTGTACGATTCAGGCGCCTGCTCGAGCGGCTGCAGGCCCGTGCGCCCGCCGGCCGCCCAGAAAAAACTTAGCCCGGCGAAGATCACCGCCCAGATCGCCGCGGCGTACCCCGTCCAGAGCGCATACGACGGGCGCGGCGCTGGCCTCGCGATCCTTGATTCCTTCACTATCACAACGTATTCCCTTCCTTGACGAGTTCAGCTTGCGCGGCCGGGCGGCGCTCAGATCAGACCGCGCTCGCGGGCCCAGAGTGCGGCCTGGGTGCGGTCGCGGAGGGCGAGCTTGCTGAGGATGCTGGAGACATGGTTCTTGACGGTGCCCTCGGTGATGAAGAGCGCCTCGCCGATCTCGCGGTTGGACGCGCCCCGCCCGATGCTGCGGAGGATCTCGCGCTCGCGCTCGGTAAGCTCATCGCCGGGCTGGGGCGGCCCGGAGCGCGCGGGCTGGCGCGCCTCACTGGCGGGCGGTTCCGGGCTGCGGCTCAATCGCGCGACCAGTTTGGCCGCGACCGACGGCTGCAACGGCGAGTCGCCGCGGTGGACGGCGTAAATCGCGGCGAGCAACTCGTCCGCTGAGGCGTCCTTGAGCAGGTAGCCCCGCGCTCCGGCTCGCAACCCCTCCATGACATATTCCTCGTCATCGAACGTCGTCAGCATCATCACGCGCACATCCGGCCAGCGCTCATGGATGCGCGCCGTCGTCTGCACGCCGTCCATGCGCGGCATGCGCACGTCCATCAGGACGACCTGGGGCGCGCGCCCCTGGCTGGCCAGGCGCGCGATCTGGTCCAGCGCGTCCTGGCCATCCGCCGCCGCGCCGACGACCTCGATGCGCCCGCCCTCCAGCTCCAGCAGTCGCTGGAAGCTCTGGCGCAGCAGCGTCTGGTCGTCCACCAGCAACGCGCGGATCGGTTCCTGGCGCTCCGTCTCCTCAGGCATCGCTTGCTCCCGCGGCGCCGGCGCGCGCGATTTCTGGCGCGCGCCGCTCGCTGTCGAGGGCTGTGAGCGGCGCGCGGATCACGACGCGCCAGCCCCTGCCGGGTTCCGGCCCTGCCTGCGCCGCGCCACCGAGCAGCGCGACGCGCTCACGCATGCCGAGCAGGCCGAAGCCTGGTTCGCTCGCTTCGCTCCCTTCCGCCCCGCGCCCATTGTCGAGCACGGTCAGCTCGACCTCATCCGCTCCCGTGTGTCCGTGCGCCGCGCCAGGCTCCATGCGCAAGCGCACCAGCGCCTTCGACGCCGCGGCATGTTTGCGCACGTTGGTCAGCGCCTCCTGCGCGCAGCGATAGAGCGCGGCCCGCAGTTCCGGCCCCGCCTCCGCCTCGGGCTCTTCCGCGTCCAGCGTGATCTCCATGCTAGGCGTCAGCGTCTGGGTCTCGTCCACCAGCCGCCGCAACGCCTCAGTCAGGGAGAACGCGGCGACATCGCCAGGGCGGAGCGCCGCCACCGAGCGCCGCACCTCCGCCAGGCACTCTCCCGCCACACGTCGGGCGTCGCGCAGTGTCGCCTCCAACTGGGAATCGCCGCGCTCCTCCAGCTTCAGCGCGGTCTCCAGTTGCACCGCGAGGATGGTGAGATAGTGGCCCAGCGTATCGTGGATCTCGCGCGCCATGCGGTTACGCTCGCGCGAAACGCTCAGCTCTTCGGCTTGCGAGGCGCGGACGCGTAGCTCGTTGTGCGCGCGCTCCAGTTCGCTATTGGCGCGCGAGACAGCCGCCGCCAGCGCCTCAGCCTGCTCGCGCAGCTCCTGCTGCCGGCGGATGACAGCGGCGAAGATCATGGCGAACAGGTAGGCGGTGAGCAACTGGGAGAGCGAGCTCACGGTCGCGCTCCAATTAGACCCCGCCAGGAGCAGCGCTCCAGCGGAGGCCAGCGCGCTGGTGGCGATGACGACCAGCGCGGGGCGCCAGCCACTCGCCAGGGCCACGATTGCGATGGTGACGGTGGCGAGAATCCAGTCGAACCCTACTCCGAGCGGAAGACAGAAGAGCGCGGCTATCGCCAGCAGAGTCATCGCGCTCAGCTGGAGCGTGACGACCACCCGGCGGACGCCGGGGCGCTGGAGCCAGAAAAGCAGCGCGACCCACGCGACGTTGATCGCGGTAAACGCCAGGAATGGGCCGGGGATGAGCGGTCGCCCGGTGACGAGGGCCAGCAGATAGCCGACGATAACGGTCACCAACCCCAGCCAGTGCAGGAGATCAAAGAAGTCTCGATCTGGCGCGATGCGCAGACACTGGCGTACCCAATTGATCATGTTCCTCATCATCGCGCTCCCGCTCTGGATGGGCGTCCGTCGCTACCATGCGCCTGCGCGCCCGTCCGCTCGCCGCGATGCGTTCCTGGCTGCGGCGCTTCCCTCATTATAGCGCCCCTCCTCACCAGGCCGCCTCTATCGTGAGTCATAGAAGCGCCGGGCGGAGCCATGACCGAAGTCATACCTCCGACGCGCCAGGCCGCCCCAACAACATGACCCGGGACGTGACTTGTGGCACGCGCGGTCGCCCTGGTCCGGCGGCTACGCTGTTGGTGGCCCTGCGAGACAGGCGCCGATTGTGGATGGTAAGGAGCGAGTTGATGTCAACGAACGTTCGCCAGCGCGTGAGCAGCGAAGCGTTTATCCCGGAGACGCGCGACGAGCGCATCGTCCGCGTGCGCAATCTCACCAAGCGCTACGGCAATCTGGGCGCCGTGGATGGGATCAACCTTGAGATCCGGCGCGGGGAGATTTTTGGGCTGCTCGGCCCCAACGGGGCGGGCAAGACGACCACGCTGGAGATTCTGGAAGGTATCCGCAAGGCCGATAGCGGCGAGGTCTTGGTGGATGGGCTCGATATCCGCCGCCAGCGCCGCGCCGCGCAGGCGCGCATCGGCGTGCAGCTTCAAGCGACCACGCTCTTCGAGGATTTGACCGTGCGCGAGACGCTGGCCCTCTTCGGCTCGTTCTATCCGCGCGCGCTCTCGCCCGACGCCTTGCTGGCGGAAACCGCGCTGGAGGACAAGGCGCGCGCGCGGCCGCAGAACCTCTCCGGCGGGCAGCGGCAGCGACTGGCGCTGGCGCTGGCGCTGGTCAACGATCCGGCGCTCATCTTCCTCGATGAGCCGACCACCGGGCTCGACCCGCAGAGCCGCCGCATGCTCTGGGATACCATCCTGCGCCTGCGCGCCCGCGGCAAGACCGTCGTGCTGACCACGCACTTCATGGATGAGGCGCAGGCGCTCTCGGATCGTATCGCTATCATGGACGCCGGTCACATCATCGCCCAGGACACGCCCGCGCGGCTGATCGGGACACTGGGCGCGGCCGCCGCTATTGAGGGCGTCCTCGCGCCTGAAGGCGCGGTGGCGCTCGATGAGATACGCGGGCTGGCGGCGGTCACAGAGGCGCGGGAGAGCGGTGGGCGGCTGCTGATCTACACCGCGAGCCTCGAATCGACGCTCCCGGACCTGCTGCGAGTCGCCGCGGCGCGCGGCGCGCATGTCGAGCGGTTGCAGGTCCACTCACCGACACTCGAAGACCTGTTCCTCAAACTGACCGGGCGCGGGCTGCGCGACTAGTCGCCGGGCGCGCGGACATCACGTACAAGGAGATACCGAGCATGCGTATTGGGAAATCGTTCGGCGCGATGCTGATGGCCAGCATGTCCATGTTGGCCCGCAACCGCGTCCTGTTGGTGACCAGCCTGGGGCTGGCGCTGATCTCGATCTTCGTCTTTGGCTGGCTCTTCGGCTCGAACGGCTCCGCCAAATTGCAGTTGGGGCTGGCGGATGAGGACCGCACGGCGGTCTCAGGGCAGATGGTGGGCCAGCTGCGGGGCAATGACTCGATCGCCCTCTCCACCGGAGGCCAGAGCGCGGAACTTGCCGCGTTGCGCTCGGGTAACCGCGACGTGGTGCTGGTCATCCCAACCGGCTTCGCGTCGGATCTCGCGCAGGGCCATGCCGCGCTCTCGGTCTATTACAATCAGAGCAACCCCGCGATGGAAGCCGCCGCGCGCGGCGCGGTCCAGAGCATCGTCGCCAGCATGAACGCCTCCATGACGGGGCGCGCTCCTATCCTGAGCCTGAGCGAACAGGCCGTGAGCGTCCATCAGTTGCGGCAGATCGACTGGATGACGCCTGGCATGCTGGGCATGCTGGTGATGTGGTCAAACCTGAGCGTGGGCGCCGTGCTGGTGCAGTGGCGCAAGCAGGGTGTGTTGCGGCGGCTTGCGGCGACTCCCCTACGCCCATCGGTCCTGATTGGCAGCCAGATTCTGGCGCGTGTGCTGATTTCGGTGGCGCAGGGCGCGACGCTGCTGGCGGTGGCCATCTGGGTCTTCAAGGTGCAGGTCGTGGGCAGCTGGCTGGCGCTGGCGCTGGTTGTCACGCTGGGCGCGCTGGCGATGCTCTCGGTGGGCTTCGTCATCGGTAGCCTGGCGCGCAGCGAGGAGGTAGCGCAGACCCTCAACATGCTGATTAGCTTCCCGATGATGTTCCTGGGCGGCACGTACTTCCCGACGACGGGCGCGCCCGCCTTCCTCATGCCACTGATCAAGGCCATGCCCCTGACCTATCTCAACGACGCGCTGCGGGCGATCATCAATAACGGGTCAAGCCTGGCGGCCACGCGGACCGATCTGCTCGTGCTGGCGGCCTGGATGGTTGTCGCCCTCGCCGTTTCGATCCGCGCCTTCCGCTGGGCATGAGCGCGGCTCCATACCTTGAGCGCCTCGCCACCAGCCCGTCGGGCTGGTGGCGGGGCGTTGGCGTGCGCTGGCAGGCGGTCTTCCGTTCGCGCCCTCTTGACAGGCGCCGCTGGCGCCAGTATCATATCACTTGCATATGTCATAGTGATATATGCAAGTGAGCGAAAACGTGGAGGCGCCGGATGTATGAGCTCATCATCCTGTCGCTGCTGGCGCGCTGGCCGATGCACGGCTACCTGATCGCCAAGATCGCCAATGACATGACTGGCCCGTACACGCGCATCAGTAGCGGGCGGCTCTATCCGCTGTTGGCCAAGCTGGAGGCGCAGGGGTTGATCGTCGCGTCAGACGACGAGCCGCAGCCTGGCGCGCGGCGACGCCATCGCCGCTATGCGATCACCGAGGCAGGGCGTCTGCGCTTCCACGAGCTGATGATGGACACCACCTCGAACGCTGGCGACTACCAGCGCATCTTCTGGTACAAGGTTCCGTGCCTGCGCCTGCTCGACCTCCCGGAGCGCCTGTTCCTGCTCGATCACTATGCGACCTACTGCCAGACGCAGATCTTCCACTTCCTGGCCGAGATCGCGGATATGCGGACCAACCACGAGAACTACTATCCCGAACCAGCGATTGGCCGCGAGGCGGTCCTGTTTGTCATGGACCATGTGCTGGCGCACTGGCGGCAGGAGCTGGCGAGCGCGCAGCAGTGGCGCGCGCGTGTGGTCGCCGACGCCGAGGGCCTACAGTCCGCTGGCGCAGCGCCAGCCGAAGCGTCAACCGCTGCGTCGGCCGAAGCGTCAACTGAGGAGATGGGCGCGCCGCCCACTACAGGAAGAGAATCTGGGTCATGAGCGACATGCGAACGGCGACTCCCGGCGCCGCGCCAACCCCCGGGCGAGCCGCTGGGCGGACGCTGCGTGGGACGGCGCTGGGGGCGACCTTGATCGCGCTGATGCTGACGCTGCTGCTGGAGGCGCTGGACCAGACGGTGGTGGGCACAGCGATGCCGAAGATCATCGGCGACCTGAACGGCTTCAGCCTCTATGCCTGGGTGGCGACCGCCTACCTGCTGGCCTCGGCGACTGTGATCCCGATCGTCGGCAAGCTGTCCGACCAGTTCGGCCGCAAATGGTTCTTCATCACCGGCGTCATCCTCTTCCTGGCTGGCTCGGCGGCTTCCGGCGCGGCCCAGACCATCCAGCAACTGATCGCTTTTCGCGCGCTGCAAGGACTCGGCGCCGGCGTGGGCATCTCACTGGTCTTCACGGTAGTTGGCGATATCTTCCCGGCAGCCGAGCGCGCGCGCTGGCAGGGCATCTTCGGCGCGGTCTATGGCCTCTCCAGCGTCTTTGGCCCCACGGTCGGCGGCTGGTTGACCGATAATGGCCCGCTGGTGGGCTCCTTCGTCACCAACGCCTCACGCTGGCGCTGGGTCTTCTACGTCAACCTGCCAATCGGGCTGGTGGCGCTGGTCGCGCTGCTCGTCTACCTGCCCGCCAACCTGTCGTCACGCGCCACACAATTGCGCGGCTGGCCGGCCATCCGGCGCATCGACTTCCTCGGCGCGGCGCTGGCCTCGGCGACGACCATTACCCTGCTGCTGGGTCTTACCTGGGGCGGGCAGACGTACCCCTGGCAGTCATGGCAGGTAGAGGGCGCGCTGGGCGGCGCGGCGCTGCTCTTCATCCTCTTCCTGGTCACTGAGCGCTTCGCCGCCGAGCCTGTGCTGCCGCTCGATCTGTTCAAGAACCAGGTATTCGCCTCGGCTGGGTTACTGGCGCTCCTGACCGGCGCCGCGCTGTTAGGCCTGGTCTACTATCTGCCGCTCTTCCTGCAGGGCGTGCTGGGTGAGTCGGCGACGAACTCTGGCGCGGTCATCACGCCGATGACCGTCAGCCTGGTCATTGGTTCGGTCGTGGGTGGACTGCTGGTGGCGCGGACTGGCCGCTATCGGTGGATCGCGATCGTGGGCGGGCTACTGATTACTGTGGGGGCTTACCTGTTCTCGCGCATGGACATGACCACGACGCTGCCCTACACAGTGGTCGCGATGGCGGTCGCCGGAGTCGGGCTGGGCCTCTTCTTCGCCATCCTGACCCTGGCCGTGCAGAATGCCATCCCGCGCACACGCATGGGCATAGGCACCTCGGCCGTGCGCTATATGCAGCAGGCGGGCAACACGCTGGGCGTCGCGGTGGTCGGCACGGTCGTCAACAACACTATCGCTGGCGACATCACCGGACGGCTTCCCGCTGGCGCGCAGCGCCTGACTCCCGCCGGACTGGCGGCGGCGACCAATCCGCAGCTCCTCGTCAATGACACGTATCGGCAGACATTGGTGACGACGGCGCAGGGCTACGCGTCGCGCGCGGCGGTGGCCCAGGCGTCCGCGGCGGGCAGAATACCGCCGAGCGGCGCCCCCGGCCACGATGCGGCGGTCGCCGCTATCATCCAGCAGGTGAGCGCGCAGACAGCGCTGTTGCTCCAGCAAGTCTTCGAGGCCCTCAAGCAGTCGCTGACCGTTGGGGTGCAGCATGGCATGCTGGTCGTGGTAGGTATCGGCGCGCTGATCGTGCTCGTCGCCTTCTTCCTCAAGGATGTGCCGCTTTCCTCCAGCTTCCACGAGGAGGATGCGCCCGCGCAGGCCGCGGCGTCCGACCCGGCGCAGGCGTAGCCAGCGATCCATCCAGCGCGAGGGTCTGGCGAGGGCGTTCCGTCTACGGAGGGCGCGCAGGGAATGATGCCGCTAGACTATCAGGGCGCTCACAATTGTTGGTTTGGAATCAAAGGAGCATGAGCATGCGACGTATCATCGCGTTGATCCATCTCTCGCTGGACGGCTTCGCGGCAACCCCAAATGATGAACTGGACTGGATTTCCTATGACAGGGACCTGGAGCGCTACGCCCACTCACTCCACGACCAGACCGATGCGGTGATCTGGGGTCGCCGGACCTACGAGGGGATGGCGAGCTACTGGCTGACCATTCCATCCAATCCCGAGTCCACCCCGTACGAACTGGAGCATGCGCGCTACCTGGAGGGCGCGACAAAGATCGTCGTCTCACGCACGCTGGACCATATAGACTGGGGCGGCGCGACCAACACCGTGCTCATCAAGGACGACATCGCAAACCAGATCAATGCCCTCAAGGCCCAGCCAGGCAAGGACATCTGGTTCCTCGGCAGCGTCGGGCTTTTCCAGACGTTCGCCCAGCTCGACCTGATCGACGAGTACCGCATCCAGATCAACCCGACGACGCTGGGCGCCGGCAAGCCGCTCTTTGCCGGCGTCACGCGCGCCATGAAGCTGAAGTTGCTGGAGTCGCAGACGTTCCCGAGCGGCGTCGTCGCCCTGCGCTACGCGCCGGTCCGCGAGTAGCGCAAGGAGATGCTGGCATGAGCGAGCCTGTCACCACCATGGACGCGCGCTACAGCAATCCAGATGGCGTGGCGACGCCGTGGGAAGAGACGCGCCGCGCGCTCGAAGCCGCCGATCTCTTCTGGCTGACCACTATTCGGGCGAATGGCCGCCCGCATGTCACGCCCGTGGTCGCCATCTGGAGCGACGGCGCCCTGCACTTCTGCACCGCTGAGACGGAGCAAAAGGCGCTCAACCTGCGCGCCAACGCGCAGGCCATCCTGACGACCGGCTGCAACGGCTGGCAGGATGGGCTGGATGTGGTGGTCGAGGGCGACGCCGCCCGCGTCACCGATCATGACGCGCTGGAGCGCCTCGCCAGCGTCTGGGCGACGAAATGGGACGGACGCTGGCAGTATCTCGTCCGCGATGGCTACTTTTACCACCACGACGGCGAAGCCATTCTGCCTGACGCGATTCTGGTCTTCGCGGTCAAGCCCAGCAAAGCGTATGCCTTCGCCAAGGGCGGATTCAGCCACACGCGTCACCAGTTCTAGGCGTGGGCATTCCCGCCGCCTGCGAGCGTCGCTGTCGGCAAGCGCGTGGGCAGGGGCGCTCGCGTTTGCCCGGATCGCCGCCTTCACGTGACTGAGTGGCTAGCGAGGCGCGCTACTTAACGACGCGGTAGGTGAGGTGGGTGACGCCGTTCCCCGGGCTCACGTCGGTGATCTCCAGGTCGAGCGGGCCGGTGGTGAGGTTGGCGAAGAGCGCGACGCCGTGGCTAAGCAGGACCGGGGCGAGGTCAATGTGGATCTCATCGAGTAGCCCCAGGTTGAGGCACTGCTGGACGATGGTGGTTGAGGCGACGGCGACCGTCTTCTCGCCCGCCAGCTTCTTCGCTTCGAGAATCGCGTCCTCTACACCCTCATGGATGAAGGTAACTGGCCAGTCTGGCTGGACCCAGGCTGGCGCGGGGCGATGGGTGACGACGACGATCGGCGCATCCACCGGGTGCTTGCCGCCCCAGCCGTGGGTTTGTTCGTACTGGCGCCTGCCCGTAACCAGCGCGCCAATGGTCTTCGCCGCTTCTTTGACGAATTCCGCTCCCGCGTCGTTCATCGGGATGGCGTCGCCGCCTTGCTCGATCTGCTGCGTTGCGCCGCCGAGCGTGTACCAGCGGAAGACCCGCTCAACGTTATCGTCCGGCTCCGCGACAAACCCATCCAGCGACATCGAGAACCCTGTGCTGACGCTGCCCATATCCCGCCGTCCTTTCGTTCGTCCACAACTTGTGTATCCAACACACTACCGCGATGACCAAGACTGTACACCATTTCCGCGCAGCGGATGCGCGAGCGGCGCATCCGCCCCACTCTGGGTGGCGCTAGAGTCTGTTATGAACTCGACAGCGGAGCGGGATAGAATGCAGCATGAGTACACGCCAGCCCTATCCTTCCGATGTCACCGACGACGAATGGGCATTTGTCGCGCCCTACTTGAGCCTGTTGTCTGAAGACGCCTTGC
>DASVZK010000061.1:0-178736 GCA_036391685.1 Ktedonobacterales bacterium
GTCCTGGGTATGGAAAAGCTCCGTGCAGGGCTCGAGGCAATGGAGCCCTGACGCTGGCGCGCTTTCATCTGCGTGCGCCTCTCCGGTTGTGTTGCCGCGCGCATCGCCGCTCTGCTGGTGTGTGCGGCTGCGTGGGCCTAGCAATGCGGCAAGCACACCAGCCAACTCACGCTCTGCGTCGTCGGCCGGCGAAGGGCGTCGGCTGTGGCCGTCTTTGCCTGTGCGCGTGTCGGTCTCATCGGCCGTCGTCCCCGCCTCTGCGCCTGGGTGATCTGGAGTGGTCGCGATGGTCTCCAGCCACTCACGCGCCTTCGCCACCACACGCTCGCCAGTGGGCAGGAGTTCCGCGAGCTTGGTCCAACCGGTCGTGGGCTGCTCCTCGTGGAGGCGCTGTCGGGTCCGTTCAGCGTTCGCGCGCTGCGCGTATTCCTCGTCACCCGCGATATGGGCGACCGTGGTGACAAACGCGTCCACCTCTTCATCGTTCCAGTCCGTCTCGCGCACGAGGCCCCCGCTCAGCGCCAGCGCGCCGTCGTTACGCGCCCCCTCGGCTGGCCAGTGGCGGGCGAACAACGCCGCGAGCGCGACCTGGACGCCACAGCGGTGAAGCTCTGCATATGGAAGGGTCGCAGGCTCGCCGTCGGCGTCCCAGATCAGCTCTTCGCCATTCGGATGGCGCGATGGCGGGATCATTGTCTGGCTGGCGGAGGCGTCGTTGCCGCCGCGCAGCTCTACGTACTTCGTTTGTTTGCCATCGTCAGCGAACTGCCACGCGAACGTCTCGTGGTCGGGGGTGTCGGGACTGCGGAACCAGTAGTGGCTCCGTGGATTACTTGGCCGGCCGTGCATCCGGTCGGTGGGCGGCAGAAAGACCTTGGCCGCCGCTACCGCTTGGGGCACGTCAAGGTCGACATCGAAGAGACCCCCAGACGGCATCCCGGTGAGGATGCCAACGTTCTTCTTGTCGGCGTCACGGTCATTCAACCGTTCAGCTTGCTCGCGCGTCAAGCGAGCCGTCACTGGCCAGTTCGGCTTGGTCGAGAACTTTCTGCGGACGGAGTAGGTGATCACGGTCATGCCTTCGTCCAAGTACCGCAGGCAACTCTCCCGCACCCTAGCGCCACGCCCCGCGGCCGCATCTTGTTTGGGCTCGGTCCCCGCGGTATCATGCAAGTGAGCCATCGTTGGTATGCCTTTCGATGCTACTTATGAACCGGCGCCGTCGCAACGCGCCGGTTCATGTTGTGCGTAATCCATGGTGGCGCATGTTGCGCCTGGACGAGGCGCTAGTCACGCAGATTCATGTGACACTCCTCCCCTCTTGTTCACGCCCGCATGGCGCGAGCGCGTGATCGTCGGTCAGCACGATTTCACATCACCGTCAGTGGCGGCCTGGAGCAAGCGATCTACGTAGCTCGTCAGTTCGCTGACGGGAATGCGCATCGCGCCCTTGGTGTGGACGGAGCGCAGCTCGCCCGCCTGAAGCAAGCGGTAGATATGCGCGCGGCTAACGCTGAGGTAGCAAGCGGCCTGCGTCGCGGTGACCAGTAACTTGGCTGGAAGGGCCGCCATCGCGGCAGGTGGTTCAGCGGTTGTGGGGGACCGCGGTGTGTCGGTTGCGCTGCGCTGGCCGGTCTTCGGACGCGGAGAGGATGCGCTCATGTCAGCGCCCTGCTGGCGACCTGGCGCACGTCACCGTGGCCTAGGGTTGGCGCAGGGGATGCGTGATCGGTCGCGGGCGCGCCGATCTGCCCGAAGCCGAGCGCTTGCGCCAACAACACCGCCGCGTGGTCGCGCGCCGAGCGGCGCTCGGCCCAGGCCAGTTCCTGAAGGCGGGTGTACTCTGGGCGCGTGAGTGGAACATACAAATACCGCATGCTGCTCCTCCTGAGGCGCCTGTTACGCCTTGGAGACAGCATGCCCGGTGAGGGATGCGCGCAACTATACCCGAAATACCCGAAATGCCCGAAATGGCCGGAACCGGAAATGGTTATGGCGGTGTGATAGCCAGTAGCTCGGCAATGAGGTGACGCCACAAGAGCCGCTGTTGACCGCCGCGACGCCGGCGTACGTTGAGTTGGTCGAGCTTCTTTCTCAGACCCGATGGTGACAGGCCAAGGCGCGCTGCGATCGTGCTCTGGTCCGGCCGATGCCCTATGGCAATGGCGTCGGCAATCGCGGAGCGCACCTCGGTCGACAACCAATCCTCCAGATCGTCGGGCTTGCGCCCGAGCCGGTTTGGTTCCCCCGAGAGGCTCGCGAACGCTTCGAAGGCGCGACGAGCGGGGAAGCGCCCGATAGCCCGCACCTGGATGCGTTCACGCCACTGCCCGTGCGCTAACGCCCAGGAGCGCTCCAGAAACGTCGACGTCCCTGGGCGCCACTGCCGCCACCGCAGGATAATGCGCGGCGCATCCCACCCGGGCAACTGGACACGCATGGGGTGAGCGATGACCCGGTCGGTAGGAGCAGGTCTCCAGGCCGTATCAGGAATGACGGCCCACTCGACGCGATAGTCGCCCCAAGCGTCGTCGAGTTCCGCGCCGCGCAGAACGTGGAACGTCACCGGCGTAGCCGACGAGAGGCCACACGCGGCGAGCAGCGCGGGCAGTTCGTGACGATCCTCCAGCGGTCGTCCCCGTATCAAGTCGTCCCTATCGCACAGGGCGCACAGATCATGGTGGTCAGCGTGCGCGTTGTCATCCGTAATAGGCCAGCCGCAGTGTCGGCAGATGGCGTGATATTGACAGCGACATGCGCGCCAGATACCACCCGAAGCGGGGTCATCTACGCCAGTGAGCCGCAGCGGACAGTCGTCGCAATGCGGCGCGAATGAGGAGATATGGGGCGATGTGCCAGACACGAGGCGTCTCCTGCAGTGGCGTGTAAGCGCGTCTATAGTCAATGGGGATGCTATCACATCGGTGCGATTCAGGAAGGGATTGGGCAGACCCAGGTTGGCATATGCCAACCTGTATGCCAACCCGAAGCTAACATGTGAGACGACCTGAGATTGACTCCTTCGGCGAAGCCGCTTGAATTCAGGTGTCAGCGACGGTGAGAGACGGCGTGAGACGCGCTCCATCGCATCCCGTATGCGCTACCACAAGGCCCCACCGTACTGGATGGGGCTTTTTGTTTTGCGCATTTGCGGTGGAGGAGCCCTTTCTACAGAATTGTTGGCTCCATTTCAATTTGGTGGCCCTTCCTCGCCACCGTCATCCAGGCGCCGCGTCACACACATTTCAGCTCGATTGGCCATAATGATAGCCACTCTCAGGACAAGACTGGCTATAATCAGGTTGCGACGCGCCAATTCACCTATCAGCTAGCTGCTCTTCCGCGCCGCGGCGCGAAGGGGGCTGGCCTGCGCTGGCATGACCCCACCGGCGCGCTACGCCCAGCCCATCAATGGGTGTCAACTTCACATGTCAGCATTGTCACGCCGAACGAGAGGAACAGTGGAAATTGGACGACGCGATGTTTCAGTCTCTTGAATGGCGCTGTATCGGGCCGCACCGCGGCGGTCGTGTTGTCGCCGTCGCGGGACACCCAGTGGAGCAGGGAACATTTTACTTCGGGGCATGCGCGGGCGGCGTGTGGAAGACCACAAGTGGTGGCGCGCAGTGGGAAAACATTTCGGACGGATTCTTTCAGACTTCGGCTATTGGCGCAATCGCGCTTGCGCCCTCCGCGCCTGATGTCATCTACGTTGGCACGGGTGAGTCAACCATTCGCGGGAACGTCTCCCATGGTGACGGTGTCTACGTGTCGCTCGATGGTGGCCGCACCTGGCGACAGAGCGGGCTGACGGATTCTCGCCACATCGGCAAGATCGTTGTCCACCCGCAGCGGCCTGAGGTCGCGTATGTGGCCGCGCTTGGCCATGCGTGGGGACCGAGCGCCGAGCGTGGCGTTTACCGCACGCGCGATGGCGGCGCGACCTGGGAGCGGGCGCTCTTCAAGAGTGAGCGCGCGGGCGCCGTTGACCTGGCGATGGACCCGAATCACCCCGACACGCTCTACGCCGCGATCTGGCAGGCGCAGCGCTATCCGCACGCGCTGGTCAGCGGTGGTGAAGACTCCGGACTTTGGAAGAGCGCGGACGGCGGCCAGACATGGAAAGACATCAGCCGGGCGCCGGGATTGCCAACAGGTCTGCTGGGCAAGATCGGCGTCGCCGCATCACCCGCGCGTACTGGCCGCGTCTGGGCGATCATCGAGGCCGGTGGCAAGGATGGCGCGGACGATGGCGGCATCTTCCGCTCAGACGATTGGGGCGAGACCTGGGAGCGCGTCAACGCGGAGCGCAAAATGCGCGGTCGCCCGTGGTATTACATGCACCTCTTCGCCGATCCGCAGGACGCCGATACGATCTGGAACCTCAATCTCGAATGCTGGAAGTCTACCAATGGCGGCGTGACATTCACCGACGTGCCGACACCACATGGCGATAACCATAGCCTGTGGATTGACCCGTGCAATTCCAATCGTATGATCGAGGGCAACGATGGTGGCGCGTGCGTCACCTACGATGGCGCCTACACCTGGTCTTCGGTGCTGAATCAGCCGACCGCGCAGTTCTACCATGTTACGACCGATGACCAGAACCCCTATAACGTCTACGGCTCGCAGCAGGATAACTGGGCGATGCGCCTGCCGAGCAGCGCGGCCGAGGGCGCGATCAGCTGGCGCAATTATACGGAGCCAGGCGGCGGCGAGAGCGGTTACATCGCTGTGAGCCGCAAGCCGCCGTACACCGTCTTCGGCGGCGGCATCGGCACAGGATCGGGCCACGGGCGCCTCCTCGCCTGGAACCCGCAGACGGGGCAAGCGCGAAACGTCACCGTCTGGCCGGAAGTAATCAACGACAACGTTGGTGGCGTCGGCGCTGACCAGCTCAAGTACCGCTTCCAGTGGACCTTTCCGGTCGAGGTGTCGCGCCACGACCCCGATGCGCTGTATATCTGCTCCAACGTCGTGCATCGCTCATTCGATGAAGGAGCGAGCTGGGAGACAATCAGCCCGGACCTCACGCGCAACGATCCCGACAAGCTTGGCCCCTCGGGCGGCCCTATCACCCACGATAATAGCGGCGCGGAGATCTACTGCACGATCTTCGCGTTCCGCGAGTCGCCGCATGAGCCGGGGGTCTTCTGGGCCGGCTCGGACGATGGGCTCGTCCACCTTTCGCGCGATGGCGGCGCGACGTGGAACAACATCACACCGCCCACGCTACCCGAGTGGGCGCTGATCAGCATCATCGAGCCATCTCCGCATGATCCGGCGACGGCCTATGTGGCTGCGACGCGCTACAAGAGCGACGACACGGCGCCGTATCTCGTCAAGACCAATGACTACGGCGCCACGTGGACGAGTATCTCCGGTGACCTGCCGGAACAGACGATCACACGTGTCATTCGTGAGGACCCGAACCAGCGTGGCCTGCTGTATGTGGGTACGGAGGTCGGCGTCCATCTGTCATTCGACGATGGCGCCAGCTGGCAGCCTTTCCAGTGTAACCTGCCAGTCACACCTGTCCATGATCTGGTCATTCACGGAACAGACCTGGTCGCGGCGACGCACGGGCGCTCCTTCTGGATTCTCGATGACCTCAGCCCGCTATATCAGATGCGCGACGCGCAGCCGCTGCAACCACTGAGACTGTTCAAGCCACGGCCCACCACACGCGCTCGGATCGAAAACCGGATGGAGGGCGGGGAGTCAGCGGCATACACGCTCTATCAGATGACCGGCCCGCTCACTGTCGCCTATCGACTGGCGAAAGCGGCTGATGGCGCGAACCGAAGGCGATATCTCGACGCGGGCGCCAATCCGCCAAGCGGGGTGATCTTCCACTATACGCTGGCCGAGGCGGCGAAAGAGCCCATCGAGCTCAGCATCCACGATGCCCGCGGCGCGATGATTCGGACGTTCAGCAGCAAGGATGGGCAGAAGCCGCAGCTCCCAGCGCGCCAGGGCGCGAACCGCTTCGTCTGGGACCTGCGCTATGCGCCCGTTGAGCCGCTGGCCGATGATCCGAAGGCGAATGAGCGCGAGACGCGCGAGACATTGGCGGGACTCGCCCCACGCGCGCTGACTGGCGAGTACGAAGCCCGTCTGCGGCTGGGCGAGACGACGGTGAGCCAGCGCTTCACGATCATTCCAGACGAGCGGGTGGGGACGGCGGCCGAAGCGCTCCAGGAACAGTTCACCCTGAAGCAGGCGATCTATCAGCGAATAGGCGAGATTCATGAGATGGTGAATCAGCTCCGGCGCGTTCGCAAGCAGGTGATGGACTGGAGCGAGCGGGCGAAATCGCAGGAGAAATGGGCGCGATGGCGCGAGATGGCTGACGCGCTGCGCGAGAAGCTAACGGCGCTGGAAGGTAAACTGGTGAATCTGGAGGAGGACAAGCCAATGCCAGGCCCCGGCCAGCTCGCGGAACGGCTCACCATACTCAGTTCGATGATTGACGAGTCAGACGACGCGCCGACGCGTGGGGCCCAGGAGGTCTTCGCGTTGCTCGACGGGCAGACCCGCGAGCGACAGGCCGATCTCGATAGCCTGCTCAGCCAGGATGTCGCCGCGTTCAATGCGGAAGCGCGATCCGCCAAGATTCCGGCGGTGGTCATCTAGCGTGTGGCGTGGAGCGCTCATGCGCAGGCCGTATGCGACCCACGATACGGCCTGCGTCTGAGGCTTGCGCCCACGCCTCGGCTGCCCCAACCCGCATACCGCGCTTCAGCCATGCGGGACGCGTATGCGGGTTGCGCTGAGGAAAGGTAGCAGGAATGTGGGCTCCGACCGGGGGCGCCCCGCTGCTCGCTGGCGTTGACACCGGCGGCACATTTACCGATTTTGTCCTGATTCAGGATGGCGCGGTTCGTATCCATAAGGAGGTTTCCACTCCGGATGACCCCTCGCGCGCCATCCTGAACGGCCTGGCCGCGCTTGGCGTCGCGGAGAGCCGGATGATCATGATTCACGGCTCAACAGTCGCGACGAACGCCGTGCTGGAGCGCAAGGGCGCGCGCGCCGCTCTGATCACCACCGCGGGATTCGCTGACATACTCGAAATCGGCAGGCAAACGCGTCCCCGCATCTATGGATTTGAGATGCGCCGGCCAGCGCCGCTGGCGCCCGCGAACTTGCGCCTGGAGGTGCGGGAACGGCTCGACGAGCGGGGACGTGCGCTCCTGCCACTCGACCAGGTGTCCGTGGCCGGGGCTCTGGCCACGCTGGCGCGTGAGCGGGTGGAGTCCGTGGCGATCTGCCTGCTGTTCAGCTTCGCCAATCCTGAGCATGAGCGCATCATCGCAAAGCAGGCGGGCGCGATGGGGCTGTACGTCTCGGCGTCAGCCGACATTCTGCCGGAGTTCCGTGAGTACGAGCGCGCGAGCACGGTCGTCCTGAACGCGTACGTCGGGCCGATTATCGACCGCTACCTTGGGCGGTTGGAGGGTGGACTGCAGCCGGGCGCCGCGCTGCGCATCATGCAATCAAACGGCGGCTCAATCTCGGCCGCGAGCGCCCGGCGCGAGGCCGCGCGCACTTTGCTCTCCGGCCCGGCGGCGGGCGTAGTTGGCGCGGCGTTCATGGCGAAGGCGTCCGGCTTTGAGCAGATCATCTCGTTCGATATGGGCGGGACCTCCACTGATGTCGCGCACATAGCGGGAGCGATCACGGAGACCTCCGAGGGCCGTATCGGCGGCTACCCCATGCGCCTGCCGATGATCGACATTCACACGGTGGGCGCTGGCGGTGGCAGCATCGCCTGGTTTGACACTGGCGACGCGCTTCGAGTTGGCCCCGCGTCGGCGGGCGCCAATCCTGGCCCAGCGGCCTACGGACTGGGTGGAACTGAGGCCACGGTCGCGGATGCGCACATCGTGCTGGGACGCCTCATGCCAGAGCATGTGCTTGGCGGCGCGCTGCCCATTGACCCTGTTGCGGCGAAGGAGGCGGTCTCGAAGATCGCGCGGCGGCTCGCGCTGACGACTGAGGAGGCGGCGCTAGGGATGCTGCGCATCGTCACTGCGCACATGGAGAGCGCTATCCGCGTCATCTCGGTGGAGCGCGGCTACGATCCGCGCGAGTGCGCGCTGGTGGCGTTTGGCGGCGCCGGCCCGCTGCATGCCTGCGAGCTTGCCGGGTCGCTGCGCATTCCGCGCGTTCTCATACCGCCAGTGGCCGGGGTTCTCTCAGCGTTTGGGATGCTGGCGGCGGACACCGTCAAAGACTACGTCCGCACGATCATGGCGCCTCTCGCTGGCAGCGAAGAGGTGGTCGCGACGGAGCTGGCGCGGCTCGTCGAGCGTGGGCGGCTCGATCTGATCGCAGAGGGCTGCGCTGAGGGGCGCATGATCATCGAGCGCGCCCTGGATCTGCGCTACATGGGCCAATCGTATGAGCTGACCGTGCCATTCGATGATGCCGCCGACATGGCGGGCGCCTTTCATCGCGCGCATGAACGGCGCTTTGGCTACAGCGATGCGGGAGAGCCCATTCAGATCGTGAATGTGCGCGTCAAAGCGCGCGGGCTCGCTGACACCTTGTCCATGCCACGTCAGCCGGGCGGCGACGCGGAGCAGCGCGGCGCGCGCCGATCGCATCGTGTGGCGTTCAGTAGCGGCGACAACCAGCTCATCTGGCGCCAAACGCCAGTCTATCTCCGTGAGGACCTCGCGCCCGGCGCGGTACTCACCGGCCCGGCGATTGTCGCGCAGTACGATACGACGACGTTGCTGCCGCCAGACTGGAGAGCCAGGGTAGACGCGACAGGCGCCATTCTGGCCCAGCCGCGCCGACCATCACGGGCGCGCCGGCCGACTGCCCTGCGGTCCAGGAGCGCCGACTGAGAGAAGGGGCTCATATCATGCGTTGCTGGGCGCCGATGCCCGCCACGATGGGGCATAAACGGTTCTTCCTCATCAGGTAGCGTTCGGCGCAATTAGTACGCACGCGCCAGATGCGTTTGGATTGCGTCTACAAATCCGCCAGTGGCGGTCCCAGCGCCTCAATGCCACACGACGCGCCGGCCTGCATGAGCCGAGGTACATCCACCGATCGCAATGTCGCCGTGGCGCCAGGGCTTGCGGGAACCCCAGCCGCAGCATAGAACCTTATCAGGCCCGAGGGCAGTCCAATCACGAGCGTGCGAGCAGGCGTCGCGCTCGTGACTCTCAAGGCATGCGGGATATCTCGCGGCAGCCGGACAAACGAGCCCGACTGCGCTACGTTGGTTTGCGCGCCGAGGCGTTAGGCGATTTCACCGTCCAGTATGTAGTAGCGCTCGTCCTCGCGGTGATGGACGTGGAGTGGTGTCGCATACCCGGCCGGCAAGATCTGCTCCGCGACATCTATCGCGCCGTCTGACGTCTTGGGCGTGATGAGCGCGCCGAATAGATCCATCGCTGCCGACCAGGCATCCCGGAATAGAGACTCTAGGAACTCGTGGAGGAACCGCTACCACAGCAAACGCGAGAAGTCCGGGAACGTCGGCGCTACTCGCTCAGGGTAGTATGTTCTCCGGTGCGCGTTAGTGAGCGGAAGCGCGTTAGTCAGGCGAAATTTCGCCTGACTGTTCGGCCCAATAGGAGTAGCTCGTGGCGACTCGTTCTATGGTAGACGCGATCACGCTCGAAATCTTCCGCAACGCGCTGACGGCCATCGCGGAAGAAATGGGCGTGACACTGACGCGCGGCAGCTACTCGCCCAACATCAAGGAGCGGCGGGACTTCTCGTGCGCGCTGTTTGACGCGCGCGGGCGCATGATCGCCCAGGCGGCGCACATGCCAGTTCATCTCGGCTCGATGCCCGATTCCGTCGCGGCGGCGCTCCAGCGCTTCCCAAGCCTCGCGCCGGGTGATGTCGTCGCGCTCAACGATCCCTATGCTGGCGGCACCCATTTGCCGGATATCACACTCGTCGCGCCGATCCACGTCCCTGTGGCTGGCGGGCAGCGCCTCATAGGTTTCGCCGCCAACCGCGCGCACCATGCGGATGTTGGTGGCGTTTCGGCCGGCTCGATGCCGACGGCGACGGAGATTTACCAGGAAGGCGTGATCATTCCGCCGATCAGGCTGTGGGAGGCGGGCCGGGCGAACGAGGCGGCGCTGGCGCTCATTCTGCGCAATGTGCGCACGCCGCATGAGCGGCGCGGCGATCTGGCCGCGCAGTCGGCGGCGAACCGCACCGCGGCGTTGCGCATGGGAGAACTCGTGAACCGCTGGCGACTGCCCGTGGTGGAAGCCCACATCGAGGCGCTTCTCGCCTATGCTGAGCGCATCACGCGCGCCGCCATTGAGGCGATACCCGACGGCGCCTATTCCATGACGGACTACCTGGACGACGATGGCTTTGGTGAAGGGCCACTGGCCATTACCGCAACGGTGACGGTAGCCGGCTCCAGTCTCACGGTTGATTTCACCGGCAGCAGCCCGCAGACGACAGGCAATGTCAACACGGTGGAGGCGGTCGCCAAGTCTGCGGCCTTCTACGTAGTTCGATGTCTCACGCCAGAGGACGCGCCGACGAACGCTGGTACCTTCGCGCCGGTGCGCGTGATCGCGCCGCGCGGCTCCATCGTCAACGCGCTGCCGCCTGGCGCGGTGGCGAGCGGGAATGTCGAGACGTCGCAGCGCATCACGGACGTGATCCTCGGCGCGCTGGCGCAGGCGCTGCCTGATGTCATCCCGGCCGCCAGTCAGGGAACGATGAACAACATCACGGCTGGCGGGCGAGATCCACGCACCGGCCAGCCATTCGCCTATTACGAGACGATGGGCGGAGGCATGGGCGCCTCACCGGCGAGCGACGGACTCTCGGGTGTGCACACCCACATGAGCAATACCATGAATACGCCCGTCGAAGCGCTCGAATACGCCTATCCCCTCCGCATACACGCCTATCGTCTGCGTCGCGGCTCAGGCGGAGCGGGCAGGTACCGCGGAGGCGACGGCCTGGAGCGAGAATTGGTCTTCGAGGCGCCTACCGAGGTAACCCTACTGACCGACCGCCGCCTGCGTCCACCGTACGGGCTGCAGGGCGGCCGCCCCGGGTTACCCGGCGAGAATCTCCTGACCCATGATGATATGGAGAGCTCCCTGCCAGGCAAGGTACGCTTTACCGCCGCCCCAGGCGACCATCTCAAGATATCGTCACCCGGTGGAGGAGGGTGGGGCGAGCCTGAGCAGCGGAGCACGGGGCAAGACTGGGATGCGGGCGCGGCGCCTCCAGACGCGGAGCCAGCGCCGTGACGGGCGGCTGACAGGCGACTTTATGCCGCCACATGAGCCATCCGGTGGTAAGATTGCTATGCGTTCACTCGATTGAGATTTGAAGCAGAAAGGAACCTCAATGATGCGCGGCTTGCGACGGCGTTTCTATGTTGAAGCTGGGGCAGGCGCCATGATGACGGCGCTGTTTCTGGCCACCTTGCTCTTTCCGACCTGGATCGAAGCGCTAGTTCGGATTGATCCAGATCACGGCGCAGGAACTCTCGAGCGCTTTATTGTCGCGGGCCTGCTCGTTGTGACGATCGTCTTCCTTTCGCTGGCGCGACGAGAGTGGCGGAAAGCCGTGGCGGCCGCTTAGACCGAGTACGTTTCCGCCTGGAGTCCGCCTCCCGATGGCCCGCGCGTGTTTGGGCTGAACCGGGCGCTCTAGCCAATCGTCTGCCGTTCGCCGATCGCTAGCGTACATGAGGTCACGTGCTCCATGTCGCCGCTCGACGCGAACAGATAGGTGATGTCAAATGAGCCCCATGGGGCGCGCCGCTGGTTCGCGTCCAGGAAAGCCGACGCCGGGAACGTGTTTGTCAGGCTAGCGCTTTGGTAGATGTCGTCCCATCCAACGACCGCTCCCTGGCTCGTCGTCGTGACGCGCTTGATGAACTGCTTGTCCGTCGGGCCGAATCCGGCGCAAGACCGTTTCGCTTCGACCACCGTCCACGGCTGCCCCTGTGGGGCTGTGACCTGGATACTCAATACGTTCTCGTCACCTGGGGTGACGCCTAGGTATTTCCCTTCCTGGACGACCAGATAGGCCGACACCGCATAGCTATACTGGCCGAAATGAAGTTCACCCTGGGCAGGGTTGCTCTGGGCGGTCGGCGCCCCATATTTACTGATGAACGCTTGTCCTAGGCCGCCGAGTATCGCCGGAGGACCGCTCGGTGGAAACGTCGCTGTCGGCGTCGGCTGCGCAGTTGGAGTCGTTGTGGGGGCGCTTCCGGCGCCCGAATGACCGTCAAACGCGCCGATGTTGCATCCAGCCAAAGCAACAGCTAGCGCGCCAACGCAAAATAACCACGCGCTCGCGCTCGCGCCTGCCCGCAGCGCTCGCCCGCTCTGCTCACGTCTATCCGTCCACGCTTCACTCTTCGCGAACATGTCCGCATATCCCCCCCGCGCGGCGCCCGCGCCGTCTGGGGACTCAACACCGCCCGCGACGTGCGGAAGTAAGCGCCTGTGCGCAAGTGTAGCACGGCTTCCCACGCCGTGCGAAGCGCCAATGAGCGCAGGGCGCCATGGGCGCATGCCGCCGCGATAGCCAGCGGGCGATGCGACACGAGGACTGCGCCATCTCTTCACTCCAGTCCGCGCGCGATCCGGCCATGTGATTTCCAAGCGGCACGGTTTCCTGGTCTGCGTGTGCTCGCGGGCTATCGCAAATCGGGCGTCTGGGGTGGTTGGTGAGTATCCGGCAAGTGATCGCGACGGCCACTGCGGCCGCGAGGGGCGCTTCGTTTAGCCGTTTCGGCATGGATCATCGCGGTGATGCGCTCACCCACCGATGTCCAGGTGTATTGCGCCCGCGCCTTGTTCGCACCTCTCATTCCCAGTTCGCTTCGTAAGCTCGGGTGCGAGGTGAGCGCGCGGAGGCGGGCCGCGAGCGCGGCGACGTCGCCTGGCGGGTAGAGCAAGCCTGTCTCCTTGTCGTCAAGTATCTCCGCAATCTGACCAAGGCGTGATGCGACTACCGGGCGGCCTGCGGCCATGTATTCGAAGATCTTGAGCGGCGAGAAATAGAAGTTCGGCGTTTCGCCATAGGGCGCGACGGTAATATCCATAGCCGCGAGATACGCTGGAATGTCCGCGTGCGCGACCTTGCCGGCCAGCGTGGTGATGTCCTCAACGCGCCATTCAGCCATCGCGCGTTCGATTGTCGCTCTGGCGGGGCCATCACCGACAATGAGCAGGCGGGCTTGCGGCAGATCGTCACGCAGGTGAGCGACCGCCTCCACCAGGCTCTCTACCCCGTGCCAGGGCTTCAGGCTGCCAGTAAAGCCGATGACGACATCTCCCGGCGCGTAGCCCAGTCGCGCACGCAGGTCAGGCGCCCGGTCGTCAGGCCAGAACCGGTCTACATCTACGGCGTTCGGTTGTACTTCCACTCGTTCTGACGGCGCGCCGCGCGCCCGAACGTAATCAGCCATCGCGTCAGAGACGCACAGCACGCGATCGGCCCCGCCGAAGATGCTGCGCTCGAGCCAGCGGGCGGGCCACTCCAGGGCAAGGCCGGCCGCGCGCTGCCGTTCCAGACGCAACGGCGCGTTCACCTCCAGTATGTGCGGCACGCCCAGGCGCTTCGCCACCTCGGCCCCAGCAAGCCCAAAGAGGGCATACCGCTCGTAGACGCAGTCCGCCGGCCAGTCCGCGGCGAACGCGGTGGCGGCGCGACTCATCGTACGATTGTAGACTAGCTCGCGGGCTTCTCGGGCGAGTCGCTTCCCACTGCCAAACGGCTTCCCGATCAGCCGCAGTCCCCTTTCGAGCGCGGGCGCGAGAGGTGGCGCAGGAACAGGGATGAGCCTGGCGCGGACTTCATTGCCTTCGCCCACCTTTGGGGTGAGAATCGCCACCTCGTGTCCCAGCTGGGTCAGCGCGCTGGCAACCTCGCGCACATGGACCGAGGCCCCTTTGAAACCGCGCACGGGGATGCCAAAATCGGCGCAGAGATAGAGGATTCTCACGCTCGCGTCCGCTCCAGCTCATTCGCGAGCGCCACGTCCACCACGGGACTGTCTATGGGCGAGGTCAGCGCGCGCGTGAAACAGTCCTCCAGGTAGGCGGCGTTGCGCGCCAGATCAAAGCGCGCGGACACCGTCTCATGCGCATTGGCGCCCAGGCGCTCGCGCAATTGTTTGTCATTCAAGAGGGAGTCCAGCGCGTCCGCGAGACGCTCCGGCTGGCGCGGCTCAACGAGCAGCCCATCCCGTCCGTCCTCGATGAGTTCCGGGATGCCCGAAACGGAAGTGGCGACAACCGGGATACCCATGGACATCGCCTCGACCAGCACGTTGGGTATCCCATCGCGGTCGCCGTTCTCGAGAATGACACTCGGCAAGGCGACGGCCATCGCTTCCTGGTAGATGCCGACCAGTTCTTCTTGTGTGCGCGCTCCGAGCAACTCGACACGCCCGTTCAGACCCGCGGCGGCGGTTTGCTCCTCGAGGTCACGCTTCAGTGGCCCGCTTCCGACAATCTGGCAGCGGAATGCCGCCCCACGAGACTGGAGCAGCGCGCACGCCTCGACGAGATAGCTGAGCCCCTTCTTCTCGACCAGTCGCCCCACGGCCAGAATCAGTGGCGGGCGCCCTCCGTTCGCTATGGGGGCGCCACGAAGCTGGAATCGTTCCAGGTCCACACCGTGGTAGATGCGATGAATCCGCTTCGCCGTGGCGTCATCAACGAGGTGTGCGAGATAGATGTAATTGTGGCCAGTGCAGGTGACCACGAATCTGGCTTCACGGATGCGCTCAGCGACCCGCTCGCGTGGCGTGGTGTAGATATCCTTGGCGTGCGCGGTGAAGCTGAACGGTATCCCGGCTAGCAGTGAGACGAATTGCGCCGTAGCCGCTGGACCGTGAGCGAAGTGGGCGTGGAGATGGCGAATGCCGTGCCGCTCAAGTTCCAGGCCTAGCCAGCCGCCGCGGAGAAAGTGGCGCAGGCCCGCCAGCGGATCGCGGCGCGACAGCGCCCGGCCAAGCGCGCGCAGATAGCGGAGTGGCGCTCGCCACAGCAGGCGCGCATGGGCCCGGGCGAGTGTGGGCGCGTACCGCAGGCTGACCTGGGGCAGATATTCCACGGGCGCGGCGAGGCGCTGGATATCTGGGTGGACGATGGGCTCTGCGGGGTTCATCATGGAATAGACACGCAGACGTGCGCCACGTGCCTCGAGCGCCAGCATCTCGTGCAGGATGAAGGTCTCCGAGAGGCGCGGATACCGCTTGAGCAGATAGGCGACAGATGGAGCGGACGCCGCGTTTGCTCCAGCATCCCCTCCTCCAGGCATGGTCATCGACATTCCAGATTCCCCAAGTGGCCAAAGCGGGGCGGCGCCGCCTGGCGCCGCCCCGCTTTCGTTACTACCCATCTATCGCCTGTCGCAACAGGTCGCCAATGGCGCGCGCGGTCATGTTCATACCGTCGAGCGCGCCCGCGGCCGTGAATTCCGCCAGCGCCATGCGGAAGTCATTGCTGGCTGGCCCGGCGCTCTCGTCTAGCATCTCCGCCACATGCCGCATGAGGACGGAGGAGGTCAGAGAGACAGGTGAGAGCGATTTCACCAGGCCGAGCGCGTCGAAGGCGCGGGCGCGCATCAACTGCTCGCGCCGCGGCTCCACGCGAGGAACCACCAGCGCCCGCGCGCCGACTGACAGCACCTCGCACAGTGTATTGTACCCACCCATGCAGACCACCAGATCCGCCGCTTGCATCAGGCCCAGCATGTCGTCAGCGAACTCGAGCACATGCACGCGGTCAGACTGCTTGGCCATGGCCGCGAGCGCGTCGCGGTTTCCAGGGGGCATGAAAGGACCGGTGACAATGACACTCACGGTGTCGTGGGGCGCCTCGGCGCCTATCAGCCCTTCCAGATAGGTGGAGAACAGGCTCATGCCGTCCCCGCCGCCGCCCGCTGTGACAAGCGCCAACCGCTCCCCGTTGGGGCAGAAGCGGGCGTGGATGGCCTCAATGTTCGCGACTGAGCGCTCGCGCCGCAGGTAGCCACAATACCGTGTCTTTGCAGCGACAGATGGTGGCATCTCATACGCGGATACCGCGTCCAGTGTTTGTGGGATGCCATAGACAAGGATCGCGTCATACAGGCGGTTGAGCGCATCGTAGATATCCCGGTCGGTCCAGTTTGCGCGTACCCGATCTGGCTCATCGACGATGTCACGCAAGCCAAGCGCCACCCGCGCTCGCGGGTTAGCCGCCCGTAACTCTTCGAGCGCCGGGAGCAACTCGCCTTTCATGCCAATCGGAGCATGATCCACCAGCACAACATCGGGTGCGAAACCGCGCATTGACTCGCGCGCCAGTGCGGCTCGCATGGCGGTGATCTCGTCGGGCTGGAGACTCAGCGTCTTGGCGCGATAGTCCTCATCCGCGACTTTTATGACCGCTGGCAGCTTGACGTAGTCAACGTTGGGCGGCAGGTCGAAATACTGGACCGCTGGCGATCCTGTAATCAACAGCACAGAGAGGTCAGGGAACTCGTGGGTCAAGCCGCGCGCCAGTGTAAGATTTCGTCGCAGATGCCCCAATCCATACGTGTCGTGCCCGTACAGGAGCAGCCGGGGTGTTCGTCGCGAACCACCTGACGAGCGGGCGGAAGCGTTGCGGGAAGCGGCAGCGCCCAACTGCCACTCGACCTGCCGTCGCAACCCCTCCGCCAGCGACACCGATGGACTCCATTCCAGTAACTCGCGGGCGCGCTCTGTGGCGGCCGTCGTATGGGGCGCGTCGCCTCGCTGGCTCTCGCGCCGCGCTACCCGCACCGGACGCCCAATAAGCTGGCCGAGTTGGGTCAGCACATCATTGACCGGCACACTGGAGCCGCCGCCAACGTTGATCACTGCGCCTACGGCGGCGGCGGCCTCGACGGTCGCTGCTTTGAGGAGCGCCTCCACGACGTCCTCCACATAGGTAAAGTCACGGGTCTGGCTGCCGTCGCCATAGAGCTGAATGGGCTTGCCTTGCGATATGGCGCGAATGAACCGGTTGAACGCCATATCGGGACGCTGGCGCGGGCCGTAGACCGTGAAGAATCGCAGTGATATGGCCGGCAAGCCGTAGCTCTTCCAATAGGCGCGCATCAGGTGCTCGCCCGCCAGTTTTGTGACTCCGTAGGGTGAGAGTGGCTGTGGGAGGGCGTCTTCTCTCATGGGCAGCGGCGTATCGCCATAGACCGAAGAGGAAGAGGCGTACACAATCCGGCTCGGCGGGCGCTCGCGCAACGCTTCCAGCAGTCGCTGCGTCGCGTTGATGTTGTGGCGCGCGTACTCGTCGAATTGCTCGCCCCAGCTCCCGCGCACTCCCGGCTGACCGGCAAGGTGGAAGACCTGGTCAATGCCTTCCACCACGGGCTCTAACTCAAGCTCGCACAGGTCGTCATCGATCATGCTGAATCGCTGGTGATCGCGCAAGGCCAGCAGATTCTGACGCTTGAGCGCCGGCTCATAATACGGAGTGAGCGCGTCTATTCCCACAACCTCGTGTCCGAGCGCGATCAATCGCTCGGCCAGGTGCGACCCAACAAAGCCTGCGACCCCCGTCACCAGGCATCGCATAGCGCCACCTCCGTGTTTCCAGCATGTCATTGATCGATATGAGCCCGCACACAGTCAATTGACCTGGCGGTGTCCACGTTCGCTAGGCAGCCGACGGCGCCCACGCTATGTCCTGCGCTATCGCGCGTGGGTGACAACGCAGGACACAATGTGAGCGCCGTTCCTCGGGTCTCTTGTGTGTTTGCTCCTGGGCGACGTGTTGGCGACTTTGCCAACGTCCTGAAGCTACAGGGAAAGAGCCGGCTCGTGAGGAATATCGCGACTTGGGGATGTCGCCATATTCACCGGTGACGTTATGGCCGATGGACTTTCGTCCGCCGTGTGTCCTGGCGAAATCGGCGCGCCGGGAAGGCGAAGCAGGAATATGACGCAGAGAACCGCAGGTGGGTTTGGCGCGTGTTCGTCCGCTGCGACCCAATCAAGGCCCGCGACAGCGCTATCGGAGCCGGGCCGTCGCCGCGCTCGGCGCGGGATCGCGCTGTAGCTTGCTTACCCGGAATTGCCCTCGCGTGGCGTGACCTCTGCGCGCTGCATGGTTGGCGCAGCACGCGAGAGTAATACCAGTGAGATATGCGACGGCTCCATCGCCCGCTCGACGGCGTCTATCAAGCGGTCGGTCAAACGCGCTATGTCTACCTCGTGATGCAGTGTGTCGCCAAAGGATGCGAGCACACGCGCGGCGTTGTACCGGCGGCGATAGAAGCGGCGGTCAATCGCGCGCTGGATGCGCGCCCGGAGCGGCTGCGCGAGCGCCGCGACTCCGAGCGTCGAGAGGACGATCACCAGCGAGCTATTTGGCAGCCGGGTTACGAGGCGCGCCAAGCCGCCAAACAGATATACGCTGAGGGAATAGAGCGCGACGAGCAGGCCCGTGAGCGTCAGATAGACGAGCGAGCGGTTGATCAGGGTATCAATGTCGTAGAGCCGGTCATAGAGCACGGCGACTGCGATTGCGCAAGGAAGCAGGAGTAGGGATACGTTGATCATGGCGACGTAGAGCGCATATTCCGCCGATCCCGGCAGTGGCGCGAACAGGCCGGCCAGCGTCGAGGCGAGCGTGTAGCCGCTGAGCGCAAAGGCTATGCCCAGAACGACCCATTTGGTCTGCTGACGCTGCGCCATCGTGGAGATACAGCGGTAGCGATAGACCTGCACCCCAACCATGACCCCCAAATATCCCGCGGTTAGGGGGTAGTGCAACCATGCGGGCCAGAGGTTGGGGTTCAGGGCGACGAAATCCGGCCAGAAGTAGACCGGCGCCTGAGACGCGACAAATGCCAGTGCGACCCAGCGCGCCCAGCGCGGCGCGAATCGACCGTCAGGAAAGACGAAGAAGAAGAGCGTTATGAGGGCCGCGCCCAGGTAGCGCAGACAGGCGACAGGTAGAACCCACCGTGCGCTCTGACTGGGGAGCGCGGTCAGCGTATTGGTGAAGGTCAGTCCCCAGAGGACGAGCGCCAGGGAGACGAAGATCGCTCGCGTGTCAGTTGGCCTGCGCAACGCGATGAGGGCCGCGAGCCCTACATAAATCGCGGCGAAGACGATGTCGAGCCCGATGAGTAGCCCCGCGTAGAGCGTCGGCGCGAGCGCGAAGCGGTCGCCCGCGCCAACCTGCCCCGGCGCGCACATTACGGCGTCGCAGACACGCGCAAGCTGGGCGAAGCGCGCGGGAATAGCGACGAGATAGATCGCAAGCGCTCCAAGCGCCGTCAATCGCCACGCCCACCGCGGGCCGAGGAGCCGCAACACCCGCGCCATCCTGCTCCGCTCGGCTGGCGCAGGCGCGCCCGTCATATGCGATGCGCTCATCACCCAGACTCATTTCGTACGGCTGCTGCCGCTGGCGCCGGGAGCGCCACTATCGTTCTGTGGTCCAAGCGTATGAATGTAGCGTTTCGGGAACGTTACGTGGGTCGTTACGACGGACTTGGCACGCGCGGTCAGCCTGCGTCTGGCGCCCTTTGGCGGCTGCGCTTCCGAGTCACTGCGGCGCGGCTGATCAACTGATCGATCAGCGCCTCTGGTGTCCGCTCAACAATAAGCAGCGAGCGGTGCTCGGACTCGATGAAGCCTTCGTGGCTGAGATGATCCACGAACGCCAGCAACTGATGGTAAAAGCCGTCAACATTGAGAAGGCCAATGGGCTTTTGGTGGAGCCCTATCTGCGCCCAGGTCAACGTCTCGAACAATTCATCGAGTGTGCCAAAGCCCCCAGGGAGCGCGATAAATCCCTCAGACAGATCTTCCATTACCGCCTTGCGCCGGTGCATGCTGCCGACTATGCGCATCTCGGTCAGCCCGGTGTGCGGCGCCTCATGGGGGAACGAGTGGCGCGGCGCGACGCCAATGACCTTCCCGCCTTCCGCCAGCGCCGCATCCGCGAGCGCGCCCATGACGCCGACACCCGCGCCGCCATAGACGATGCCAATCTGACGCCGGGCAAGTTCCGACCCCACTGCGCGCGCGGCATCCTCATAGTCGGGTCGCGACCCGGATCGTGATCCCGCATAGACACAAATTCGACGCATTCACCGCGCTCCAAACTCTGTCAGCCTAATATTTTGGCGGCTACCACTACGCCACCGCCAGCGTCCACTCAGTCTACGCGGGTCGGTGGCGCGGGTCAAACGCGCTGCGCAGCGCGCCATGAGTAACCCTCGTAGGGTCTACGCATGGGAGGCCGATTTGTCGCTCTAGCTTCCTGCCCCGTCTGGCCCACATTCGTGGTTGGGGCACGCCATGTCCCGTCTAAATACATCAGGAAGACGCGCGATCCAGGTGGCGCCCAAACATGCGCATCTGGATTACACACTGATGCGCGCGGTGTATACGCGCTGTGAATAGCGTACAGGGGAATGAGTCGATCGATGTGGGTGAGGTTGGCGGGAGGCCGCTGGTGGATGCGGGCGGGCAGGGCTGGCGCTCTGGTTGTTGTGATGGCGGGACTATGGTGGGCGTTCGCGCCTGCTCGTCCAGTTCAGGCGTTCGCGCTGCCGGCTTACACGAATGAAGGCGTCGCGGTCAACGATGGTGTGAGCACGTATGCGCGCTTTGCTGGCTCGGTAGCGTACTCGGGCGCCGCACTTGCCGCCGCCGGAACGCATTCGGGCGCGATTTTCCAGTTCAAGGGCGCGACGTTTCAATTTGCGCCCTTTGTTGAGGGCACGCAAGATAACTGGGCGGCGCCCGCGGCCAGCGCGATCACCCTTCCGATCCCGGCCCCGGCTGGCTCGACCATCGCGTTCCTCGGGTCATCGTCAAATGGCCCATCAAGTGGACAGGCGACAGCGATCTTTACCGATTCCACGACACAGACCTTCACGCTCGCCCTTAGCGACTGGGCGCTGAGCGGTGGCTTGTCCTCAGGCAATACCCTGGCAGTCGCGACGTCCTACCAGGACACCGCTGATGGGTTTACAAAGCGCGTCGCGGCCGACCTGTTCTACGTCGCGCCACTCACCGTGCCGGCCGGGAAGTCGCTGGCGAGCGTCACCCTGCCAGGATCGGTGACGCAGGGCGCATTGCATGTCTTCGCGATCACCGCTATCCTCCCCACGCCAGCTTTCAACAACGAAGGTGTCAGTCCGGCTGATGGCGCCGCGACTAGCGCAAAATTCGATGCTTCGGGCAATTCGTATTCTGGCCCGGCGCTGAGCGCGGCGGGGTTTTCGTCAGGCGCGAGCCTGACAGTCGCCAACCTCCCGTTCACATGGCCCACGGTTTCCGCTGGCGTTTCCGATAACTGGAAAGCGGCTGGTCAGATCATTCCACTCCCAGCGCTGACAGGTGGCGTGATCGGGTTTCTCGGTGCGGCGTCGAACGGCGCGTCCACGGGCACGGTAACGATTAGCTACACTGATGGTTCAACGCAGGCTGTGAGCCTGGTCATGAGCGACTGGGCCTTGGGGGGAGGCCTTAAGTCCGGCAATCAGATCGCGGCGCAGACCTCGTACCGTGATACTTCCAGCGGCGGGAAACAGGCCATCGCGACCTATGTGCTGCTTGCCGAGGTGACACTGCAGTCCGGCAAGGCGCCAGCGAGCGTCCAGTTACCGACCTCGGTATCTGGCGGCGCGATGCATATCTTCGCCATTGGCGCGTTGCCTGCCGCCACGCCACTGCCCCCACCGTCGAGTCCACCACCACCCTTTCACGCTGGCGACTGGCGCGGCTATTTGCATGATGGCGCGCGTTCAAGCTATGACGCGGTGGAGACGACCCTCACTCCGGCAACGTACCCAGGCCTTACACAGCAATGGTCGGCGGCAGCGGGTGGCGTCATCAGCGACCAGGCCGCAATCGTCAACGGAATCGCCTACTGGGGGTCCTGGGATGGGCTGCTTCACGCGACCAGTTCAACTGGCGTGAGTCTATGGACAGCGAATCTTGGCCAGACGACGGACCCAGCGTGTGATCCTCCCACGGCCGGAGTCGCCTCAAGTCCAGCGGTAGGGGCGGTCTACAGCGCGCGGGCGATCTTCGTCGGCGGTGGCGATGGGCGGTTCTATGCCGTGAACGCGCGCAACGGCGCGATTCTCTGGTCCACAGAGCTTGGGGTTACGCCCAGCCACTTCCTTTGGTCCTCACCGCTGATTTTCAACGGCCATATCTATCAAGGCATCTCCTCGTTTGGCGACTGCCCGCTGGTCGGTGGCGCGGTCGTGGAGATGAACGAGAATACCGGGATCGTCGAACATGTCTTCCACACGGCGCCTGCCGGCTGCGTTGGCGTTGGAGTATGGGGATCGGTCACAGTAGACGCGGCGACCGGCGATCTCTACTTCGCCACCGGCAACGCGGGCTCATGCGCGACGAGCGAGCCGCTGGCGGAGTCCGTGATTTCCGTCCGCGCGAAAGACCTGGCGGCTCTCGGCTCCTGGCAAATACCAAACCAGCCCACCGGTGGCGACATTGACTTCGGCACAACGCCAACCCTTTTCACCGCGACAATTAGTGGACAGGCGCGGGCGCTGGTTGGCGCGCTGAACAAAGATGGCGTCTACTTCGCCTTCGACCGCGCGAATATCGCCGCGGGTCCGGTCTGGTCGCGGCAGATTGGCGCGGGCGGGGATTGCCCGCAATGCGGCTCTGGGGATATCGCGCCCGCAGGATTCGATGGGACCTCGCTGTATGTTGGCAGCGGGAACGTGACGATCAACGGCGTCTCCTGTCAGGGCAGCTTGCGCGCGCTCGATCCTGCTACCGGCCTCTCACGCTGGGATGTGTGCCTGTCGGTGGGGCATGTGCTCGCGGCCATTACCGTGACACCAGGCGTCGTTATCATCACAGCGGGTGGACGTATCCAGGCCTATAACGCGACCACGGGCACGCTCATCTGGAACTACGGCGAACCAGGGGGTCAGACCTTCTATGCGCCGGTCTCGGTATCAAACGGCCGTATCTACGTGGGGAACGTTGACGGCGCGTTCCGCTGCTTTGGGCTGTAACCCTACTTCCGCGGCGCGTGACGTCTGTCTGCCTCGGGCCTTGTCTCGTCCGGACCGCCGCGGCATGCTGCTTGACGGGATTTAGCCCGCGCGTGTATACTACACTTCGCTGCCAGCGCGGCGTGTCTCGTATGAGACCTTCACTCATGACGCCGCGGCGGCGTATGATCCTCGGTAGCTCAACGGTAGAGCAGGCGGCTGTTAACCGCAAGGTTACAGGTTCGAATCCTGTCCGGGGAGCCAGCTTGGCCCTCACCACCCTGTCCGCGCTAACGAGCGCCGGGCAGGGTGGCGTCATTTCTGGCGCGAAGTCGCGCGCCCCTCTCAGGCTGGGACCATATGACCACTACGATCTTCAAGATCCTGCTGACGCCCGCGCTGATCTGGGCGGTGAGCCTGGCGGGGCGGCGCTGGGGCGCGGCGGTCAGCGGTCTGCTGATCGGCCTGCCGCTGACCTCCGGTCCGGTCGCTCTCTTCATTGCCCTGGAGAGCGGGAGAGCCTTCGCGCGCCAGACGGCGTCAGGCATCCTGCTCGGCTCAATCAGTGTCGCGCTGTTTTGCCTGGTTTATGCGTGGCTGGCGGCGCGGCGCTGGCCCTGGCCGGCGGCGATGGCTGGCGGCTGGCTGGCGACCATGCTCTCCACGCTCGCGCTGGACCGGGTACGCGCCTCTGGCCTGGTGGCGCTGGCAATAGCGGCGGTCGTGATCCTGACGCTGAACTGGCTTATGCCCCACGCAGGGGAGGGAGCGGAGTCGGGAGCCGCGCCCTGGTGGGACATACCAGCGCGCATGGTCGTCGCCACCAGCTTCGTCGTTGCCCTGACGACCGTGGCGCCCGCGCTCGGCGCGCATCTCAGTGGTCTGCTGGCCACGTTGCCGATCTACGCCTCGATCCTCGTCTGCTTTAACCACGCGTTATTTGGCTCGCCGCAAGCGATCCGCTTCGCACGCGGGCTGGCGCTGGGCCTCTTCGGGTTTATCGCCTTTTTCGCCGCACTGGAGGCGCTCCTCGCAGTCGCGCCGCTATGGCTCAGCTTTGGCGCTGCGTCTCTGGCGGCGCTGGCCACTCAGGCGGCCCTCGGCTGGTTCACCCATGCCCGCGCGGCGCGCCTGCCAACACCCGACGCGAGCCGTTTCGTCTCGCTTGGGTAATCCCGTTGCCTTGTCTGGCAGTCGCCCGGATGCGCTAGCCTTCGATGGCCCCTGGATCGCCGCCTATCACAAACAGCCCGTGACGCGCGGCGTAGTCCAGGATGGCCTGCGTATCGAGCATGCGTGGCCCATTCCATGTGGCGCGAATCGCGATGCTCGCGTCGTCCGCACCCACCCGGAGCGAGCGCTCGCCATCCAGCGCCAGGACGCGCGGGAAGGCCGCAAGCGCGACGCTTTCGCCCATCGCGATGCGCCGCCATGAGCGCACACCGACCCGCTCGATCTGACCCGGCGCGATGGGCGCTATCACCGTCGCGCAGTCCTGTGGCGGGTCTTGTCCGGCCAGATCGAGGAGCAGCGCTCCGTCGTCGCGCGGCGAGAGCGGACTGACGTTGGCCCCTATTGCGGCCAGGCCGATGGTTCCCGGTACGGCCTGTGTGAGCCAGAGTTGAGTGAGCGAGGTCGTGTCCGTGACCGCCCTCGCGCCCAGAAATGGCGTGGTGGACGCCGCGATGTCTACTAACGCCGTTTCGATCACAGCGGTCGCGCGGGTCACTTCCAGACGTTTCGAGTTGCGGACGGCCAAGTCTTGTGGGATCAGACCGCGCGTAAACAGCCCTGCCGCCATTCCGGCGATGACGCCTTCGATCCGTTCCGGAATCACGTTGTTCGTACCAGTGGAGATGGCGAGCAGCGGGACGTCGCCACATCCTTTCGCCACCGCCCGGTTCGTGCCATCACCACCCAGCGTCACAATGCATGCGCAGCCCGCGTCAGCCATGTATTGCGCGGCGCGGGTCGAGTCCGTCTCGTCGCGCGCGCATTCCATATCAACCAGGCGCACGTGAACATGCAGGCCAGAAACGCTGGCCGCGGAAGCGGCCAGACCATAGTGGTCTGGCGCCGCGAGCGCCTGCGTGACGCCAGTCGCCTGGAGACCCAGAAGAACCCGACGCAAGATGCGCGCTTTCTCCTGATTATCGACAATCGAGCCGAGCCCGCTCAGCCTCCGTATGTCATGCGCGGCGGCGGGATTGGCGATGAGCCCCACAAGCGGGGCCATCATTCGGCCCCGCTGAATGTATCCCGCGCTTCCACGAGACGCTTCACGGTCTGCAGGAATTCGGCCGCTGGGGCGCCATCCAGCGCGCGGTGGTCAAATGTCAGACTGAGCGCCAGCATGTGGCCGAGCGCGGGCTGGCCATCCACGGGGATGATCGTCTCGCGGATGCGGCCGATGCCCAGAATACCGATCTCGGGCGGATTGAGGATCGGCGTGAAGGCGTCGATCTCATACAGGCCGAGTGTGGTCAACGAGAAGGTGCTGCCGGAGAGTTCCCCCGGCGCGCTGGTGTTATTCCGGGCGCGTTCGGTCAGCGCCCGCGCCTGCGCGGAAAGCTCACTCAGCGAGAGGTCGCCCGCGTTCCGCGCTACCGGGACGATGAGACCGCTAGGCGTCGCGACCGCCAGACCCAGGTGAATGGCCGGACTCACATGGAGCCGCTCGCCCTCCAGTGTCGCGTTCATCGCTGGAATCCGCTTCAGCGCCTGGATGGCCACCCAGGCGATCAGATCGGTATAGGTGACCTCGAATTGCTGCCGGATTCGGTCGCGGGCCTCTACAAGCGTGTCCGCGCGCGCATCTGTGGTGAGTGTCAACTGGGCGGACGTTTGCAGGCTGCGCAGCATCCGCTCGGCGATCACCTTGCGCCGCCCCGTCAGCGGCTCACCCTCGGCGGCGTCGGCGGCGTCGGCGGCTTCGGAGGCGCGTGGGGCGGCGGGCGCGGCGACACCGTTGGCCCCGGCGCCCATCGCGGCCCGGCGCACGTCATCCTCGGTGACGCGCTGGCCGTCCGCTGGGGTAACCTGTCCGAGTTCTACGCCCAGCTCACGGGCCAGCCGCCGCGCGGCGGGTGAAGCGGGCACAAACGCGCCTGCGCCCTGTGCGACTGATTGGGCTGGCGCGCTGACGGCGCCCGCGACTGGCGGAGCCGCGGCAGCATGGGCGCGCGCAACTTCCTCAGCGGTCGCCAGGGTCGCCACGACCATGCCCGGCTTGACGACGTCCCCGCGCTCCATCTTCACGTCCTGGATGACGCCCTCGCCCGGCGCGACGATCTCCAGCGTCGCCTTCTCCACCATGATCTCGCCCAGCACCTGCCCCTGACGCACCTCCGCGCCCGGACTGACAAACAAGTTGGCAAGGGACGCTTCCTCGATCGAGGTGTCTTCCCATGCTGGAATGGTGATCTCGATGCTCATCTCGTGACCAGCCTTGTTCGCGGCGCTGGCCTAAGCTGGCGCCGTCATGCGGAAGGCATGGCCCAGACCTCATTGTCTCGATGGGCCCGGGCCACGCGCTTCTCGATACTCACGCGTTCGGGCTTCTCAGCGGCCAAGCATCTCGCGCGCAGTGGCGACGATCGTGTCCGGATTGGGGAGCACAAACTGCTCCAGTGGGCGGCTGTAGGGTATCGGGGTGTCAGGCTCGGCGATGCGGCGCGCGGGCGTGTCCAGATAATCCAGCGCGTTCTCGGCGACGGTGGCGATCACCTCTCCCGACATGCCGTAGCTGCGATAATCCTCGTCCACAACCAGCAGGCGGTGCGTCTTCTTCACCGAGTTGATGATCGCCTCACGGTCGAGCGGGACGAGCGTGCGCAGGTCCAGCACCTCCGCGGAGATGCCTTGTTCGGCGAGCTTCTCGGCGGCTTCGAGCGAGCGGTGTACCATCATGCCGATAGTGACGATGGTGAGATCTGTTCCCGCGCGCTTGATGTCCGCAACGCCAAACGGGATGGTATACTCTTCCTCCGGCACTGGCCCCGCGGATGCTTTAAGCATAGACATCCACCCAAGCCCCATGATCCCTTTGTGCATGAAGTACATCACGGGGTTGTCATCGCGGATGGCCTCGATCATCAGCCCTTTGGCGTCGTAGGGCGTGGAAGGCACCACGACCTTCAGGCCAGGGGTGTGCGCGAAGATGCTGTAGAGCGCCTGTGAGTGTTGGGCGGCGTCGTCGTAGCCAGCGCCATAGGCAGTAATCAGTGTCACGGGCAGGCGCACGTGTCCGCCCGACATGTAGGTGTTCTTGGCCAGATGGTTGTAGATCTGATCCATGCACACACCGAAGAAGTCAACGAACATCAACTCAACGATTGGGCGCATGCCCTCAGCCGCCGCGCCAGTCGCCGCGCCAATGAACGCAGTCTCGGATATGGGGGTATCCATCACGCGCTCAGGGCCGAACTGGTCGAGCAGCCCCTGCGTGGCGCCGAAGATGCCGCCATACTTGCCGATATCCTCGCCCATGACGAAGACCCGGTCATCGCGCTTCATCTCTTGCGCGATGGCCTCGGAAATCGCGCGGGCAGTGGTCAGTTCCCTGGATGAAACGGTTGCCATGGTAGGTTCCTCCCATTGCTCCTCACGCGCTCACATCGTGGTGACAAACACGTCCTCGAGCGCCTCTTGTGGAGCCGGATACGCGCTCTCACGCGCGAACGCCACCGCGTCTTCAACCGCTTTCTTGGCGGCGGCGTGCGCTTCGGCGTCCTGTTCCTCGGTCAGCCATTGCTGCTCGATCAACTGGTCATGTAGGCGCTTGATTGGGTCATGCGTCTTGAGTCGCGCGACCTCGGTTGGGTCGCGATACAGCTCGGGGTCGCCCTGGAAATGGCCCAGATAGCGGTCGGTGTGAATCTCGAGCAGTGATGGGCCGTCGCCACGGCGCGCGCGGGCCACCGCCTCTTTCGCCGCCTCGTAGACCGCGATGGCGTCGTTCTCATGCACAGCGACGCCAGGCATCCCGTAGGACTGCGCCCGGTCTGCGTTCGAGGCAATGGCGGTCGCCGCCGCTTTGGGGACCGAGATGGCGTAGCTGTTATCTTCGCAGACGAAGATAACCGGTAGCTTCCAGCGGGCGGCCAGGTTGAGCGACTCGTGGAATGAACCCTGGTTGGCGGCTCCTTCACCAAAGAACGCGACCGCGACATCATCCCGGCCCTGCTTCTTGGCGGCCAGCGCGGCGCCAACAGCGGGTGGCATTCCAGCGCCAATAATCCCGGAACAACTGAACTTCACGGCAGGGTCGAAAAGGTGCATGTGTCCGCCCTTGCCTTTGCTCAGCCCGGTTTCCTTCCCGAAGATTTCCGCGGTCATCTTCTTGAGATCAACGCCTTTGGCGATGGCGAAGTGATGCGCCCTATGCGGGCCAGTCACCGTATCCGTTTGCCGCAGGTGCGCGCAGACCCCGACCGCGACGGGCTCCTGTCCAGCCGCGAGGTGCATCTCTCCTGGCACGGTACCTGCGCCAATATCAAACACGGGCGACTTTCCCTCGCCGTACACCTGTACCATCGTTTCTTCAAAGAGGCGGATGGTCAACATCTGCTGGTACATCGCGAGAGCCGCTTGCTGATCGATGGGCATGCCGGTCACCTCTCACATCCACTGGTGGATACACAGGTCCGTACAACACCGCGAGGCCCACGCCAGGGAGACGCCCTCCACGTAAACGCTCCCACCTCAAGCGCGTGAAGGGACGAGAAAGCAAGCGCGCCGCGCTCTCCTGGCGGTTGGTCTGCGCTTCAGATTATGTGTAGCACGCCTGTTGACCCGGCGCAATAATGTGACGGGATTGGGACGGTCATTGGAGTATCTGGCGCCGGCGGAAGTGCGGGTGACCCAGTGCTGGAGGGAAGGGTCGCGTCGCCCGTTGGAGCCGACTACGCTCAAACAGGTCGAAGCGCCTCGTGCGGCTCTGGTGGCAGCATGACGATGATGGGGTCTCCCGGCCGCACCACGCCACCAGTCAGGACAATCGCCATAACGCCCGCCTTGCGGACGAGCGCGCCTTCGTCGTCGCGGTCCAGACATGCCGCCATGAGCCCTTGCTGAAGTCCGTCTAGCTGGACGCACGGGTTACGCAGCCCTGTGATCTCGATGACCGCGACATCGCCCAGCCGTAGCCGCGTCCCTGCTGGCAGCCCCAGCAGGTCCACACCGCGTGTGGTGACATTCTCGCCCATTTGCCCGGCCGACACCGAGAATCCCGCGCCGCGTAGCTCATCATGCAGCTCCCTGTGGATCAGGTGGACCTGGCGGAGGTTGGGCTGGCTTGGGTCGCGCGCCACCCGTGAGCGATGCTTGACCGTCTCGCCGCTGTGCGCGTCGCCTTCGACGCCTAGCCCGGCAAGCATGGTGATGCTTGGCTGATTGGGCTTGGAAAAGGTATGTGTCGGGCTGAGGCTTACCGCTACCACAGTCCCTGTCACAGGTCGCTCTCCTCTCGAAGCGAGGCGTCACACGCGATTGGCGCGCTCAAGGCTCATTATAGAGTGAGCGTGGCGTCACGCTAACGCCGCTCGCGCGCCTTGCGCTGGAGCTCATAGAGGCGGCCAATGGCTTCGAGCGGGGTGAGTTCGTCCACCGCCAGCGCTTTCAGCTCCTCGATGATGGGGTCGGGCTCGGCGGAGAAGAGGGTCAACTGGGCGAATTGTGGCTGTAGCATGTCCCGCATGCGCGAGCGCCTGTGGCCCGCGTCGCCTGTTCGCTCCAACTCCTCCAGCGCTTCCTCGGCGCGGCGCACTACCTGGCGCGGTATGCCCGCCAGTTGCGCGACATGGATGCCGTAGCTTTTGTCCGCGCCACCGGGTACGATGGCGCGCAGAAAGACGACGTGCCCGCCTTCCTCAGCGACAGCGACGGTGTAGGGCCGGACACGCGGCAGCGCGCGCGCCAGCTCCACCAGCTCATGATAGTGGGTGGCGAACAGCGTCCTGGCGCTGCGGTTGCGATTATTGTGCAAATACTCGATAATGGCGTGGGCGATGGCCAGCCCGTCATAGGTGCTGGTGCCGCGGCCGATCTCATCCAGGATCACCAGACTGCGCGGCGTAGCGTGGCGCAGGATCGCCGCCGTCTCGACCATCTCGACCATGAACGTAGACTGCCCGGTCGCCAGGTCGTCCTGCGCGCCAATGCGGGTAAAGATACGGTCTACGAGGCCAATGCGCGCCGATTCCGCGGGAACGAACGAGCCGATCTGCGCCATCAGCGTGATCAGCGCTACCTGTCGCAGATAGGTGGACTTGCCCGCCATATTGGGGCCGGTCAGCAGCAGGATCTGCGCCTCATTTGTGGACATCTCCGCGTCGTTGGGAACGAAAGCGACATCGCGCTGGGTCGCCTCGACGACCGGATGCCGCCCGGCGACGATGTGGATCGCATCACTCTCATCCAGTGTGGGACGGCAGTAGTTGCGCCGCGACGCGACGTCACCTAAGGCCATGATAGTGTCCAACTCCGCCAGCCCGCGCGCAACACGCAGCGTCGCGTCGCCCCACTGCGCCGCCACGTCGGCGCGCAGCGCGGCGAACAACTCCTGCTCCAGCTTGACGCTCTTCTCATGCGCGTTGAGAATCAGCGCCTCGTACTCCTTAAGGTCGGGGGTGATGAACCGCTCTCCTGTGCTCAACGTCTGCTTGCGGATATAGTCCTCCGGGACGCGACTGAGCTGGGAGTTAGAGACTTCGAGGTAATAGCCAAAGACTTTGTTATAACCGACCTTGAGCGTCGAGATGCCGCTGCGCTCGCGCTCTTTGCGCTCCAATTCCGCCACCCATTGGCGGCCGTTGCGGGCGGCGTCGGTGAGCGTATCCAACTCGGCGTGGTAGCCCTGGCGGATAGCGCCGCCGTCGGCCATCGTCAGCGGGGGCTCGTCCACGAGCGCCCGCGCGATCAGCGCCTGAAGGGCTGGTAGCGGCTGAATCGCGGCGCTGGCGCGTTGCAGCCCCTCAGGCGCGCCGGCCATCACGGCGGCGACCTCCTCAACGGCGCGCAAGCCATTCGCCAGCGCAACCAGGTCGCGCGGTGTGGCGATGCGCTGCAGCGCACGATTGATCAGGCGCTCGAGGTCACCTGCGTGGCCCAGGATGGGCGTCAGCCGTGCGCGCAGGGCGACGCTCTCTTTCGCCGCCGCGACCGCGTCCTGCCGCTCGCGCAGACGTTCCAGGTCCAGCAGCGGCTCGCCAATCCAGCGTCGCAGTAGCCGTCCGCCCATTGGCGTCCGCGTGTGGTCCAGGACGCCGAGCAGCGAGCCTTTGACCCCGCCGCCGCGCCCGCTTTCGAATAGCTCCAGATTGCGGCGCGTGTGCGCGTCGAGCGTCATGAAGCCGCTGGCGCTGTAGGTCTCCAGCCCGGTGATCTGCGCCAGCGCGCCACGCTGCGTCTCCTGAAGATAGGCGAGGATCGCTCCGGCGGCGCGGATCGCCAGCGGCAGCCCCGCGCATCCGAACGGTTCGAGCGAGGCGGCGTGGAAGTGCTCGAGTAGCCGCTCGCGCGCGGTGTCCTCCCGGAAATAGCGCGCGTCCCACGGCGTCACGGTCAGGCTATGGCGCGGGTCGAGCGCGGCCAGGCGCTGGGCGAGCGAGGCAGGCTCCTCGCTGGCAGGGTCAATCGTCCCACCGTGTTCGGCCTCGTGGTCGAGTGGATGCTCGCCGTCGTGACGGCTGGCGCGGCGCGGCAGTGGGACGCGGCTGGGACGCTCGGCCTCAACAAGCGCCTCGGCTGGCTGCACGCGAGTAAGCTCCTGCGCCAGCGCGGCTTCGGGGTCAGCGGCGGGAAACTGCGCGCAGGCGAACTCACCTGTCGTGATGTCGACCCAGGCGACGCCAACGCCGTCTCGCCCGAGCGCGGCGGCGGCGAGAAAGTTGTTGCGCTTGGCGGCCAGCATCGCTGGGTCTACGACCGTGCCGGGAGTTACGACGCGGATCACCTCGCGCTCGACCAGCCCGCGCGAGAGGGCGGGGTCACTGACTTGCTCGCAGATCGCGACCCGGTAGCCCTTGCTGATCAGCCGTGCGATGTAGCCATCGGCGGCGTGGTGCGGCACGCCCGCCATGGGGGAGCGCTGGCCGCGGCCGAAGTCGCGTCTGGTAAGGGTGATTTCCAGCTCGCGCGCGACCAGTTCAGCGTCTTCATCGAACATCTCATAGAAGTCGCCCATACGGAAGAAGAGGATCGCGTCGGGATACTGGCGCTTGACGCTGAGGTATTGGTGGCGGACCGGGCTTTGTTCCTGTTCTCCCGCTCCTCCGCCGCGCGCCGTCTCGCTCCGCTCTTCCAGACTCACACTCTTGCCTCTTCGTGACGTTCTCGCGGGACGGTCGTCTGCCCCGCGCGACACAGTATACCCATCTGAAAAGACGCTCAGGGCGACCGGCGGGCCGCGCCGCTGCCCCGTTCGGCTTCCTATCTTCTATCCTGCTCGGGGCGCGAAAACAGTAACCACCGCGCTTGCGGGCTTTCACGACGCTCTGTTATCCTGAACTACGAATTGGCGGTGGGGGCAAGCGCAGCGAGGAGAGCGGCGTTGATGGCGATGGATGGCTCCGCCGGCGCCGCTCCACAGCGGCAGTTGACGCCAGAGCATATGGGGCGCGCGGCCAGGGCTGGCGAGATGATCGGCGCGATGACTCCTGGCGCGCCGCGTGGTGTGATCGCTGGCGCAGGCCTACCCCGCGCCACTCGCTTGATCGCTCGGGGCGCGGAACTTGACGCCACGCTGGCGGCGCTGACCACATCCGAGCCGCCGAATGCGGTCGCGCTCATTGGGCCATCTGGTGTGGGGAAGTCGGCGTTGGCGGCGGAAGTTGTAGCATTGGCGGCCGAGCGTGGGGCCTTTCCAGGAGGCGTCATGTGGCTGCCAAGCGAGGGGTTGAGTGGCGATCCGGGGCTGGCGGCGCTGCGACAGGAACTGGCGAATGCGCTGGGCGGCGCCCGCGGACCTGACGCGCCGCCCGCGTTGCTCGCGTTTGATCACGTCGAGCCGCCACTCGATGTCGCGGCGCTCATGGATGGACTCGGGGATGAGAATGTCGCCGTACTCGTGACGGCGCGCCAGCCACTGCTAGATGAGCGGATTACCGAGACGCCGCTCGCCCCGTTGGACGAGGACGCCGCGGCGAAGCTCCTCCGCCACGCGCTTCAGCAGGCCGACCCGCGGCGTCCAGCGGAAGGAAATGAGCCGCTGATCGTGGGCGCGGCCCACATGCTGGGTGGCTTGCCGCTTGTTATCGGCCTGACTGCGGCGCGCGTGGCGATCATGAGCCTGCCTCTCAACGTGGCGCAGGACGCCGGGCCTTCACGTCTGCGCGATGTGTTCGATTGGGCGTGGGAGTCGCTGCCCGCGCATGCCCGGTTGGCGTTCGCCGGCCTGGCGCTGATCGAGGGCGCGACGTTTCCGCGCGGCGCGGCGCTGGCGGTGGTCGGAGCCGCGCACGCGCAGACGGACGGCGCTGGCAGCGCAAACATGGCGGACGAGGCCTGGCGGGCGGGCGCGGCGGCGACACTTGACGCGCTGGTGGGATTGCGCCTGATCGATCCCCTGGCCTCCGGTCGTCTGCGGCTGCAGGTTCCCATACGCCAATACGCGGCGCGCCGGTTGGGTGAGACTCCGGAGGAATGGCGTGACGCGTTGGGCGATGCGCTGGCGGCGTGGTGGCTCGACTTCGCGCGGCGTCAGGAGGGTCATGCGGGCGCGGCGACACTGGATGTGGAGGGGTCAGGCCTAATCGGCGCGCTTACGTGGGCCCATGCCCGGGATCGGCGCCAGAGCGTTCTCGATCTTGTGGATGCGCTAAGCCCAGCGTGGCGCGCACGCAGGCGTGCGACGGACCTGCGCCAGGCGTTGGCGTGGTCGGTCTCCGCGGCGCACGCCGCGGGCGACGCGGCCCATCTGCGGCGCGCCCTGCATGACCTCGCGCTGCATGACGCCAGCGTCGGCCGTATCGAGGACGCGCGGGCTGGATTCGCAGAAGCGCTGCGGGTGGCCAGTGGCGCGGGCGACGCGGAGGCGGCGGAAATTGAGCGACGAGCGGTGGCGAGCCTGCCCGCCCTTCCGGAGGCGGCGGACCAGGCCTGAGGCGCGCCCTGTGGTAGAGTTGGGAGGCCCGCCAATCAGGGGTTGAGAAGGCAGCGGGATGTGAGTGAGGGCCGAGCGTGCGCGTAGTGGCGATCATCCTCTGCGCTGGGCAGGGGACACGGATGGGGGCAGGGGAGAACAAAGTCTTCCTGCCGCTGGCGGGACGGCCCGCGCTGCTCTGGAGCGTCGCGGCCTTCGAGCAAACTCCGCTGGTGGATGAGATCTTGCTGATCGCCCACCCAGACGAAGTGGAGCGGGTGCGGTCCATGGTGGCGGAGGTGGCGCGTGCGCACGGCGTCGTCGCTGGCGGCGCGACACGCAGCCAGTCAGAGACGCTGGGGCTGGCTGCGCTGCGCGCGCGCATTCTCAGTGGCGAGATCGGCATGGTCATGATTCACGATGGCGCCCGGCCGCTGGTGACTTCGGATGAGGTCGAGCGGCTGGCGCAGGCGGCGCTGGCCCTGGGGAAGCCGGGTGGCGCGCTACTGGCCGCGAGCGCCGCGCCAGGCGCCGAGATTGGCGAGGTCGCCCCGGATGGCTCGCTCACCAGACTCTTCGCGGCAGGCGGTCTGGCGCGGGCGCAGACGCCGCAGGCCTTCGACGCGCGGCTGCTGCTGCGGGCCTATGACCAGGCTACGGCGGCCGGCTTCGATGGCACGGACACCGCCGCGACCGTCGAGCGGCTGGGCGCGCCAGTGGTGATCGTCACTGGCTCGGAGGACAACCTGAAGCTGACCACGCCGGATGACATGCATCGGGCGGAGGCGATCATCGCGGCGAGGAGAAGCGAGTGAGCGGGACGCAGCAGAAGGAGCGGGAGCCGCTGACCATCGCACAGGCGGCCAAAGAACTGCGAGCCGGCGCGCTGACGGCGGAGGGGTTGCTGGATGCCGGGCTGGCGCGGATACGCTCGCTGGACGACAAGCTCAAAGCCTGCGTGACTGTCATGGAGCCATCCGCGCGTGAGGAGGCGCGGACGGCCGACGCGCTCCTCGCGGATACGCGCGCCGCGCGCCGTGCGGGGCCGCTGCTGGGGATTACTATCGGCGTCAAGGATCTCTTCGAAATGCGTGGCGCGCTCACGACCGCTGGCTCGCGTGTTCTAGATGACTACATTTCGGAGGTGGACGCTGCGACGGTCACCAAGCTGCGCGAGGCGGGCGCGGTTCAGGTTGCGAAGACCAACACACACGAGTTCGCCTACGGGACTTTCACGCCGCCAACACGTAACCCCTGGGACACAGAGCGAGTTCCGGGTGGCAGCAGCGGCGGTTCGGCGGCGGGTGTCGCGGCGGGCTATTTCCTGGGCGCGCTCGGCAGCGATACCGGCGGCTCGATTCGCATTCCTTCGGCATGCTGCGGCGTGACGGGTCTGAAGCCGACCTACGGATTGGTCAGCCGTTTCGGCGTGATCACGCTCAGCAATTCGTATGACCACGCTGGCCCCATCGCGCGCACGGTGGAAGACTGCGCCCTACTGCTCGATACGCTCGCCGGGTACGACCCGCGCGACCCTGACAGCATCGACGCGCCGGCGATGAGCTATACCGCCGCTCTGGCCAGTGGGCGCACCCCTGAGGAAGCCATCCGCGGCGCGCGCATAGGCGTGCCGCGCCAGTACGTCTTTGATGGCGCTGACCCCGAGGTGGTCGAGGCGGTATACGCTGCGCTCGATGTGTATCGCACGCTTGGCGCGCAGGTGCGCGAAGTGGACATGCCCGCCGACCTGAACGAAGACCTCTTCGACTCAGCCTACCGTGCGGTTCAGCGGCCCGAGGCAACGCTCTACCACCAGGAGATGGGCTGGTATCCGGCGCGGGCTGAGCGCTACTCGCCCGCGGTGCGCGAGGCGCTCGCCGCGGGCGCGGACGTGTCCGCGCTGACCTACATCCGCGGGCAGCGTATACGCCGCGCGCTCACCGGGCATATGCGCGCGCTGCTGGCGAATCTCGACGCGCTAGCCATGCCAACGCTTCCAATCGTCGCGCCGCGTGTGGATGCGCTGGAGACCCGCATCCGAATGGGGAACCAGGACAACCTGCCGGGTTATGCGCTGCTGCGCAACAATTTCCCGTTCGACCTCACGGGTCAGCCTGCGCTCGCCTTGCCCTGCGGCTTTACCGCGGCCGGCCTACCCATCAGCCTGCAACTGGCGGCGGGCCATTTCAACGAGCCCGCCCTGCTGCGGCTGGGGCACGCCTATCAGCGCGTCACCGAGTGGCATCACCGCGTTCCGCCGATCGTCAGAAGCCAGCAGTAGGAAGCGTGGAGGTGGCGCTCGCCGCCTCCACGCTTTTGTGGACCTGGCATGACCTCGTTCCCGCGGATGGGGAGACTAGCCCTCTTTCTGGGCGACGAGTTGCAACCAGATGCGTGGCACATCGCTCAGCTCCAGCTCCTCGAAGGCCTGGCGCGCGGCGTATGAGAGCGCCTGCGCGCCGATGGGGATTGGCACACCTGGCAGCGCGCCCTCGATGAAGAGCCAGTAGCTGCCGATGTCCTGCCATGAGGCGAGCGGCATATGCGCTAGCTCCTCGGCACGCGCCACGACCCGCAGTCCGGCGTCGCGCATCAGGTCGGCGTATTCGTCGGCGGACAGCCAGACGCGGGCGGTAGTTTTCTCGTGGCGCGAGGGACGCGCCTCGGGATGGTGTTCCCGGAGCCATCCCAGTGCGCGGCGTGTCCAGAGATGATAGAACTTCTCGCTGCCAGAGGCATAAGCGCCCGTATAAAACGAGCTGTTGATCGCGAGGAAGCCGCCGGGGCGCAGCGCGCTCGCCAGCATGCCGATGACCTCCGCTTTGTTGGGGATGAGGTGGATCGCGTTGCAAAAGAAGACTGCGTCGGCGCCCTGGGTGAGCCGGGCAAGATCGCTGGCCTCACCGCGAATGAACTCGACCGGGCGGCCGCGCAGGCGCCGCGCGGCGATCTCGATGGCTTCTGGCGACGGCTCTACGCCGAGAACGTCTCCTGGGCGTCCCAGTCGCTCCAATTCATCGAGGATCGACTCGGTGACGGCGCCGGTGCCGGATGCAAGCTCCGCCACCCGGACGGGCTGCCTCTCAGGCATGCGCGCATCGATTTGGCGCAGCGCCATTCGCACGAGCGAGTCATTGATCTCGCGATAGAACTGGTGCCGCGCGAATGGATCGAACGTATAACTGCTGGCGACCGCTGGTGTCTCTGCCACGGAATAACCTCCCTTTCCGCTCCGTGTCGCTCACAGCGGGCGCACGGGATACGGACATGGGAACTGCGCGAGGGCGCTTCCCGCTAGCCATCACCCAGCCGTCTTGATGGGACAATCTGGCCAGGATAGATAACCACTGAGCAGTTAGTGCGAAACCGTAGCGCGATTGTTTCATCCCCTTTCGGCGCAGGCCGCCAACGGCGCCAGTTTCGTAGCGCGCTCCGCGCGCACGCCGTATAATTCGGGCTGTGTGGGATGTTGCGCCGGGTTCCGTCGCGTTCCCAGCAACGAGAACGTACCGTCCGGGGGGCGACGCCCCGCCTGGGAGCCTGAGCTATGCGAGTGGAAGCGCCGCCGTCCGCCTTCGCGGGCATCGCGCGCAAGATACGCCTCCTGCTCGACGCCATCAAGTTCGAGCACACGATTTTCGCCCTGCCCTTCGCCTACCTGGGCGCGGCGCTGGCGGCGCGGGGAACTCACGGCTGGCCCGGGTGGTGGCCGCTCATCTGGGTAACGCTGGCGATGGGTGGGGCGCGCACCGTCGCCATGGCCGTCAACCGCCTCGCGGACGCCAGCATGGACGCGCTCAATCCGCGCACCGCCAATCGCGCCCTGCCGCAGCGGCTGCTCAAGCCGGCGGAAATGGCGCTCTTCGCGCTGGCGGCGGGCGCGCTCATGGTCGTATCCGCCGCGCAACTCAACACGCTCTGCCTGACGCTCGTGCCGGTGGCGGCGCTCTTCCTCATCGGCTATTCGTATACCAAGCGCTTCACCTGGCTCTGCCACTTCATCCTCGGCCTGACGGATGGCATCGCGCCTATCGGCGGTTGGCTGGCGATCAATCCGACGATCAGCGTCGCGAATCTCGTTCCACCGCTGCTCCTGGGGCTGGCGGTCACCGCGTGGGTCGGGGGATTTGATCTGATCTACGCCTGCCAGGATATCGAATTCGACCGCGCGCACGGGTTGAAGTCCATTCCCTCGCGTTTTGGCCCGGCGCGCGCGTTGCAAATCTCCGAGATCATGCACGGCGCGTCGGTCGGGCTGCTGGCGGCGATTGGCGGCATGCTAGGCCTGGCGTGGCCATTCTGGATCGCGGTTGGCTGCGCGGCGTGGCTGCTGATTTGGGAACACCGCCTGGTCCATCCGGACGATTTCTCCAAACTGGACGTCGCCTTCTTCAACATGAATGGCTACCTAGCGGTGTCGGTCTTCGCGTTTACCTTGCTGGCGGTGATCATCAAGTAACACGCTCTCAGGGGCCTCTCAGTGGCGCGAATCAAACGGAGATGGCGCGCGCGTCGTACACTATCCTGAAGGGTTGCGGCCGCGCGGCTACCACGACTGGCGCTCCAGCGAGGAATTGCGGCGCCGCGGGCGACTCGCGTGACGCGAACATGGAGACAATTTGCGCTATGGAACAGACGATGGATGCGCGCTCGCTCATCGAGAAGGGCGACGCGCTGCTCAAGGAGGCGCGCGCCCGTGAGGCCGCCGCCGAGTACGCGCGGGCGGCGCAACTGGACCCGAACGCTGTCGGCGCGCATCTGGGGCTGGCGGAGGCGAATGTGGCGTTGGGCCAATTCTCCATCGTCGCGATGGCCTGCCAGGCGGTGCAACGCCTGGCGCCGGAAACGCCTGACGCGTTCCTTGCTCAGGCGATTGACGCGACGCTCGCCCAGCGCTACGACAACGCGCTGGCGCTGCTGGACCGTGTCGCGGAGCTTGATCCGACCCGCGCCTACACCTACGCGCTCCGTGGCTACATTCTGCGCCAGCTGCGCCAAAGCTATGACGCCTCGCTCGCGGAGTCCAAGGCGGCGCGGATGTCTGGCACGCACGATCTGACCAAGCTCTTCCCGCCGGTGAACCCGGTCGTGCCCGAGGTCTTCGCCACGCCGCTCGCGTCTGGCGCGCAGACGGTTCCGCCACCGCCGCAGCAGCACGACGCCCGACCCTGGAACCAGCGCTCCGCAGCCGAGCGGGCAGCGGTACGAACGCGCTTCGCGACCCGTAACCTGCCGGTGGTGACATTCGCGCTGATGATTATCAATGTGGGTGTCTACCTCGTCGGACTCTCGCTTTCAGGCTTCGATCTGCTGAATACCGTCCACACCGACAACCCGCTCTATGTCTATGGTGTCGAGTTCGGGACGCAGTACATGAATGCGGACCCGACCCAATGGTACCGCGTGCTCACCGCCATGTTCCTGCACCTAAACATCTATCACATCGGCGTCAATATGCTCTCTCTCTACTTCGTTGGTGTGGTGACCGAGCAGATCTTTGGCCACTGGCGGTTTCTGGGCATCTACCTCGCCTCGGGCGTGATCGCGGGTGTGGCGCAGGCGTTCTTCCTCCCCGCCATTCCGACGGCGCTCCCATTCGCTGACGCGCTCGCCACGGGCAACGCGGCGCTGGGCGCGTCAGGGGCGATCTTTGGCATCTTCGGGGCGTTCGGCGTCTTCTTCCTGCTCAACCGGCGCGCGCTGGGGCCAGCGGCGAACATCATGATTGGCCAGTGGGCGTTCTGGTTACTGATCAATATCCTGTTCACCTTCAGCGCTCCTGGCATCGGCATCGCAGACCACATCGGCGGTCTGCTCTCGGGCATGGGGTTTGGGGCGCTGCTCGCGCCCAGCCTCGGACGGCGCTAAGCGTCGCGGTACGCATGCTCCCCCTTCACCCTCCAATCGGCAGGACTGCTGAGCGGAGGGTTGGCGTCTGCCAGCGCAGGCGCTATAGTTGATTATGGCTCAGTGACGCCACGCTCGTGGCCGTCGTTGGCCGCTCAACTGGACGTTGCGCCTGATTGAGGCTGGCGCACTGTGACCCGCGCAATGCGTAGGCTGTAAATGTGAGGCGCGCCCCGATGACAATCTCCCCTGCCTTGTCCCATGTTGGCGTCGTGCTGATGACCTACGGCTCTCCTCCTACGCTCCATGACGTGCCCGCGTACCTGCGCAATGTCTATGGTGGGCGTGAGCCGAGCGAGGAAGTCGTCACCGAGTTCAAGCGACGCTACCAGTTGATCGGTGGCTCGCCGCTTCTGCGCATTACGCAGGAGCAGGCCGCGGCCGTCGAGGCTGAGCTGAACCAGCGCCACCCGAACGGTCCGGTTTTCACGGTCGCTGCGGGCATGCGCTTCTTCGCGCCGTTCGTCGCCGATGTTGTTCCACAGGTGGCGCGCGACGCCGACGCGCTGGTGGGCGTCATCATGTCGCCCCAGTACTCGCCGATCCTGATGCGCGGGTACATCACCGCGCTGCGCGAGGCGGCCGCGACCCTTGGCCGCGACGACCTGCTGGTGGCCGTCACGGAGGACTGGCACATGCAGCCCGAGTTCCTGCAGGCGGTAGCTGACCGCGTGCGCGAGGCCCTGGACGCCATTCCCGAAGAGCGCCGTGATCAGACGCCCGCGCTGCTTTCGGCGCATAGCATGCCACTGCGCGTCGTCGCGACTGAGCCGGACTACATTGACAACCTGAAGCAGACGGCGGCCGCCATCGCGGAACGCGCGGGTCTGGGCGACAGTCGCTGGCAGTTCTGCTATCAGAGCGCGGGCCATACGCCGGAAGAATGGCTGAAGCCGGACTTTGCCGATCTCATGCCCCACCTTGCGGCGCGCGGTGTGCGCGATGTGCTCATCGCGCCAGTGCAATTCCTCGCTGACCACCTCGAAATCCTCTATGACATCGAGGTCGGCGCGCGCAAGCAGGCGGAGGAGCACGGGATCACCTTCCACCGCACCGCGTCACTCAACACCGCTCCACTCTTCATCCGGGCGCTTGCGAGCGTAGTCGAGAGTACATTGACCCGCGCCGCGCCGCTTGCTCCCGCCTCAGCGGGGCGCTAGCGCCCCACTGGCTAGGTGGTATGACGGCCCTGGCTCCATGCGTCGGGGCATAGAAGGGAATCTAAACAGATGCGTGCGATTCAGGCGCAGGCTTTTGGTGGCCCGGAGGCGCTGACGCTGCGCGATGCGGCTATCCCGGAGCCAGGGCCAGGGCAGATTCGCGTGAGGGTCGCCGCGATTGGGCTGAATTTCATCGAGATCTATCAGCGCATGGGCCAGTACAAGGTCGCCTTGCCCTGGACACCAGGAAGTGAGGCGGCAGGTGTCGTGGACGCGGTCGGCGCGGACGTCACGGATCTCAAGGTAGGTGACCGTGTCGCGGGCGCGTCGTTTACGAGCGCCTACGCGGAGTACGCGCTCGCGCCGGCCTGGGGCCTGGTCAGCGTGCCGGAGGATGTGGAGTTGCGCGTGGCCGCCGCTCTGATGCTGCAGGGGATGACCGCCCACTATCTCTCACACAGCGTATATCCCCTGAAGTCGGGCGATACGGCGTTGGTCTACGCCGCCGCAGGCGGCGCGGGAGGTCTGCTGACTCAGATCGCCAAGCTACGCGGCGCGCGGGTGGTCGGCGCGGTGGGCTCGCAAGCCAAGGTCGCGGAAGCGCGGGGGCTCGGCGCGGACGAGGTCTTTGTCTACCGTCAGGGCGATATCGCCCAGACCGTGAGACAAATGAACGGCGGACAGGGTGTCCAGGTCGTCTACGACTCCGTTGGCAAGGATACGTTCGACGCCAGCCTGGGCTGCCTGCGACCGCGCGGCTATATGGTTCTGTTCGGCCAGTCTAGCGGGCCTGTCCCGCCGGTGGACCCGCAGCGCCTGAACTCTGGCGGTTCCCTCTTCCTTACCCGCCCAACACTTGCGCACTACATCGCCACGCGCGAGGAGCTGCTTGGACGCGCGAACGACCTGTTTGGCTGGATCGCCGCGGGCAAGCTCAGGGTACGCATTGACCGCGCCTTTCCGCTTGCGCAGGCGCCAGAAGCGCACGCCTACCTGGCGTCCGCCGCTGGGATGGGCAAGGTCATCCTGGAGCCGTAGCCTGGCAGGCGCTCCCTTCGCGCATGCGACTCTATTTGCGCCTGAAGCGCGGTGGGTCGTATCATTCGCCCGCGCCCGGCGCCACGCTGCTGGCGATAGAGGGGGTGATCGCGGTGAATGAGGTTGAGTTGCTCCAGTCCACGAACGACCCGCGCCTTCTGGAAGCGATGGACGCGAACCACGCGTTCGCATTCGGTTTCATGGCTTCGGGCCTGGGCGGAGTCGTTGAGCACGAGCCAGCGTTGACACGATTCATTTCGGGTATCCCGGTGAGTATGTTGAATGGCGTCGCGCTGGCGCGTTTGCCGGAGGAGGGTATAGACGCCGCCATTGCGGCCGCGCTGCGGCCCTTCGAGGAGCGCGCGCTGCCGCTGCTCTGGTGGGTAGGGACCTACAAGCGCGCCGCATGATCTGGGTGCGCGCCCGCAGTCCTTTGGGCTGGAAGGCTCCGACGAGGATCCTGGCATGGCGATTGATATCGCCTCTCTGGCAGACATGATCTCAATACCCGGCGTGGCCTACGCTCAGGTCACGACCGAAGACCAGGTGACGCAATTTGCCCAGACGGCGGCCTCCGGGTACGGTTTTTGCGATGAAGGGCTGCCGATCTTCCAGCAGATTGCCGCCGGCGGATGCCTGCCACCTAGCCCGGAGGCGCCCTACCATCTCGCGTACCTGGATGGGCGCCCCGTCGCCACCTGCGTCACCTGTCTGTACAGTGGTGTCGCTGGTCTCTACATAATTAGCACGATACCCGAGGCGCGCGGCCGCGGCATCGGCGGCCAAATCACGCGCTACGCCCTGCTCAACGCGCGCTCGCTGGGCTATCGCGTAGGTGTGCTCCAGGCGTCTGCGATGGGTTTCCCTGTCTATCGCCGCCTGGGATTCGAGCAGTACGCCACATACCATGAGTATAGTTGGCCCCCGACCGCAGGCGGCCATGCCTAGGCGCATGCTGCCCGTGAGCGGAGAATACCGACTCTACACTCTGCGCTGGGTCGCTGTGAAGCTGGTGTGAGCGGGATGCGGGCGCGTTGTGACCGCGTCGTGAGCCGGGTCGCGTACGTTACAGGCGATGCGCGGACGCGCCTGCGTCTGATGAGAGGCGCCACACGCTCGCGGTCAGTGGGGCGCCTTAACGCGACCCCCGGCCACAGGGGAGGCCCTTGCATGGAGACTCGCATACACACACTCCTCCACAGGCTCGCGTCAATCGAAGCAGAGATAGTTCCCACCGGGGAGCCTGGCGTGCCCGCGCCAGCCGCTTTGGGAGGACATGAGCGCTACCTTCCGATTCTCAGCGTCTATCTTGACTGGCGGCCCGCCACAACAGGCTCGCGTCCGGCCGAACGGCCAGCGCGGATAATCCTCCGTGAGCGCCTGCGTGACATTCAGCGCTCATTACGGCCGCGCGGCGCGGCGTATGACGCGGTGGAAGCCGACGCTGCCCGCATCTGGCGCTATCTGGACGAGCAGGCGCCCGCGAGCGCCCGCGGGCTGGCGATCTTCGCCTGTGCGCCGCTTGGCCTGTTCGAGACGCTTGTTGTTGGCGCTCCGTTCGAGAATGAGGTGACGGCGGGCGCAACCCCGAGCCTCTATCCCCTGGCGCGCCTGCTCGATGATCAGGAAACGGTCGTTGTGGCTGTGGCGCAAACGAGCGCCGCGCGCCTGTATGTCAGCCAGCGGGGCATGCTGCGCGAGCTTGAGAGATTGGGTGAGGACCCGAAGTACTTCTCGATCCTCAAGGGCTCGAACGCGATGAATCAAGCCCATTATCAACGCTACGCGCTCACCAGGCGGGAGCGATTCGCCGAGGAAGTCGCGGAGCGCATCGGCAAGCTGGTCACGACATACGGGGCGAAGCAGGTGATCCTGGCGGGCGACGCCAGCGCGGCGCCTCAACTGCGCGCCGCGCTGGCGCCGCGGGTTGCGGCGCTCGTCCGTGAGGCGCCGCTGCATATGGACATTGACGCGCCTCGTGACGCCATCTGGGACGAGATTCAGCCGATGATTCAGGAGATGGAGGCAGAACAGGAGCGCTCTATTGTCGAGCGGCTGATGGACGCGGCGCAGGCGAATGGCCTGGCAGTGACGGGTTTGCGGAGAACGCGCGCCGCGCTCAAAGCCGGACAAGTGGACACCTTGGCGCTTTCCTCACGCGCGCGGCTCCCAGAGGGGACGCGCAGCCAGTTGATTAGCCTTGCGGAGCAGTCCGACGCCGAGATCGAGGTCGTCGATGACGCGCCAGAGCTCAACGCGGTGGGCGGCGTAGGGGCGCTATTGCGCTATCGCCTTGCGCCAGTTGAGGAAGCCGCTGTTCCATAGACCTTGCTGGGTGCGAGCGCTGGCCATTGGCCTAGAAGTCGCCGCGGGCGCTTGACCTGGCCTCACCACAGTTGCCCTTGCGGAGAGGCCAGGCGTGCGCCAGGCGTGCGGGAAATGGTTCTGAAATGCGAAAAGCGCTGGGCTATCTCCTCATCGCTGCCAGCCTGGCCGGCGGCGTCTATATGGTCTTCGTCACCTTCCAGCAGTGGCTGGAAAGCAACGATAGCGGACGCTTGGCGCTGGATGGAGTCCTACTGGTCGCGCTGGTGGCGGTCTTCGTGTTCGGCTACTATCTCGCCACAGCCATGGACGTGCGCCGCTGACGCCCTCACGCATACATCGCTTTGAGGACGGCGCACGCGCCCAGCGTGACCCATTTGCTTTCCGCGCCGCGTTTGTCCGCCTCCACCCAGGTTTTGCCTCTGGGCGGCGACTGGTTACGCCAGCGACCGGTGGGGCCTTGTCTGCGGCGCAGCCACGCGCCCGCATTTTCCAGACGCGGGTCCTTCGCGTATCCTAGCTCACACAGGACGGCGAGTAATTGCAGCACATCAGCAGTGTACCCGAGCGGAAAGCCTGGCCGGAACCAGAGCGCGCTAGGCTTGGTATTGCCCCATCCAGTAGGGTAAGCCGCGGTCACCGGATCGCAGCTCAGCAGGAATGCCGTCCCCTGCTCAATCGCGCGGGCGACATGTGGAGACCGCCGGGTGGTTGGGATGCGCGCCAGCGCCAGCAGCGCCTTGACGGCGCCCCACGCGCATGGCAGCCGCTCATTCATGCTGCAACAGAAACCTGGACCGCTCGTGCCTGAACGATAGAAGCGGATAGCGCCCTCGCCTGTGATCGCGGCCGCCTGCCAGTCAATGGCGCGCTGTGTGCGCTCGTCCTCCAGCCAGCCAAAGCCAATCAGCGCCCGAAGCAGATTGCCATTGAGACAGTGGATAACGGTTGACGGCGGTGGCGGCGCTTCGCGCTTTCCTCCACCCCAGGCGCCGAACCCGCCGGAGAGCGCCTGGGTGTGCGCCAGGACATACTCGCAAGCTCGCTGGATGCGCGGATCGCTCCCGTCCGCGCCCATCTGATCGAGGAATATCAACGACCAGACTGTGCTCTGATACTTGGGATTGTAGCCTCCGCCGGGGCGAACCCAATACCCTTCGGGCGATTGCGCGGCGAAGATGGTGGCTATAGGGTCTTCGCGCATCGCCGCGGCTTGCGCCTCGCGAACATCTCTCGCGTCGCTGGGCTGATCGAGCAAGTGGCGAAGCGCGAGGTGGCGTACGGCTGGAGTCTGCTCGTCGAGCAGCCAGGGCAGCGGATCGCCGTTGAGGGTCTGAAGCCAGTCACTCATAGTGGCGTCCTTCCTTTCACAGGTCAACCAAAGGCGTTCCCGAAAGTAGGTGGAAGCAGCCTCAGGGCTCGGACACCGAGTTGTTTACCAAGCTCGGCTCCCGCGCGAGCGCGCACCCGCTTTCCCAACGACGAGCAAGAGATACCCATATCCTGCGCGGTCAGGCGCCACACTGTCCATATGTTCGACTTCGTCTTTTCGGATCACCTCTCGCTCATGACATCCACTCGATGCGCTTGTTGCGCGGCGCCGGCGCATCGATGCGCGCTCAGCAGTCGAACACCGACCAGCAGATGGCGTTCCGCAGCCGCTGGTCGTCGAGCACGAGCATGCGAATCGCATCCGGGAGTAGGTCGCGCTGCCGCCGGCACTCGAGTCGGCCTGCGCGCTCACGCGCTCCTTCTGGCGCGGCGGCGCGTGCGGCTTTGATCGCGTAGGCGGCTGCGCCGAGCTCGTGCGCGGCGACGTGCGCCACCACCGCCGCCTGGCCGGCAGCATAGGCGGCGTGCCGAGCGGCTCCACTCAACGCTCTGGCCGCGGCCATGGCATGGCCACCCGCCGCGCGGGACTGAGACATCGTGATCTCACCACGCGCCCAGGGGCGGGCTTGCTCGATCGCCTGACGCGGTCGCGGGTCCTCTGGCTGAGCCGACTCGAAAAGGTCAAGGACATGCTCCGCGCACGAGGCCGCCCACAAGGCAAGAAGATGGTGATGTGCGTCGGTGAGGGTTCCACCGCGGCGGATCGTCACGAATCGAGGGTCGCGGACTTTCGGTAGAATCATGCCCTACGCTCCTTCGGTCGCTGGTGTTGGCATATGGGGTTGTATCACGCCTGCGCTCTGGTTGTTTGTGGGGGAGAGGCGCCCGAGCGGTAGCGAGTAATAGACACAAAGAGGCCCCTCCGGCGGTAGACGCTGCCGCCAGAGGGGAAGAGAGTCACATATGAGCGATGCTGGAAGCCGTGCGCGCATGGGAACGCGCTACCGGCCAGCCAGAATTAGCGCTTCGTGTATTGCTTGGCCTTGCGGGCGCGCTTGAGGCCGTACTTCTTGCGCTCTTTCATGCGTGGGTCGCGGGTCAGGAAGCCACCCTTGCGCAGCGCCGGGCGGTTGCCCTCATCAGCGCGGCAGAGCGCGCGGGCGATGCCATGCAGCGCGGCGCCGGCCTGGCCGGATACGCCACCACCGACGACCTTCACGTGCACATTGAAGGTGTTGGCCTCTACCAGACGCAGGGCGCTACGCACCTGCATGACGAGCGTCTCACGACCGAAATACTGCTCGGCCGGGCGGTTGTTGACGATGATCGCTCCATCGCCATTGGGATACAGCCGCACGCGGGCGACCGCCGTCTTGCGGCGACCGGTGCCATAGAAATAGGGAAGTTTCTCCGCCACGTGTCATCCTCCAGCGCGCCAGCCTGTTAGGCTCACCTGGTTGGCGCGGATCGTGTCGATCGGGCCGCGCGAGGCTACGCCTCCGCACTGGCTCCGTCGCTCGCGGCCTGCTGGGCCAGCACAGCCTCGATGGTCGGGCGCGTCCATACTTCCGGCTTCTGGGCCAGGTGTGGATGCGTCGGGCCGGCGTAGACCTTCAGGCGGCCCATCATATCGTCACCCAGCCGGGTCCGCGGAAGCATGCCGCGCACAGCGCGCTCGATGACGCGCTCGGGGTGGCGCTCCAGCGCCTGCCGTAGCGTCTCCATCTTGGCGCCGCCGGGATACTGCGTGTGGCGGAAGTAAACCTTCAGCTCACGGCGATTGCGCGTCACGTCCACCTCGCTGGCGTTGATGACCACGACATAGTCGCCGCAATTCATATGCGGGGTAAACGTAGGCTTCCACTTACCGCGCAGGATCTGCGCGATCTCTGTCGCCAGACGTCCCAGCACGAGGCCCTTGGCGTCCACGACATACCAGCGCGGGTCCAGCTCATCAGCTGTCGCGCTGTAGGTCTTGGGATTCGGGTTCATCGCTCATCACTCTCTTTGGTTCCCAACGTGGCGAGTCGACTCGCCGCGCTGGCCCGTTATGCCACCATCTATGATACCGCTTCAGGCGCGCCTTGTGGCGTCTCACGCGCCCAATGGTCCGTGTCGTTCCAGAGTCCCCACTTTGCCGGGTAGTCAACGCCCGTGAAGCAGAGGCCGTGCGGCGGCGCGGCCGGCCCGGCGTGCGCCTTATCGCGCGTCTCCAGGATGGCTCGCACACCGTCTGTCGCGAGTCGTCCGGCGCCAACCAGCGCCAGCGTGCCCACGAACCGCCGGATCATCCCGGTCAGGAAGGCGTTCGCCGCGAAGTCGAACGCATACTCACCGGACGCGGTTTCCACGCAGCGCGCCAGCGTCACCTCACGCACCGTGTGGCCGCGGTAGCCGTCTTCACGGCTGTCACGCGGGCTGGAGCCGAAGGCCCCAAAGTCCCGCTCACCCGTTAGTAGCGTGACCGCCACCTGTATCGCCGCGACTTCGAGTGGACGCGGCACGCGCCAGGCGAACCGCTCGCGGAGCGGCGCGCGCTCAGGGTCGTAGAAGGCCCGGTAGCGATACCGGCGGCCCAGCGCGCTTTTGCGCGCGTGGAACCCATCTCCTACGAAGCGGGCGTCGCGAATGGCGATGTCCGGCGGCAGGTGGGCATTGAGCGCCCGCCGCCAGGCCTCGCCATCGAGCCGCGCCATTGACTGGAAACTGATGACCTGGCCACTGGCGTGGACACCGCTATCGGTGCGCCCCGCGCCGGTGATCAGGACCTCCGCGCCAGTTACCCGGCGCAGCGCCGTCTCGATCTCTCCCTGGATGGTCGGCCCGCGCGGCGCTGGCTGTCGCTGGAATCCGCTGTAGCGAGTTCCATCATATTCGACCAGCGCGGCGACGTTCACAGCCTGACCCTCCGGCTCCCGCTCCCCGCGAGGAGAGGAAGAGGAGTTGTAGCTAGACGAGCTCCAGGCGCACCATCTCGGCGGCGTCGCCCTGGCGGCGGCCGATCTTGCTGATGCGCGTGTAGCCGCCGTTGCGGCCCGTGTAGCGCGGGACGAACTGCTCGAAGATCTTCTTTACCGCGCGCTCGTGCGGCAGGTGCTTGAGGATCGTGCGGCGCGCGTGCAGCTCGATGGCCATCGCTTCGCGGGCGGCGGTCAGGGCTGTCTGCGCTTCGTCGCGGTCCTTGATGACGCCGAGCAGCTCTTTCTGGAGCTGCGACAGGCGATCCTCTTTGATCTTGCGGGCCTCGGCGCTCAGCGGGAACTTGCCCTGCGCCTCGCGCTCCTCGTTCGTCGCGACCTTCTCATCGAGTGTGAAGCGGGCGCGGCGGGCGACAGCGAGGACCTGCTCGGCGATGAAGTCGTCCTCGACCACCTTCTTCAGGTGGGCCCAGGCGTCCTCGTGCCCGCGGACCGCGATGGCGATCAGGCGCTCGGCTTCGCCCCGCACGGCTTTGGCGCGCGCCTCGGTTGTGGTCACGTGCTCCCACGTGTAGAGGCCGTCGATCAGGCTGCGGATGGCTGCCCGGCGACGCGCCTCTGGCATGTTGATGCGGTTACCCGCGATACGATGCCGCATTGACGCTACTCATCCTCCCCAATGGGGCCATTGAAGAAATCGTCCCTATCGTCGGTGGCCGGGCGCGCCCCGCCCAGATCTGGCAGGAATCCGCGCGCGATCAGCGTATCCTTGAGCTCGTTGAGGCTCTTCTCGCCGAAGTTGCGCACGGCGAGCAGGTCTTCCTGCGTCATCGTGAGCACCTGGCCGACCTTGGTGATGCCGCTGCGTTTCAAGCAGTTGAACGCGCGCACCGAGAGGTCGAGCTCTTCGATGGGCGTCTCATAGATATGCGACGGGATCGCAAAGGTCGTTGCGCCCACGGGCAGGGGTGGCTTCTCCACCTCGCCGGGAACGATGTCGTGGTGGTCGGCGATCATCTGGAAGTGCTGCACGAGCACCTGCGCCGCCTGGTGCAGCGCCTCTTCGGGCTCGATGGAGCCGTCAGTCCAGATTTGCAGGGTGATCTTGTCGTAGTTGGTCATCTGGCCGACGCGGGTATTCTCGACGACGTAGTTGACCTTCTCGACGGGCGTGAAGATGGCGTCCACCGGGATCACACCGATGGCCTGCCCGTCCTTCGACTCGGCCGGGATATACCCCTTGCCGTTCTCGACCACCAGCTCCATGTCGAGCCGCGCGTCGGGATTATCGAGCGAGCAGATGTAGACATCAGGCGTGACGATATCCACGGTGGATGGAGCCTGAATGTCGGCCGCGGTCACGACACGCTCGCCGCTGACCTCGATACGCATGGTCACGGGGCGGTCGCTATGGGAGCGCAGGCGGATCTTCTTCACGTTGAGGACGATGTCGGTGACATCTTCCCGGACATGCGGAATATCCTGGAATTCGTGCGAGGCGCCCTCGATCTTGATCGAGGTGATCGCGGATCCAGGCAGCGACGAGAGCAGCACGCGGCGAAGCGCGTTGCCGAGGGTCCTACCGTACCCTGCCTCCAGCGGCTCAATGTCATAACTCGCGTAATTACCCACGGAGTCCACGGGAGTAATGCGAGGCAGAGCGAGATCAAGCACAGGGAATCCCCTCCTACCGCTGGTAGAACTCGACGACCAGCTGTTCGTTGAAGGGCAACTCGAGGTCCTGTGGGGTCGGCGCGGCCAGCACACGGCCGGTCAGCGTGTTCGCGTCAACCCGCAGCCAGGTCGGGATACCCTTCTGCGCCAGCAGGAGCGCGCGGGCCTTGAAGTATTCAGTGTCGTGGCTCTGGGAGCGAACGGTGATTTCATCACCGGCCTTGACCAGCGCCGAAGGAATGTCGAGCTTGCGCCCGTTGAGACGGAAATGGCCGTGGCAAACGAGCTGGCGAGCCTGAGCGCGCGAGTCGGCGAAGCCGAAGCGGTAGACGATGTTGTCCATCCGCATCTCGAGCAGTTGCATCAAGTTGTCGCTCGTCTTGCCCGCGCGCCGTGCGGCCACATCGAAGTGGCGCTTGAACTGGCGCTCGAGAATGCCATAGGTCTTGCGGACCTTCTGCTTCTCGCGGAGTTGCAGCGCGTATCCCGACGCCTTGCGGCCTCGGGCGGCGCCATGCTGTCCAGGCTTGGACGCGCGGCGCTCGAGCGTGCACTTGGTGAAGCATTTTTCGCCCTTGAGAAAGAGCTTTTCGCCCTCACGCCGGCAGATGCGGCAGACGGGGCCTGTATAACGGGCCATGTGGTGGCTTCGTCCTCCTGAAAAGACTGTCACTGTTCTTAGTACACAGCGCGACTCTTGCGCGCGTGCGCAACCGGGCGCTACTCGAGCGCCACGGCGCGACCAACGTCGCGTGTCTCTCTCCGTCCACTGTTACACCCCAGCCGCAGGTTGTGACAGCCTGAAAGAAGCACGCTCGCCGGTCGCCGCGGAAACGCCGATAGACGGATGGCGTTCGCCGCTCGCGCGGGCTCATCAGACTGGCGCGAGTGAAGGGCCACAGGCCACGTCCTCCGGGATGCTTTCTCGGAAGTCATGGCAGCCGCGCCCAGGACCGCACGCGTCGCGCATCCTGCGCATGGACGCGCGCTGGGCCCCGCGCCGCCCAGGACGAAGGCGGCGCCTCACTGTGTTCGCGCTGCTGGCGAGCTCAGTGCGCTGACGGGAACCGGGAACCGTTCAAACCGTGCGAAACGGAAACCGAGCGAAGGGATTGGGTTAGCGAAAGGATAACGCGTATTCGGTTGGTAATCGGGATGTCCGGCGGGCGCGCCCACCGGGCTGGCCGCTAGACGCGGCGGCGCTTGGGCGGGCGGCAGCCATTGTGCGGGATCGGGGTGACGTCGGTAATCGAGACCACCTGAAGGCCAGCGGCGGAGAGCGCGCGAATCGCGGCCTCACGCCCGGCGCCAGGGCCGCGCACGTACACTTCGATCTGCTTGACGCCATGCTCCATGGCCTTGCGGGCAGCGCCGTCAGCCGTCACCTGGGCGGCATAGGGCGTGCTCTTGCGCGAGCCCTTGAAGTTGGAGGCGCCGGCGCTGCTCCACGCCACGACGTTGCCATTGGGGTCGGTGATCGTCACCAGGGTGTTGTTGAACGTCGAGCGGATGTGCGCCTGCGCCCGCGGCACCGACTTCTTTTCACGCCGGCGCTGACGTCCCACTGGCCGCTTCGGGGCCTTTTCAGCCATGCTTTCTGTATCCTCTCCTGCGCGTCGCGAGATTCGCTGACTCGCCCGCGCCACCTCAGGCGGCGCGCAAGGCAGCGGCCGCTTTACCGGTTACTTCTTGGTCGCCTTCTTCTTGCCAGCCACCGTCTTGCGCACACCACGGCGGGTACGGGCGTTCGTGCGGGTGCGCTGGCCGTGAACCGGCAGGTTGCGGCGGTGCCGCATGCCACGGTAGCAGCCAATCTCGATCAGCCGCTTGATATTCATGTCCACTTCGCGGCGAAGGTCACCCTCCGTCTTCACGTTGCGGTCAATGAACTCACGCAGGCGGGCGACTTCATCCTCGGTCAGGTCTTTCACCCGCGTGTCAGGGCTGACGCGCGTTGCGGTGAGCACGCGCTTGCTGATGTTGGGCCCAACCCCGTAGATGTAGGTCAACGCGACCTCGACGCGCTTTTCGCGGGGGATGTCTACCCCGGCGATTCTGGCCATGCGCCAGATCCTCCTCGCTGTGTCGTTCCAGACGTTTCGACGGTTCCCGTTTGCGCGCCGGGCGGCGCTTCCGCCCGGCAATGTCTCGCTCGCGATGATCGCTGGCCGCGCCCGGCGGTCATGAGGGTCGGCTGGCAGCGCGCTGCTGCGACTGGCGCGCGGCCTTCACGAGACCTCAGACAGAATCTGGACGGCGGGGATTGGCGTGCGGCAGGGAAGCGCCTCTCGGCTGACCTCCTATAGACACGTCAACGCGCACGTGAGCCGCTCCACTCCTTCAGCGCCACCCAACCGAATTGGCTGGAGCAAGGCGACTGCAGGAAAGGCGCGGCTGTACGCGCGCTCAACGATCTTTCAGGGATTACCCCTGGCGCTGCTTGTGCTTCGGCTCTTTTTTGCAGATGACCATCACCACACCGTGGCGACGGATCACCTTGCAACTGTCGCAGCGCGGCTTGACCGACGCTCGCACTTTCACGTTGACTGACTCCTCATCGGTAGGGACGTAGCGGGTCGCGCCGCGTGCGCCGCTCATACTGTGATAAGCGAGCGACGACCGATTGCCGCAACACCGCCACGACTATTAGATTGCGCCCCGGACCAGCCAGGAAGCGAATGGCGGCGCGCGGGATCGGGCGCTAGCATGCGGGCATCCGCGCCAGCGGTCGCGTCAGACAGCGCCAGGAGCCTACGTCCGGTTGCGCCAGGTAATGCGCCCCTGGCTCAGGTCGTACGGCGAGAGCTCCAGACGGACACGATCCCCAGGCACGATACGGACGAAGTTGAGCTTGACCTTGCCGGAAAGGTACGCAAGGACGACGCGATCTCCACCGTCCAGCGCGACACGAAATTTCGCGTCAGGCAGCGCCTCAACGACAGTGCCTTCAACTTCGATAGCGTCTCGCTTGGGCATAGGTTCCTTTCTCACCTGCGCCAGAGCGCTCTACGCGGGCGTTCTACGTGCCCGCCAGAGCAGGCGCAGCCAACTTGAGAGTATAGCACCTTCATGCGCATACCGCAAGCGCTCTCCCCCGTCCCTATCCAGAAATGGCCAGCGAGCGCGGCGCTTGCCAAGCGTGTGGCATTGCCGTGGACTTCCGCAGCAGTTCATGGATGATCTCATGGAGGATATGGAAGAGGTGTAACAGGTCCCACTATGCGCCGGGCCAGGCGCGCAAAGCCCAGTGTCCCCGACGCGAGCCACTTTCCCACAGGTGATACACTGGCTCCGCATGGCTGGCGCCGCGGCCATCGGCGTGACCGTGCGCGAGAGGAGCGAGGTGAACGGATGAGCGAGCGGATAGACCGGCCGGTGACGACCTACTCTATCGTCGGGCGCGATGCGGTAACCGGCGACCTTGGCATCGCCGTGCAGTCCAAGTTTCTCGCGGTTGGCGCTGTTGTGCCGTGGGCGAAGGCGGGCGTAGGCGCGGTGGCGACACAGTCCTGGGCCAATACAAGCTATGGCCCGCGCGGGCTGGAGGCGCTCGCGGCGGGCAAATCCGCCCAGGAGGCGCTCGATATGCTGGTCGCGGCCGATGAGCGGCCGGAGCAACGGCAAGCGGGCATCGTGGATGCGCGCGGCGGGTCGGCGACGCACACCGGAGCGGGATGCTTTCCCTGGGCTGGCGGCATCGCTGGGCCGAATTTTGCCGCGCAGGGCAATATTCTGGTGAGCGAGCGCACGGTGGTCGCGCTGGCGCGCACGTTCGAGGAAACCGCGGGGCCGCTGTGGCGGAGACTGCTGGCGGCGCTGGCCGCCGGTCAGGCGGCGGGCGGCGACAGTCGTGGCCAGCAATCGGCGGCGCTGCTCGTGGTGCGCGAGGGCGGTGGCTACGGCGGCTTCAACGACCGCTTCATTGACCTGCGAGTCGACGACCACCCTACGCCCATCGCCGAGCTGGCGCGCCTGATGGACATGCACGAACTGCTCTTCTTCAAGCCGGCTCCTGAGGATATGCTGGCCCTGGACGCCGAACTGACAACGGAGCTTCAGCGCCTACTCACGCGCAGTGGAGATTACAGCGAGCCGGTGAACGGCGCCTATGACGAGGCGACCTTCCACGCGCTGGAGCGCTACGGCGGCCGGGAAAATCTGGAGGAGCGACTGGCGCATGACGCCAGCGACGCGCGCATCGACCAGAAGGTCTTGGACTACATGCGCGCGCACATTCAAGAATCAGGCGACTAGAAGGGTTGGCAGGGTGAGCGAGCGGGACGGCGCAGCCGCGGAGGGCGCGCGACCGGATGGCGTGACGGCGATTGGATCGCTGGCGGCGGGAGAGGCGCTACGCTTCCGCGTGATCGGCCGCGATAGGCGTTCGCTGGCGCGGGCGGGGTTACTGTTGACACCACACGGCCTGGTGCGGACGCCGGTCTTCATGCCGGTTGGCACACACGCCACCGTCAAGGCGGTCGGGCCCGATGACCTGCGCGCGTTGGGGGCGAGTATCGTCCTCTCCAATACCTATCACCTGCTGCTGCGTCCAGGGCCGGAGGTAGTGGCGCATTTCGGCGGCCTGCATGGTTTTATGCGCTGGGATGGGCCAATCCTGACCGACAGCGGCGGCTTCCAGGTGTTCAGCCTGGGCAAACTGCGCGAGGTGACCGATGCCCGCGTGACCTTCCGCTCGCATCTGGATGGCGCCGAAGTGGTGATGACGTCGGAAAGCGTGCAACATACCGAGGCTTTGCTCGGCGCGGACATCATCCTGCCGCTGGACGAATGCCCACCCTATCCGTGTGCGCCGGAGGCGGCGCTGGCGGCGACCGAGCGGACGCACCGCTGGGCCGAGCGGGCGCTGGCCGCGCGCGAGCGTCCCGGCGAGCAGGCGCTCTTCGGCATTCCGCAGGGGTCGATGGATGCCGCGCTGCGGGCGGAGAGCGCGCGAACCATCGGCGCGATGCCGTTCGATGGCTTCAGCATCGGTGGCCTTTCAGTTGGTGAGCCGAAGGAACTGATGTGGCAGATGCTGGAGGCGACGATTCCGGGCTTGCCCGACCCGAAGCCCCGTCACCTGCTCGGTGTCGGCTCACCCGACGACCTGCTGGAAGGCATCGAGCGTGGCGTCGACATGTTCGACTGCGTGCTGCCAACGCGCACGGCGCGCACGGGCGGGCTCTACACCGCCAGTGGACGGCTCAACATCCGCTCGGCGCGCTTCCGTGAGGAGCGCGGGCCGGTGGACCCTGCCTGCGATTGCTATACCTGTCGCACGTTCAGCGCGGGCTATCTGCATCACCTGATCCGCGCGGAGGATGATGAGAGCCGCGGTGAATTGCTCTACTATCGCCTGGCCAGCATCCACAACCTGCGCTTCCTCGTGCGCCTGGTCGAGGATGCCCGGTCGGCGATCATCGCCGGGACCTTTCCGGAGTTCAAGGCGGCATTCCTCGCTGGCTTCACTCCACCCGACCGCGCCGCCGCTGACGAGCAGAAGCGGCGGCGCGAGGCGAGGGCCGCTCAATAGCCAAGAAGGCGCCGGTTGCCGCTGGCGCTACTGTGTGAGCTTGCGGACAACGGGGACCATGGCGTCGAGCGCGCTCTCGCCGCAGACAACATAGGAAATGCCCCAGCGCTCACGGCGCTCGATCAACGTGTCCACAATCGCATCGGTGTCGCCGACGAGCGCATAGGGTGAAGTCGCGGCAAACTCGCGCGGTACCTCATCATCCTCATTGACCTCATCGAGCGACCGGAACACGCGGAAATCGAGGATGCAGCGCTCTGGGCCGCCGTCCGCGCGGCTAGCGTCAGCGATCGCGGCTTCTAGCAGCGCGATTTTGCCATCCATGCTGTCGACCGCGAAATCCGCAGGGTCGAGTCCACCCTGCGGTAGTGAGCGTGGCACGAAGGCGATAATATCCGCCTTGCGCGCGGCGAAGCGGATCATGCGCGGGCCGCCACCACCGATCATCAGTAGCAGGGGCCGCTGAAGCGGCGCAAGCGCCAAGCCTTCGAACGGGCTGAGGTGATAGAACTGCCCGTCGAACCTGATCTGCTCGCCCGTGAAAAGGCGCGACATGACCTCGATGGCTTCTTCGAAGCGGCTGGCGCGCACTCCCGGGGCGTCGAACGGCGCCCCAATCGCGTCGTACTCGATCTTGAGCCATCCGGCCCCGACGCCAAACTCAAACCGCCCGCCCGAGAGCCGGTTTATCGTCGCGACCTCCTTGGCCAGCATCGCCGGGTGGCGAAAATCGTTGTTGTAGACGTAACTGCCCACGCGCAAGGTGGATGTCGCGCAGGCCGCCGCGGTTAATAATGGCCCACATGACATCCAGTTGGCGTAGTGGTCGGCGACCAGCAGGGTATTGAACCCCTCCCCCTCCACACGCCGGGAAAGTTCAGTCCAGGTTTTGGCGTCATACCCGTCAGCAAACGCGACGCCAAGCGGAATGGACGCATCACGCCCTCGTTTCACCTCGCCAGGCGCCAGCCCGCCGCGGTCTACGCCTGGGCTTCGAGCACTTTGCGCAGGAATCCGCGGGTGCGCTCCTCCTTGGGGTTGGAGAAGATGTCGGCCGGCTTGCCCTGCTCGACGATTACCCCGCCGTCCATGAAGACGACGCGATCGGCGACGTCGCGCGCGAAACCCATCTCATGGGTGACGACCATCATGGTCATGCCGTCCTCAGCCAGCTGGCGCATGACCTTGAGCACCTCGCCGACGAGCTCCGGGTCCAGCGCGGAGGTCGCTTCGTCGAAGAGCATGAGCTTGGGGTCCATCGCCAGCGCGCGGGCAATCGCCACGCGCTGTTGTTGTCCGCCGGAGAGCCGCGCCGGGTAGGCGTCCGCCTTCTCCGCCAGACCAACCTTCGCGAGCAGTTCGCGGGCGCGCGCTTCCGCCTGGCCACGGGGGATATGCTTGACCTGGATGGGCGCTTCCATGACGTTATCCAGGGCGGTCATGTGTGGGAAGAGGTTGAAGCGCTGGAAGACCATGCCAATCTCGGCACGAATGCGGGCGATGTTTCTCTCACTGTCTTCCACCAGCCGCCCGTCGGGTTGCACGCGATAGCCGCATATTTCGCCGTCAATGTAGATGCGGCCAGCGGTGATCTTTTCGAGGTGATTGACGCAGCGCAGGAGGGTCGTTTTACCTGAGCCGCTAGGGCCGATGATACAAACGACCTCGCCCTTCTTGACCTGCATGCTGACGCCGCGCAGCACCTCGTTGTTGTGGAAATACTTGTGGACGTCCTGGGCATCCACCATCGGAAGTGTCGAGTCTCGCATGAAGGTTTCCTCACCTGCTTGTCAGCTGGCGCGGGCCAGGCTGCGCGGGATATGTGGGCCGTCTATCGAACTGCCGGGATGCCGCGATTCGGCGACAGCAGAGACCCCAACCCTAGCCGCTGCCATATGGACTTGGACGCGCCTGGGTCGCGAGTCGAGGCGCTGAAGCGGCGCTCCAGATAATACTGGAATACGGTCCAGATACTGGTCAGGATCAGGTACCAGAAAACGGCGATGGTCAGCAATTCCAGCGGCTTGAAGATCGGCGTGCCAATGGCTTCTGACGCGCCCAGGAGCTCATATACCGAGATCGCCGAGACGAGCGAGGTGCTCTTGAGCATGCTGTTGAACTCATTGCCGAGCGGCGGAATAATGACACGCATCGCCTGCGGCAGCACGACGCGCCGCATGCCAAGCCAGTAGGTCATGCCAAGCGACTTGGCCGCCTCCATCTGGCCAGGATCAATCGAGTCAATGCCCGCGCGCACGATTTCCGCCATGTACGCGCCTTCGTTGAGCGCCAGCGCCGCCAGAGCCGCGACCATCGAGTCCGTCAGGACGCCGCTGAATCCAAGCGAGGTGAAGATATCAAATGAGCGTAGGGGCCGCGCCCAGCCGATATCGGGCAGCAGAAGATATGCGAACAGAATTTGTACGTAAAGCGGCGTTCCGCGGAAAAACCAGATATAGACTTCGGCAAGCCAGCGCACCGGATAGAGGCGCGCGCGCCGCATAAAGTACAGAAGGAGACCGATGAGTGCGCCGAGCAGTTGCGCGAGTACAGCCAGCAGGATGGTGATGATGATTCCCTGCAAGATCAGGGAATGATGCCAGTATTTGCCAACCGTGGCGAAATCGTAGGTCTTGAGGAAATTTTGGATGGGATTAATCATTCATGTGCCCCGCATCTCTGTCCAGACGCGCGCCCGCTACATGAACCGCTTCGTCGCGGCTCCTGGCGTACGCGACATGCTGGCCCGGCAAGACGTCATCTCGCCGGGCCAGCCCCTCCGGCGCCAGCGAGGCGTCTCCTTACAGTGAAATAGTGGAGACGCGACGCTGGGTGGAGTGTATCACGCGGGACGGATTAGCTGAGCGGGGGATAGGCGCCGCTGGTCTCACCCCACTTGGCCAGAATGCTCGCATACGTGCCATTGGTGCGGATCGTTTGCAGCGCGGCCTTGACGGCGTTTTCAAACGGCGCGTTGTCTTTGCGGACGACGATGCCCTCAGGCGACAGAGCGGCGTTCGGATCATTCGGCACAGGACCGAGGACGACTTTGCCCTTGTTCTGCTCGGCATAGTAGCCGGTCACTGGCGAATCTTGGAAGCTGGCGTCAGCGCCACCATTCACGACCTGCAGCACGACGACGGACTGGTCGGCGAAGTGCAGGATTTTGATCGGATCACTCTTGCAGATCGGATTTTCGCCAGTCTTGTTGTTGCCGCCGTTGATGTCCTGAAGCTGCTGCAATTCGACAGTGCCGTCTTGCACTGCGATGCTCTTGCCGCACCAGGTCGAGAGGTCAGAAGTGAGGCCTGCCGAGCTGCTGGGCGGAAGTAGCAGCGACTGTCCGGCCTGGAAGTACGGGATCATGTCCACGCTCTTCTGGCGGTCAGAGTTAATCGTGAACGATGAGATGGACATGTCGTACCGCTGCTGGCCCAGCGGCGGCTGTGAAATGTCGGGGATGATTGAGTCGAAGTTCTCGGTGTTGTTGACGACCAGCGTCAGACACATCTGCTTGGCGATCGCGTTGGCGATGTCCATATCATAGCCGACGACCTTGGTGGGGTCATTGGGATCCGGGAATTCCGCTGGGGCATAGGGCGAGTTGGTAATGATAGTCATTTTGCCAGGCGATACCAGATTCCAACTGGTCTGCGTCGAAGCAGAGGGGCATCCGCTACCACTGGTTGCGCCACCTGTGGAGGTGGCCCCGCAGCCAGCGAGTGTTAGGAGCGCAACGGTTGACGCCAACGCCACGCCGACGCCGCTCTTCCAGAGCTTGTGGGCGCGTGTGGTAACGCTGGGAGACGGACGCGAATCCATGGTACCCCCTCGTGTGGTCATGCCTGCTGATTTCAGAACATCACGGTGGATGCGCCCCAAGTTGAGGACGCGGCTACCACCCGCTTCCGGAGATGCGGAGCGGTATTGTCATACACTACGTCACACAAGGCTTCATTCTCACAAGATAGCGGCGAATCCCCAGGCCGCAGTTGTGAGCGAAATGAGAGGCGCCAGCCCCGTTCGGGGTTGGCGCCTCTCATACTAACGACCTGGCGGCGCTAGCGAGCTAGACGGCGTGGAACGTCGCTTCGACCTTGCCAAAGCGAAGCTCGTCGCCATCCTTGATTGGCGCGGGCAACTTGGCGGTAAGCTTCTGGCGGTTGACATAGGTGAAGTTGGTGCTGTTGAGGTCTTCTACCAGGTACTGGCCGTCCTGCGCGTAGATCTTGGCGTGCATGCGCGAGACACCGTAATCCTCACCTTTGTGCGGTGTGAGGTCGATGTCAGGATAGATGTTGGAGACAGGATCCTCGCGACCGATCAGGAACTCGCTCTTGCCCTCCAGCGCGAACTCCGCGCCGTCCTCTTTCAAGACCAGCCGCGCGACGCCGACCGGGGCCTGTACAGGCGCCTGGCCAGCGCTCGCGTCCGGGTAGCCAGCGGCCGGCGCCGCCCCTACTCCAGAACTTACGGTGGCGACAGGCAATTCTTCACCGCACTGGTCGCAAAACATCGAGCCGTCGGGGTTGACATGCCCCTGTGAGCAGGTGACAGACATTCAATACGCTCCTCTATCCAACTTGGTGGACGCACGCGCCGCACGCGCTCCGGGGCGCAGATGTCTCCACGATGGTCTCCCCGGCGCGCAACATGCCACGCGCGCGCCCGATAAGTCGCGCCGCCAGCATATCACACGCGGCGGCGTGGCCTGGGTCCTAGAATTGTTGCGTCAGTTTCCGCGTCTTCGAGCCGATGGTCTTCACCTGCTCAGGTGAGAGCGCCGCGCCCGCCTGAAGTTGATCGAGCAGGCGCTGTGTCTCCCGGTCGAGCACCTTGGTGACGCTCGGGCTCAGGCGGATGGTGACCTTGCCGCTGGCCTTGTATTCATCCAGCACTTTGGTGACCAACCGGTGCGCGTTGGCCTTCTCGACGTAGTTCATCACCAGCGGATTGCCGTCGCTGGTGGGCACCTGCTCGTTGACGAAGGTGATCGTCGCGTCGGCGCGCGTCGTCTCGCGGCTACCATCCGGGAGCTCATAGGAAAGCTCGGCCTGGGCGATACGGAACACGCCCGCGGGCTTGTTCTCAACCATGACCTCGATCAGAATGCCCTGCGGCGTATCACGCTCGATATCGCCCAGCGGGACGGTGAAGGCGTGCTCGCTCATCACTTTCTCGTCCACGTTGGCGATCAGTGGCAGGACGCGCACAGCGCGCTTTGGTGAGACGCCATTGGGCAGACGCACCGTCAACTGGGCGCTGCGCACCGCGACCGATTCGGCGCTCTGCAACTGTTGCTGGAAGATGCCCAGCGCGTCCTCGGGTCGCTGAATGAACTCGGCGGGCAGGCCGCTGCTGCGCTGGCCGATGTTATCGAGCAGGTCTTCCTCCCAGTCGGCGCCGATGCCCAGCGGGTAGATGCCGATGCCCGCGGAACCCGCGTCGTCGGCGATTCGGCGGCAGCGGTCGGCGTCACCATATGTCGCGCCGTCGGTCAGCAGAATCATGCGATTGACTGTTTGCGCTGTCGCATGCTTGCGCAACTCGGTCATGCCGACGTTCATCCCGAGCGACATCGAGGTGCCGCCGCCATCGCGGATGCCGTCAATCGCGGCCTTGAGTAACTCCTTGTCGCGTACCGGTTGCGCGGGCGCCACGACCTTCACGTTGTCGTCGAAGATGACGATCGCGACGGTATCGGTCGGCGCCATGTGGTCAATCACCAGCTTAACGGCGTCTTTGACGCCCTGTAGCTTGGGACCGCGCATCGAGCCGGAGTGGTCGAGGACGAGCGCCAGGTTCAGCGGTAGCCGCTGGGCCGCCTGCCCGGCGACGCCCGTACCGCCAGCGGCGCGCGCCTCAATGAGCGCATAGGCCAGCTGGCTGCCTCCGGTGCTCTGGACGCGCGGCCTGCCGACCTGGCATGTCAAACTTACTTCACCCGCCATGTCCCTGTTCGCTCCTTTCACCGCCCCGTGGCGCGCGCGTTCCCCGCGCGGTGGAACGGGAGGATGGAACGCGCGCGCATTCAACGCAGTGTACGCAGGTGGCGCGCCGGGGTTGCGAGCGCGGGTCACAAGCGGACGCTCAGGCGTCGGCGCGTGCGATCACCACGGTAATGTTGTCCTCGCCGCCGTGATTGTTGGCGGAGGCCACGAGGGCCTCACAGGCGGCGCGTAGATCGTCGTGCGCCCGCAGAATCGCCTCCATCTCCGGGTCGCGCGTCATCTCCCACATACCATCCGAGCAGAGCATGATTACCATGCCAGGGGTCAGTCTCTGTGTGAAGATATCCACTTCCACGGTAGGATCTCCGCCCAGGCTGCGGAAGATGCGGTTGCGCTGGGCATGGGTGTAGCGCTCCTCGGGCTCGATCATGCCGCTGACGATGAGCTGCTCGACAAGCGAGTGGTCGCTGGTAATACGACGCAGGCCCGCTTCGTCCATCACGTAGCCGCGACTATCGCCTACGTTGGCGATCCACGCACGCTCACCGGAGATGATGGCGGCGACTAGCGTGGAGCCCATGTCCGCTGAGCCCTGCACATTCGCCTCGTAGATCGCCGCGTTGGCCGCTGTGACTGCCTCGCGCAGGGCGAACGCGACGGCCTCCTCAGGCGGCAAGACGCCACCCATGGGCAGAAGAAACGGCTGGATGAGGTCGCGGTTCAGACGCTCGATGAAGATGCGCGAGGCGAGGCGGCTGGCCTCCTGTCCGTTGGCGTGCCCACCCAGGCCGTCCGCGACGATGGCGAGCGCGAGTGGCTGCTGGCGGCTATCATGGGTCAGATTGACGCAGAGCGCGCCGAAGCTGTCCTCGTTGATATCCCCGGCGCGTGTCATGCCAACGTTCGACATACCTGCGACGCTCACATGTGGTCCGAATGGAAAGAGCGGCGTCTCCGGCTGAATGTTCGATACCTCGTATCGTCTGTCTTGCTGGGTGAAGGCCGCGATGGACCCGCCAGCAGGTTGAGCCGGTAACGAGAGTCTTGGCTGCGTCTCCATATCCGCGCTGCCGCGGCGCTCGGTGAGCAGATACTCGTGACCGAGCATGTCGGCGCCGCAGGCGGGACAGAAGCGCTCGCCCGCGCCTGCGGCGCCGTGCTCGGCTCCGCACGACCAGCAGCGGAGGTAGCCCATCAGGTCCACCACCCGGTAGGTATTCACGGCGTCGGGCGCTTCCGGCTGCGCTTCTACGACGGCGACGATCTGGTAGCGGTCTAGCAGGCTGACGCCAATGGGCAACGGCCACGGCATCCCGCTGCGCAGAGCAGTTCCAGACGCGCCCGTCATCTGGGGCGGCGTCGCGCTGTACGGTCGCGTGGGCAAGTCTGCGAAGGCGTCCGCGGTTCCAGCCGGGCGCTCGCTCAGGACATCGGCGGCATGGGGAAGCGCGCCGAGGGAAACCTGGTCATCGAGGTGGATAGTCTCGCGCGGGAGTGGGATCGAGATAGGCGCAGCGACACCGTAGCCCGCGTCACCCGGCCGCCTCAGCGGGCGCGATGGCCGGCGCACGAGGCCACTTCCGCCCTGGGCGCCTGGCGCGCGCGGGCCGGTCGCCACATCAGGAGTTGGATCCGCGTCCTGGCGCGCGCCACACTTGTTGCAGAAGCGCGCAGCCTCTCGCAATTCAGCGTTACACCGGACACAACGCATATCATCCTCCTCAGGTAGCGGAAACGTTTGAGCTCTTGTGGCCGGATGGTGGGCGATCACCCGGTGAATCTGACGAAGGAGTCAGTAATGTAGCCTAGCACAGGTGGGCGGAATGGCGACAGAGCCAGCGCTCAGAGCGCCCGGAGGAGGCGCTGGGCCTCAGCGTCTCCAGGGTTGATCGCCAGCGCCTCGCGCAGCGCTTCGCGCGCTTGGTTGCGGCGGCCGGTGGCGTGGTACGCCATGCCCAGCGCCAGCAAGGTCTCCGCGGTATGTACGCCCAACTGGCGCGCGAGTTCCAGTTCGCGGATAGCGTCGGGCAATGCGCGCCGCGTCATGAGGGCGCGCCCCAGTTCGGCGTGCGCCTCGCCGGAAGACGCGTCAGCGGCAATCGCGCGCCGCAAGAGAGCGACCGCCTCAGAGGAATCTCCCCGCAGGACGGCGATCCTGCCCAGAGCGGTCAGGACGCGCGGCGACTCTGGCTCCAGCGCCAGCGCCTCCTGCAGGTCGCCTTCCGCCTGCGCGAGATGGCCCATCTCGATATTGACCACGCCGAGGTCATAGCTGATACCGGCGTCTAGTGGGGCTGTCTGGTGGGCTCGGGTGAGCGCCACTTGCGCCTCGTTTAGCCGTCCCGCGGCGCGCCAGGCGGCGGCCGCGCCCGCCAGTGTCGCGGTATCGGGCCTGATCTCAGCCGCGCGCTCCCATGCGCTCGCCGCTTCCAGCGGACGGCTCACGCGGTCATACGCCCTGGCGAGCGTCACGAGCAGTTCCGATGTGGTGTGGCCGCGATCCAGCGCCTGTTTGCCGTGGACGATTGTCTGCTGGTAGCGACCCTGGGCGAAGGCTTCGGTCGCGCGCAGGGCGTGTGTCGCGGCGTCACTGGCGGTAGGTCGGGCCGGTCGGTGCGAGCGGATGTTCCGGGGAACAATTGGCGCGAGGCCAGGCAGAAGCGGCTCGCCATCGCGCGCGCAGTAGCGCGCCGCTGGCCTGTTGGCGTAGCCGCAGCGCGGGCAGACGCGCGCTGGCGCGGCCGCAGTGACCGGCGCGGCTGTCGTCGCCACGGGTCGTGAGGCGGGGCGCGTCAATGGCGCACGGCGCGGCGCGGCCGGCGCGGGCAGCGCGGCGAGTGCGTCTTCCACGGCGCGCTTCATCTCCGCCGCGGTCTGAAATCGGGACGCTGGATTGAGGTTCATCGCCCGCACGATTAGCGCTTCCGTCCGTTGGGACAGCGCCGGGTTGCGGCGGATGAGCGCGCCCGCCATTGGGGCCTCCAGCGGCTGCGGCTCATGCCCGGTCAACGCATGGAAGAGTGTAGCGCCGAGGCTGTAGACATCCGAGCGGATATCTGTCTGGCCATGGCCATGGTGCTCGGGGGAGGCGTAGGCGAGTGTGCCCAGATTTTCTGTGTTGGTCGCCATGCCTGCCTTGTAAGTGCGCGCAATGCCAAAGTCGATGACACGCGCCGAACCGTCATGGGTCAGGATGATGTTGCCGGGCTTCAGGTCGCGCACGATGATCGGCGGAGTGCGATGGTGGAGCGCCTCGAGTGTTTGGAGGATGGCGACGCTCCAGCGGAGCAGGTCTCGCTCAGGCAACGGGCCATGAGCGGCGTCAATCCGCGCTTCGAGCGTGTCGCCAGGAATGTATTCCATCACCAGATAGCGGTTCGCGCCAGCGCTAAAGTCGTCATGATAGGCGGGAATGCGCGCCGCGCCGCTTTGCCTGGTGAGCGCGCGCATCAGCGCGATTTCCTGGTCGAAGTGTTCGCGCGCCCACTGGCGTTCCACGTCCGGCAGCGACGCGTCGTCGAGGACTTCCTTGAGCGCCCAGCGGCTGCCATCGCGGAGATCCTCGACGAGGTAGACGCCGCCCATTCCGCCCTCACCCAGTGGTCTGATGAGGCGGTAGCGGCCAGCGAGCGTTTCGCCCGGAGCAAGGCTCATACGCGAGCGCTCCTAGCCCTCCACACAGCGCACGAGGACGGCGGTGATATTATCCTCACCACCGTTTTCATTGGCGGTGGTGATCAGTAAGGCGCTTGCCTTTTCGACATCCTCGGTCTCGGTGATGATGCGGAGAAGCTCGGGGTCCCTGATCATCTCCCACAGCCCGTCGCAGCAGAGCAGCAGCGTGTCTCCGGCCTGCAGTGGCTCATGGAAGATGTCTACATCCACATCAGAATGTCCCGCGCCAAGGGAACGGTAGATGAGGTTCCGGCTCGGATGATCGTAAACTTCGTCGGGCGTAATCTGCTCCATCTCAACGAGACGCTCGACAAGTGAGTGGTCGCGCGTGACGCGCTCGATCTTGCCATCGCGAACGAGATAGGTGCGGCTATCGCCTACATTCGCGATGAACGCCTGGCCGTCCACGACGAACGCCGCGGTCACGGTGGCGCCGAGACCGCGCGCCTCGCGGTGGGTGTCGCCGTACTCGACAATGGCTGTGTTTGCGCGCTTGACGGCTTCGTTGAGCTTACCCGCGTAGTGATCAATGCCGAGCGTCTCGAAGAGTTGTTTCGTCTCGTGCGGGTCCCGCGTGTCGCTCTCTCCTGTCTCCGCCGCGTCTTCACTTTCGCTGGACGTCACCACGGCGCCGCTCTCGGAGTTCACGGATTCGGCGATGGCGGCGTCTTTCTTGCCGCTCTTGCTGCGCTTGCGCTTGGAATCCCGGGGAGAAAGCTTGACGGTGGTCGCGGGGAGGCTGGGGTCGAGTACCGGAGCAAGTTCATCATGGATGGTCTCTACCGCGATCTGGCTGGCGATTTCTCCGGCATGATAGCCGCCCATGCCATCAGAGACGATAAAGATGCCACTGGCCGCCTTGTCGCCCACGACCTGCGTGTGAAATGAGTCTTCGTTCTGCTCGCGCTGAAGACCAACATCGGTCTTTCCGGCTGCCAACAGGCGCAGCGGCATGCGGTGCCCTTCCTCTCGCTCCGGGATATCAGGTTGTTGACGCCGGGATCACGCGGTCCAGTCCTGCGGCGCCCTGGCCTCAGGCAGGCATCCGGTGGCGCGCCAGCGCGCAGCGAAACTATATCACGCGCTACCGCCGCTCGCAATGCGACCGCCCAGCGCTTCTGGGTTCCTGGCGCGCCGACCGCGCCCCTACGCAACGTAGTACGCGCCTATGAGACGGTAGGTTTGGTCCAGGCGCATCGCCAGGCCTATCAGGTAGACGCAAAACGAGGGCGGGCGACCAGATGCGGCGCCCAACCCTCGAAGATTCGCGCGATTCGCCTGCACACACGCCGTCTAGGCGGTCGCTGTGACCGGCTCAGCGGCGGCCAGCGGGCGGACCGAGACGCGCTTCTTGGTGCGGCTGTCCCACTCAAACTTGACCGTGCCGTCTACAGTCGCGAAGAGTGTGTAGTCGCGACCGCAGCCAACGTTGAGGCCCGGATTGAACTGGGTGCCGCGCTGCCGGACGATGATGGTCCCAGCGCGGACAAGCTGGCCGTCATAGCGCTTAACGCCAAGCATCTTGGGCTTGCTGTCGCGCCCATTGCGTGAGCTGCCAACGCCCTTTTTATGAGCCATGGTGATGTTCGCCCTTTTCTCAGGCGCGCCTCGCGGCGCTCATGGAGCGCGCGTCGGCGCGCATGCGTTCGCGCGTGTTTCCCGTACATCAGAGACGAGGCGCGCGCCGCGCGGTCACGGCCGCGCTACTTCTCGGCCTTGTCCTCAGTCTCCTCGTCGCTGGAGTCCTCGTCTTCGACGTCAACGACATCTACATCGTCCGGCGTAACGCCTTCTTCCGCGGCGATGGAGCCGACGAGCGCCTCGAACGCAGCCAGCAACTTACGCTCGTAGCGGTTGACGGCGCGCTCCGCCTGACGCTCGTAACGGTGGCGGTCATCCTCGGCGACGACGCTCTCGCCATCGGCCTGGATGTCGGTCACGGTGAGATAGGTGTAGTCCTGGCGGTGGCCGGTGGTGCGGCGGTAGCGCTTCTTGGACTTGTACTTGAAGACGATGACCTTCTTGCCGCGGCCCTCGCCAATCACGGTAGCGACCACTGCGCCACCAGGCACAACCGGCTGGCCCACCACTGTCTTGTCGCCGGCAGACACCATCAGCACGCGATCGAGCGTGACGGTAGCCCCAGGCTCGGACGGCAGCAACTCCACCTCGACGGTCTGGCCGGGGCTGACGCGGTACTGCTTGCCCCCCGTCTCGATAACTGCGTACATGATGAAATATGTCTCCTGCGAGCATGCGCCGCTCGCTCGCCGCCAGCGCCGGGCGCGGCAGAGAGTCATCCCTGGCGCGGCGCGGTAAACGGGTAGAGGTTGCTGGGGCGCACAAAGCCCTCTGTTTTAGACCACAGCCTTGTGATTGTAACCCTGGCCTGGCGGCGTGTCAAGCGGAATGGGCGTCAGGTGTCGGCTCACGCGCGGGTTGACCAAGGAGATCCAACAGGCGGACAGCGCTTGTCCATACCGATGATGAGACGGCGCCTAGTCGCCGAGGTAGGCGGCGCGGGCGCGGTCCACCGCTGCCAGACGCTGGTCACCCAGCCGGGCGTAGACATCGCCACGGGCGCGGTAGGCGTGCGCCGCTTCCGGCTCGCGCTCGATCGCGCGGTCCAGCGCGTTGAGCGCCTCGCGGTACCGTCCAATCGCCATGAGCGCCAGCCCGATGATATACGAGCCGCGGTAATCTCCGGGCGCGCGAAGCTCCATGAGCTCGCCAAGCTCCAGCGCATCATGTGAGCGGCCGCCATCGAGCAATATACGCGCCTTTAGCGCCAGCGCCTCGCTATCATCGCTGTCCGCGCCCAGGAGACGCTCGATTGCGTCCAGCGCGCCGGTCTGATCCCCCGCCGCCCGCAGCCGTTCAGCCTCGGCCAGGGCCATGCGCGCCAGCGTCAGCCGCGCGCTCGCGCCCTGCCGGTGCGGCGGCGTCGGGATATCGCAGAGTCGCAGGCGGCCCCAGGGCGATTGGTGTTCCGCGTCGGGCGTGGCGGGCAGCGCGATCAGCGAACCGAGCTCCTCCAAAGAGACCTCCTGCCCGGACATCAGGGCGCCCCCTAGCGCGAGGTTATCCGCCACATCCAGCAGCAGCGCCTCAGCCTCGCGCTCCAGCGCGACCGGGATATCAGCCAGATCAAGCTCGGGTCGCCCAAACTTCTGCATGCCGTGGGTATGTAGCCACCGACGCTCGGCGCCCCAGGCTTCGTTATGTACGGTGAGATGGGCGCGCGGTCCGCTTTCCAGCGCCTTTTCCAACAGTTCGCCGCCCCAGGAGGTCTGCGCCTGCGGGTCGATGATCGCGCCTTCTGTCAGACTTACCAGCGCCCGCAGCATGCTCAGCGCCCAGCGTTGCGTGTCCAGAGGACGCGCCAGGGGGCCGGTGATGCGCGTATCAAAGGTGAGGGTGCCGACGCGCAGTGTCCGCACATCTGATGGGCCGAGACGCCGTGTGAGCTGATTAAAGGCGGAGTCGCTCATGCCATCGAGGGCGGGGCTGTCATAGCGGGCGACGGTGATCCTGGCGTGCCCCGCGTCGTCGCTTGCCTTGAGGTGGTAGGTTCCGACCCGGTTGCGGCGAGTGGGAGCCGCATTGGGGTCACGGGGCGGCGCTTCGGTGTATTCCGGAGTTCCAAATCCCGCGCTAATCAGGGATCTGGTTACGATGTGGTCTGTTGGTGGCTCGCTGTAGCGCGAGACGAGCAAGTACTCGGTGACGAGTTCCTGCTGTGCCGCGCGCTCCATCTCACTCTCCTGAGTCTGTCCCAAGCATCGTTCTGGGTTGGCTCCGCCAGGCCATTGTAGCATGCGTCGCTAGCCGGCGCGCGCGCGACGGCGAGTCCTACTCTTGCGCGCGGCCGAACTTCGTTTGCGACTTTTGGGCAGGTGCGCGCTGTTCGGCTGCCCACCTTCGTCTTGCTTGCATGGCGGCGCGCAAGAGTGGCTTGGCCTCTCCAACCTCTAACCTCAGGCTTTCGCGCCGCCTCATATCCTCCCAGACGCGGCTCGCGCCAGAAGTCCCAGCCTGGCGCGTCTATCGCCGCCTGTTCGTTGTTAGGGTCATCACAAAGCGCTATCGCGGGGACACAGTGGAAGTGTGCGCCAGACCCGGCCAGGGTGCCGAGCCGACGCGGTTGGAGTGAAGCGAGGGGAAACGGCGTCACATGGCGAATCTACCGAAAGACTTGCACATCACCTATCAACTGCAGTTCCGCAAGTGCGGCAAGCCGACCTGCGGGACCTGCAAGCGGGGCCCAGGTCACGGGCCATATTGGTATGCCTACTGGCGAGAAGGAACCAAACTTCGGTCCGGGTACATCGGCAAAGCTCAGCCCGTTGGCGTGCCAGCCTCGGCGGTGCAGCGCGCGGAGGCGCGGCTCGCCCGCGTGCGCCAGGCCAGCTAATGGCCATGGGCCGGGCCTACGCCTCTCCCGAAGACAGGCAGGGGACATTTCCCGCGATGATTGGGGAAATGTCCTCTGCAGTTGATAAAGGCTGTGATGCGCTCGTGTGGATGGCGGCCGGTCACTGACGGGTAGCCAGCGTCAACCGATAATTCCGGCAAGCTGACCGCCGGGCGGTCAGGCGGAGAACTCGTCCAGGATGCCCTGCTCCACCAGCCAGCGTGTGAAGCGCAGACGGCGGGCCTGGCGCGCCTCCGCGGAGTTCTCGAGCCGCTTCGAAATGCCAATCAGGCGGAGCGCCTCGATCTCCGAAAAGCCTTTGGACTCGAGCTCAATGACGGCGCGCGCGCGATCAGCTTCTTCCGCGGCGCGCGCGGCCTCGGGATCAACAGTCGGCTTGCGGGCGCGCGCGGACTTGCCAGCGCTCTTGCGCGGCGCGCGGCGAGTCTTGGGGGCGCGGGGAGTCGCGGGTGTGGCCTCATGCTCGCGCGTCTCAGGCGCGATGGCCTCCGGTCCAACAGTCTGATCGGCGGCGGACGGGACTTGCCCTGTCGCTTCATTGAGCGCCGCGCGCGCGTCGGTGGCCTCGTCGCGCTCCTGTCGCTCTGTTCTGTCAGTCATGTGGTCACCTCCCGGTGGACTTCATCACGGACACCTGGGCGTCCGCTTCCACCTTAAGCAGTCTACGTGCCGCCACCACCGTGTGTTGTGCTTGTACTACGTCGCTCGGACTACTATTCTTTCTCACCTACGCAGACTCGGCGCCGCGTTGTTCTTCGGCCCGACGTATGCTAAGATTCCTGGAGCGAGCGCCGCTTGGCTGCGCGCATCTCACCGCGCGGCGAGGGCGCGGCGAGCCCCCCTCAAAGCGAGGTAATCGCACTGTGTCGCACGTGGTGATGTTGTACGCGAAAGCGGGGTGCCACCTCTGCGATGAGGCGCGCGCGTACCTGGAAGACGCCCTCGCGGGCCTCGATCTCGCTCCGGATGCGGTTGATCTCCGCGAACTGGATATCCGGCGCGATGACAGTCTCATTGAGCGGTATCGGTATCGCATCCCCGTTGTCACGGTTGATGGCGTTGAACGGCTCGAAGGACGGATCGAAGCCAGCGCTGTCTGGGAACTGCTGCGTTCTCTCCCCTGAGGGCGTGAATCATGACGATTCATGTCTACTCAAGGCCAGTATACCGCGAATCGCGGAAGAAGGTATAGCAAGCGATGAATCGGGAGCAGACAGTCGAGCGACTTCGCGCGTGGGCGCGCCGCGCGCAATCCGAGGCCCAGTATGCTGATACTCGCGAGGACCAGCTGAAGTGGCAGGGACAGGCCCAGTCGCTCAACGGCGTCGCGAGCCTGCTTGCCGAGCAAGGCGTAGAATTGAGCGATTTCGAGCTGTGGTCGCGGGTCGTTTCCGACCGCGAAAAGAGCCTTGCCTTGTGGAAAGAGCGCCAGAGCGGCCCTGAGATCAACACCTACGCCGGTCAGATGGCGGGGTATGACGTAGCGCTTACAGCGCTCAAGGACGTGGATGGGGTTCTGTGGCCGCGACGCGAGCCGCACGTCGGCTAGGCGGATCGGGCGCCTCAAGTGGGAGATAGGCTGGTCAGGCTATGGCGGAAGCGCTCGATGAACTGCGACTGGTCATCGCGCCGCAAGCATTAAAAGGCAGCCTCGACGCTGTCGACGTGGCACAGGCGATTGCTGTGGGCGTGCGCCGGGTCGCGTCCCATGCGGAGATAGCGCTCGTTCCGCTCGCGGATGGCGGGGAGGGTCTCACTCACGCCCTCGTTGAAGCGACCGGCGGTCGCTACCTGAGCGATCAGGTGACGGGGCCGTTGGGTGATCCCGTGGACGCGCGATGGGGAATCCTCGGGAAGAAGCGCGTGGCGAAGGATCGCGGCGCCGGAGGCGCGGTCGCGGTCATTGAGATGGCGGCCGCGGCTGGACTCCCGCTCGTTCCGGTCGCGCGCCGCGATCCTGGCCGGACGACCACACGCGGGGTGGGCGAGCTCATCCTCCGTGCGCTAGAAGCCGGTTGCGATGAGATCATCCTGGGCCTCGGAGGCAGCGCGACCAACGATGGCGGCGCTGGGATGGCGCAGGCGCTCGGCGTCCGTCTGCTCGATGCGAACGGCGCGGAGATCGGGCCTGGCGGCGCGGCGCTCGCGCGGCTGGCGCGCATCGAAATGGGCGGGTTGGACCCCCGGTTGGTGGGTGTGCGCATCACAGCCGCCTGTGATGTGACGAATCCATTGCTCGGCGCACAGGGCGCATCCGCTGTCTATGGCCCGCAGAAGGGAGCGACCCCGGCGCAGGTCGTAGCTCTTGACGCGGCTCTTGCAGGCTACGCGGAGATCATGACGCGCGATGTAGGACGCGCCGTAGCGGAGGTTCCGGGCGCGGGAGCGGCAGGGGGCCTGGGCGCTGGCCTGCTGGCGTTTACCAACGCGCGGCTCATGCCCGGCGCGCCACTTGTCATGGAGATGTCGGGCTTCTTTGCGGCGCTGGAATCGGCCCGGCTCGTCATCACGGCTGAGGGGCGCCTCGACGCGCAGACGGCGTACGGCAAGCTGGTCGGCGCGGTGGCGGGGGCGGCGCGCCAGGCGGGGGCGCGGGTGATCGCCCTGGCGGGTGCGGTCGCGCTGGATAGGGACGCGCTGGCGGCTCTCGGAGTGGATGTCGCGCTGCCGCTCGCCGACGGGCCACTCTCGCTGGAGGACAGCATGCGCGACGCGCGCCGCCTGCTGGCGGACGCCGCCGAGCGCGCGCTGCGGCTTATGCGCCTGGGCGCGTGGATTGCGGCGCCGGACGCTCCGCCAGAGGATTCTCCCGCTGGCCGTCCTGCATGAGTGGCGCTGTGGGCAGCGTCAGGATGAACGTCGTTCCCGCGCCAGGTTGACTCTGGACGGTGAGCGTTCCGCCGTGCGCCTGGGCGATAGCCCGAGCGATTGACAGACCCAGGCCGCTACCTTCTGGGTTTGCTCCGCTTTCAGGATGTGGAGCGAGCGGCGCGGCGCGCGCCATGCGTCGGGCGCGCGCCGCTCGCTCGGCGCGGTAGAAGCGCTCGAAGATGTGTGGCAGGTCTTCGGGGGTGATGCCAGGCCCGTTGTCTTTGACGGCGATCACTGCCGCCCCGGTCCGTCGCGCGATACTGAGCCGCACCCATCCGCCGGCGTCTTGCCGCCCGTACTTGAGCGCATTGTCGAGCAGGATAAGGAGCACCTGCTTGAGTTGGTCGGCATCGCCAGGGACCAGTAGCGGCCCCGCGCCGTCGCCGGCCATCAACACCTGGCGCTCGCCCGCCAGGATGCGCGCCTGGTCCACCGATTCGCCCGCCAGACTGACGAGATCCAGTGGTTGACGCGCGGGGAGTGGGGCGGTGTCGAGACGGGCAAGAGTGAGCAGGTCAGCGACCAGGCGCGACATGCGCTCGGCCTCGCGACGCGTCGCGAGCAGGACACGCTCGGCGGTCTCTGGATCGTCCTTCGCCCCGCGCAAAAGCACATCGGTATAGCCGCGGATGCTGGTCAAGGGGGTCCGAAGTTCGTGTGAGGCGTCAGCGATGAACTGGCGCATGCGGTCTTCCGAGCGCTGAGAGGCGGCGAAAGCGGTCTCGATGCGCGCCAGCATTGTGTCAAACGCGACACCGAGCTGTCCGGCTTCATCGTCGCTCTGGGAGAGGCGCGCACGGTGGCTCAGATCGCCCGACGCCACCCTCCTGGCGGCCTGACTCAGCCGCGCGAGCGGCGCGAGCGCGGCTGAGATCAACGGCCCGCCCAGTAGCAGACCGAGCGCGAAGACACCCACGATCACGAGGAGGATCACCAGGCGCAGACTAGCCAGCGCCGCGCGCGTACGGCCGAAGGTCGTTACGATCTCCACGTAGCCGAGCGCCGCCTGAGGCGCCGCGCAACGTGAGCCGGTGTAGTAGCGCAGCGCGATGAGCTCGACCCCATAGGGCGCCGCGCCATTGAGGACGACATAGCCCGCGTCCGCCAGTTGTTGTGAAACGGGCGCAGGCCCAGTCGCGCTGTTGAAGCGGCGCGAGGCCTTGACTTCCAGCGCGCGCAGGCGGGCCATCTGGAGGAAGGGCGCAGGGCCGGCCACGCTCTGCGCCTTGAGTGGCGCAAGCGCCTCCCCTGCGCCGTCGAGCAGGTAGACACCGTGGATGCCAGCGGGATGCGAGGCGATAATCGGTTGCGCGACGGCCTGCCGGAAGGCTTCCTCGAATGGCAGCGCGCCGGCGCAGGTGGGCGTCTGGCCGAGGGTGAGCGCGTCAAAGCGCGCCTGCGTCGCGCTTACCGCCGCGACCGCTTCGCTCTGGAAAAACGTGAACTCGCTCGTGTAGAGGGCGCGTGCGATAAAGACATTCAGCGCCAGGCCCAGACCAGCGAGCGTGACGAGGAGCAGGAGCGTGTAGCTGGCGATGAGCCGCCAGCGTAGCGACCGCGGCCAGAGCGTCAGACGGCGCTGGAGGCGCTGCGCTGGCAGGAAGACGGTCGGGTCGCCCGCGGTCATCCGTGGCGGCTGGCTGGCCATGCGCTGTATACCCTTCTCCCGATGGAGTCGCGCCTAGCCCTTGAGCACATACCCAACACCGCGCACGGTCTGGATCAGGTGTGGCGCGCTCGGGTCATCCTCGAGTTTTTCGCGCAGATAACGAACATAAACTTCAATGATGTTTGTCTCGCCCATGAAGTCGTATCCCCAGACCCGATTAAGGATGGTCTGACGGTCGAGCACCTGGCGGGGATGGGTCATGAAGAGGTGAAGCAGGTTGTATTCGGTCGCGGTGAGCTCAACGATGCGACCATCACGCGTGACCTCGCGCGCAGCCTCATCCAGGGAGAGATTGACAAAGGTCAGCGTGCGACCGCCTGGACCGCCGGCGGCGATAACGCGCTGCTGGCGGCGCAGCAGCGCGCGTACGCGGGCGAGCAGCTCGTCGAAGCTGAAGGGCTTCGTCAGGTAGTCGTCGGCTCCAGCTTCCAGCCCTGTTACACGGTCGCGCACTTCATCCTTCGCCGTCAGCATGAGAACGGGAAGGTTCGCGGTCGCCTCATTCTCTCGCAGGCGTCGGCAGACCTCCAACCCATCCATGGTCGGCAGCATGACATCCAGGATGATGACGTCGGGCTGGAAGCGTTGCGCCAGATCGATGGCGATGTAGCCATCGCTCGCCTGCTCAACCTGAAATCCCTCGTACCGCATGCCAAGCTTGATGAAGTCGACAATCGCCTGCTCATCATCCACGACGAGCAGGCGTGTCTTGCGTTCGGACGCGCCGCGCTGGACGCCGGATGAGGTATCCGCCTCTGGTTGGTGTTGAGTCACCGTCTCGCCTCTTGGCTTTCGGTCGCCGCGCTCAACGCGCGCGCCTGGACGCTGGGCGACGCCGCGCCCGGCGGGAATTATATCATTGCGCTCTTGTCCGTCTGGCCCAGTGACGCGTTTTCCTCAGAAACCTTTCAGCATATGCCGCGAGCATGACAGCCGTCGCGCCAATAGTACCGCGTGGCGAGCGTTCGCATGGTTTCGGCGCGCTCAATCGCCTATAGTATGTAGGTGGTCCCGGCATATGTATCCCCAACATCTTTATTTCTCTCGGGTGGGTCATACGCACGCAGTCTTGTGTGACCCGCCGATCCTAAGCCTGCGCGCCTATCAGGTGTCTGGCATCTTCCAGTAGCGCGTGCGCTCTGACCGGACTGGCGATGAAGCCCTCCGGAGCGCCCGCGTAGCGGAATGCTGAGATCCGCGGGTCGCGACGCGTGGTCGCGCATTGGATTTATCGCGCGCGGTTGGCGAAGAACACTGGGGAATACGCCGGGTGGAATGTACAGCGCTGTCGAAAGTCGGGCCGTTGGCGAGCGGTATCGGCTAGGCTTTGGCGTGTCGCGGTGGCGCGCCGGGCGGCGGCGAAACAGAGAGGCGGCGACGAGCATGGCGATCAGCGTGAATGCGGAGGGTGACCTTCGTGCGGGACACTCAGGAAGGGCGCGCCTGACAGGTGTGGCGCGTCCATGTATGAAGTACGCAGGGGAGTTGGCGCGCACCCGCGTGGTGACACCCGACGGCCAGGACTACATCGTAACTACATCGCGGGATATGCGCGCAGGCTCAGGCTTTCTGACCGGCGCGTATCCTGTCTCACGCGGGTATCTGGTGATGATGCGCCAGCCTCTGTCCGAGGTGACCAGCGCCACCGAGGACGAAGCCATCGAGCGGCACGACCAGCTTGCCACGGTGCTCGCCGAGGCTGGGGCGCGCGTCGTGCGGGCGCGCAACGCGCTGCTGGCGCGCAAGCGGGCGGAGACGCGCGAGGCGGCGCGCGCGCTCAACGCCCAACAGCATGGCGAGCCGGTAGTCTCGCTCAACTAGCGCTGGAGCGAGACCAACCTGAAAGAGCGCGGCGTTTCGTGCGATCTCCGGAACGCCGCGCTCCTGCGCTTGTTTTGGCGCCCTGGCGCGCATGCCAAACGCGCGCTGGAAGCAGTATGTTCACCTGCTTCCAGCGCGCGTCGCTCGATGTTGCCGCGGTGCCATCTGACCCCGCCCGCCCCACTTCCTCCACACTTGCCGCCCTGCGGGACCAGTGGCCGCCCCCCAACGACCCACAGCCCCATCCACATTCTGAGTATACCGCATGCGAGTACAGCTCTGTTGACAAATCTGACAGGCGCGTCACCATGTTTGTCAGAATTCTTCCCGCCCCAGGCGGAGGCGTGCGGAATGGCATAATGTGGAGGCGCGGCTCGGCGCCGGCATCGAGGAGTTTGGGCGACGGAGGACAGGCGCGCATGCGTGTGGAGCGGCTGCGGCTCACGGATTTTCGCAACTATCGCGAGCTTGATCTATCCCTCCCGGGTGGGCTGGTGATCTTCTCTGGGCGCAATGCGCAAGGCAAGTCGAACCTGCTCGAAGCCGTCAGTCTGCTCGCCACGACACGCTCATTCCGCACCGCGACTGATCGTGAGGCCGTTCGCTGGGACGCGCCGGGGCGCTTCGCCCGCATCCTCGGCGATGTCGTGCGCCGGTCAGACCGGTTGGAGATTGAGGTGATCCTGGCGGAAACGGTGGATGCGCAAACGGACGCAGCCAGCGAGCCCCGCGCGCCTACTCCGACATTTCGCAAGCGCGTGCGGGTGAATGGGGCGCCGCGACGGGCGATGGACCTGGTGGGTCTGGCGCCCGTCGTGGTCTTCGCGCCGAGTGATCTCGATCTGGTCACTGGCGGCCCGTCCGACCGGCGGCGGTTGCTTGACCTGACACTCTGTCAGACGAATCGCCAGTATTGCCGTACGCTAAGCCAGTATCAGAAGGTGGTCGCGCAGCGCTCCGCGTTGCTGCGTCGCATTCGTGACCGTCTGGAGTCTCCCCAGTCGCTCGCCTATTGGGATGAGCAACTGACTCGCCTGGCGCTGCCATTGATGCGTGAGCGCGCGAGTTTTCTGGCGCGCGCCACTACTGTTGCGGCGAGCGTATACGCGCGTCTGGCGCGGGCGGACGACTTTGCGGACGGCGCAGAAGACGCGCCGCCAGAGAATGAGCCGCAACAGGCCAATTTACGCCTGATCTACCGCCCATCCTATCAGGGCGCGCTGACCGGCGATGAGGAGTCGGACACGCAGGCCATGCGGACAGCGCTGGAAGGCGTGCGGCGACGCGAGGTCGCCCAGGGCGCGAATGTGCTGGGTCCGCATCGCGACGATATCGCGTTCCTCGACGGCGAAATCGACCTGGCGACGTATGGTTCGCGCGGGCAGCAGCGCTCAGTGGCGCTGGCGGTCAAGCTGGCGGAGCTGGAATACATCGAAGCGGCGACCGGCGAACAGCCAATCCTGTTGCTGGATGACGTACTGAGCGAGTTGGACGCGCAGCGCCGGGAAGACCTGCTGCTGGCGGTGCGCGACCTCGACCAGACGCTCGTCACGACCGCTGACCTGTCCGTTGCGCCGACCTCCGCGCTGGAACGCGCCACGGTCTTCACTGTCCGCGCAGGTAAAGTGACGCGCCTGCGGCCAGCAGAGTAAATGGAAACGACGAAACCGCCCGCCAGAAGTGGGCGGGCGGCTTGCGACGGAGATGAGAGCCGTAGTCACTAGCGGCTTTCTGAGCGCACCAGGAAACTGCCGACCGAAGACGACTCCGCTAGGCGGTTGATGATGCGGACTGCGCGCGCATGCTGCGGGTGGCGGCCGAAGCGGTGCAGCGCTTGCTCGTCGGTCAGGTCTACGACCAGCATCGCATGGCGATAAGCGGCGGCATTGTTCACGCCATAGCGCACGCGCTCGACGCCTGGGAGATCATACAGGAGCTCGTAGGCTTCACGCAGGGCGGCCTCAATGGCTTCGCGACTCACCTCGGGTTTGACCCGAATGATGACCTCGTGCCTGATCATGATCCGGCTACCACCTTCCGCGACACTGGCTAATCTGGACCATTCCACTGGATGACGTAATCATACGACGCGTGACGCGCTGGGGGCAATGTGTCACGGGCGCCTTTCTCTGGTTATCGGCGCCTGTCGGTTTCACCACTTCGTACGCGCCGTCTGCGTACATGTTGCAGCTTTTGTGACCGACGCGACAATCTCGCCCTGGCCCTGTCGCGCGTCACATTCACAGTTCCAGCCGCTTGAAGGATTCGGCGGCCGCGAGGCTAGCTTGAGCGCCAACCTCCGCGGCGCGGCGCCGCCAGGAACGGCCGAGGTCGTCTTCATCTAATGTCTGGCTGCGATGCTGCAGTCGCGCTTCGATTTTCAGGTCGAGTGTCGCCGCGATATCCACGTAGTGGTCGGGGGCGGCGGTGCAGAACAACCAGACCTCGGGCGTGATGTGGGTGGTGAGCCCTTCCTGACGCAGGTGCTCGGGAAAGCTCAGCGGGTCACGGGCGTACGGATAGGCGGCGTCCAGCGCGACCCGCCCGGCGACGCGATGGTCCCGGTGGCAGGTGTAAGGCGGCCAGGGCGTGACAGGATCGTGCGTGAGGAGAAGATCTGGGCGCCCGCGCCGGATCTCGCGCACGAGCATTCCGCGAAGCGCACGATCATCTTCCAGTTCGCCATCAGGCCAGCCCAGGAATATTGGTTCCTCCAGGCCCATCACGCGGCAGGCTGCGCGTTGCTCGGCCTCTCGCCGCGCGGCGACGTGGGCAGACTCCTCGCTGGCGTCGCTCGTTCCTCGATCCCCAGACGTGCAGAGTACAGAGGTGACGCGCCAACCATCGCGAGCGAGCGCGACCGCTGTTCCACCTGCCCAGCTCTCAATGTCGTCCGGATGCGCGGCGATGATCAGGCAGCGGCGCGCTCTACCCCTGTGCGGCGGCATGGCTAGGTGTGCGCGCGCTGGAGCGCATGGAGCTCGCGAATGCCCTTCTCCGCCATATCCAGCAATTCGTTCAACCGGTCGCGGCTGAACGGTTTGCCTTCGGCGGTTCCCTGCACCTCGATGAACTCAGCCGCGTCCGTCATAACGACGTTCGCGTCTACCTCGGCCTTGGAGTCCTCGGTGTATTCGAGATCCAGCAGCGTCTCGCCCTTGACGATGCCGACGCTGATCGCCGCCACCATTCGCCGCATGGGGTCGGCTTTCAGGTCACCGCGCGCCATAAGGAGGCGTGTCGCCCGCCGCAGCGCGATCCATGCGCCGGTGATCGCCGCGGTGCGCGTGCCGCCGTCTGCCTGAATCACGTCGCAGTCCAGCGCAATCGTGCGCTCACCCAGCGCCCGCAGGTCCACAGCCGCGCGCAGGGAGCGCCCAATCAGCCGCTGGATCTCGTGTGTGCGTCCGCCGATTTTGCCCGCGACGGACTCGCGCTGGGAGCGGGTGTAGCCAGCCCGCGGCAGCATCGCGTACTCCGCCGTCACCCAGCCCTGGCCCCGTCCTTCCAGGAATCCGGGCACGCGGTCTTCGACTGTGGCGACACAGAGTACCCGCGTGTCGCCGAATTCGATCAGCGCTGAGCCTTCAGCGTGCTTGAGATAATCGACCGATATGCTGATGGGGCGGAGCTGATCATTCGCTCGCCCTCCGGCGCGTGGCATGGGTCCTCACTCTCAACGCCGCGCGCCAGTCAGGTCCAGCGCGCGGCGCCCGCGGTGTATCACGCGGAACTCAGGGGATGGCGTCGCCCGTGTCGGTGAGCATCCGGACGCGCCCGTCGGGTAGCAGCTCCACCGTCCAGGCGTGTCTATGGACGAAGAGCTGGTTCCAGTCTACCGCAAACGTGATGACGTAGTCGCCTGGTTGCTTGCCGGCTTTGACCGATGCGACGGCCGCATGCCCCGCGAACGGGCCGCGCCAGCCGAGATCGGAATAATGGATGGCGAAGTTGCGCGCCAGCGCCGTCATGGTCAGCGGGAATGTCGTGTAGTCCAGAAATGGCGGCGACTGGTTGGTGTCGGGCAGGAGCGCGCCCAGTCCCGCGCGAGCCAGCATGATCGCCGTCGGAACTTCCAATGCGATGCGCGAGTTCGGATGGCCCAGGCTGATGGCGGCAATCGCGCTCGATGTGTCTGGAGCGTAGAGAACGCCGTGATAGCTATCCACCGCTAGCGGACGCTGTGGATCCCACACGCCCGAGACCGGTAACGAGCCGTATGGTTGGAGCGATTCGGTGTCGAAGGCGGTCAGGTGGTCGCTAAAGAGCGCGACCACCGCCTGATTGATGGGGTCCCAACCGAGCGCGCGAGCGCCACGCAGCGGGCCGTAGGTGGTGACTGACGCCGCGGGATAGGGCGGAGTAAGCTCAAGGACCGACGCGCCCAGCTCGACCGCGCCCACTGCGCCATCCTTGCTAAATAGGTACAGTCGGTCTGTGGAGTGGTCGCGCGGCCCCGCGCGCCAGCCGGCCGGCAGCGCCTCGTTTCCAAGCGGTGTGAGTCCCCGCGTTGTGAACGCTGCCAGTCGCGGTTGATCGGAGCCGCCATTGACGACGACGAACACGCGACCGCGCTCCGCGTCCAGGTATGGGGCGGACAGTTGGCCCCCAAGCGTCTGCGAGGCAGTTAGCTGATTCGATTCCAGGTTGTATGCGGATAGCGTCTGCCCGAGGCTGATGAAGAGCGTATGGTCCGCGACGCCCAGCTCGGCGTGGCCGCCCGTGAAATTGTAGGGATAGGCGAAGGCCATTGATGTCCGGCCGGTATCCAGCGCGATACGCTCCACCAATCCTGAGCAGACGAGGTAGGCGATGGAGCTGGTCGTGTCCGTCGCCAGTTCGCACTGGCGCAAATCGGTCTGGCCGAGTCCCGTCACCGCCAGCGATTGACTCGCCAGCGGCGCGGCGGACGCCGCGTCGTAGAGGGTAAGTTGGCCGGGAATGGGGGCGGCGCAGGTCGCGCCTGGAAGACAGGCGGACGACGCCGCGTAGGTAAGCGTAAGCGCCACCGGACGTACGGCATTCGGCATGAGCGCCCATTGCCCGATAGGCGTCAGTGGCTGTATGACGGAGAGAACGCGCAGCGGCGGCAAAGCCTGCGCGGGTGTTACTTCCGCCGCCAAACGCGCCCGCGCCGCATAGCGGGATCCTGCCAGTGCGCCAGCGATGATCACCAGCGGAATGAGAATGGACCCGGCGGCCCAAGGCCAGATGCGAGGACGGCGATGCGCCGCCTGGGCAGGTATTGATGGGTCGCCGGTAACCATGCGCGTCGCTGTCTCCTCGTATCGCTCGACGGAACGCTAGTCGTTCACTCCGCGTGGCGCCGCGCCGACGGCGCTGGCCTGCGCCGCGGGCTTGGACTGACTGCCGCGGAAGAGGCCGACGACACCGAGTGTGATGCGCCAGGCCGCATAGACCAGCGAGAGCGCCAGGATGATGACGAGTACCAGCAGCGCGAACCCCAGCCATGGCGAGATCGAAATGGCGACGGCTTTGCCCGCCACCACAAGCAGGATCGCTATCACGGCCAGCAGGTCCTCGCCAGTGGAGAGCACGGGGTTGCCGACACCCGCAGTCGCCGCGGTTGTGGCGGCGCGCGTCGTCGACTTCGTCGCGTGGACGCCAAACGCCAGCGCCGCGCCAACCGCCGCCGCGACCCAGACGTTCGTGTCGCTCAGCGAGTTGGCGGTGCCAGCGACGATGACCGCTCCCACAACGGGGCGGATGACCGTGTGGATGATATCGTTGACGTGGTCCAGCCCGGGGAACTTGTCAACGATGATCTCGACGACGGTCAGCACGCCAAGCAAAGTGAGCATGCGCCAATCGCCCAGAACCTTGAAGCCGCCGTTCAGCACGAGCAGCGGGCTGCCATTGATCTTGAGGTCGCTGACAGCGCCGATGGCGAAGAGTGTCGCCACAGCGCGCAGTCCAGCGGTGGAACTCAGGCCCAGCGCCGCGACCAGCGCCAGAATCGCCTGACTGGTAAGCGGTTGCGTGACGGTTGAGTCAATCGGCATCGTGACACCCTTCCCTCGGGCGGCCGCTCATCCGCCACAGCGATGTGGGGTGAGCGGCGAATGAGCCCCAAAACCTGGCGATAGTGTACCACTCCTCGCGCGTCTGGCATATGGCGACAGCCACGCGGCGTCCGGGGAGACACGTACTAGTCCAGATCACCGATGCGGTGCAACCGGACAAAGTTCGTGCGCGCGCGGCCGGCGAGTGGCATTCCGCCAATGATGACGACTTCATCGCCGGGCTTGACCAGTCCACTGGCCTGCAGGTCGGAGTCGGCCAGGGCGAGAAGCTCTTGAATCGAGCCCTTGAGCTCACTCATGCGCGGAGTGACGCCCCACCAGAGCATCAGACGCCGGTAGACGGACGGAAACGGCGTGTAGGCGAAGATCGGCATCGAGGGGCGCTGCTGCGACATCAGCCGCGCCGAGGCTCCCGTGCGCGTCATGACGGCGATCAACTTGGCGCCCGCCTCGCGCGCCAGGGTGTACCCTGCGCTGGCGACGGCCTGGGCCGGGTCGCCTCTGCGCTCGGTGGGGCGGAAGCGGACACAGGCGCTCTCCGCCTGGAGGGCGATGCGCGCCATCACCTGCACGGCCTCGATGGGGTAGGCTCCCGTCGCCGTCTCGGCGCTGAGCATGACGGCGTCGGAGCCATCGAGGATGGCGTTGGCGACATCGCTCGCCTCGGCCCGCGTCGGACGGGGGTGGTTGATCATGGATTCGAGCATCTGTGTCGCGGTGATGACCGGTAGGCCCAGCTCGGTGGCGCGAGCGATGATCTTCTTCTGCAGCAACGGCACCTGTTCCAGCGGCAACTCGACGCCGAGGTCGCCGCGCGCCACCATCACGCCGTCCGCCGCCAGCAGGATCGAATCGAGGTTCTTGATGGCTTCAGGCTTCTCCAGTTTGGCGATCAGTGGAATGGTGTTTTCGGCGGCGTAGGCGGAAGGGTGGAGGCCACGAGGCGTGGGTGGGCGGCTAGCGGCAGGTTGCGCCGCAATCTCTTCGGCGATGAGGGCCTTCGCCGCGCGCACATCTTCTGAGCGGCGCACGAAGCTCAGGGCAATGAAGTCCACCCGATGCGCCACGCCGAACGCCAGGTCGGCGCGGTCTTTCTCCGTGAGGGCAGGGGCGCTGACGGCCACGCCGGGCAGGTTGATACCCTGATGCTCAGCCAGCGTCCCGCCGTGGACGACATCGGTCAAGATATCCTGCCCGCTCGCCTCGCGGACACACAATTCGATCGCGCCGTCGGAGAGCAGGATTCGGTCGCCGGGTGTGACGTCGCTAGGCAACGCTGAATAGGTCGTGCTGACTTCGGCTCCGTTTCCCTCGATGTCGCGAGTCGTGATGACGAACGTCTGCCCATCCAGCAGGGTGATGGGTGTGTGCCCAGCGAGCGCGCCCGTGCGGATTTTTGGGCCTTGCAGGTCCTGCAGGATGGCGATGGGGCGTCCAAGACGCTCTTCTACCACCCGGACGCGGGAGATGGTCTGGGCGTGCTCGTCATGTGTGCCATGTGAGAAGTTGATGCGGGCTACGTCCATCCCGGCGCGAGCGAGGGCTTCGATTCGCTCCTCGGTCCAGGATGCGGGGCCCAGTGTGCAGACAATGCGCGTGCGACGAAGCGTCACGGCTGCCTCTCCTTCAGGGGGAGTGGCGTCCGGCTGGTCCTGATCCGCTGAAATCATGAATGAGTCCCCTACAAAGCGCGGAAGGCACAGGCGAAGAGACGCCTACTCCGGTTCTGAGAGGCTCGCTTTGAACTTGACCCAGGCCTCAGTCACCTGACGGCGCAAGTTGTCGAGCGAGCCGTCATTATGGATGACGGCGGTCGCCAGCGGCAGCTTCGCGTCGATGGGAGGCTGGGCGGCGAGTCGGGCGCGGGCTTCCTCTTCAGTGAGGCCGCGAATCTGGATGAGACGCTGGAGTTGAATCTCCTCGGGACAGGTAACGATCCACACGCCCGCGCACATCGGCGCGTAGCCCGACTCAATGAGCTTGACCGCGTCGAGCACGCCGATCTCGCCAGGCCCCAGCGCGGCAAGGCGCCTTACAAGGTCCGCGTGGACAGCGGGATGGACGATGGCCTCCAGCTGGCGCAGGCGCTCGGGATTGCCGAAGACGATCGCGCCCAGCCTCCGGCGGTCGACGCCGCCGTCGCCGTCGAGAATTTCGGCTCCGAAGGTCTCCGCCAGCCGAGCGGGCAGCTCGCCGCCCGGTAGATAGAGTTGGTGAACGGCTGCGTCGGCGTCAATGTAGACGTCGGCGCCCAGTTCCCGCAGCAATGCTCCCACCGTGGATTTGCCACAGGCGATATTGCCTGTCAGCCCCAGGATGTACGGCATACCGCGCGCTCCTTCCCACGCTCGCCCACGCGACCGTCCACTAGCTGTGGATCCCTGTGGATCGCTGTGGATCGCTGTGGATTCTCGCTGGAAGCGCCGCGCAACCACCGCGGTCAGCTCGCCAGCGCCTGCCATTCGGCATAGAGGGTGTCGAGGAGCGCGCGTTCCCGCTCATACTCCTCGCCCAGCTCGCCGATGCGCGTGAGGTTGGCCTCGGCGCTGGCGCTGGCAAGATCAGTCTCCAGCGACGCCAGGCGGGCCTCATGCGCGGTAATCTCACGCTCTACCTGTTCCGCAGTGCGCGTAGCGGCCTCATTGCCGCGTTTGGCGCGCTTGCCAGCGCGGAGGCGTGTAGGTGCGGCGGAGCCCGGCTTCGCCTCCTCTTCTCCATCCCCGGCCGCGTTGCGGAACAGCGCTTGTTGCGCGACCTGGAGCTGGCGTTGCGCGGCTTGCGCGCGAAGCGCGCGGTAGCGCGTGTAATTTCCTTCGTGGACGGTGATCGCGCCATCTTCTAGCGCCCAGATGGTGGTCGCCAGTCCATCCACAAAGTAGCGGTCGTGCGAGACAAAGAGCAGCGTCCCGTCATACTCCCGCAGAATCGCTTCGAGGGCTTCGCGAGCGGGCAGATCGAGATGGTTGGTTGGCTCGTCGAGGACCAGGAAGTTCGCGCCCTGGAGGGTGAGTTTGGCCAGGGCGATCCGGCTGCGCTCCCCGCCGCTGAGAGCTCCCACCAGCTTGAACACGTCATCGCCGGAGAACAGGAATCGCCCCAGGTAGCCGCGCGCGCCCTCTTCGCTGAGGTGGCTGACCGCGCGAATCTCGTCCAAAAGCGTGACGTTGAGATTCAGGTTCTCGTGCGTCTGGGCGTAGTAGCCCACCCGCACATTGTGGCCGGGCGTCGCGCGCCCCTCCAGGGGAGCCAGGCTCCCGACGATGACCCGCAGCAGCGTGGTCTTCCCACCGCCGTTTGGGCCGATCAGACCGATGCGCGCCCCACGCTCGATTCGGGTATCCGCCATGGCCACACGCAGGCTCGAGCCATCGCGGTCCCGGAAACCCACTACGAGCTTTTCCGTGGTCATGATGATCTCGCCGGGTTCGATGGCGGCGCCAATATGGAACTTCAGCTTGCCGTCAACCGGCGGCCGCTCGATGCGCTCAAGCCGGTCGAGTTGCTTCTGACGGCCGCGCGCCTCCTTAGCGCGCTGCCCCGCCTTGTAGCGGCGGATGAACTCCTCCGTGTGGGCGATGTGACCCTGCTGCGCCTCGTATTCCTTGCGCCAGCGCTCCAGCCGCTCCTCGCGCATCTGCACGTACCGAGTATAGGCTCCGGGATAGAGCTCGGCGCGCTGGTGATTCATCTCGATGGTGCGCGTGGTGACACGGTCGAGGAAGTAGCGGTCGTGGGAGACGATGATCACCGACCCGCGCCAGTTGATGAGATAGTCTTCCAGCCACTCCAGCGCCGCCAGATCCAGATGGTTCGTCGGCTCGTCAAGCAGCAACAGATCGGGCTCCAGCAAGAGGAGGCGGCCCAGCGCGGCGCGGGTCTGCTGGCCGCCGCTCAGCCGGGTCGCTGGCGCCTCCTGCTGCTCGCGGGTGAAGCCGAGGCCATCGAGGACTTGCCGTACGCGCTGCTCGATCGTATAGCCGCCCGCGTGCTCGTAGCGCGCCTGCAGGTCAGCGTATCGGTCCAGCGTCTGTTGGTACGCTTCGGCGTCCGTCATGATGGCTGGGTCACTCATGCGCGCCGCCAGAGCCGCCAGTTCCACTTCCCAGGCGTGGACATGGATAAAGACCGCGCGCATTTCATCTACGAGCGTATTTGCGGGGTGGAAGTCGTTGATCTGAGGCAGGTAGCCCGTCATGACGCCTGAGGCCAGCGCGACCTCGCCGCCATCGGCCTCCAGTTTGCCGGCGATGATGTTGAGCAGCGTCGTCTTGCCGGCGCCGTTGGGGCCGACTAACCCAATGCGGTCCTTCGCGTCCACACGGAAAGAGACGCCGCTGAAGATGAGCTCGGCGCCGTAGGACTTGGTCAGATCGGTGATCACTGCTACTGACATACGCCCACAGTGTAGCCGACCAGTCATGGAGCCGCAAGCGCGCCACACCCGATGGTGGACACTCCGCGGCGCGGGAGCGTGCGCGCTAGCGCTCTTCGTCTCCGGCGTCGCGCTCGTCCCGGTCTTCAGCCGACCCTGAGTCCTCGACGCCGCCGCGTGTCAGCAGCGGGTCTGGTCCCCAGGCTGGCGGGCCGCCCTCTTCCACCGACTCGGCTTCAGGAATGTCGGGGTTCGCGCCTGCGAAGTCGCCCTCGGCGCGGCTGGGCGCGGAGCCCACATCCCGCAGGACGTCCGCTGCGGCAAAGTAGTGGCGGCTGGCTGGCAGGCGCAGATACAGCGCCTCGGGAAGGTCCTTGAGGCGCCTGCGCAGCTGATCGCGTGTCATTCCCCGTGGGCCGAAGTCGAGATCCATCAGGCGCAGGGCCAGCGTTTCAAGATCGCCATTCGGGATATGGGCCAGCGCGTCGGGCTCGGCCTCGAGACGGGGCGTCTGTTCGTAGCCTGGACGGTTGCGCCGCGCATGCGGTGTCACGGGAACACGCTCCCTTCCATGTGGGGCGCGCAACTGGAGCGAATGGCGCCCCCAGTCACTATCGCACATCGAGCGCTAACGCGGCTCCGTCCGTGAATTCGAGCGCGGTTCTGACGCTGGCTCCAGCGAGGATGGCCGGAATCCATTGCGCAGCGTGCGTGGCTCGCCTGAGGCCGTCGGATCAACTGGCGGCGCGTGGCGGATGGGAAGGCCCATCTGCGGAGATGGCAAGGGCGAGCCCGAGCGCCGCATCTCGCCGAGGCGCGCTTGCAACGCGCGAAGATCATCGTGAAGCTGGCCTGCGTCTGCGTAGCGATGGCTGAGATCGCGCGCCATCGCGCGCCCGGTGATCCGCTCGAGCTCGGGCGGTACGGTGGGCTCCAGGGTACGCGGCGGCGCGGCGGTCCCATAGAGGATGGCGTCGCTCATCTCAGTGAGTGTCTGGCCGCGGTAGGGCCGCTGCCCGGTGAGCATCTCGTACATGCTGATGCCGAGCGCATAGACATCTGACCGTCCGTCGAGCTTGCGCCCCAGCAGTTGCTCCGGTGAGACATAGTAGAGGCTGCCCACGACGGCCCCCGCGCGCGTGATGCCGTCCATGCCATCTATGCGCGCCAGGCCAAAGTCCAGCACTTTCGTATGCCGCCAGCGGTCAACGAGCATGTTCTCGGGCTTGACGTCGCGGTGTACAAGATGACCCTGGACATGGGCGTAATGCAGCGCGCTCGCCGCCTGCGCGCAAATCTCGATGACCTCAGCATAAGGCAGCCGCTGGTGCTCGCGCAGCATATGCCCGGCGGTGACAGCGGCGAAATACTCCATGACAAAGTAGATATGCTGGTCCTGCCTGCCAGATTCATACACCCGAACGATGTTCGGATGCGTGAGTTGTGAGGCGACTGCAGCCTCGCGCATAAAACGGGTGACGAAGGTCAGGTCGGCGGCGAGCGCGGGGATGAGCGCCTTCACGGCGAATGGTTTGCCTGTCCCTTCGTGTTTCGCGCGGTAGACGACTCCCATCGTGCCGCGGCCGAGTTCGGCCTCCAGCAAATAGTCGCCGAGACGGCGCCCCACCAAGCTACTCACCTGCGTCGCCCCATTCTCACCGTCTCGCCAGCCGCGCACACATTCAGAGACCTGCCACATGCTGCGTGTCTCGTTGACTCTAACGCCCATACCCGACGCATGTCACGCCCGCTGGCCAAAGCGGCTTGGAGGTGTGGGTCTATCAACGCTCTCATGGGAAGAATACGGCGTTTACCTGATGAACATCTCAGGGAACTGTGCGAGTCATCAGGTTGACGGGCATATTAGGTCATGCTAATATCCGAGTAGCACAGTCAGATATCGTGCGCCAAACCGCGAACTGGCTAGTGCCTCAATACTGTTTCCATTGCTCCGCGTGGCGGAATTTCGAAGATAAGTGAGCCTGGCTATGCTACCTGCCTTCATTCTGCTCCTTCGTGAGGGTCTCGAAGCGAGCCTGGTCGTCAGCATCCTGCTTGCCGCGCTGCGCCAGCTTGGCGACCGCCGGAACGTGCGCGCGGTGTGGATCGGCGTTGGGCTGGCGGGGCTTGGCTCGATCGTGGGTGGCGCGGCGATCTTCTTCACTGTGCGCGAGTACGCCGACACGCGCTTCCAGATGGTCTTCGAGACTATTACCTATCTCGTTGCTGTCGTGATCCTGACGACGATGACGATCTGGATGCAGCGCCATAGCCGTACCCTCAAGCGCGAGATCACCGAGAAGGCAACGGCTGCCGGATCTGGATTCGCCCTCGGGCTGCTGGCGTTCACGACAGTCGGCCGCGAGGGGCTGGAGTCGGCGGTCTTCGCGCTGGCCTTCGCGTTCCAGACGAACGGCGCGCTCTGGCTCACGGGCGCGGCGCTGGGCGTGGCGGCGTCGGTCGCGCTGTGCTACGCGGTCTATCGTATGGGCTACAGGCTCGACTTCCGCGTCTTCTTCCGCGTGATGGGCGTCTTGCTGCTGATATTCGCGGCAGGCCTGCTGGCTGACGCAATCCAGAACGCTCAGGAGCTTGGCTGGATTGGTTTCGGTGGCTTGCACCTCTGGTCTACGGCCAGCATTCTCTCAGAGAGCAGCGTCGCGGGCGACATGCTGCACGCGTTCATCGGCTACGCCGAGTCGCCAACCGCCCTGCAACTCACGCTGTACGTGGTGTATCTCGTGATCTTCGGCGGCTACTTCTGGCGTATGACACGCAAACCTCAACTCGCTCCCGCCACGAAGAGCGCCACGCCGGGATCCGCCGCGCCAGCGTCCCGCTAGCTGACCCGCGCCCCCTCGTTACCGCGCCAGATGAACCGAAGACGCCGCGCAACTGCGCTCCATTTGGCCGGATATTTGACAGAACGTCGGCGCAGACGCTATAGTATCGGAATTCGAGTTCATACAGACAGCCCGCGAGGACTGGAACCAGTAGCCACGCGTCTCCTAACAGCGACCCGGGACAGAGTGGAAGCCCGGGATGGTGAGATGACGGTGAACGCGTCCAGGAGCGGCTGGCGGAAGAAGGCGCCTCAGCCCTTGAGGCGCAAGTACGCCAGGTGAGTCCACACGCTGGCACGGACACTGAGAGGTCGTTTCCCTCCATCTCATCGATGGATGGCTGAGGCGACAATCGGGGTGGCACCGCGGGGTCTTTGAACGCCTCGTCCCCATGCTGCATGGAAATTGCGCAGCGTGGCGACGAGGCGTTTGGTATTGGCGTCTTCCGCCCTCCACTGCGAGTTCGGGAATTGCGCGGGCGCGCGACGAGGATGTCATTCGCAGGCGATGGAGCCCGCGAAACGCGGCCCATGTCCTCTTCCCTGATGGCAGGTGACCATGCCGGCCAGCGCATTGCCTGATGGCGCTGGCGGCGAGCTTTTTCAGAAACGCGGCGACGCGCTTCCAGGGCGGCTTTGTCGCTGAATAGCAAGCGTACGCTGTGCGCTCTGAGATGACGGGGGACCCCGCATGACTAAGACACTTTGGGCGAAGGGATACACCCACGACGCGACCATCGCCCGCTTCGAGGCGGCGCGGAACGCCGCGTTCGACGCCGCGCTTGCGGAGAGCGACATTCTGGGCTCGCTGGCCCACGCTCGCATGTTGCGCCGGGCCGAACTGCTCAGCGCCAGCGACTGGCTGGCGCTGGATGGAGCGCTGCGCGAGCTCCTGGCCGAGGCGCAAGCGGGTGCGCTGGTTCCCTCCGCTGAGGAGGAGGACATTCACACGCTAATCGAGCGGTTGCTGGTCGAGCGGATTGGCGAGGCGGGCAAGCGGCTGCACACCGGGCGATCCCGGAACGATCAAGCGCTGGTGGATATCCGGCTCTACACGAAAGAGGCGCTGGCGGAGGTTGCCCAGAAGGCCCTGACGCTAGCAGACACGCTGGGCGCGTTCGCTGGGGCCCACGAGTGGGTTCCCATGCCGGGTTACACCCACATGCAGCGGGCGATGCTCTCCTCGGTGGGGTTGTGGTCGGCCAGCTACGCGGAGGCGCTGCTCGATGACCTTATTCCGCTGTCGGCGGCCTGGGCGCTCAACAACCAGTGCCCACTTGGCTCAGCCGCGGCTTACGGCGCGCCGCTGCCGCTCGACCGGGCGTACGTCGCGAAACTGCTTGGCTTCGGCGCGCTGCACCACAATACGCTGACGGCGGCCAACGCGCGCGGCAAGATCGAGGCGGCCACGATACAGGCGCTGGCGCTCATCATGCTCGATCTGAGCAAGTGGGCCCAGGATGTCCTGCTGTTCACGACCAGCGAGTATGGCTTCTTCACCGCCCCACAGGAACTCTGTGATGGCAGCAGTATCATGCCGCAGAAGCGCAACCTGAGCGCGCTTGAGTTGGTGCGGGCGCGGGCGCAGACCGTCATCGCGCTGCAGGGGCAGGCGCTGGCGACGCTGGCCGGGCTGCCTTCTGGGTACAACATGGACTACCAGGAGACAAAGCAGCCGCTGATCGAGGCGCTCAGTTTGACCGCGGCTAGCCTGGAAGTGGTGACACTGTTCGCAGCGGGCCTCAAACCAAGGCGCGAGAACCTGGAGGCCGCCTGCGCCGCCGAACTCTTCGCCACAGACCGCGCCTATGAGCTTGTCGCGCTGGGCATGCCGTTCCGCGACGCCTACCGGGTGGTCGCCGCTGAGCCCGGAGCGCAGGAGCCCGGCGATCTGGTCATGCGGCTGCGCAAGCGCGCTCACGCTGGCGCGCCGGGCGCCCTCGATCTGCCCGGAGTCTCTGCGCGCATCGCCGCTGAACAGGCGACATGGCAGGCGCGCGCTCGCCAGTTCCACACAGCGCTGGCCGCGCTGGGCAGCGGCCACATGCCCGCGCCCAACGTAGGCGCTCATGAGGCCGCGCCATCCGCGAGCGCGACCGCCGCGCCTTCTGATATCGCGATTGCCTTCGGCATCTAAGCGTCGCGAGTATTTTTCCAGGCAAACGAGACACGCGCGTGCAGCGCGCGAAGGAGACACGAACATGGCGGATAAGGTTGTGCTGGCATATTCCGGCGGGCTCGATACCTCAGTGGCGATCCGCTGGTTGAAAGAGAACTACGGACTCGATACCATCGCTCTGACGATTGATGTCGGCAACGAGAAGAACATCAGCGCGGTCGCAGCCAAGGCCCGCCAGATTGGCGCGGTCAAGGCGATCACTGTGGACGCGAGGCAGGATTTCCTGGAGTACTTCGTGTGGCCCGCGCTGCAGGCTGGCGCGCTCTATGAAGGAACCTACCCCCTGGCGACGGCGCTGGCGCGCCCACTGATCGCCAAGCTGCTGGTGGACGTTGCGCGGCAAGAGGGCGCGGTCGCCGTGGCGCATGGCTGCACTGGCAAAGGCAACGACCAGGTGCGGTTCGACGTCTCAATCATGGCTCTTGCGCCCGATCTGAAGATTATCGCGCCAGTGCGCGAGTGGAAGTTGACTCGCGACGCCGAAATCGAATACGCCGCCCTGCACGGCATCCCCGTCGCCGCGACCAGCGCCAGCCCATACAGCGTGGACGCCAACCTCTGGGGGCGCAGCGTCGAGGCTGGCGTGCTGGAAGACCCGTGGTCCGAGCCGCCCGCGGACGTCTGGGACTGGACCGCCAGCCCCGAGGAGACGCCGTCTGATTCCGCTGAGATCACGATCACTTTCGATCATGGTATCCCGGTGGCGCTGGACGGCGAGACATTCGAAGCGGTGCTGCTCGTGCAGAAACTGAACGCGCTGGCAGGCGAGCACGGCGTCGGCCGGATCGACATGATCGAGAACCGGCTGGTAGGCATCAAGTCGCGCGAGGTCTACGAGGCGCCCGCCGCGACTGTGCTGCTGGCGGCGCACAAGGCGCTGGAATCGCTGGCGCTTAGCCGCGACCAGTCCCGAGTGAAAGAGGCGTTGGCGAGTGAGTACGCGCGACTGATCTACAACGGCCAGTGGTATACCGCCCTGCACGCTGATTTGATGGCCTTCATCGCCAGTACCCAGCGCTTCGTGAGTGGGGACGTGCGGGTGAAGCTCCATCGAGGCCAGATAACAGTCGTCGGCCGCCGCTCGCCACACTCGCTCTACCAGCATGCCCTGGCGACCTATGACCGGGGTGACCAGTTCGATCACAATGCCGCGCTGGGCTTCATCAAACTCTGGGGACTGCCCGTCAAGACACAGGCGCAGACTCAGTTGCTCTTGGGTGGCGCGCGCGGTGAAACCATCGCCCAGTTGACTGGCCCTACCCTACCGCCCGAGCCGGTAGAGGCTTCCGCGTCGTAAGTCATCCTAACCAGCGCCCGCGCGCCGCGCGGGCGTGTGCGAGAGGCGAGTGCTTCCATGACAAGTGAGACCCACCTGAGCCATTTGATCACGTTGGATAGCGTCAGCCCTGATGACATGAGCAACCTGTTCACGCAGGCGCGTCTGCTCAAACTGTCGCGCGGGGCGGCGGCAAATGCCGCGCAGCCGCTGGCTGGGCGCACCGTGGCGCTGCTCTTCGAGAAGCCTTCTCTGCGTACACGCGTCTCGTTCGAGGTGGCGGCGCGAGAGCTTGGCGCGAGCAGTCTCTATCTCTCCTGGCAGGAAGTCGGGCTTGGCCAGCGCGAAGCCGTGCGCGATGTGGCGCGTGTGCTCGGTAGCTACGTCCATGCCATCGTCATCCGCACACACAACCATGCGCTGGTGGAGGAGTTGGCGCGCTGGTCGCCTGTCCCGGTGATCAATGGACTGACCAGCGCGCACCACCCCTGCCAGGGCCTGACCGATGTCTTCACGATCGAGGAGCAGTTGGGTCCCGCCGCGGGCAAGACGCTGGCCTACGTTGGCGACGGCAACAACTGCGCGCACTCCCTGACCCAGGCCGCGGCCAAGGCAGGCATGCGCGTCCGCATAGCCACACCCGCAGGTTACGAGCCGGATGCCGCCGCGCTCGCTGTCGCCCAGCGCGACGCCGCGCGTTCCGGCGGCTCGATCACGCTCCTGTGCGACCCTATGGAGGCGGTAGCCGGCGCCGACGCGGTCTACACCGATGTCTGGGCCAGCATGGGACAGGAGAGCGAGGCGCAGGAGCGGAAAGCAGTCTTCGCGCCTTATCAGGTGAATGACGCCCTGCTGGCCGCGGCGCCGGGCGCGATCATCCTGCACCCGCTTCCCGCCCACCGCGGCGAGGAGATCACCGATGAAGCGCTGGATGGCCCGCGCTCGCGCGTCTTCATCCAGGCGGAGAACCGCCTTCATGTGCAGAAGGCGATCCTGCGCGCCGCCGTCGCCGTGCGCCGCCGCGCCGCGCTGACGGCGTAAGGCGCGCCTTGGCCTGGGGTATCGAAACGCTGCCTGGCGCTGGCGTTTCTACCGCCCTGACGCGCTGGCGACGACCGGGCCAGAGGTGATCAACGCGTTCGGCCCGGCGATGTATGTCCAGGCCATCGCGCCATCGCTGGCGCGGAAGGCGAAGATCTTGCCGGACTCGGTGGCGGCGTATATCGCGCCGTTCGCCACGGCTGGTGGACTGTCTATCGGGCTGTTGGTGGCCGTTGACCATAGCTGTTTGCCGGTCGTCGCGCTCAGCGCATAGACCACGCCGCCCTGCGAGCCAGCGTAGAGTGTTCCACCGCTGAGTGTCAGCGCCGCTCCAGTCGGAATCAGGGCGTTCCCGGCTGCGCCACCTGTCTGAAACGTCCAGGATGGACTCCCGTCCTGGACGTGGTATGCCCGCACAATCTCATCTGCCCCCGCGACGATGATGAGATTGCCATCTGTCACCGGGGCCGCGTTCACGCCGGATGAACCAGTCTGCCAGCGCGGCGCGCCCGACTTCTCGTCCAGCGCGACCAGCGTTCCAGGCGCCTGGGACGCGAAATAGACAACACCGTTCGCGACAAGTGGCAGCGCGTCGAACCCCTCAACGTGCGAGACTTGCCAGACAATCGCGCCGGTTGCGGCGTTGAGCGCGTAGCCCCCGCCATCAGGCCCGCCAACTGGGACAAAGACGAGTCCAGCGTCCACGGCGGGCGCGGCGTAGATGGTATCTCCCGCGTGTGGCCACGTCCGCACCCAGCGCTGGCGCCCCGTCGAGATGTCCAGCGCGTACACCGCGCCACCGTCACTGCTGACGAAAACGTTTACGCCACTGACTGTAGCGTAGCCATCGAAGCCATATTGCGAGCCTACGCCAGCCGAGCGGGTGAAACTCCACCGCGGCTTGCCCGAAGCGGCGTCCAGCGCCCAGATCGAGCCGTCTTCCGTAGCGAGGTACACGGCGCCGCCCACGACGGCCGGCGTTCCGCCCGTGCCACCTGTAGCGGTTTTCCAGCGTGGCGCGCCGGTCTGCGCGTTCAGCGCCAGCGTTTCTCCAGGATTCTGCACCTGCTGGCCAAGCGAGACGGTGACGAAGATGGACTGGGTTCCGAGGGTGGCGGGAAGGTTAATTTCCCGGTTGATATGCCCTGTTGGGCCAGTGTTACAGGCGCCGAGCGCTAGCGTCAGCGTCAGCGCGCCCGCCCAGGCGATGCGATGGGCAGCGCGCGTGTTCCTGACTCTGGCGCCGAATCCACCAGCGCATGATTTCACGTGATTTCCCTTCCATGGCGACCACTACACTGCGGACCTTCTAGTGCGTCAGACGTTTTCAGCCTCTGGCTGTTTACGGGGGCGGCTGCGCTATCCAAGCGCGAAGTTGATCTGTCCGTAGACCGCCAGGCGGCGCGATGGGGCAAGGGGCGCGCCAAGTCGCATGTGGGCGAGCGAGCGAGTGGGGATGAACCCCGCCGCGTTCAGCAGGTCGCGGGCGCTGGTGTTGGCGTCGGGCGCGAGTATTGTGGTGACCAACTCAGAGTGGCGCGTGAGCGCGTCGAGCAGCAGCGCGCGGGATGCGTCCGCGTTTATCGCGAGCCACGGTCCGACGGCGCCGATGGCGCGCTGGATCACGAGATAACCGGAGATGGCGTCGCGCTCGTCGCGCGAGACCGTGACCAGCGCAGGGTCGTCAAGGACGTACGCGCTGAGTATGCGGTCGCGCGGCGCGCCGTAGTATTGGGCGTCGAACGCGATGATCTCCGGCAGGTCTCGCTCAGTGTAGAGGCTGACGCCCGCTGACGGGTCCGGCGAAGACGCCTGGCCAGTTTCACTCCGCCGCCAGACGGTCACTGTGTCCTCAGGAACAAACCCAAGCGCAAGATAGAGCGGTTTGCCCGCGTCCGACGCATCGAGGAGGAGGGTGGCGCAGCCGCGCGTCCACAGCCAATCAATCAGGGCCTGCATGAGCGCCCGTGCGACACCCTGGCGCTGAAGCGCGGGATGCACGCCGACCAACCCGATGTAGCCCACTGTTCCCATGACGGTCGCGCCGCCGCAGCCGGCCAGCGCGCCGTCCCGCTCCGCCACCAGCCAGCCTTCTGGCTCAAGCGCGAGTTGACGAAGCAGGCGTGGCGTGTAGTCGCTGGGATTGCGATAGGCCGCTCGAAGCAGCGCATCGACCAGAGGCAGATCGGCGGCGCCCATCCGCCGCAAGGAAAGTGACATCCAGAACCCTCTCACGTGCCCAATGACTGGTGGCGCGGCGGCGCTAAATCCGCCTCAACACTTGGCGTATCTCATTATGACTCCAGCGTACCCCGTGGCGCGCCTATAGCAGGCCGGAGCCCGCCCACGCGCGAAGCGGCGCGAGGCGCGGTACAATGGAATGGGACAAACCCAGGAAGGCTGACGCCATATGAGCGAACAGATCACCGCCGGCGCGCGTGAGGCGCTGCACAGCTATGCGCCAGCCGCCAGCCGTAGCCCCGCCGCCTCGGCGCCCGCGCGCGAGGCGCGGCCCCGCGTGACCGGGCTCAGACGCGCGCTGGCGCTTCCATTGCTCTATAAGGTGCTGTTCGCCAACAGCGTGGTGATCCTCTTCGGCGCGACTCTCGGCACCTACCTGGCGACACGCCTCAACTCGTCGGGCGGCCTCCCCATCCTGATTGGCTTCATCGCCGCTGGCCTGGCCGTCAGCGTGGTCATCAACTTCGCGCTTCTGAAACTGGCACTGACTCCTATCACCCGTTTGCGCGAGACGATGCGCATGGCCCAAACAGGCGATCTCAAATTGAAGGCGCCGATCACCGGCTATGATCCCGAGGCTGACCAACTAGCGGCGACCTTCAACCGCATGCTCGAGGCGATTGATGATCTCTCCCGCTCGCGCGCCAGCCATATTCTCCACGCCCAGGAAGAGGAGCGGAAGCGCATCGCCCGGGAGCTTCACGACGAGACCAGCCAGGTCTTGACCTCGCTGCTCATTAGCCTGGCGGTCGTGGAGGAATCGGTTCGTGACGACGCCTCACGGGAGCGCATTAGTGAGACGCGGGCGCTGGCGCACCAGACCTTACGCGCCGTGCGCAACATTAGCCTCGATCTGCGCCCCAGCGCGCTCGACGATCTGGGCCTGCTGCCCGCGCTGCGGTGGTATGTCAAGGAGTATCAGCAGAAGTGCGGCGTGGAAGTCGAATTGACGGCCAGTGGACCGCGGGAGCGCCTGGCGGCCGAGATGGAAACCGCGCTTTATCGCATCATCCAGGAGTCCCTGACGAACACGGCCAAGCATGGCCATGCCCGCCACGCCTGGGTTACGCTGACCGACGACGGCCTGACCATGCGCGCGACGGTCCGTGATGACGGCAAGGGTTTTGACGCCGGCGCCACGCTGCGGAAGCCGTGGCAGGACCGTGGACTGGGCCTGGCTGGTATGATGGAACGAGCCGCGTTGCTTGGCGGCTCGGTGGAGATTGACTCTGAGCCAGGAGCTGGCGCGCTGATGACAGTGACCATTCCACGCGTGGCGCGTGAGGATGGCGTTCGCTTGCCGGCTTCAGAGGCGGCGACTGAGCGGGAAGATAGATGAGCGCAGAAGACAGCGACCGCCCGCTGCCACCGGCTGCGGGCCAGCATGTTGAGGCGCCGCTTGAGGCGCCCAACAAAATCCGGGTGCTGCTGGCGGATGACCATACCATCCTGCGCGCTGGTCTGCGGATGATGCTCAATGTCCAGCCGGATATCGAGGTGGTTGGTGAAGCCAGCGACGGGCGGCAGGCATTGAATGAGACGCTGGCGCTGAAGCCGGATGTCGTCTTGATGGATATCACGATGCCCGAGATGAATGGCATCGAGGCGACGCGCCAGATCAAGCGGGCGCTGGAGTCCACGCGTGTCCTCATCCTGACCATGCATGAGAACGAGGAATATCTCTTTCAGGTACTGCGGGCTGGCGCGTCGGGCTACATCCTCAAGGAAGCCGCAGACACCGAGTTGATTTCCGCCATTCGCGTTGTCTACTCGGGGCGGTTCTACATGTCACCCTCGGCGCAGACGATGATGGTCGGCGACTATCTGCTGCGAGTGCGCTCCGGCGAAGAGCGCGACAGCTACAGCGCGCTGACCGAGCGGGAACGGGAGATTCTCAAGCTGGTGGCGGAGGGTCTAACGAACAATCAGATCGCCGAGCGTCTCTACATCAGCCCCAAGACCGTGGATACCCACCGCACCCACATCATGGACAAGCTCAATCTGCACAGCCGCGCCGAGCTGGTCAAATACGCGATGCGGCGCGGTCTGCTGGAAGACTGAGCGCGCGAATCGCGGCGCTTCCGCCGGCCTTCCGGACGATGGCCTGGGGATGTCCGCTACGGCGCGTGCGCGCCACCAGGACTGACCGCTCACGCGGCGTCGCGTCCACGAGCGTTGCGCTCCGGCAGGCAGGAAGGAACAGTAGGCGGTGATGCATGATGACGAATTCGAGCGCTTTCTGGCGGCGGCGGACCAGCCGTTTTCCGGTTGGGATTTTTCGTGGGTGACTGACACTGAGCGCATGTCGTCGGCGCCACTGCCCTGGAGCTATGGCAGCGTCGTCCTGCCCTACCTCTGGCGCGCGCAGGCGATGGCAGACCTTGGCACAGGCGGTGGCGAGATCCTGGCCAGTCTTCAGCCGTTACCCGCGCGCACACTTGCGACGGAGGGCTATGCGCCTAATCTCGCCATCGCGCGACAGCGACTGGAGCCTCTCGGCGCGCATGTGTACGGGATTGATGAGACGGAGACGCTGCCGTTCGCTGACTCCTCACTCGATTTGATCATTGACCGCCACGAGTCATACCACCCAGAAGAGGTCTACCGCGCGCTGCGGCCGGGAGGCCACTTCATTACCCAACAGGTCGACGGCGCGAGCCAGAAAGCGGCCAGCGACTGGATCGGCGCGCCGTTTGAGGTGAGTTGGGCGGACTGGAGTCTGGAGATAGCCGCGCGCGGGTTGGAGCGGTCCGGCTTCACCATTCTGTCGCGGCGCGAGGCCGTCGCGCCGACCCGCTTTTACGATATTGGCGCGCTGGTCTATTACCTCAAAGCCATTCCGTGGCAGATTCCAGACTTTACAGTCGCGCGCTATCGGGGAGCGCTCCAGCGTCTGCACGCGCGCATCCAGGCCGATGGCTATCTGGAGTACCAGAGTGCGCGCTTCCTGCTGGCTGCCCGCAAGCCCGAATAGCGATCAGCGAAGAAGCATCGCGGAACGCTTCGCTGGCATGGCGCTTGCGTTCTCCAATTTCTCAGGCCGGCGGCGTCTGGATTGCTGGCTGTGATGTGAGAGGAGAACCGTATATGTGGGCCATACTCGTGTGGATCATCATCGGTGGCCTTGCGGGCTGGCTGGCGAGCTTGCTGGTCCGCGGCTCCGGGTCTGGGCTTCTGATGGACATCGTCGTCGGTGTCGTCGGCGCCTTCATCGGTGGACTCATCGTGCAACTGATGGGTGGAACAGGCTTCACGGGGTTCAATCTCTGGAGCTTTGTTGTTGCGTTCATCGGAGCGGTCGTGCTGCTGCTGATCGTGCGGCTGGTGACTGGCCGTGGGCGCCGCGCCATGTAGGCTGTGGCGGATGAGTTCGGTTTCATATCTTTTAGGCGTGGGCGCCGACAATGAAGTCGGCGCCCACCGGTTGCGTTTTCGTTGTGCGCCACACTGTTGATCCGGCGATTTGGGCGATGGAGCTTCGGCGTGAGTGGCGTCATGGTCATCCCATGTCATGGCGCTGGCAATTCTCCCGCGGCGGCGGCGGCGAGCCAGTTCTGGCGGGCGCGGAGCCAGGCGAGCATCGCGCCCTCGCGGATGCCCCGGCGGGAGACCCAGAGTTCATCCAGACCGGCGAAACAGAGGCCGGCGTAGAGTGTCATTGCTCCCGAGAACATGAGCCGCGCCCGACCTTCCCTGAGGCGGAAGCGCCGTGTCAGGCCGTCTTCGGTCTCTCCCAGTGTGAGGCGGATGAGCGCGTCGAGTGTCTGGAGTGACATGGCGCGGCGGCGACCGCTGGCCGGAGTGGGCCGACCCTTCACAATATGCGGATCGGCGTGTTTGTGGAAAGCGCGACCAGCGAGCGTCGCCAGCGCGGCGGCAGTTCCTCCACAAACGGTCATTTCCACCACGGCAAGCGGCGCCTGAAGCCGCGCCAGCTCATCTGAGACGCCGTCCCACGTAGCGATAAGCTCCGCGAAGGTGGGCGGGTCGCTCGGGGCCCATCGCGCGCGGGTCACGCCCGCGCCCAACGGCAGCGATGCGCGCCAGGTGATGCGCTCTCCCTCGCCACAGGTGATCTCCAGGCTGCCACCGCCCAGGTCAATGACCCCGCGCGGACCCTCAATATCCACGTCTTCGCTTGTCGCGCCCCAATAGGCCAGCGCCGCCTCCTGCTCGCCGCTAATCATAGTCATGCGCAAGCCGGTCTCAGCGGCGATGCGGTGGAGCAGCGCGCCCGCGTTGGAGGCCCGGCGCACACCCTCAGTCGCCATGCCAAGCACGGTCTCGGCGCCGTGCTGGCGCGCGATGGATAGCTGATGGCGCACGGCGGCGACAGCGCGTTGCGCGCGTGCTGGGCTGATCTCGCCGAACTCCGTGACATCCGCCCCCAGCCGCACAAAGTCGGCGTCGTCCGCCAGGGCGCGCAGGCCTCGCCCGCTCGCGTCTGGCGCTGCGACCGTCAGGTGAATGGTGTTGCTTCCGGCGTCTATCGCCGCAATGGGACGTTGCGCGCTCATAGCCCGCTGACGGGACCTCCTGCCGCCGGGGAAGTGGGCGTCCCGCTCCAGGCGTCCTGTGTTCCCTCTCCTCAGATCATGGCATACGGGTATGAGGGCGCGCAAGATCGCACTTGACGCTATGCCTGAGCGCGGGATACGCTGGCGCCTGAGGATGCACCCCAAGGATGCCCGCGTCATGCGAGTCAATTACGATCACGACACGATTCCGCGGCCTGCCATTAGGCCGCACGCTGGAGGGCCGATGCCGGAGACCACCGAGCCACATGATGAAGCGCGGGCGCGCGACGACAGGGCCATCGCGGCCGTTGAGACGTCTGTGCGCCTACCTCTCACGGGAGGTCTGGTGGTTGCGCTGGCGCCGGATTATTTCGAAGTCTTCGCGAACGGAACCGTCTACCTTTGCCGGGCCCGCGGCCGTCTGCGCAAGGCCCGGCCCGCCCCAATCGTTGTTCGCGGCCGTGGCGCCCAGCCCGCATCGCCCGCGCGTCCCGTGGCGACGCAGCCTGAGCGGCCCGTGCGCATCGCGACAGGTGATCGCGTGCGCATCGCGCTGCTGAGTCCGACTGAAGGCGTCATCGAAGATGTTCTGCCCCGGCGCAACGCGCTGAGCCGCACGCGCAGCGAGGTCGAGACCGAGCAGGTGATGATGGCGAATGTGGATCTGGCGGCGCTCGTCTTTTCCGTTCGCGAGCCAGAGCCGCGTCTGGATCTGCTGGACCGCTATCTTGCGCTCTGCGCGCAGGCTGACATCCCCTCGCTGATCGTCATCAACAAGCGTGATCTCGGCCTCGACTCCGTAGTGCAGGAAGCGCTCGCGCTCTATTCGGGCCTCGGCTATCGGGTCCTCTTGACGAGCGCCCGAGATGGGGTCGGACTCGATGAGCTACGCCATAGTCTGGGCGGGCGCACATCACTACTGACCGGGCCATCAGGCGTGGGCAAGTCGTCTCTGATGAACGCCCTGTTGCCGGAGGCTGGCCAGCGGATTGGTGTGGTGAGCGCCGCCACCGGGCAAGGGCGGCATACCACGACCGGCGCGCGGCTCCTGCCCCTGCCTGAAGGAGGCTGGCTGGCCGATACCGCAGGCATCCGTGAGCTGGCGCTTTGGAACGCGCCAGTGGATGATCTTCCCCGGCTCTTCGTTGAGCTAGCGCCCGTGGCGGATGACTGCGAATATGAAGATTGCTCGCATACCGAGGGCGAAGAGGGCTGCGCATTGCGCGCCGCGCTGGCGGAGGGCCGCATCTCACCGGCGCGCTGGATGAGCTTTGAGCGCCTGCTCGACGAGGCGCGCGAGCGCGAGCGCCCTCTCTGGCGTACTCCCACGCGCCACTAATCCAGCCCGGATATTTCAGGCGCTGAGGTGGCCGCCGCCCGGCGCGCGGCGGCCGGCGGAGAGCACACCGGGCACTGTGCGGATCGCCCGCAGCACCGACTCCAGCTCCTCCGGCCGGCGGATCTCCAGCACGGCATTGATGATGGCCTTGCGTGTGCGGCGGTTGGTCGAGACGTCCACTTTCACCATCGTCAGCTTGGAGTCGGCGATGGCGCCCGTGACATCGCGCATAAAGCCCTGGCGGTCACTTCCCTCTACGGTGATCGGCGCGCGGAAGAGCTCCTGGCCGCCCAGCGCGGGCCAGGCGACGGCGATGCCCCGCTCCGGGCTTTGCTTCATCAATCGCAGCAGGTTCGGGCAATTTTCCCGGTGGATGACGACTCCGCGGCCACGCGAGATATACCCGTAGAGCGGATCGCCTGGCAGCGGATTGCAGCAGTTGGCGAGCTCGGTCAGGATGCCGGCCAGTCCCTGAACGCTGACTTCGATCTGCCCCTCACGTGAGGGCGTGATTGGCGGTGGCTCCTGTAGCGCGCTTTCCTCCACCTGCGCTGGCAGCTTGAGTCGCTCACGCGCCTTGACGATGACGGCGTTGGGGCGGAGTTTGTCCGCCCCGACCTGCGCCAGCATGGTGTCTTCGTCAGGCAGCCCCAACTGCTCGACGATCCAGCGGATATCTTCTTCCGTCAGGTCTTCCCAGCCCTTGCGCACTCCGGCTTGCCGCAGTTCACGGTCCAGCCGCTCCCGCCCGACCTGAATATCGATGTCGCGCTCGTGAGCTTTGAGGTACTGCTGGATGCGCTGCCGCGCCAGCTTGGTCGTCACGATGCGCAGCCAGTCACGCGTCGGGTGGGCGTCGTTGCGCTTGATGAGCTCTACAATGTCGCCATTCTTTAGCTCGTAGTCGAGCGGGACGAGGCGTCGCACGGTGCGGCCCGAACCATTGTCCTGCGTGATGCGCACACCACCGATATGATTGCCCAGGTCGCTATGCACACGGTAGGCGAAATCCAGCGGTGTTGAGCCTGGCGGCATCTCCTTGACGTCGCCGCGCGGCGTCAGTACGAAGATGTGCTCTTGCAGCGCCGCCGATGGCGTCGCGGGCGTCGCGTCGTCACGGGTGGGAGGCGACTGTTTCAGTTCCTGCCGCCAGTCCATCACCTGCTGCATCCACGTCTGGAGTGACCTGGCGTCAGCGCGGGCGGTATCGCCCGCTTCCTTGTAATACCAGTGCATCGCCACGCCATACTCGGCCGTCTCGTGCATCGCCCGCGTGCGAATCTGGATCTCCGCCAGCCGGTTGTCGAGACAGAAGACCGTCGTGTGCAGCGACTTGTAGCCATTGGCCTTCGGGTTGGCGATGAAGTCTTTAATGCGACCTTCAACCGGGCGCCAAAGATTGTGGACATGTCCCAGCGCTCGGTAGCAGTCGCTCTCTTTCTGCGTAATGATCCGGAAGGCGAGGATGTCGTACAGATGCGAGAGATCACGGTCGCCCGCGCGAACGACCTTGCGATAGATGCTGTAGAGGTGCTTGACGCGGCCCGAAATCTCGGCGCGAATGCCAATCTTGCGCATCTCCTCGCGCAGCGCCTCGCAGACCCGGTCGACGTAGGAGCGCCGCTCGCTCGTCTCTTCGGCCACCGCTTCGGCTAGCCAGTGATAGTCTTCCGGCTCGAGGATCGCGAAGGCCAGGTCTTCCAGCTCCGCGTCCACGCGCCCCATACCCAGGCGGGAGGCCAGCGGCGCGTAGAGCGCGCGGGTCTCCTCGGCGCGGGCGTGGATGTCCTCCGACGACCCTGCGTCAGCGTCAATCATGCTGGCCGCGCTCTCCGGCGTTCCCGCGCGCAGTCGCGCGGCCGCGCTCAGGGAGACGCGCATCTGCCGTAGCTGGTCGGCGATTTTGATCACGACTACGCGCGGGTCATCGGCGACAGCGAGGAACATCTTGCGCAGCGCGTCCTCGTCTTGCTGGCGCTGGCGCTCGCGGTTCCTGGGCCGCCCGCGCGCGGCCTGCTCGCTCTCGGTAGGCGTGGCGCGGGCGGAGCGGCGCAGCGCGGCGCGCGGGCGTTGTAGCGCGTCGAAGCGCTCGATGCTACTGATCAAGCGCAGCGCGCGCTCGATCATGTCCTGCGGCAGCGCGGTCTGCAGGTTGCGTGTGTCCAGCGCGTGGCGCTCGACTGCGGGCGTGAGCAGCACCGCGACAAGCGTGGTGGCGTCGATGCGCAGGTTGTCGGCAAGGATCGTCGCCGTCTCGGCGGCGTCAGCCAACTGGCGTTCCACCAGTTGGCGGTCGCCGGCGCTGGCGACCGCCAGCGCCTCGCGGGCCAGGGCGAAGGCTGCGCGAATGTGTTCAGCGTCCTCGGCGCCGAGGTACGTGATCGCCGCTTCCAGCTCTCGCACACGTTCCTCCAGCGCGATCGCGCGCGCTGCAACCGGGCTGGCTGGCGCTGGAAATGGGTGGTTCTGTTCTGACTGGCGCTGCATGTTTGTCATACACCGCTCCCAACACAGCCACGATGGCGGTCACGTTCGACGCGGGTAACGCCGGGCAGGGATCGTAGCCGCCGCATGATCTCTTCGGGTCTGCGCTCTGGGCCAGAGTTTAGGATGATGTTGATGGCGGCCTTCGCCCGGTCGAGATTGGCGGTGGCCGCGCCTTGCAAGATGTCGAGCCCCAAGTCCGCTACCGCTTCTGATACATCATGCATCAAACCCGAGTAGTCAAGTCCATAGATAGTTAGGCAGATCGCGAAGTCCACCGGAGGAAGCTGCGACCAGCTCAGCGGGATGGGCGCGGCGTTCAGTTGATGGTCCTCCCGGCGCCGCGCCGCGGCGGCGTGTAATGTCGCGCAGCAGGCGCGGTGGACCGTCACCAGTCGCCCACGTCCGGCCAGCCCGGAGATCGCGTCGCCCAGAATGGGGTAGCAACAGCGCGCCAGCCGCACAATCGCCGGCTTGCCCGACGCGGCGCGCAGCGGCTCCGGTTGTACTGGCTCAGTCTCGGCGCTCGGTTCTAGAGGCATGTAGCGCTCGCCCGCTTTGAGGTCCACGCCGGGGTTTCGGCGCAGCGCGCGCTTGATGCGCTCCTGGGCGTAGCGGGTGCGGGCGATGGTGAGCCACTCGATGCGCGGCCGGCTCTGTGCGTCGCGCAGAATGGTGACGACGTCGCCATGGTGAAGGGTATAGGAAAGCGGGACACGCATCGAGATGGGCTCGCCGCCATGCGACGACTGTACCCAGGCGCCGGTGGCCGTATCCCCGATGTTAGTGTGGATGCGGTAGGCAAGGTCGAGCGCGGTAGAACCGGCGGGCATTTCGCGGGCGTCGCCTTTGGGAGTGAAGACGAAAACCTGGTCAGCGAACATCTCGCCACGCACCGTCTCAACGAACTCTGACGCGCTCAAGTTCAGCTCGCTGTGCCAGTTGGCGATGAGACCAACCCATGAGGCCGTGCGCTTGAGCCACTGGGCAGGGTCAATCTCGCCGCCCTCGTGCCGCGCGGCGCGCTCCAGCCATTGTGTGGCGACTCCATGTTGTGCCGCGACGTGCATGCGATGCGTGCGGATGTGCAATTGGGCCAGCCGCTCATCCAGCGCGAAGACGGTGGTATGCAGCGACTGGTAGCCATTGGTCTTGGGAACAGCGATAAAGTCGCGCAATCCGTCGCCGAATGGCCGCCAGAGCCGATGGATCAGGCCCACGGCCAGATAGCACTCCTCTGTCGTGTTGAGCAGCACGCGGAAGGCGATCACATCGTGTAGCGCGCCGATATCGAGTTGGCTCTGGCGTGAATCCTGGAAGGCGCTCCACGGACGCTTCATGCGCCAGTTGGCGGCGGCGGAGACACCGTTCGCGGCCAGCTCGCGCTCGATGGCCGCGCACACGCGGTCAGCCCAGGCGGCGCGCTCACGCTCGACCTCCGCCAGCCGCCGTGAGACGCGCGCGAACTCATCGGGGTAGAGGTACTTGAAGGCGAAGTCTTCCAGCTCGATCTTGAAGAGGTAGAGGCCGATGCGTCCAGCGAGGGGAGCGAAGATGTCGAGGGTCTCACGCGCTTTGATGTGCCGCTTGTGTTCCGGCATCACCTGCATCGTCCGCAGGTTGTGCATGCGGTCCGCGAGCTTGAGCAGCACGACCCGCGGGTCATGGAGCATCGCGCCAAACAGCTTGCGCGTCGTCTCTACCTGCTGGCGAATCTTGAGCTCACGTTTGGCCGCCGCATCCTTGAGGCTCAGCGGAGCGCTGGGTCCGGCTCGCCCCGGAATACTGTCCGAGGCCTCGACGGCGGTAAACTTGGTTACGCCGTCCACCAACTCCGCGATCGCCTGACCGAAGTCGCGCTCGACATCTTCGCGCGTGATGCTGGTGTCCTCGACCGTGTCGTGCAGAAGCGCCGCGGCGATGCCCTGGCCGTCCAGCGCGAGACCGGCGAGAATGGTAGCGACAGCCAGCGGGTGCTCGATGTACGGTTCGCCCGCCTCGCGCAGCGTGCCTTCGTGCGCCACGGCCGCGATCTCATAGGCGCGGTAGATGAGCCGCAGCTCATCCTCAGTAAGATACTGGGAACAAACGCGGAGCAGGCCATGCAGAGACTGGGGATCGTCCGCGTGGGCGATCCCGTAGGGATTGGGAGTCGCGGGGACGCTTGCGCGTCGCGCGCGGCGCCCAGGTGGGTCTGGCCTTGCCGGCGCCCGCATTAATTGGACCTCCCGCGCACATTTCGCCCACACCGGGCGAGAGGGACATGCGCTGTGTCCGCGTCATGCGATTGGGTCACGATGCGCCCACTACCTGGCGCATGATCCCACTTACCAGAAGCGCGCAAGACGGCGTGGAGCCGTCCGCGCGCTCAAGTGTCTCCATTGACACGAAGTTCGTGAGTCTAGTATCGCCCGCATGGGCTGGCGCGTCAAGCGGGGCTGACCAACGGCGGCTTGCTTCCATCGCCGACTTGGTCCATTCGACTTACGGCAGCCCCAGCAGCGCCACCAGATGCGAGGTCGAGTAGTTCTCGATGCGCGGAGTGACGATGCGCAACTCAACGCCAACCGCCTGCATGGCGTCGCGCTTGGCTTGCAGATAGGGGTCGTCGGCGGTGACGGCGATGTAGCGCGCGCTGAGGGGCTGAAGCAAGTGCGCGTAGTACTCGGGATCCACGCGCTCGCCCTGGATCACAAAGACGTCGTCTACCACTCGAAGCGCGGCGAGTAGCGCCATCCGGTCGTCCTCGGTCTGGATAGGGCGGTTCGGGCCTTTCCAGCGGCGTACACGCTCGTCGCTCTCGACGCCGATCACGAGCCGGTCGCCAAGGTGTCGCGCGCACTCCAGAAAGCGTAGATGGCCGATATGCAGCAGGTCGAACACTCCCGTCACGACCACAAGCCGGCTCGCGGCGGATTCGTCGCCCACAGCCTTCATTCCTCCAGCGTCCGCTACCACGCCCCGCTCGACTGCGCGGGCATTCCCTCATTATAGCGCGCCCGCTGGAAGTGTGGACCACGTGCGGCTAGCGCGGGAAGATGCTAAGCGGCAGGTAGGCGGAGACGATCCAGTTCGGCGCGTCCACAATCTCTGAGATCTTCAGGTCCACCGCGACGCTGCAAAGCATATACGCCTCTTCCCGGCTCAGGCTGTAGCTGGCCTGAAGATGGGCGATCATCTGGCGAATGGCCTTGCGCGCCGCCTCATGGAGGTCAGGCGCGATACCGTCACAGGCGTACCAGCGGTCGGTGTTGGTCCGGGGCGTGATCGGCCCGGCGGTGATGAACTGCGGCTCATCCACCGTCAGATCTTTGCGCGCCGTCAGGCGCACGGTGGCGCGCATCGGTGTCTCGATCGCTGTCCCGCAGACCTCGCCGTCGCCCTGCGCCGCATGCCCGTCGCCCATTGAATACAGCGCGCCGGGAGCCTCGACCGGCAGGTAGAGCGTCGCACCCTGCGTCAGATGCCTGGTGTCCATGTTGCCGCCATGCCGGTAGGGCGGGATGGTCGAATGTGGCCCCGCCTCGCCTGGCGCCAGCCCGATCTCGCCGCAGAACGGATCGAGCGGGACGCGGATGCTCGGCGCGAACTCGCCCCAGCCGTCCGCCAGCGTCCAAATCTTCAGCGCGGGCGCTGGGAACTCATCGGCCAGAAGCCCGAAGCCAGGGATGATCGCCGTCCAGCCCCAGTCCGCCGCTTCCAATTCCAGCAACTCGACTTCCAGCGTGTCGCCTGGCTCGGCGCCCTCTACGTAGATTGGCCCATTCACCTGGTCCACGCGCGCAAAGTCCAGCGTCCTGATCGCCTCGATCGTCGAGTCTGGCCCAATCTGCCCGCACGCCGCGTCCAGCAAATCGAACTGGACCACCCCGCCCGATGGGATGCGCGCGATCGGCGCGATGCTATGGTCCCACGTCAGATGAAACTGCTCTCGCCGCACATGGATGCTCGCTGCTATCTGGTCCATCGTTCGCTACGCCTCCTCGACTTAACACGGCAAGCAGTGTAGAGCGACCAAATCCAGTTCGGCCAACCCATTCTCCTGACCAGAAATAGCCCAATTGCGCTGAATCCCAGTAACATGCACAACGGCGTTAGGAACATGCCTACATCCAAGAGGTATCTACCTGACATTCCCGCTGTTACCCTGGACAAGGCAAACGACAGCGACCCGATTCCCGACACTATGAACATGAGACCAATGAGAATGAACATGCCACCATCCGGCGCGCGTCGCATAGATTTCAAACTCAAGAACAGGGTGATCACGCCGCAAAGAAACGTACCTCCCGAAGTGGTCAACATCAGCTGAGTCATCAGGCTTCTCCCAAATGCGCAGATGTGCAGTCGCGTGAAACCGAGTCATGAGATTCAATTGATAATCAGGTTGTCGCCGCGAGTGGTTCGCTATCGCCCAATCCAATATAGCGTATCCGCACAGCCGATGCTTGCCTCGTTATACTGCGGTTGAGGCGCGTGTACGGCGCCACGAGCGGCCGGGGTGTGGGCTATACTACGCGATGGGTCCACGTGTTCCCCGATGGCGAGAGGAGCGGACGGCATGGCGGCGCGCGAAGGCTCGCAAGGCGCTCCAGTCGGCGCTGGCGCACATGACGCGCAGGTCGCGGAACAGATCGCCTACTACCGCGCCAGGGCGGGTGAATACGACGAGTGGGCGCTGCGCCAGGGTCGCTACGACCGCGGGCCAGAGGCCAACGCGCGCTGGCACGCCGAGGTCGCCCAGGTCGCCGATGCGTTGCAGAGCTTCCTGGCCGAGCGCCCCATCGCCTGTGCGCTGGAGGTCGCCGCCGGCACTGGCTTCAGGACCCAGCGCATCGCCCCGGCGGTCCAGCGCCTGACCGCGCTCGACGCCGCGCCCGAGACGCTGGCCATCAACCGCGCCCGGCTGGGGGAGCTAGTCGGGCGTGTCAGCTATGTCACCGCAGACACCTTCACCTGGGAGCCGGCCGAGCGTTTCGATGTGATCTTCTTTGGTTTCTGGCTATCTCGCGTTCCGCCGGAGCGGTTCGACGCCTTCTGGGCGCGCGTGCGCGCATGGCTTGTCCCTGACGGGCGCGTCTTTCTGGTCGACTCGGTCTACAATCCCCACTCGACCGCTCGCGACCACCTGCTCGAAGGGCCGGAAGCGACGACCGTAGAGCGCAGGCTCGGCGATGGCCAGCGCTTCCGCATCGTCAAGGTCTTTTACACACCGGAGCGGCTGCGCGCTGACCTGGCCAGGATGGAGTGGGATTCCGCGCTGCGCGCTACGCCTGACTTCTTCGTTTATGGAAGCGCGACGCCCCGTCTGAAGGCGATCAAATAACCGAATAACGCGTATTTCCTGCCATCGTCATCAAAGGGGATGACCCGCCTCACGGCGCGCTCCCCTGAGGATAGCTGTTGCGTTCATCGCATTATGTAGAGGAGCGAGGACTATGTCCGCATCGCAACCAGCCCGCGACACGTTTGGCGCGCGGGCGAGCCTGGAGGCTCAAGGCGGCGCTGTCGCCATCTACCGCCTCGACGCGCTGGCTAGCGCGCTTGGCGCCAGCTTCGAGCGTTTGCCCTTTACGCTGAGGGTGCTCATCGAGAACGCTCTGCGCCAGCATGACCTCCATCCCGACCTGGTCAGCCGGGCGGACGTGGAGGCGCTGGCGAAGTGGCGGCCGGGCGCGAAGCCAGCGCCTGGTGATCCTGAAGAGTTGCCATTCATGCCCGCGCGCGTGCTGATGCAGGATTTCACTGGCGTTCCGGCTGTCGTGGACCTGGCAGCCATGCGCGACGCGGTCAAGGAGATGGGTGGCGACCCAAAGGGCATCAACCCGCTGGTTCCGGCCGATCTGGTCATTGACCACTCGGTGCAGGTGGACGCTTTTGGCTCGACGATGGCATTTGGTATCAACGTCGCTCGTGAGTACGAACGCAACGGCGAGCGCTACGCTCTGCTCCGCTGGGCCCAGCAGGCGTTCAAGGATTTCAGTGTCGTTCCGCCGGGGTCCGGCATCGTCCACCAGGTCAATCTCGAATATTTGGCCAAGGTTGTGCAGACCCGTGACGGCATCGCCTTTCCCGATACCCTGGTCGGCACTGACTCGCACACGACGATGATCAATGGCCTGGGTGTGCTGGGTTGGGGTGTTGGCGGCATCGAGGCTGAGGCGGTCATGCTGGGCCAGCCGCTGTATTTGCTCACACCGGAGGTCGTTGGCGTCCATCTCTCTGGCGCGCTGCCTGAAGGGGCGACAGCGACCGATCTGGTGCTGGTCGTGACGCAGATGCTGCGCAAGCACGGCGTCGTCGGCCGCTTTGTCGAGTTCGCCGGGACCGGACTCTCCTCGCTGGGCCTGGCCGACCGCGCGACGATCTCGAACATGTCGCCAGAGTTCGGCGCGACAGCAACCTTCTTCCCGGTAGACACCGAGACGCTGCGCTATATGCGGCTGACGGGCCGTGATGAGGCGCTGGTGGATCTGGTGGAGCGCTACACCAAGGCGCAGGGCATGTTCCGCACTGACGAGATACCCGTTCCGGAATTCAGCGAGCAGCTGGAGCTCGACCTTTCGACTGTCGAGCCATCCATGGCTGGGCCGCGCCGCCCGCAGGACCGCGTGGCGCTGGGCGGCGTGAAAGACAACTTCCGCACAGCCTATAAGGAGCGCTACGAGGGTGACCTGGGTGGCCGGAGCGGTGATGAGGCGCTGGGCGGTGCGGCGGTGGCTATCAAGCCGCCAGTTGTCACGGTGAAGATGGACGGCAAAGAGGCCGAGATGACTCACGGCTCGGTAGCCATCGCCGCCATCACGAGTTGCACTAACACGTCCAACCCCTCGGTGATGATTGGCGCTGGTCTGCTGGCCAAGGCCGCCGTAGAGCGCGGCCTTAAGGTCTCCCCAACCGTCAAGACCAGCCTCGCCCCTGGCTCTCGCGCCGTCACTGATTACCTCGACAATGCTGGGCTGACGCCCTTCCTGGAGGCGCTCGGCTTCCAGACCGTCGGCTACGGATGTACCACCTGCATTGGAAACTCTGGGCCATTGCCGGAGGAAGTGGGCAAGGCGGTCTCGGACAATGACCTGGTGGTGGCGGCGGTGCTGAGCGGCAACCGCAACTTCGAGGGGCGCATCCACCCGCAGGTGCGCGCCAGTTACCTCGCCTCGCCGCCGCTGGTGGTGGCCTACGCGCTGGCGGGTACGGTGGACATCGATCTGACCCACGACCCGATTGGCGAGGACCCCAATGGCCAGCCGGTCTACCTGCGCGACATATGGCCGAGCCCGCAGACAGTCAGCGAGACGCTGACGCGCGTGGTCAAGCCGGAGATTTTCACATCTGAGTACGGCCACATCTTTGATGGCGATGAGCGCTGGCGCGCGCTGCCGCTTCCGAAAGCGGGCAGCCCGCTCTTCGCCTGGGACGAGAGCTCAACCTACGTGCGCAAGCCACCGTTCTTCGAGGGCGTAGCGCCTGAGCCGGCGCCGCGCGGCAATATTAGCGGCGCGCGCGTGCTGGTCTCGGTCGGCGACTCTATCACCACCGACCACATCTCGCCCGCTGGCTCGTTCCCGGCCACCAGCCCTGCGGGACAATACCTCACGGAGCATGGCGTCGGAGTCCGCGACTTCAACAGCTACGGCGCGCGGCGTGGCAACCACGAGGTGATGATGCGCGGGACGTTCGCCAACATCCGTCTGCGCAACGCGCTCGCCAACGGCAAGGAAGGCTATTGGACCACCTTCCAGCCAAGCGGCGAGGAGATGACTATTTACGACGCCTCCATGCGCTACCAGAAGGATGGAACGCCGCTGATCGTCCTCGCGGGCAAGGAATACGGATCTGGCTCATCACGCGACTGGGCGGCGAAGGGGCCAATGCTGCTGGGCATCAAGGCGACCATCGCCGAGAGCTACGAGCGCATCCACCGCTCGAATCTGGTGGGCATGGGCGTCTTGCCCCTGCAGTTCAAGCCGGGCGAGAGCCGCGAGAGCCTGGGGCTGACTGGCCGCGAATCGTATGACATCGAGGGCGTCGACGGCGAGCTGAAGCCGCGCCAGGAGGTGACAGTGCGGGCGAAATCTGACGATGCAACGGAGAAGACCTTTCAGGTCATCGCCCGCCTCGACTCCCCGATTGATATTACCTACTACCGCAATGGCGGCATCCTGCAGGCTGTTCTGCGCCGGCTGGCGAAGGACGGCCAATAGGCCTAGCCTCGGCGCTGTTTGACTTCCGACTCCGCCCGCTCGCGACACGAGCGCGCGGAGGCGATTTCCTGCCGGTGTCTTGCCACGACGCTTGCGCGCAGCGATGGGGTATGACGTACACGCGGGCCACATTGATATGGGCGCGCAACATTCAAGGAATGGAGGCGCGGCGGTGGACGGCTACCAAACGATTAGCGTCCAGGACAGCGGCAATGGCGTCTACACGGTGACAATGAACCGTCCAGACCGCTTCAACGCGCTAACGGCGGAAATGGGCGATGAGTTACTGGACGCCTACACCCGCCTGGCGGCGCGCGAGCCGCGCGCTGTCATCCTGACTGGCGCGGGCAGGGCGTTTTGCGCCGGAGCCGACCTGCTCTCTGAGTTGTTTCAGGGCGCTGGACAGGCGCAGATCGCGGAGCAGGTCGGCGAAACCATGCGGCAGTCCTTCAACCCGATGTTGCGGGCGTTCCATGCGCTGCCTTGCCCGACCATCGCCAGGGTCAATGGCGTCGCCGCCGGTGGCGGCGCGAGCATGGCGCTACTGGCCGATATCGTCATCGCCGCGCGCAGCGCCCGCTTCATCTTCCCTTTCGCGCCGCGCCTGGGCCTCGTGCCCGACCTCAGTGTCACCTGGACACTGCCGCGTCTGGCCAGTCGCGCCCGAGCGCGTGGACTTGTCCTGCTCGGTGAGCCGCTCGACGCGACAACCGCCGCCGAGTGGGGACTCATCTGGCAGGCGGTAGATGACGCCGACCTCGACACGGTGGTCGCTGGCGTCGTCAGCAAGCTCGCTTCCGCCCCGACGGAGGCGCTGGCGCGGACGGCCGCGCTGCTCGACGCCGGTCTCGACTCGTCTCTCGCTTACCAACTCGACCGCGAGCGCGTGGTCCAGACCCAGATGGCCGCGCGCGTGTATGTCGCCGAAGGGATCGCGGCGTTCGCCGAGAAGCGCGAGCCGCGGTTTCGCGACAGGTGAAGCGCCTGCTGCCAATGGCGCCGTTGCGGTTGGCGGGCGGGCTATGGTATGCTAGATTCGCTGAACCAGATGATTGACATCCGAAACGGAAGACGGCGCCGCGTCCCAACATATCACCCGGGAGAGACGCCGCGCTAGAAGCGCCGGGCCGCCCATGACAACGCCTGAGCATGGGCGCCTCCGCATACGGCCCGACGAATCGAGACGGACGAGATCACGTCCAGCGCGCCGACGAGCGCAACGCCACCCGCCACCGTGAAGCGCCTGACCGCGCCCGCGCATGTGGCAACGCCCGCAACCGGCGCCCATTCTCATATTGATTTAGAACCGTTCGCGCGCTCGCGCGGCTGGGATATTCCCCGGCCAGGGAGCGGGCGGATAATTGGCTATTCCAAACGCTTTACGCATGCCGACACCGCGCACGCCGGAAGGGACATGCGATCGAGGCGCCTGTTGGGAAGCCGGACATGTTTGTTGTACGACCCGCGTGCGATGGCTCGCCATTCGCAATGGCGTCATCGCACGCGTCCATCCTGATAAGGAGGAATGCGTTCCCAGGCGCAGGCGCGTGACGCGCGCAACGGCGCGCTATTCAGGCCAAAGCGATGGGGACGCGGCGAGACGCATGGCGTTGGAAAAAGAGACGAAGACCGGCATCATTACTGAGCACCAGACCCATGAGGGCGACACAGGCTCTCCAGAGGTGCAGGTGGCGCTGCTCACCCGGCGCATCCAGGACTTGACTGAGCATTTGAACACTAACAAGCACGATTTCCATTCCCGGCGCGGCCTCATGAAGATGGTTGGCCAGCGGCGCCGCATGCTCAAGTATCTCAACCGCAAGGACCCGGAGCGCTACAAGGCGCTCATCGCCAAGCTGGGCCTGCGCCGGTAGACTGGCGCGACCTGATGCTCCCCACGTGGCGCTGTGGCGGCGCCCCACGGGACGATCCTGGCGGCAGCGCGCGCCGCTCCGGCTTCAAGAGGAATCGGCGGACGGCACGGCGCCAGGATGGCTGGCTCACACAGCGCTCGCGGAGGCGGGCGATCTGGCTCAGCTGTGGCGTATGTCGCGTCACGGCGCGCGCCCGGTGAGGCGCGAAGCTCAGGCATACTCGCATGGACGCCCCCCTGGCCCGGCAAGCGCGCCGGCAGGGGACGTTCGGAGGTACTCATGACCATTCAGACCAGTGAAACGACCGTTGGCGGTCGTGTATTTCGCATCGAGACCGGGCGTGTAGCCGGGCAGGCCGGCGGCGCCGTGCTCGTGCGGTATGGCGATACGGTCGTGCTGGGCACGGCCACGGGCTCTGCCTCGCCCCGTGAGGGCATCGACTTCTTCCCGCTCACGGTAGACGTTGAGGAGCGGATGTACTCCGTCGGCAAGATCCCCGGCGGATTCATCAAGCGCGAGGGCCGGCCGACCGAGCATTCAATTCTTGCCGCCCGCCTGACTGACCGCCCGCTCCGCCCGCTTTTCCCCAAGGGCTATCGCAACGACGTGCACGTCGTGCTCACCGTGCTCTCGGCGGACCGCGAGAATGACCCGGATGTGCTTGGCATCACGGCGGCTTCCGCGGCGTTGACCCTCTCGGATATCCCCTTCGCCGGGCCGATCGGCGCCGTCCGTGTTGGCTACGTCAATGACCAGGTTGTCATCAACCCGACCGAGTCTGAACTGACGAATAGCTTGCTCGATCTGGTGGTCGCGGGCTCCGCTGACGCAGTGATGATGGTCGAGGCGGGAGCCAAGGAACTGCCTGAGGCGACGGTGATCGAGGCGATCCGCAAGGGACATGAGGCGATTCAGCTGCTCATCAAAGCGCAGCTCGAACTGCAGGCCAAGGCCGGCAAGCCGAAGCGCCCCTTCACTCCGCCTACACAGGACACCGAGCTGGTCGCGGCTGTGCATGACTATGTCACTTCGCGTTTCGCCGCTGCCGTCAACAAGACCGTCAAGGCCGAACGCGACGCCGCCCTGGTCGAGGTCCAGACCAGTCTGCTCGCCGACCTCGGCGAGAAGTATCCTGACCGGCAGAAGGAGATCAACTCCTTCTATGACAGCGAGCTCAAGAAGTTCGTTCGCAGCCAGATTCTTGAGAAGGGGCTGCGCCCCGATGGCCGCGGCCCGAAGGACATCCGCCCGATTACCTGTGAGGTTGGCCTCCTGCCGCGCACACACGGCTCAGCGCTTTTCACTCGCGGTCAGACACAGGCGCTCAGCATCGTGACGCTGGGCTCCCCGGGCGAGAGCCAGTCGATCGATGGCATCAGCGCGGAAGAGTCCAAGCGCTACATCCATCACTACAACTTCCCGTCCTTCAGTACCGGCGAGACGCGCTCCTCGCGTGGCCCTGGCCGGCGTGAGATCGGCCATGGCGCGCTGGCTGAGCGCGCGCTGCTGGCGGTTATTCCCGACCAGACCATCTTCCCCTACACGATCCGCGTGGTCTCCGAAATCCTGAGCTCCAACGGCTCGACCTCGATGGCCTCCGTCTGCGGCAGCACCCTCTCGCTGATGGACGCGGGAGTGCCGATCGCTGCCCCGGTCGCGGGCGTGGCGATGGGCCTGATCACGGAGTCGGGAGACGCTATCTCCGGCAAGTATCAGGTACTGACAGACATTCAGGGCCTCGAAGACGCCATGGGCGACATGGACTTCAAGGTCGCTGGCACGGCTGACGGCGTGACCGCGCTGCAGATGGACATCAAGGTCAAGGGGCTGACAACCGAGGTGCTGGTTCAGGCGCTGGACCAGGCTCACGACGCGCGCATGTTCATCATGGACAAGATGCTCCAGGCGCTGCCGGAGCCGCGCGAGGACCTCTCGCCCTACGCGCCGCGCATCCAGAGCATCAAGATCAACCCGGAAAAGATCGGTGTCGTCATCGGCCCAGGTGGCAAGACGATCCGCCGCATCCAGGATGAGACCGGCGCGAAGATCGACATTGACGAAGAGGGTATCGTCCATATCGCCTCCTCCAACCCCGAGGGCATGGAGCGCGCGGTCAACGCCGTGCGCGCGTTGACCGAGGAGGTCGAGGTCGGCAAGATCTATACCGGCGTGGTTCGCCGCCTGGTGGATTTCGGCGCGTTCGTCGAGATCCTGCCGGGCAAGGAGGGCCTCGTCCGCACCGTTAACCTCTCCGACCATTTCGTGAGCCGGCCGGAGGAAGAGGTGCAGGTGGGCGACGAGATCAACGTTATGGTGATCGAGGTCGACCAACAGGGCCGGGTGAATCTCTCGCGGCGCGCGGCGCTCAGTGGCGAGATGCCCTCGGCCGAGGAGCTTGAGGCCGAGCGACAGGCGCGCGGCCCGAGCCGTGGCGGTCCTGGCCGCGGAGGCCCCGGCGGGCGCGGTGGCTATTCCGGCGGATATCCCGATCGCGGGCGCGGCCCGGGCGGCCCCGGTGGTGGTCGTGGCCCCGGCGGCGGTCGCCCCCCACAGGGTGGTGGCCCGCGCTACGGCCGCGACTAGGGCTCAGCAGACCGTATCACAACGACCAGGAGGCGCTGGGGATCACCCCCAGCGCCTCCTGGCGTTCTGTCGTGTGGCAATACGTTTGGCGCGCGCGTGGCTGGCTCGCTCTACGATATGCGGTAGAGAGGCCCGTTGGATACGCCTCTCAAGGGGAGGCGACCATGGCGACCACCGCGCCCGCGGGCATTCATTTCGAGGCCGAGGCCACTGTAGGGGCCCGCCCAGAAATCGTGTGGGACATCCTGACCGATTACATCAATGGACACCCGAAGATCATCCCACCGCGCGCGTTCAGCGATTTCGTGGTGGAGTCGGGAGGCAAGGGCGCAGGAACTAGCATGCGGTTTAACTTCCGCGCCGCTGGAACGACCCGCAAGATGCGCCAGGTCGCCAGCGCGCCGGAGCTGGGACGCAAGCTAGTGGAGGCGGATGTCGCGGGGCCTGCGCGCACTACGTTCACGCTGACGCCGCTGGATGGTGGGCAGCGAACGCGCGTCCACATCGCCACCGACCAGACCATTGAGCCAGGCGTCGCCGGTACGGTGGCGCGCCTGCTGGCGCCGCTTATCGCGCCAATACTGCGTAGCATTTACCTAGAGGAGATTCAGCGGCTCGACTCGCTTGCGCAAACATGGCCGGCCCCTGGCTCCTCCTCGTCGATATAGGTCATGAGCGCGGTTCGCCCTCTCGACACGGCAATCCACAACTGCAGCCCGTCATGCGCTATGATATAGCCGGCTCGCGGCTTCCGTTGGCAAGCCGCGCGAGCGGAATGAGCAGGCAGCCAGCGGATGCGGCTGAAGCAGGCGACAGGAGGGCGCGCAATGGCGGTGACGGCGCAGGAACTATTGGACCAGGTCGCGGCAGAGGTGCGAGTCTGCACGAAGTGCGAGCTCTGCAAAGGGACCAAGAACGGCGTGCCAGGCGAAGGCAGCGCAGCCTCCGAGGTCCTCTTCATCGGCGAGGGCCCAGGATTCAATGAGGACCGCCTCGGGCGGCCGTTCGTTGGTCAGGCGGGCCACCTGCTCGACAAGATGATCGCGAGCATTGGCATGCGCCGCCCGGATGTCTTCATCACCAACGTCGTCAAGCATCGCCCGCCCGACAACCGCGACCCACTGCCTAGCGAAATCACGGCCTGCGCCGACTACCTGGACCGTCAGATCGCGGCGCTCAATCCCAAAGTTATCGTCACGCTTGGGCGCTTCTCAATGGCGCGCTACTTTCCTGGCGCAAAGATCTCCGCGATCCATGGCCAAGCCCGTCAGATAGACGGTCGAATCGTGGTCGCCATGTTTCATCCGGCGGCGGCGCTGCGTACGCCGGTCGTGATGAAACAGTTCGAGGATGATTTCCAGCGCGCCATTCCTGCCGCGCTGGCCGAGGCGCGCAGCCTGGCCGCGAGGGGCAAGCCTGGCGCGACGTCAGGCAAAACGGACGAGGACGAAAACAAGCCCCCCGAACAGCTTTCGCTCTTCTAGCGCGTCCAGGAGCCCGGCGCGCGTCCAGGAACACGCCGGGCCCGCAAATCTGGACCGCCTGCTCTGTCCCCGCCGCACGCTACTTGTTGCGGACGCCATGACTGAGGGACGTCAGTCCGAGGACGGTATGCACTAGCGAGGGCAGTACACCCAGGCTGAGGCCCAGCAGTTCGCTTTGGCTGGTTAGTCCCGCGACATTGCCCAAGAACCCGGCCGTGATGCCCAGTACGCCAGCCAGTGTGAAGATCGCGCCGATTATCAGGTCGTACCAGCGCTCCAGCCGCCCCTTCGCCACCCAGCGCATGCCTAGCAGGATGCCTAGCAGGCCACTCACGGTCAACCAGGTGGATTCCGGGTCAAAAGTCCGGCTATTCACGTAATGAATGAGCCCGGCTACCACGCCAAAGAAGATGAACCACAGGAAGTAGTGTGTATCGCGGTGTCGCATCGGACGCTGTCTCCCTTATGCCATTCGCTCATTGTGCGCCGCTCGCTTAGGCCACAGTATATACAAAGCGAGGGGCGTTCGCCGCGGAAACACCGGAGCGCGTCGTTGCGGAATAGAAAGGCGTCGCGCTGTAGAGGACGCCTCCGACAAAGCGCAATTACGCGCCGAGCGTTCGCGGTGAGGTCTCTGGGGAGTGGCCAGGGTCATTAGCTCAGGCAGAGGTTTTGCCCACTCAGGTCGTCGAAGCAGCCGCCCTGGGCGTTTAGTATGACGACATGCTGGTTGTTTGGAAACTGCAGGATGATGGCGTTGATCTCGGCGCTGATGTATGCGCCAGCCAGGTCACCTGGCAGGTTGACCGTGCGGCAGAACCGCACCGTCGCGTAGCCTGGGGCTGGGGTCGGTCCCTTGTGGTCGAGCGTGATGACAAAGTCTTTGCCTGCGCAGTTGGACGCGCCGCTAAGCAGGCCCTCGATTTCAGAAAAGTAGCCCGCGGCCTTCTCTGTGGCTGTCGGCCCCGCGATGAGTTGTTCTATGGCGAACGTCGCCACACCAAGCGTGGGTGAAAAGCGGTCCACTGGAAAAACCTTACTGGGGTGATTGAGTGAGTCCGGCTTTCGGGAAAAATAGACAAAGACGTGATATGGGCCGCCCGGCGCCGATGTCGCGGTTGACGCGAGCGTGGCTGTTGGCGCGGGCGCGCTGGTCGCTGTGTTAGTGGGAACGGGGCCAACAGTTGGCGACCCGCAGGCTGTGAGCGCAAGCAGCGCCACTGCCGCCAGCCAGGCGGCGCGCGCTACAGGCGCTCCTCGCCTTGAATCTCGTCGCAGCATCGCATAAAGCGCATAGTTCCACATACAATTTCTCCCCCCATGACTGAAACAGCCCGCGTTTTCTCTGTACATACAACGCGGCTCTACCGGCAAGTATAACCAGCGCGGCGCTGGGGCCACTGTTGCGCGCGGCACAGTGTGCCTGGCAATTTGGCCAGTATACCGTGGGCAGTGAGCGAATGGTGCGACGCTGTCCGCCTGCGCCATTCCGCGCAACGGCGCTTCGAGAGGGCCGCGAGGCGACACAGAATGAGGCGCCATGTCGCGCGCGCCGCCTCTACCACCTTCCGCCTGGCGTCGCGCCTCCACCCCGGCGCCAGGCGTTGAGCCGGGAACAAGCGTCACCTCACGGCGCTGTATCGGACGCCCATCGACGTGTCCGCTCGATGTGCTGCGCTTCAGCTATGAAGGTCTCGCGGCAGGCGCTGGCGCATCGCGCCCCTGGCTGCCCGACCATCGGCCCGCTCAGCCAGCGTAATAGTAGATGCGGTAGCCGTTGACCGTGGCTGAGGTGTAGCCCGCGCAGGGCGGCGCGCTGGCACGCACACAGGCCGCCATCTGCTCCGGCACGCTGGCGCCGACGTCGAGCTCGCGCATGTCGAAGACCCAGGCCGGGTGGCGCGCTCTAGCGACGGCGCGCTCGGCGGGTGGATAGCGGTTGAAGCCTGGCGCGAAGGCGCTGTCCATGCTGAGAACCGAGCAGTTGAGCCGTTCGCTCGTCGCCAGAATCAGCCGCCCGCACGTCCAGTACCCGGTATAGAAGGCGGTCGCGTGATGCTCCTCCAGGAAGGCGACCAGTGGCGCGTCACGGGAGTTGAGCGGGTCACCATAGGACGCTGCGTCCCACGCAACAACAACGCTGCGGGCCGCGCCAAAGACGCTCACACTCAGCAGAATAGCGAGTAGCGCGCTGGCGGCGAGCGCGCGCCAGTGGGGTATCACCCGCCGCCGCGCCGCGCGCCACGCGGCCCGCAGCGAGGGCTCCAGCGGCGCGGCGATCAGCGGTGTCGCGATGTAGATGCCCACCAGATAGCGGTTGGTATAGGTCGGGCGCACGAATGAGGCCTGGCTCACCATGTATTGCAGGACTGTGAGCGCGCCGCCAGCCGCCAACATGAAGCGTCCCCAGGCGCGAGCGGTAGGCGCGGACTGCTCAAATAGCCGCCCAGCCCAACCGCGCGGCGCGGCGCCGGAGGTCGCGCGCGCGATCGCGCGCCACGCGCTCCGGGCCAGGGGCAGGCTTGCCGCCAGCCACAGGCCTACCACAACCAGCGTAAATGGCAGGTTGATGAGTACGGCGCGACTGGCTTGGGTGAACGTGACGACGCTTCCCTGCGCGGGCCAGATGGCGCAGCCACGACAGAACGGCTCGCTGCCGAGCGCGGCCGGCAGGGAGACGAGTAGCGTCGCGCCGATCTGCCACACGAGCTGCGTGGAACGCGCTGCGAGCGATAGTGACTCGGATCGCGCGCCAGGTGTTCCGGCGATGGCCGTGACGTGGCGGAGCGTGGCGCCACCACTGGCGAGGTTGGCGGCGATAAGCGGCAAAGCGCCCAGAATCGCGGCTCCCAGCAGTGTCACCAGTTCAATCCCCAGCCGCCGGGCCGCTGGGCGCGCTCCGCCGCTCCTGCGCGCGGCGGCCAGGGAGCGCGCGGCGGCGTAGAGCAGGGCGGCCGCAGCGGCGAAAACATACGGCAGGAAAAGGAAATCGCCCCATAGCCCAAGCCCAATCGCCAGCCCAAGGGCTACGTCCAGCGCCAGCCGCCCACGCGGCCCCCAACCACCGCGCAGGCGCAATGTCGCCAGCCACACCGTGAGCGCGCCGAAGAGCAAGGTGTCTTGCGCGCCGACGCCCGCCTGCAATTGATGCTTGAGCAAATACTCAGGCCCGACACTGAGCAGCGCGAGGGTGAGCGCGGCGACTACTGGTGAGAAGAGGCGGCGGGCGAGGGGGTACATGACCGCCAGGAAGAGCATGGTCTGGAGCCAGGTCGCAAGCCGCAGCGCCAGCGGGTCGCCATGCAGCAGCGCGAAGAACGGAGCGGCGATGTACGCTTGCAGCGCGCCGATGTAATTCTGACTGTAGGTGAAGACAGGGAGGGCGCGGCCATGGGCGATGTCCACGCCCATCAGACCCATCACAGCCTCATCGCTGTTGAGATATGGCCAGCCATGCGCCGCCAGCCAGAGTCGCAAGCCGCCTGCGACCAGGAACAGCGCGCCAGCGACGAGCGGCTCGCGCCAGCGCGCGCCCCAGGCGAGGATGAGGCGCGCGGAATGTGCGAGGCGCGCGGCAGTAGCGGCCTTCCCGCCGCGGGAGGTGGTTGGGCGTGCGGGCATGGCGGGTAGCTCCGGGCGCCTGGAAGGCGGGACTCTACTCAATGGTGAGGCGCCCGAGGCGCGTGGGATGGCGGCGTCACATTGAGCGGCCACGGCGGCGGCGGATAGTGGCGCCGCTCAGCCTGGAACCGCGCCACACTCGTCTGCGTTAGCGGCAGGCGATGCTGCTCAGCCCATTCCCAGAATGGGACATATTGTGTGCGCGCGGTGTGGTGCTCCAGTAGCATGAGCTCCGCGGCGACACCGCCGTCATCCAGGTAACCGCTCTCCCGCCACGCGGCGTAGAGCGGCTCGTGGTTATAGGGGACGGAGCGATGCTCGAAGCGCCAGTGGCCGTCTTCCCACGTAAATAGCCCGTATTGGGCGTTGATGTCGCCATTGAACGGACAGCCAGTGGCGCCAATCACGACAATGTGTCGGTCACCCAGCCAGCGTTCCCAGGGGTAGTGAATGTGGGCGCCGACGATGGTACCCTCCTCGACCCCCACCAGCGCATCAGCAAGCTGCTCGTCGGGGATCAATCGCCCCATCCCTTCACGGGAGTGGCGCGGGCTGCCGTGGACGACTAGTAGCGGCGCGGTTCCCGGCAGCGCCACACTGAGGCTGAACGGCAACGCGTCAAGCCAGGTCAGATCGGCGGATGTCAATTCCTCGGTGGCGCGGCGCACCGGAGTCCACCACGAGGACTCCCACTCGTCGGGAATACCCTCGCCGCGCGCCAATTTGACTAGCCAGGTGTCATGGTTTCCGCTAATGACCTCGAAGCCGAGCGCCGCCACCCGTTCGACCGCCAGATGACTCTGGGGCCCGCGGTTGACGATATCGCCAGCGACGACGACGCGGTCCGGCTGAACACGTTCCAGATCGGCAAGCGTCGCGTCGAGCGCTGGGATATTGCCATGGATATCGGCGATGATCGCCAGAGTAGGCGGGCGGCGCTGCGGCAACGGGTCACTCCTGTGGGGCGCGGCTATTGCTCGCTGATGTCAATGCCAAGGATGCGGTCGCCGGGGTTGCGGTCGCGGCCGGGGTCGCGCTCGCGCAGGCTATTGACCACATCCATGCCGCTGATGACGCGGCCGAAGACAGCGTGTTTGCCGTTTAGGTGCGGCGTGGGCGCAAAGGTGATGAAGAACTGGGAGCCGTTGGTGTCGCGGCCAGCGTTCGCCATACTCAGGGTACCAGGGCCATCGTGACGCAGTTGCAGGGCGCTGCGCTCGTCGGCGAACTGATAGCCAGGGCCGCCTGTGCCTGTACCCGTCGGGTCGCCGCCTTGCGCCATGAAGCCCTTGATGACGCGGTGAAACGTGACGCCATCATAGAAGCCGTCGCGGGCGAGAAACACAAAGTTGTTGACAGTGGCTGGCGCATCCTTCGCGAAGAGCTCAACCTGGAAATCGCCACGCTCGGTGCGGAAGGTCGCGATATAGCGCTTGTTGGGGTCTATCACCATCGCCGGCGCTTGCCGGTATTGCTTTGCCACGTGGATACCTCCTCGATCAGTAAACGGCGCACTCAATGAGTCTACCCCATGCGTCGGCGGAGCCGCCAGCGCGTCAGGCCGCGCGTTGACAGGCAGGCTGCGCCAGGACTATGCTCCGCACGGATCTTCCTCGATTGGCTGGTGTGTGGCGGATTCGGTTGAGCGCCACAGGCGCTCGTGTTGGTGAGGGAGCAGATGGCGACTGAGGATGGCGCGAACTCGGGGAGCGTGGAGCGCTCGAATGTCGGCGATGAGTTCATGCTTGCCGAGTTTGAGAACATGCGCTATTTCCACGAAGAAGACACCTCGATCAGCGAGCGGAGGGTGGACGTTCTGCTCGCGGTGACATCGGGCATGGCCGCTGGCCTGGCGCTTCTGGCGCAGACAGGAATAGACGCGCAGTTCCTGCTGACGCTCGCCATTGTCGGCTGCGTCGGCCTGCTCCTGATCGGCGTTCCTACCTTCTTCGACACGCTGCGGCGCGATGTGAACGCCGTCGACTACATCCATGCGTTGAACGCGGTGCGCGAGTATTTCGCCATGCGCGCGCCAGCGATTGTCCCCTATCTTCTGGAGCCCACCTACCGGCATTTCCCGCGCTATGGCAGTCTCTCCAGCAGCCGGCGCGCCTCAGCGGTCCTCAACAGCCTCGCAGCGGCCGCGCTCGATGTTGCGCTACGCATGCTCGCCTTCCACCAGCGGCGGCCTGATATTGGCGCGGCTATAGTGGGCATCGCCGTGATGCTCCTGGCATTCGGCGCGCACTGGCTGGCGTGGCGGGCGATGTATCAGGGCGCGGCCGACGCGACGAAGGAGTCCGGCTCCCTGGCGCTCAATGAGGCTCGCAAGGCGCAGGCCCGCGCGAATAAGGAGGCGGCGCGAGGCCACAACTCGACGCGCGCGGCGAATGTTCAGGACGACCCGGCGAAGAAGGCGTGAACGTCCGCGAGGCGTTCCGTGCGGCGGGCGGGAGGAAGGGCCAGCATGACCTCGCGTCCGTAAGATTTCGTATAAATGCGGCGGTCAAGGATGGCCATCACGCCGCGGTCGTCGCGTGTCCGTATCAGGCGGCCCACGCCTTGCTTCAGCCGCAGAATCGCGTTGGGCAGGACATAGCCGCCGAACCAGTTCTCTCCCGCCGCCTTCAGCCGGCTGACGCGCGCTTCCTGCACGGGATCGTCGGGCGGGTCAAATGGCAGTTTATCTATCACGACCAGCGAGAGCGCCTCGCCCGCGACATCTACGCCTTCCCAGAAGCTTTTGAGGCCGAAGAGCACGGCCCGATCGCGCTCGCGGAACTGGCGCAATAGCTCCAGCCGGCTAAATTCCCGCCCCTGCGCGAGTGTCGCGTAACCGCGCGCCTCCAGTTCGTCGCCAATGCGCGCATAGACGCCGTCGAGCGCGCGTAAACTGCTGAAGAGCAGGAATGCCCGCCCGTCCGATGCTTCGACCAGCGTGCGCATTTCCTCCGCGATTTCGGTGAGATACGGCCCGCTGGCGTCGCCGAACGCTGGGTCGAAGCGCAGTCGCGGCAGGTACAGCAGCGCGTGAGTTGGATAATCAAACGCATACGGCAGCGTTAGGCCAGGCGCGTCTGTCAACCCGACGCGCGAGCGGAAAAAGTTGAAATCGCCGCCAATCGCCAGCGTCGCTGACGTGGCGATTGTCCTGACCTGATCGAACAGTTTCTCGCGCAATAGCTCAGCGACGCCCAGCGGCGCAGCGGAGACCGACGGCTGCGGAATGTCGCGCCGCCCACTCCTGACCATCTCGACATAGTAGATGCGCTCGTCGGGCTTGTCCACGGCGAAGACGGTTCGGATATCCGAGGCGAGGGCGCGGGTCCGCTTGACTAACCGCTCGAAGAGTTGCTCATCCTTATCGGTCATATTGAGCGGCCGCTGGCGTTGCAGGCTACTCGCCAGCTCATCCATGCGCGTGGCCAGCCGCTTGCCTTCTTCTAACGGCTGATCGAGGCGCTGGCGCCCAGGTGGCAGGTCTCCCGTCGCCCGGCGGAGGGCCTCCCAGGCGGCGGCGTTGGCCGCGGACACCTCGCGCTGCGCGCGCTCGTCGGCGATCTCGCGCAGCCGCCGCAGCGCGAGCAGGCTGTTCACCCGGCCCGGTGTGACAGTCGCGGTGAAGGCCCGCGTCGCCTCTTCCTCCAGGTGGTGCGCCTCGTCGATCACGACCACATCGCGCTCGGGTAACAGGAAGCCGCCCATCGCGGCGTCGAGCAGCAGCAGGGTGTGGTTGACGACGATGATCTGCGCTTCGCGCGCCCTGTCGCGCATCTTGCGCACATAGCAGTCGTTGAAGAATGGGCAGGAGCGCCAGGCGCACTGGTCGCTGTCGGCGGCGACGCGGCTTCGCACATCGTTCGGGAGAGAGGATGGCAGCAGGTCCAGGTCTCCGTCCCAGGCGTCGTCTTCCAGCGCCTCCCCGATCGCGCTGAAGCCACGTGTGGGGGCGAGCGCCTGGAACGCGCGCTCCTCACCGAGCCGGTCGAGGCACAAGTAGTTGCCCATGCCCTTCACCAACGCCGCCTCGAAGGGCTGGATGCGCGTCTGGACGAAAGGAATGTCCTTAAAGAAGAGTTGCTCCTGCAAGGCTTTGTTCGCGGTACTCAGCAGCGCGACTTTACCGGAGCGAACGATGGGCAGGATGTAAGCCAGGGACTTTCCCGTGCCCGTGGAGGCCTCGGCTATGAGGGATTCGTCGCGCTCCAGCGCCTGGGCGACGCGGCGGGCCATGATGATCTGTGCGCTGCGCTCCTCGTAGCCGGGAAGCGAGCGCGAGAGGACGCCACCTTCGCGGAGGTCCGCCTCGACGCGCTCGACGAGTGGGCGGTCATTGTCAACCTCGGGCGCGTGCTGGTCTGGAGGAAAGTACAGTTCCTCATCGGCCTGCTGCGCGTATGCCGCTTCGAGCGCTTCTAGTTCATCCGCGTCATCGATGGGGGCGATGGCTCGCGCGCGGCGGCGCGGCTTGAGCGGACGCTCCCCGGGCTCATCCACTGGTTTCGCGCGCTTCGCCATGCTCTCCATCCCAGTTCCGCCGCGCCGCGCGCGACCGTTCGCCGCCCGCCCAGTGTATCACGCAGCGAACTGTGCGCGTGGCGCCGAATGCCCCTAGCAGGCGCGCCCGCGTTTGACACGCGCGCGGCGCGGCGTATAAACTGACGGGAACGCTGAAGGAACGAACCATGAGGATGGACGCGACATGGCGTACTATATAAGCGGTAGCGCGCGACACCCGTAACTCGCTTGCCGCGCGGCTCGTAAACCAAGTGCCTCGCATCCACAGTGCGGGCATGATTGGCGCCGACGCCCGTGATGGGGACATACGGCGGAGCGCGCTGGCGCCGGAACTCTGAGGGACATGACCGTGGCGGACTTGCAAGCGATCAGCCAGAAGGCGGGCGATTATCTGGCCATGAAGCATCTTGCCCGCGAGCGCGCACTGCCCAAGTCGCGCGCGGCCATCCGCCTCTGCGCCAATGCGATCCGCGCGGCGCATCGCGATGAGTTCGAGCTAGTCAATCGCCATCTCTCCGAGGCGGGCGGCATGCTGCGCGATATGGCGCTTGATCTCCGCGAGCACCTCGATATCTTTTATGCTGGCTTCGTCGCGGACGCGCAAAAGGAATATGCCGAAGCCTCGCTTACCGCGGCGTTGATCCAGCGCCGCGCCCTGCCTACACCGGACGAGCTTGGCGTGGAGTGGGCGCCGTATCTGAACGGTCTGGGCGAGGCCACAGGCGAGCTACGGCGCTATCTGCTCGACCGCATGCGCCAGGGTCGCCTCGACGGCTGCGAAGATATTCTGCGCGACATGGATGAGATCTACAGCCTGCTCATCACGCTCGACTTCCCCGATGCGATTACAAGCAACCTGCGCCGCACGACGGACGCGACGCGTGGTATCCTTGAGAAAACCCGCGGCGACTTCACCCTGGGCGTCATGCAGGAGCGTTTCACTGAGGCGCTCGCGCATGTCGAGGAAGACCTGCGCCGCTGGGCGCGCCACAACGATCGCTAGATAGTCCATTCGCGCCCCCGATGCTTGACTGCCGCAAGGTCGGGTGGCGCGTCATCGCATTTCCGAGCCGCGAGCTCCAAAAACCCCATCTGCGACGACAAGCCCTATAACGAGAAGGTCTGCGTGAAGCATGGACAAGCATGCGCGGCTGGACAGCGCCCTGATCGCCTGGCGCTCCCTCGTCTCCTGGATTCGTGTCGCTATCTCACTCACCGCGGCCCGCGTCGCGTGGGCGCTGCGCAGCGCACGCTGGCTGCTGGCGCGCAGTGAAATCTGGACCTGGCGCTTCGCGCTGCTGCCGATAGCCGCGTGCGCATCGGCGCTGCTGGCGACGGGCCGGGCGCTCGCCTGGCAGCCGCTCGCCGTGGAGGCGCTTGCCGCCATCTGCGCGCTGACAGGATGGGCGATGGCGCGCGCATTGGCGAGTGGACGGCGGGGAGAGGGACCATTTCTGGGCATGGCGATCACGTTCTTCGTAGTCGCCGGAGTCCTGGCGCTCACGCTGCTGGTGGGCCGTGGCGCGGCGCAATTGACGCTGGGCGTCACAGCGGCGTTCACGCTGGCGCTTGATCTTACGCAGGCGCGCGAGCGCGATAGGGGGAAAGTCTGGCTGCGCTGGCTCACTCACCGCATTATGACTCCGGCGCTACTTGGCCTCGGACTCGTTGTCGTAACCACAGTGACGCAAGGCTCGGCAATGACGCCCGCGTTGTGGCTGCTTGGCGCCGCGCTCAGTTTCCTCCTCTTCTCCGTGGTTCAGGCGCGCGAGACGGTAGTGAGCGGCGCGCGGAGCGAGCCACACGCCCGGCGGAGTGGGGCGCTGCCCGTTGTGGGCGCGCTGGCGCTTGCGTGCGCGCTCATCATTGCGCTGGCGCTGATCCCAGGCGCGCCACACGCGGCGCTCTTCGCGTTGCTGGCGGCGCCAATCGCCATCGTCGCGGCGGATGGGATGTCGCGATCGACGTATGTTCCGGCGCGCGCATGGGCCGCGCGGCGGCTCGGGTTAGTGTTCACCGTCGCATCCGGCTGTATCGCCCTGGGCGCGCTGGCCAGCGCTGGCGTTGCGCTGGCGACGCAACTGATCATGCAACTCATTGGCGGCTAGGCGCGCTTTGCCCGGCGGGAGTCCCTGCGATGCTAGATGACGGCTTGCCCGTCGCGGCGCCTGCGCGCGTTGTGCTGGTGGCGCTGGTCACGCGTAACGGGCGCCTGGCGATGACACTCGGGCCGGAGCGTCCGTGGCAGGACGCTCCCGGGAGGCGCCTGGCGCCGCTGGAAGCGCCCTCTACGCCGGGTTCGGGAAGCGCCGGACAAGACGCTGCGCTGGCGGCGGCCAGTGACGCGCTGGGGCTAGCGCTGGAGCCAGCCACATGCGCCTGGATATACGGGCCGTCGGCGCGCCACGCGATGGATCGCGTACCTGCCCTGGCCTCGGATGCGCCGTTTCTGCGCTACGACCGCTACGAGTCCAGCGTGGAACCTGATGGAACGACACTTCCGCCACCGTCACGCGTTCTCGTGCGGGCTTATCTCGCGCGGGCGAGCGGTGTTCGCGCGCCGGCACACAATGGCGTGGTGTGGCTGCCGCCCAGGGCGCTACGCGCCGTTGTTGGCGGCCTGTGGATGGCCGAATTTCTGGCCCTGGATGGCGTTCAGGTCGAGGAGGATAGCGCGCTGGATAGGAGCGGCGCTGAGCATACCCTGGTGAATACGCCCGCGCAGGCTGGCGAGCGCCAGTTGCTGCGCGCGTGCGCCAAGTACGGTGAGGCTATTCTCTTTCCTCCAGAGTAGCGCGCCACAATCGCCGCGGCCTCCGGACTGATCTGGCGCGGCTCAGCCGCCGCCGCACTGGGTCTTATATGTGACTGCCGCCGGAACTCCCGCGTTGCCCGCGTTATCCCCGCCCGGAACGAAATCGATTTCACCAGTGAGTTGCAAGATCGTTTCATTCGTGACGGTGATTGTCTGCGATTGGCCGGCGTCTAAGCTGCCGTCATGCGGGCTGACAGATATGCCCGCGTAGAAGTATGTCGCGTTGATCTGCGCCTTCCAGTCCAGCATGTCGTTTCCCATGTTGACGAGATGAATGAACTGGGTTTTGCGGGAGCCATTGCACGTCAATGAGAGCGATTTCGGCGACGCGCTGAGCCAGTTCGCCGGTGGCGTGGGTGATGGCGATGGTGAGGGCGATGGCGTCGCCGTCGGCGCGAGGGTAGCGCTGGGCGTTGTGCGTGGATTGGCGCCCGCGCCGAGCAAGTTGGTCAGCGGATTCCCGCCAGCGCTCAGTATGCTGCCGAGGGTGACCGCCATCGCCAGCAGAATGATCAGCGCCGCGCCGACACCAGCGAGGAGCGCGGGCGAGAGCGCGATGCCTCCTGGCCGCGACCGTGCGGCGCCCTGGCCGCCGCCCGTCCAGATCGCGCCCGCTGGTGAGCCTGCTACGGGCGCGCCCGCAAAGCGGGCGTCATAGATGGTGGCCGCGTTCGGGCCAGTTGGCTCCATGCGCGCAGGTTGCGCCGGCGCCCTGTCTATCCCGGAGATGTACGAGTCGCGCTCGGCAAAGCTGGAGAGCGATGCGCCGGGCGTCGCGACGCGCCGCCAGAGCGCTGCTCCCGCGGCCAGCGGACCGCCGCGCAGTCCGCCGCGCAGTCCGACGCGCATCGCCTGCGCCAGCGCGCTCGCCGACGGCGGACGCTCGGCTGGGTCTTTGGCCAGCGCCCAGAAAATCGTCTCCTCGATGCGCGGCGGGATGTCGGGGCGATCGAGGCGTAGCGGCTGCGGCGGCTCGCGCAACTGACGAGCGAGCGTTTGCTGCGCGCCGCCGCCGCCGAACGGCGTATGGCCCGCGAGCAGCGTGTAGGCGAGCGCGCCGAGCGAGTAGATGTCGGCGGCGGGGCCGACTGGCTGCGCGAGGACTTGCTCAGGCGCCATGAAGTCAGGTGTGCCAATCGCCGCGCCTGCCATGGTCAGGTCGCTGCGACTGCCGCTGGCGCGGCCGGAGCCTGGCAGATCCCGCTGATCCAGCGGGCGGGCGATGCCAAAATCGGAGAGCAACAGTCGCCCATCCGGGTGCAGCAGCACATTGGAGGGCTTCACATCACGGTGAATGATGCCGTGACGGTGCGCGTAGTCCAGCGCGGCGCCGATCTGCTCCACGAACGCCACCACCTGCTCCACGGGCATGGGTCCTTCACGTTGCAGGATATCAGCGAGCGAGCCGTTGGGCAGGTACGGCATGACCAGATACGCCATATCGTCGCGCTCGCCGAACTCGTAGATCGGCGTGATGTTGGCGTGGTCAAGCGCGGCCATCGCGTCAGCCTCGCGCCGGAAGCGCGCCAGGAAGAGCGGCCACTGCTCCCTATCGAGCGCGAGTTGTGGGCGTAGGACCTTGAGCGCAACGTGTCGACGCGGCCGCTCCTGGCGCGCGAGGTAGACCGCGCTCATGCCGCCTGCGCCGAGCAGGCGTTCGATTTGGCAGGAGCCGAGTGTAGCGCCGATCAATGGGTCGCGCGCGGATAGGTCACTCACGAAGGTCGTTCAATCCTCTGAAAACGGTGGGCTAGCGGGCGCGCCGTCCGGTAGCGGCCTCGATGCCGGCTTCCACCCGGCGCAAAGTCTCAAGTGTGAGCGAGGCGAGCGCGGCGGCCCACCCAACCGCCACCCCGAGCGCCACCGCGACCAGCAGCGCGGGCAGCGCTAGCGGCGTAGTGTCGCCCGTGATGAGCGTCGCAATCCAGGCGATGAGCGCCACAAGGAGGGCGCTTCCACCGAAGCCGGCGGCGAACCAGAGCGCCGCGCGCCGCAGCGCCGCGCCCGATGCGCGCCGGGCTTGCGCCAGCGCGCCGGGGGAATTCGACTTCATGAGGCGCCTCCTGCTACCGCATACACGGAGAATCGCTGGCGAGGGCCGCGCGGCCACATCTTGGTAGACCGCAGGCAGTGTAGCATGCGCCACTCAGCGCGCGCCAGCCGCATAGGACATTTCTGATGGGGTAGTCGCGCGCCCACGCAGGTCCGTTACGGGTAACGGCCGGGCGTCGCCAGCCGTTGTAAATCTGTAGTGTTGCGTGCCAACGGGCCAGGCGTGGCTCACCCAAACGGATGCGCTCAGCGCCGTGGCGCAGCCCCACGATAGGGCACAGTGGCGATTGACGCTAGTGATACAATCACAGATGGCGCTTCTAGCCCGATGTTCCGCGCCGCGCCGCCTCTCGCGAGCTCTTCACGCAGCGAGCGTGAGCGGCGTGGCGCCCGGATAGACCCCGGAAACCTCGGGACTCCCAGCGGTGACGAAACCGCAGGGCGATACCGCAGGTGGAGGAGACTCAACATGACCCTCGATATCGGTAGCGTAGCGTTCTACGTGATCGCCATCGTGCTGGTTGGCTCATCGCTCGCCGTGGTGTTGCTGCGCAACATCGTGCACGCCGCGCTCTTCCTGGCGCTGGTCTTTGGCGCCGCGGCTGGTGTCTATGTGCTGCTCAACGCCGAATTCATCGCCATTGTCCAGATTCTGATCTATGCCGGCGCAGTGACGATCCTCGTGCTTTTCGCGATCATGCTGACGCAGAACGCTATGTCACAAGGGTCGAGTCCCTTCGGCGGACAGACCTGGCTTGCCGGATTGATCGCCGCCGCGCTCTGCGCCGGCCTGATCTTCACGGTTGGAAGTGGCGCGATGGTCAGCGGCTCACCTAGCTCCCCCGTCAACCTGCTCAGCGGCCAGGGGGGCACGGTCACCCGACTCGGGCAGCTGCTCTACAGCCCGTTCAGCTACAGTTATGTGCTGCCATTTGAAATCGCCTCGGTCGTGCTGCTCGCAGCGATTGTCGGGGCGATCATTATTGGCCGCGAAGATTAGCGCCTGGAAGGACAGAGACGGAAATGGTCAACCTCAACTCGTACCTGGTTCTCGGCGCGCTCGTCTTCTGCATCGGGCTGTTCGGCGCGCTAAGCAAGCGCAACGCGGTCGCGATCCTGATGAGCATTGAGATCATGCTCAACGCGGTCAACATCACGCTGGTCGGCTACTCCGCGGCATTCTCCAAAGTCGCCGCGCACGGTGACCGGCTGACGGGCCAGATCTTCGCCGTCTTCATCATCACTGTCGCCGCCGCGGAAGCCGCGGTCGCGCTCGCCATGATTATCGCCATCTACCGGCGTCGAGCGACCATTGACGTCGGCCAGATCAACCTGATGCGCTGGTAACCGCCAGCGCCCAGGGTGCTTCTGGGCCTGCGCGCAGTAACGGAGCGACTCATGACTCCCGTAGAATACGCCTGGGTGATTCCCGCGCTGCCTCTGGCGGCGATGGTCATCATCTTCTTCGTGACCCGCCCGCTGGATGTCGCCGCGCAGCGCCGTCTGGGGTTGCGACCGGGGCCAATTGGTTCCCCGGCGGGTCACGGCGCGTCCGGATCGCACGGCGCGGTTGCTCACGCGGTGGACACCCACGCCGCGCATGACGACAGCGGCGGGCACGGTGGACACGGCGGCCAGACGACAACCTGGGGCCTGATCGGGAGCTGGATCGGCGTGCTCGCGCTGGCATGCTCCTTCGCGCTGTCCGTCGCCATCCTCTTGCAGGTCATCAACAGCCCCACTCTGACCGTCGCGGGCCAGACTTATAACCTCCAGACGCAAGGATTCCCGCTCCACCTCTGGAACTGGTTCACATTTGGCAGCCTGCAGTACACAATCGACTTTCGGGTGGACGCGCTGACGGCGGTGATGCTGGTCGTCGTGACGGGCGTCTCGACACTGGTACACCTATACTCCATCGGTTATCTGGCGGGTGACCTGGGTTACTCGCGGTTCTTCATTGAACTAGCGCTCTTCACGGTCTCGATGCTCATCCTGGTGCTGGGCGCCAACATTCTGGTGCTCTTCATTGGCTGGGAGCTTGTCGGCCTGTCGTCCTACCTGCTCATCGGTTTCTGGTTCGACGCCAAGCCAACACCGGAGAACCCCGACCTGCCCTATCCTCCGTCCGCTTCACTCAAGGCGTTCGTCACGACGCGCCTGGGTGACTTTGGGATGCTGATCGGCATCCTGATGCTCTTCCTCGCCACTGGCAAGTTCGAGTTCGTCATCTTGAACAATCCCGCGACCTACCAGGCGCTGCATACGAACCAGATTACGATCACCATTGCGATGATCCTGATTTTCTGTGGCGCGGTTGGCAAATCGGCGCAGTTCCCGCTGCACGTCTGGCTACCAGACGCGATGGCTGGCCCGACACCCGTGAGCGCGCTGATCCACGCCGCAACGATGGTGGCCGCGGGCGTCTACCTGGTGGCGCGCTTCTTCCCGCTCTACTACGCGGTCGCCGGCCCGGAGTCATTGCAGGTCGTCGGCTACGTGGGTGGCTTCACGGCGCTCTTCGCCGCGACCATCGCGCTGACGCAATACGATATCAAAGGCGCGCTGGCCTATTCGACGATCAGCCAGCTGGGCTACATGTTCGTTGGCCTGGCGGTAGCGGACACGAACGCTGTCGGTATCTACCACCTCTTCACGCATGCCTTCTTCAAGGCGCTGCTCTTCCTCGGTTCCGGCAGCGTGATTCACGCTGTCGCGGGCAACCAGGACATGCGGCGTATGGGCGGCCTGGCGAAGAAGCTGCCGATCACCGCGTTTACCTTCTTGATGGCGACGCTCTCGATTTCCGGTTTTCCGTTCTTCTCCGGCTTCTTCTCGAAAGACGCGATCATCGGCGAGGCGTACAAGTACGGCACGGCGCACGGCAGCAACTACACCCTGTACGGGATGACGCTCTTCACCGCTTTGCTGACCGCCTTCTACATGTTCCGCCTGTTCTTCATGACCTTCGGCGGCCGCGGCGGCGCGCTCGGTGGATTCTGGGGCGGCGAGGCGCAGTACCGTGGCGACGCTCACCCACACGAGTCCCCCTGGACGATGACCGTGCCACTCATCTTGCTGGCGATCCCGACGGTGTTTGCGGGTATCTTCAGCGTCAATAGCTTCTTCGCCAACTTCCTGACCGGCCACTCGGTCGCCTACGAGAACCCCTTCCTCGATCCGCTGACCTATGTCGGCATCGTCTTCGCGCTGGCCGGTATCGCGCTAGCCTGGGCGATGTATGGCGCGCAGGTCATCCCAGCGGACATCTTCATGCGCAACCCGGTCGGCAAGGCGATCTATGTCCTGCTGCGGCGTAAGTATTACCTGGATGACCTGTACGGCTGGCTCATCAGGACGATCATTCTTGGCCTCTCCAACGGCGCGGCGCTCTTCGACAAGTACGTCGTGGATGGCGTCGTGAACGGGTCGGCGGCGACGGTGAAGCGCATCGGCGATGCGACCAGGCGCAGCGAGACCGGTCTGCTGCAGAACTACGGCGCGGCCATATTCGGCGGCGCGCTGATCATCGTCATCGTATTGTTCTTCGCCACCGGCGCACTGGGCAAATAGGCGAGAGGGAAGCGAGAAATGTTACTCACCACAGTCGTCTTCCTGCCGGCGCTCGCGGGGCTGATCATCTTACTGGCGCCCGAGCGCGTCTCGCGCTGGATCGCGGCGGCGTTTACGCTGGGAGTCTTCGCGCTGTCACTGTGGCTCTATTTTGGGCTCCTCGGTTCGGGAACGCCCAACTTTGGCACGGTGACCGACCCGCAATGGTCAATCAGTGTTCCCTGGATTGATGTCACGTTCGGGTCGCTGCACTTCAAGGTCAATTACGCCCTTGGCGCGGACGGCCTCAGCATACCGATGTTGATCCTCAATGGCCTGCTCTCGTTCCTGGCCGTCATCGGCTCCTGGAAGATCGAGAAGCGGCCGAAGTTCTACTTCGCCATGCTGCTCATCCTGGAGACGGGTGTGATGGGGGTCTTCGCCTCGTTCGATCTCTTCCTGTTCATCCTGATGTGGGAGATCGAACTCATCCCGATGTTCCTACTGATTGGCATCTGGGGTGGCGCGCGGCGCGAGTATGCGGCCTGGAAGTTCCTGATCTATACCCTGGTCGGCTCAGCCTTCACGCTGGCGGGCATCTTCCTGATCTACTTCCAGACGGGCGGCTATGACGCCAGTTTCCAGCACTTCGCGAAGGTGGCGCCAACACTGGCGGGCAATCTGCCCCTGTTCGGAGGCACAGTCTCGCTGGCGCTGGTGATCTTCCTGCTGCTCTTCACCGGCTTCGCCATCAAGATCCCCATGTGGCCGCTGCATACCTGGCTGCCTGACGCGCACACCGAGGCGCCGACTGCCGTCAGCGTGCTGCTGGCGGGCGTGCTGCTGAAGATGGGCGCGTATGGCCTCATCCGCATCTGCCTGGGCTTCGCGCCGCACGGCGCGATGGAATTCGCTCCGGCGCTCGGCATCCTCGCGGCGATCAACGTGCTCTGGGGCGCGGGCGCTTCGATGGTCCAGAGCGACATGAAGAAGATGATCGCCTACTCTAGTGTCAGCCACATGGGGTACGTGTTGCTGGGTGTGGCGGCGGCGGCGGCGGCGGGCGGGTTGAGCCTGGACTATCGCCAGGCTGCGTTGACAGGCGCCACCCTGCAAATGTTCACCCACGGCACGATCACTGGCATGCTCTTCTTCTCCGTCGGCGTGCTTTACGACAAGGCGCACACGCGTGAGATCGACGTCTTCGGTGGCATCGGCAAGCGCATGCCGGCGCTGCTGCTGCTTTTCTCCATCGCCTGTTTCGCCTCTCTCGGCCTTCCCGGTCTGAGCGGCTTCATCGCCGAGTACATGGTCTTCACCGGCTCCTTCGCCACTCTGCCCGTCGCGACGATCTTCTCCGCGTTTGGGGTGGTGCTGACGGCGGGCTACCTGCTCTGGATGCTGCGCCGGGCCTTCATGGGGCCGCTGAACATGAAGTGGAGCTGGCTGACAGACGCCACCGCGATGGAGGCCTTCCCGCTGGTGGCGCTGACGGTCGTCATTCTCTTTGTTGGCATCTATCCCCAGCCAATGGTTGATTTGCTCACGCCGAGCGTGCAACAGATGTTGCACAGCATGAGCGCGATTGTAGCTCGCTAGAGCTGAGCGATTCTGGGAGCGTACACCGTGAACTCAACGATTGGCCTGACGCAAATCTGGATGCTCTCTCCGGAGCTAGCTGTCACCCTCCTCAGCTTTATCGTGCTGGGGCTCGATATGGCTACCAGGCGCAAAGGGCTCGTCTGGGGAACGGCGCTGGTGGGTCTGCTGGTCCCGCTCGCGCTGACCTTCACGCTGGCCTACAACACCTGGGGTCAATACCCCAACAGCGCCTTCTTCGGCATGCTGGTGGTGGACAACTTCAGCATCTTCTTCAAGCTGCTCTTCCTGCTGATCGGCTTCGCTGTCATTCTGGTCTCATACCAGTACGTCGAGAAATACCTTCGCGCGACGCCTGGCGAGTACTACAGCATCATCCTGATGTCCGTCGCGGGCATGATGCTGATGGCGAGTACAGGCGAGCTGATCTCGATCTATATCTCGCTGGAGTTGACCAGCATCCCACTCTACATCCTCGCCGGTCTCTCGCGTACCGACGCGCGCTCCAGTGAGGCGGCCGTGAAGTACGTACTGCTCGGCGCGATGTCATCGGCGATCCTGCTCTATGGCATGGCGCTGCTGTATGGAGCCACCGGCACGACAGACCTGTTAGAGATTGCCAAAGCGACCGCCTCCTCGCTGCACAGCGGCAACCTGCTGCTGCTCGTCGGTGAGGTCTTCGTCTTCGCCGGCTTTGGCTTCAAAGTCTCCGCCGTGCCATTCCATATGTGGGCGCCGGACATCTATGAGGGCGCGCCGACTCCGTCAACGCTCTTCTTCTCGGTCGGCTCGAAGGCGGCCGGATTCGCGGCGCTGTTGCGGGTATTTGTCTTTGGCGGCCTCGTCTCGCTGAACAATACCTATCTCTGGGTGATGGTGGCGATCGTCGCGGCGCTCACCATGATTGTTGGTAACGTCGGCGCATTGCTGCAGACCAACATCAAGCGCATGATGGCCTACAGCAGCATTGGTCAGGCGGGCTATCTACTCGTCGGCTTCGCCGCCCTCATGGTCCATAACACGGCGGCGGGCAATCAGGCGATGCTTACCTTCTTGCTGGTCTATGTCGTCACCAACATTGGCGGCTTCACCGGCATCATCGCCCTGGCCGACGCCACGGGACGCGACAACATCCGCGACTTCGATGGCTTCGGCCGGCGCAGCCCGTGGATCGCCGCTGGGCTCGCGCTTTGTATGCTGGCTCTGGCGGGCATGCCGCCGATGGCGGGGTTCCTCAGCAAGCTCTTCATCTTCTGGGTGGCCTGGGGCCAGGGGAGCGGCATGGAGGCGCTGGTTATCCTCGGTCTGCTGATGAGCGCCGTCTCGATTGTCTACTACGCCAACATCGTCTGGCGCATGTATGTGGTCGAGCCCGCCAAGCGCGAGGATATCCAGACGCCGCGCTCGGTGAGTGTCACCATGGGGCTGGCGGTCGCCGGGGTGCTGGCGATCACGATTGTGTTCGGTCCGCTGCTCTCCCAGGCCGCTTCCAGCGCCAGTAGCCTCTTCGGCGCGCTCATCCACTAAGAAGCGCTGCAACAGCGGGCGGCGTCGACGCCGCCCGCTGTTTGTGCGTGAGTCGGTACCGTGTGAGCATATGATGGACGTTCCACCTGTTGTCGCAGCGCTGCTGGACGAGTTGTTAGCAGGCGTGCGCGCGGCGCTAGGCGACAACCTGGTGGGCGTATACCTACGGGGCTCGCTGGCGCTGGGCGACTTCGATCTGGCGACGAGCGATGTGGACTTCTTCACCTGCACCGAGCAACCCATCTCCGACGACGAGTTCACGGCGCTGGCTGCGTTGCATATCCGGCTCTCAGCCTCGGACAATCCCTACGGCGACCAACTGGAAGGGACCTATGTGGGCCGCGCGGCGGCGTGGCGCTACGAGCCGGGACGGCGCTTTCCGAGCATAGGACGCGGCGAGACACTGACCCTTAGCGAGCATGGCGCGAACTGGGTTCTGGAGCGTTGGGTAGTGCGCGAGCATGGTGTGGCGCTGCTGGGGCCAGATTCGCATGTGCTCATTGCGCCTGTCACACCGGAGGATATACGCGCCGCCGCGCGCGACCGCCTGACCGATTGGGCGGAGTTCGCCCGCGCCACGGACGATCCCGATTGGCATACCCATCGCGGACAGAAGGCATATGTGGTCGAGACCATGTGCCGCGCGCTGTTCACGCTGCGCACCGGCGAACTGAGCGGCAAGCCGCAGGCGGTCGCGTGGGCGCTGACGGTATTGCCGGAGCCGTGGCGTGGCCTGATCGCGCGGTCGCGGGCCTGGCGCTGCGACCCGACACCTGACGATGCGTTGAACGCCGAGGTCCAGCGGTTTGCTCTGTGGGTGGCGGAGGAGGCCAGTGGAAACTGAGCGTCTTATTATGCGGAGTCTCGTGCGGCAATCGACGCGGCCGGATGAGCTGGCGTCTCGGCGCGCCAACCCCCGGAACAGCGGCTGTATGTGCTATAATATCAGGACAGCGCGCCATTGGGACCTCGTCAGCTAGCGGAGCCGATACGCGCGTATCCCATTTCGTTACCCCTCAACACCCATTACAGGAGAGTCCATCAACATGGCGAAAAAGGGCGAGCTTTCCAAGACCGCGCGCGCTTCGCTGGCACAGCGCGACGATACTAACTTCCTCACCGAGCGCATCTGCGCGCAGTGCGGTGAGCGCATCATGCTCAAAGAGCTGCAGCCGGTGAAGGTTGCGGGCCAGGGCATGGCCTATTACCACAAGAACCATTTCGCCGTCGCCTAAGACCGCGCGAACCGGAGCCGCAGGCTCACGCCGCCCCCACGATCGCGCCTCAGCGCATCGGTGGGGGCTTCATTTTCCATGGTGAGGCAGATGACGGTCATACACGACACGACGAAGCTCTAACTCTGCCCGCCACTACGCGCCTGAGGGCGCGCACGAACACGCACGAATAAATAGTTGGGGGAAACATGGCGGCAACATCACCCGCCTCATCATCCGGCGGCCCAGGGCGGCCGAACGCGCGCGGAACCAGCAGGCCGCGACAGCGTGCGTTCGCGTCCCTCTCAATCCGCAATTTTCGCCTTTTCTGGTGGGGCCAGGTGATATCGGTCTCTGGAACCTTTATGCAGAGCACCGCCCAACAGTGGCTGGTATTGACGCTCGCGCCGAAAAATCCGCTGGCGCTGGGGGTGACCGGGGCATTGCAGTTTGGCCCGATCCTCTTCCTTGGCCCGCTTACTGGCATGCTCATTGACCGCTACCCGCGTCGCAACATCCTGTTCGGCACGCAGGCCGTCGCCGGTCTTCAGGCCCTGGTCATGTGGGCGCTAACAGCTACTCATGTCGTGCAGCTATGGCATGTCTACGCGCTGGCGCTGCTTCTGGGCATCGTCAACGCCGTGGACACTCCAGCGCGGCAGGCCTTCGTCAGCGAGATGGCGCCGTCAAGCCACCTGCTGAATGCGATCTCGCTCAACTCTGTCCAGTTCAACGTCGCACGCATAGTCGGTCCAGCGGTCGCAGGCGGACTGATCGCGCTGCTGGGCATTCCGCTGCTCTTTCTGCTCAACGCGCTCAGCTTCATCGCCGTGATCGGCGGGCTGGCGATGATGCGTGTGAGCGAGCTCTATGCCGTCCCGCGCGTGCATGGAGGCGCAGGGCTGCGCGGCGTTGGCGAGGGCATGCGATTCATTTGGGACAATCGCGATGTGCGCATCACGTTCTTCCTGCTAGCGGTTGTCGGCTTGCTGGGCTTCAATTTCAACGTCCTGCTACCACTAGAGGCCAAGCTCACACTTCACGCAGGGCCGACGGAGTTTGGGCTGCTTAGCTCGGCGCTGGGGGCCGGCGCGCTCGTGGGCGCGCTGGCCTTGGCGCGACGCAGCGGCAAGCCAACCCATGCTATCCTGATTGGCACTGCGCTGGTCTTTGGCGTGTTCGAGTCTCTCGCGGGTCTCATGGGGACGCTCATTCCAGCGATGATCTTCATCGCCGCGACGGGCGCGATGATGAGTTCTTTCTCCGCCTCAGCCAACACCACCACCCAGCTCTCGACGCCGCCGGAGATGCGCGGCCGGGTGATGAGCGTCTACATGATGATCTTCATGGGAACGACACCCTTTGGCAATCTGGCCGTGAGTAGCATCGCCGCCGCGTTTGGTACGCCCACAAGCTTCCTCGCCAGTGGCATACCCTGCTCAGTGGCCGCGATTATCGCGCTACTTTTGTGGCGGCGCGAAGGAAGGCGCGTCCCGGCGCAGGTGGCCATACCAACGTCTGAGCCGCTGTCGGTTGAGTCTGCGTTGCGCGCCTCCGCTGAGACAGATCTGGGCGCGGAAGTTGTTCCGCAGACAGCGGAGGCCGAGTCAGGCGGCGAGTAACCTGGCTCCCGATTGGGCCGTGCCGTAGAGGAAAATCCTGGCGAGCGTCATGGTATACTGCGTAGGACGTTTGTTCTGTGGCGGCTGGCTGTGACTAGGCTTCGGAGCGCAGAAGATGGATGATGATCAGGTCCAGCCGTCGCTGTTCGGCGGCGAGCCTGCCCAGCGCGCCAGTCGAGGCGGGCGCGGGTCTGGGCGGCTGGCAGGGGCGGAAGGCGCGCCGGAGGATGGCGCGACGCCTCCTGACGCACAGCCACTCGCGCAGCGCATGCGTCCCACTACGCTTGACGAGATTAGTGGGCAGCAGCACCTGCTCGGAGACGGCCGGGCGCTGCGCCGCAGCATCGAAAGCGACCACGTACCCTCGATGATCCTGTGGGGACCGCCGGGCAGCGGTAAGACCACCCTCGCCAGCGTCATCGCTCTCACAACCCGGGCGCGCTTTGTCCCGCTGAGCGCCGTCACGGCTGGGGTCGCTGACCTGCGCCGGGTCGTCGAGGACGCGGCTAGGCTGCTGCGCGCCACTGGCCGCCGTACCATTCTCTTCATTGACGAGATCCACCGCTTCAACAAAGCCCAGCAGGACGCCATTCTGCCGCACGTCGAGCGCGGGACGGTGACATTGATCGGCGCGACGACCGAGAACCCGTCGTTCGAGGTCAACGCCGCGCTGCTCTCACGCTCGCGCGTCTACACTCTGCGCTCCCTGTCCGATGAGGATGTCTTGGCCTTGTTGCGCCGCGCGCTGGCGGATGAGGAGCGTGGCCTGGGCGGTCAGCGCCTGTCTGTCGCCGAAGAAGCGCTTGCGTATCTGGCTAGCCTGGCGAATGGCGACGCGCGCGCGGCGCTGAATGCGCTGGAGCTGGCCGCCAGCGTCGCCCAGCCGCTGCCAGATGGCTCGGCCAGGCTCGATCTGGCGACCGTCGAGGACGCTGTGCAGCGCCGCGCGCTGCTCTATGACAAGAATGGCGAGGAGCACTACAACCTGATCTCCGCGCTGCACAAATCCATGCGCGGCTCCGATCCGGACGCGGCCGTGTACTGGCTGGCGCGCATGCTGGAGGCCGGCGAGGACCCGCTCTATATCGCGCGGCGGCTCATCAGATTCGCGACCGAGGATATCGGGCTGGCCGATCCACATGCTCTGCCTCTGTGCATGGCGGCGCAGCAGGCGGTGCACTTCATGGGCGCGCAGGAGGGCGCTCTTGCGCTGGCCGAGGCGGCGATCTATATGGCCGCCGCCCCGAAGTCCAACGCGATGTACACCGCCTATGGCGCGGCGCGCGAGGATGTGATGGCGACGCGCAACGATCCAGTCCCTCTGCATCTGCGCAACGCGGTCACCGGCATGATGCGCGAGCAGGACTATGGCAAGGGCTACATCTACGCTCATGATCAGTATCAAGGCGAACCAGACCCCGACGACCCTACACGTCCGCCACCCGGGCGCCCGCAAGACTATTTGCCCGAAGCCCTGCGCGCCCGCCGCTACTACCAGCCCGGCGGCCAGGGAGCTGAAGCGTCCATTCGCGCCTGGCTGCGCCGCCGCCGCGGCGAGTGAGCGGCGCGACTGGTCGTTGTGATGCCCGTATCTCGATACCTTCCTTCGCCTGTTGTTGAGGAGTAGTCATATGGAAATGAAGGTGTGTACTAGGTGTGGTCCTCCTGCTCAAGCTATAGAAAATTTCGCGATTAGAAGCCACGTGAAAGGTACCCGCCAAGCGGCATGCAGGCAATGCCAACGCATGTATGGTAAGGCTCATTATGTGGCCAACCGGCCAGCTTATATCCGCAAAGCGCGCCTTCGAAACGCTCGTCAAAACCGCATCAACGCCGAATTTCTCATAGACTATCTGCGCGCTCATCCATGCGCGGATTGCGGCGAAACCGACATTATTGTACTGGAATTCGATCATTTGAGAGATAAGATGCTGGATGTTTCTGTGCTCAGTCGTGAGGGGTACTCACTGGAGCGCATCAAGTCAGAGATTGCCAAATGCGAAGTTGTGTGCGCAAACTGTCACAAGCGCCGGACTGCTCAGCGAGGCGGGTGGTATAGGTTCCTGGCTCGCTGATCTGTCGGTTGCATTGCGCCCGTAGCTCAATGGACAGAGCACGTGACTTCGGATCACGCGGTTGGGGGTTCGAGCCCCTCCGGGCGCGCCATCGGTTCCCCCCATACTAATATGGGCGCCGTCGCTCACACCCCTAAGCGCCACCTGTCTGGTTGCCGCCGAACTCCCGCCTTATCCGCATGCGTCTGCCGCGCCTCACGGTTCATCGGCAACACCACGCCAATATGCATGCGTTCCGCCTCCTGACCTGCTGACGCCGTGCCTGAGACAATGTATACCAAAGGGGCATTAGTTCGCACGCTCATGCCAGCGCGCTCACCGCTTGAAAAGGGGTATGGTGGACGGTCGCGCGACTTCCGAATTCTTGTCGCCAGGACGGAATATTTCTGTATCCGAAGGCATTTGGGGCGGCGCGATTTCCTTGTATCGCCAGGCCAAATGTGCGATAATGTGGGCGTATCAGGTAGGCCAATTCACGCGATTCCAGCCGGCTGGAGAGAGCCCGGCGGGACCAGTCGCCAGGCAGTGGCGACAGACAGGCAGCAGTCATCCAATGTTCCAGTTTACCCAGTCAGTGCAGTATGTCGCGGACCCTGGCGAGCAGGGCGCCGGGACGCTGCCCATGCGTGTCAGCAACCACAAGATCGCTGAGATACTGTTCAATATCGCCACGCTGCTCGAGATGCAGGGCGCCAATCCTTATCGCATCGCCGCTTACCGTAACGCGGCGCGCGGGCTGATCGCCCTGCAGGAGCCAGCCGCCAGTATCGTCGCGCGTGGTGAGCGACTGATGGTTCCCGGCCTCGGTGAACGGCTGCGACGCAAGATCAACGAGCTCGTGAATACTGGGCGCATGACCTTCTACGATGATCTGGTTGAGTCGTCATTGCCAGAGGATGTACGCGAGTTGATGGCCGTGCCGCATGTCGGACCGCGCACCGCATTGCGTCTCACGGGCCAGTTCGACATCCACGACGTGTCTCAGCTTCTCGAGGCGGCGAGCAACCACCGGCTCCGCGACGCCTACGGATTTGGCATCCGCAGCGAAGAGCGGCTGGCTGAAGGCGCTCGCGAGACCCTCGGCCGCGCGCCAGAGGCGGCGTAGCCGTCCATCCGGCCGCGCCAAAATGCGAACCGCCGGCGCTCCCAAGTAGGAGCGCCGGCGGTTCGTTGTGTCCTTCTGCTAGTTTACTGCTGGTCGTCCGGCACTTCCTCAAAGGTGTACTCGTCGGACGCGATGACCGTGCGGCGGCCGGTGCGCGGGTCTACTGCCTCGACGTCTCGATGCACGGTGCCAGCCCCACCTGCCTGACCCGCGTCGCCGCTGGACGCTACCGTGACATTGTCACGCTCCTGGATTGTCACTGGCTCATCCTTGCGGCGGTTGCGCGCAAAGAGCAGCAGCAACAGCAGCAACAGCAGCAGGAGCAGCAGGCCTACGAGGCAGTACACCACGCTCCACGCGGTGTTCGGCGGCCAGGTGGGTGGCCAGGTGATACCAGGAGCGCTTGCGCCGCCCGTGCTGGTACCAGCGCCAGTCGTCGCGGTCGGCGTCGCGGGCTGTGTTGGAACAGCCGTCGGAGTCGCGCCGTTGACCGTCAGCGCAGCCTGCGCGGAGAGCGTCGGTGTGCCGCCGCAGGTTCCGTCCGGCGTGACCGCCGTGACAACGTACTGAGTTGTCTGCGAGACGAACGGCGCGTTGAAGGTAATCGTGAACGCGCCGTTCGTGATGGGGGACGAGCCACCGGCGGTAGCGCAGCCATTCGAGCCCTGGGGGCCGTAGGTGACGGTCGCCGTCTGTGAGCCGTTGAGTAGGAAGTTCGCGCCGGTTACTGTGACCTGAGCGCCAGCGTTGACCGGCGTGGAGACGGTGATGGTTGGCGTGTTGGGCGAGGTCGCCGTGAAGGTATTGTCAGACGGATAGGTCGCGCCGCCCGTAGTGACGCAGATAGTGTATGTGCCAGCTGGGGTCGACGGCCAGGTAAACGAGACGTTGAGGTTGCCGCTGCCGTCGGTTGATCCGGTCGCGCCCGAGATGGTCGTCACGCCAGATGCGCAGCCGCCAGCGCCATACCCGACGGTGACACTAGAATTCGCCGGGAAGTTGCTGCCCGTCACGTTGAGGTGTGTCCCGGCGGGGCCATTGTCGGGGGTAACCGTGATGCCGTGGCCGCGTCCGCTCGCCTGGACCGCGCCGGGCGCGCTGACAACCGTGAGCAGCGCGAGCAGCGGGGCGACGATCAACAAGCTGGTGAGCAAGCGGAGTCGCCCGGCCGTCGCTGCGCTCGCCTGAGCCGGCGGCCGCATGTGGGCGTCGTCCTTCTCGTATGGAGTGCGCATAGGTCGGGGAGCCTCCTCAGCGTCTTGTGGATCGCGACCTGGCCGGATCACTCCGAGCCAGATGAGGCGATTCGTGCGCGCACAAGCGCGCGGGCGTTTCATCATTCCGTTGTGTGCGATTGGATTGGATAATTTCTGGAGAATACAAGCCGAGCATAGCATTGACCAGGCGGGCTGTCAATCCGCCCAGCGTCCGGGCTAGTACCCCTCAATTGCCTAAACGAAGGAATGGCGCTATTGGTATTGCGCCTACGCACAACAGCCCGAACGGCGCTGTTGTGCGGGCGCTGTTCGGGCTGTTGGTTCATCGTGTCAGTGCGCGAAGAAGCGCTGGGTAAATGTGGCGATGAAGATGATCTCGATGAGCAGGCCGCAGATCGCTTCGGCCGCCGCGAATAGCGTGAGCGGGCTGTGCAGCGTGACGGACGCGCCGGGCGAGAAGCCGCGCCCGTGGAAGGATGTGACACTGAAGACGAGCGCGTCGAGCGGGCTGAGCGTTGGCGTTGTGACATGCCCGAGCGCGAAGTACACCGCCGCGAAGCTCCCGATCACTAGCCCGTAGGTGAGGACACTGCGCAACGGGTGATAGCCGTAGCCCGCCACCAGATCGAGCAGTTTTGAACCGAGCCAGCGCAGCCACTGCCGCTTGAGCCGCAGGACGGTCGCCTGGAGTTTCTGCGCGCGATAGGCGTAGCGATCGGCGTCCTCGTTGAGGCCTTGTGACCGCAAGACGGTCGCTAACTGGCGATAGGCGCGCACGGCGGCATTGTAGCGCCGTAACCTGATGGGCCGCGATTCGTGCGCCGCGCCGAGCGCCCGCGCCTCGTCGCCCAGCCGCGTCACATGCTCCCAGTTTATGACCGCCAGGTTGGTTCCCGACCAGCGAATGTCGGCCATACGCGCCGCGCCCCAAGTCGGGCCCATCAGCCGCATGTAGTTAAGGTTGGAGCGCTCGTCGAAGGCCGCGCCGCGCAGATACGCTCCCGACAAATCGGCGCGCTTCAATAGCGCGCCCTCGAGGTGCGCGCCGCCGAGGTCAGCATCCATAAGCCAGGCGTCCGCCAGGTTTGCCCGCGTCAGCCACGCCCGCGCCAGCGTCGCCCGCTCGAGATGCGCGAATTGCAGTTGCGCGCCTTCCAGGTGGATGGCGGCGTCGTAGCGCTGCTGACGGCCAAATTCCTCTTGCTCGCCGCCTGTCAGCCCACCGCGCAGCGCTGTCAGCGGTAGTTCACTCAGGTCCTCGCCCGGCAGTTGGGCGCCACGCAGGTCCAGCCCTGCGCGTGCATACGCGTCCTCGGGCTTCACTGGACCCGTCACGCCGCCGCTCTCGTGGGTCGCGAGCAGCCACTCGACATCGCCACGCGTCAGGCGCACATCTTTGAACGGGAAGATCCCCTGAGCGATGTCGGGAACGGTCGCGCGTTGTCGCGCAAGCTCCTCCTGCCGACTGATGGGAATCTCTGGCGCGCGCCGCCAGGAGGCGCCGAGCGCTGTCCAGTAGTTTCGCCAGGCGTCAGCGTTTGCGCCATCGGTTGGGCGCCCAGGGGCGCCACTCTGACCGCTCATATCACCCTCCAATCTGTCACCGCCCGCCAGGTCACCGCTCCCATATTACCCAATAACGGCTCCGCGCAGGCCCGATCGCGCTTTAAGTGAAACGGTTGGCCCGCGCGGGCCGTACTAAAACAATGGCGGCGATGATGGGCTCGGCGCGGATAGGCTGTGGCTGGCGCTTCTTCGCATGCGGATGGGATGGAGCCGTGGGAACCTTTACCGACTGGCGGCGGCGCAACAGTCTGTGGCGCGGCTATCGCGTCGCGTCGCTGCTTCTCCGCACGCTAATTGTGATGAACCGCGAGCGGACGCGTGTCGTGCATGCGCGCGAGCGTGGCGACTATGAGGCGCGCCCCGACATTGATGCGCTCAAGCGTGTGCTGCGCGACTTCCGTGTGACGGCGGTCGAGATGGGCGGTCTGCTCATCAAGCTGGGGCAGTTCTTCGGCGCCCGCGCCGACCTGCTGCCGCCTGAGGCGCTGGCCGAGCTGGCGGCGCTGCAGGATGAGGTGCGCGCCGAGCCATTCCCAGTGATCGTGCAGGCGCTGGAGCGCGAGTATCACGCGCCGCTACGCGACATCTTCGTCAGTGTCGAGTCGGAACCGTCTGGCTCAGCCTCGCTGGGTCAGGTGCATCGCGCGGTGCTCAAGGATGGCCGCGTCGCCGCGATCAAGATTCAACGCCCGGGCATCGAGCGTATCATCGGCGTGGATCTCCAGGCGCTGCGGTTGACGCTGACAATCGTGCGCTGGCTCTCACCCACCGCTGACCGCATCACCGACCTGCGCGCGCTCTACCGCGAATTCAGCCGCACGGTCTTCGAGGAGCTGGACTACCAGCGCGAGGGGCGCAACGCCGAGCAGTTCGCCCGACTTTTCGCCTCGGATGACCGCATCGTTGTTCCCAAGGTCTATTGGGAGCGCACAACCCGCCGCGCGCTGGCGCTGGAGTGGCTGGATGGCATCAAGATCACCGACTTCGCCGCGCTCGACGCCGCCGGACTTGACCGCGCCTGGCTGGCGCACACCCTGGCCGACAGCTACTTCACCCAGGCGCTCGACGCTGGCTTCTTCCACGCTGACCCTCACCCCGGCAACATCTTCGCCCAACCGATACCTGGCGATCCCGGAGCGGCGCGGCTGGTCTTTGTGGACTTCGGCATGATGGGCGTGATCACCCCGCGAGCGCGGCGCGGCCTGCGCGCCTGCTTCGCCGGGATGGTGCAGTCAGACGCGGCGCTTATGCTGGACGGCCTCGACCAGTTGGGCTTCATCGCGGAAGACGCCAACCGCGACGCGCTGGAGCAGGTGATCTCGGCGCTGCTCGCGCGCTTTTCCGGAGTGCCGCTTTCGCAGCTTGGCCAGGTGGGGCCGAACCAGGCGCTGGAAGACGTTGGCGACGCGCTCTACGACCAGCCCTTCCGTCTGCCGGCGCAGTTTGCTTTCTTCGGCCGCGCCGTCGGTATGCTCTCTGGCTTGACCGCCTCGCTCACACCTAAATTCAACTTTCTGGAAGTCGCCGCTCCGCATGCCCAGAAACTGATCTCGGAGTTCGGCGGTGGTGGCATCCTGGGGATGCTAGGCGCGAGGAGCTTCGAACAACTGGCGCAGAATGTCCTGCGCGAGGGACTTTCGGTCACTCGTAGTCTCTCGCGCCTGCCGCGCCAGCTCGACCGACTGCTGGAGAAGGCCGAGCGTGGCGATCTGCACATCGTCATCGAGCCAACCATTGAAGCGCAGCGCGGCCGCGCCCGCGCGCGCCGCCGCCGCGAAGGCCCCACCGCGCTGGACCGGCTCAACCGGCCGGTGCCGCTTTGGGCTGGTATGGCGGGAGTGGTTGGGGCGGGCGCGCTCGCCTGGCTGTTGCTCAGGCGGGGCCGCGGGTCAGTCACCGTCAGTGCGGACTTCAATGGCAGCTAGTTGGGAAAGCGTGACCGATAGCCAGCCCGCTGCCAGCGCCGCCCGGCGGAGAGAGCGCTGGCGCGCGGATGGTTGGACTACCCTACCGTTTGACGCCTCCGTCTCGCGCGCCAGCCTTTCCGCGTTGAAAGCTAGGCGCTCTTCCGTTTGCGCAGCCACTGCTCGGCGAAGTCGACCGCCGCGCGCTGCGAGAAGAGTCGCGCCTGGCCCGCGCCCGCCGGCCCAACGCTTGCCGCGCCAGTCGCCTCAAAGTCCGCGCCTATCTCGGGGAATGCCTCATCATCCCAGGCCATATCGCGAAACACCTTCCACACGCGCTGCCCATCTTCCAACAGCGCGGCGCCGGTAGACTCGTCCCACGGGCTGTACGCCGCCCGGTACTCGCCCAAGTGGAACGAGGTATTGTTGCCATGACCTACGCCCAGCAACAGAACCCAGCCGTCGCGCTCGTACACGCGCGCCAGTGGCGAGCCATCGCCCAGGCTGCCTTCCAGCGCGTGGCGCGCGGTAACCGCCTGCGCTTGGCGCCCCCAGGCGGCGAAGGATGACTGCGGGTGGTCGCTGCGTAGCGTCCCCGGCCAGGTGCGGAAAGTCTCGGCGATACGCCCCATCATGCGCGTTGGCGTGATCGCCGGGACGAAGGCCGGCGCCTGCGCGCGGATGACAGGCCACCAGGACTCCGGGACTGGCGGATGCCCCCAGATGGCGGGGTCGGAGTTGTCTCCGGTGAAGGCTGGCATGACCAGCGTTCCGTCTGGCGTCACCACGTCCATCAGCGCCTGGATGACCGCCACCGGGCCGCCGACGACCCAGCCGAGCGCCGAGAGCGATGAGTGGATGAGCAGCGTCATTCCCGGCGCGACACCCAGCGCTCGCAGGTCCGCCGTTAGCGACTCTCGCGTTCCCGGCGCCTCCGCCCTGGCGATGGCTTCCGCCTCGCGCTTGACCTGCTCAGGCTCGCTCATAAAGAGCGTCCCTCGCGCGGGATGACAGGCAGGATGACCGCCGAGGGGCGCAAGGCGTCATGGTGGATGGTCTGCTCGGCGACGGCCATCTCTCTGGTCATACCCAGTTCGGCGCCAGTGTTCAGATTGCGATCGTACTTCGGGAAGGCGGCGGAACTGAGTTGCAGGGCGATGCGGTGACCGGCGCGGAAGAGGTGCGCCGTGTACCAGCAGTCTATCTCGTAGGTATTGACCTCGCCAGGCGTGATCAGCGCCGGGCGGTCCATCCCCTCGCGGAAGCGCGCCCGTATCATGCCGTCGCACAGGCGCTGGCTGAAGCCGCTGGGCCACACATCCAGCAACATCGCCATAAAGTCTGTGTCTGGCGCCGTGGAGGCGGCGTATAGCTCGACTTTGACGGGACCCGTTACCTCCAGATCGGCGGTTAGCGGCGGCGTCTGGTAGGCCAGGACATCGTCGCGGCGCTGGACGGCGGCGTAGTCGTCGGGCCCGCCGATCTGCGACGACGTCGCTTCGGTGATGAACGGCGTTGGCCGCGCCGGGTCGTAGCGGTAAGTGTCGGCCGGCTCATCGGCGGGCGGCGTCTCGGTAGTAAGCTCACCGTCGCCGAAACGGCTGTTCGCTCTCCCGGCTGAGCGCAGGTGGTAGCGCGTCCAGGCGGTGCGCGCCAGTGGCCACTCACGCTCGTCGCGCCAGACATTCTCGCCCATGATGAAGATGCTCACGGGTGTGATCGGGCGCTCCCGCCCGACGCCGCGCAGCCATCGATCAAACCAGGTAAGCTGTTCACCGCGCAGGTCGATGATCGCGCCGGCGCCGAAATCTACCTCGCCCAGTTTGGAGTCACGATTCACCGCGTGGCCCCAGGGACCCATGAGTAGGCGCTGAGACGCGCGGGCCTCGGGGGTGGGCGCCCGGGTCGTCATGCCAGTGAAGTTGCGCGGCGTGCCGATTTGTTCGTCATCGTACCAGCCGGAGATGTGCAGCGTTGGGACAGTCAACTGGTCGAACTTGTCCTGATAGCAGATGCGCCGCCAGTAGTCGTCGAGTTGCGCATGGGCGACATCCTCGCGCCAGCGCGGCATCGCGCCACGCCCGATGGCTTCATCCATCGTCAGCAACGGCAAATGCTCGTAGGCGCGCTCCCAGTCCACCGCTTCCATCAATTGCAGCTGGCGGCCGCTCGTAAAGTGCAGCCAGCAGAGATGCATGGGGCTGGGCAAGCCAGTCGGTGTCTCGACGAAGGGGTCCGAAGGTGGCACCATGACCACCATCGCTTTGAGGCTCGGTGGCTGCTCCACCGCTGCCTGCCACTGGAGACGCCCCAGGTACGAGCCGCCAATCGTCCCTACCGCGCCATCACACCACGGCTGCGCCGCGATCCACTCGATACAGTCATAGCCATCGACGCCCTCGCTCATGTACGGCACGAAGGAGCCATCAGAGTCGCCCCGCCCGCGCACGTCAACCGCGACGAAAGCGTAGCCGCGCTCGGCGAACCAGCGCGCCTGGCTGAGCATGTTCACCATGGCCTTCTGATATGGCGTGCGCGTCAGGATGGCGGGCAAAGAAGGCGCGCCACCAGTGTCCATCACCGGCAAGTAGACATCGGCTGAGAGCGTTACGCCGTCGCGCATGGGTATACGCTGATCGAAGAGCGCGCGGGTCGGGTAGAGTGGCCGTGGTGGTGGCGTCATGCGCGCGAACCTCCTCAACTCCAGCATGGCGGCGCCTGGCGGAGCGTCTCAGGCGTGGGGGATGTGCGAGGCGCGCCAGCTGTTGGGCCGGCGCGCCTCGCCACACTGCGCGGAAAGGCGGCTAGGCGAGTGGCCCGCCAGCCATGCGCTCGGCGATGTCGCCGACAATCGGGAACTTGGTGTACTTACCCGTGAAGCCCGCGACGATGCCCCATATCTGAAAGGCGAAGATTGCAGCAAATAGCAGAAAGAATACGCAACTCAAGCCAAATGACAGAAACCCTAGACCGTTCCCCTGCGTGATGATGCCGAGGACGATACCCAGGAAGATGTCAACAAAGCCGACGACGACGTACGCGACCACCAGCAGAATCGCCTGTGCGCCGTGGAAGCGCACGAAGCGATTGGTCTTCTCGATGAAGAAGAAGATGAGACCGATAATCGGGATAAGATACCCGAGGCCCGCCGCGATGTGCGACTCCAGGCCGATTGACGTGGGCCCCCATTGAGCGCCCGGTGACGATGGAGCTGGCTGATACTGCTGCTGGCCATACTGCGGTGGCTGCTGGTCCATGACTGAGTCCCCTTTCCACCATCACGTGACCCGCCAGTACGGCGGGCTGCGGTGATGTAGCTCACCGAGGTGTTTCGGGCGGATGCTGGCAAGGCATGCGCCATCCCTTGCCCTGTAGGGTACTCACCATTCCGTCGCTTGTCTACTACCCTTCTTGCGTAAAAGCGCGTAGAGACACCCGACGAAGGCCCGTGCGCGCCCATGAGCAGCGGATTCGCGGGGCGCCCGGCGCCCCGCGAAATTGGCGCTGCGCGCCCGCCTGCGATGATGCCGTATAATGCTGGCAGCGCCCAAGATACCGCTGGGCAGGCGGGCGCGCAGCGTAGCGCGCAGCGCATCGTCACCAGGAATCCGCCCGCGACAGGCGCCTCATATGCCGCAAAGGAGCCAATGATGGCCTCACATGATCCTGTTATCGTCGCCGCGACCCGCACACCGACTGGTCGCTTTCTCGGCGGCCTCTCGTCTTTTTCCGCTACGGAGCTTGGCTCACTCGTCATTCGCGAGGCGCTACGCCGCTCAGGCGCGCCCGCCGATCGCCTTGATGAGGTCATCATGGGCAATGTCGTCTCCGCCGGTGAGGGCCAGGCTCCCGCTCGCCAGGCGGCGCTCGGCGCGGGCGTACCTGCCGACGTGCCAGCCGTGACCGTCAACAAGGTCTGCGGCTCTGGCCTGAAGGCTGTTATGCTCGCCTCCCAGGCGATCAAGGCGGGTGACGGTGACCTGTACGTGGCGGGTGGCATGGAAAGCATGTCGAACGCGCCGTATTTGCTGTCAAAGGCGCGCACCGGTTATCGTATGGGCAACGCGGAGATGATCGACTCCGTCGTCCACGATGGACTGTGGTGCGCATTCGAGAATGTGCACATGGGCGAGGAGGCGGAGATCGTCGCTGACGCCTATCATGTGACTCGCGCGGAACAGGATGAGCTAGCCTATCGCAGTCACATGAACGCGCAGGCGGCGACCGAAGCGGGCCGGTTCCGCGACGAGATCCTCCCCATCGAGGTCCGCTCGAAGTTGGGTGTGGTCACGATCGACCGCGATGAACCCATCCGCCCTGATACAACACTCGAAGGATTGGGGGCGCTCAAGCCCGCCTTTCGCAAGGCGAACGGAACGGTCACCGCGGGAAATGCGCCAGGACTCAGCGACGGCGCTTCCGCGACCGTAGTCGCCAGTGACGCGCTGGCTCGCGAACTGGGGCTGCCCATACTTGCCCGCGTCACCGGCTATGCCGCCGCCGCAATCGAGCCGCGCATGATCTTCGCCTGCCCGCCGCGCGCCGTGCATAAGCTTCTGGAGCGCACGGGGCAGAAGATGAGCGATTTCGATGTGATCGAGGTTAACGAGGCCTTCGCCGCCCAGACAGTCGCGAACGGCAAGGAACTGGATTGGGACTGGGATAAGGTCAATCCCAATGGCGGCGCGGTCGCGCTAGGGCACCCAATTGGCTCCAGCGGCTCGCGCGTGCTGACGACGCTGATCTATGAGCTACGCCGGCGCGGTGGCGGACGCGGTCTGGCGACACTTTGCCTGGGTGGCGGCGGCGCGGTCGCGATGTCAGTCGAGGTGAACGGCTAGCGGGAGACAGCGGCGGGCGCGCCCGTCGCGGGAGGATATAGCATGCTAGAGCAGAAGCCGCGCGCAACGAAGAAGACCGCGGCCAAAGCGGCGAGCGCCACCAGCGGCCCGACCAGCGGGCCGCTTCTGGCGCCCGAAGCGGTGGAGCGCGTGCGGGAGGAGCGCGAGCGCTGGGAGCGCGAGACGGTCGCTCCGGCTGTGCGACGGGTGCCGGAACGACCGGCCGAGACGACAACGCAGTCAGGCATGCCGATCAACCGCCTCTATACGCCAGAGGATATCGCCGGGCTGGACTACGCCCGCGACCTGGGCATGCCGGGTGAATATCCCTATACACGCGGCGCGCAGCCGACAATGTATCGCGCCAAGCCGTGGACGATGCGCATGTTCGCCGGCTTCGGCACAGCCGAGGAGACTAACGCGCGCTTCCACTACCTGCTGGAGCACGGTCAGACCGGCCTCTCGATCGCCTTCGACATGGCGACGCTCTACGGCTACGATCATGACCACGAGATGGCGCTGGGCGAGTTCGGCAAGTGCGGTGTGGCCATCTCCTCGCTGGCCGACATGGAGATATTGCTCGACGGCATGCCGCTCGACAAAATCACCACCTCGATGACAATCAACAGTCCGGCTCCGGCCATCTGGGCGATGTACATCGCCGCGGCGGAAAAGCGTGGCGTGCCGATGGCCAAACTTGGCGGCACGCTGCAGAACGACATCCTCAAAGAGTACGTCGCGCAGAAGGAGTTTCTCTTCCCGCCGGAGCCCTCGCTGCGCCTCGTCGTGGATACCATCGAGTTCGGCGCCGCGAACATGCCGCGCTGGAACACGATCTCGATCAGCGGCTACCACATCCGCGAAGCCGGCGCGACTGCCGTGCAGGAGCTGGCGTTCACGCTGGCGGACGGCTTCGCCTACGTCGAGGCGGCCATCGAGCGTGGGATGGACGTAGATGAGTTCGCCCCCCGTCTCTCCTTCTTCTTTGATGTCCACAATGACTTCTTCGAAGAGGTCGCCAAATTCCGCGCCGCGCGCCGTATCTGGGCGCACCAGATGCGCGAGCGCTACGGCGCGAAGGACCCGCGCTCGTGGACGTTGCGTACACACGCGCAGACGGCAGGCGTCTCGCTGACCGCGCAGCAGCCGGAGATCAATGTCGCGCGCGTGGCGTTGCAGGCGCTGGCGGCGGCGTTAGGCGGCACGAACTCGCTGCACACCAATTCGCAGGATGAGGCGCTGGCGCTGCCGACCGAGAAGGCCGCGCTGATCGCGCTGCGTACGCAGCAGATCATCGCCCATGAGAGCGGCGTGACCAATACGGTGGACCCGCTTGCGGGTTCTTACTTCGTCGAGGCGCTGACTGATGAGACCGAGCGCCAGGCGTTGGAGTACATCAACCAGATTCGCGATCTGGGCGGCGTGCTGGAGTGCATCCGCAACGGCTTTTTCCAGAAGGAGATCGCTGAGGCGTCGTACCGGTTCCAACGCGAGGTGGATCTCAAGGAGCGTGTGATCGTCGGTGTCAATGACTACGTCATGGACTCGTCGCTATCCATCCCGACGCTCTACGTGGACCCAGCCAAGGAGCGTATTCACCTCGACCGGCTGGAACGCACGCGCCGCGAGCGGGACAATGAGAAAGCAAGCGCTGCGCTCGCCGCGCTCACCAAGGCCGCGCGCGGGACAGAGAACACCATGCCCTTCATCCTCGACTGCGCGCGCGCCTATTGCACGCTCGGCGAGATCATGGGCGTCTTCCGCACAGTCTTTGGGGAATACACCGAGGCCATTGTGTACTAGCCAACGTCCCATACGAAGCCGGAGCGTGCGACAGCGCCCCGGCCTCGTTGTTCCATGGAGCGACGTTAAGCGCGAAACCCAGCGGCGACCCCATCGAGCCGGCGCAGGAACTGGCGATCGCCCAGGCGCTCAAGAACCGGCCGCGCGCGCTCCAGGTGCGTGAGATCGCCAGTGCGCTGGGCGAGCACGATGCGCATGCGCGCGGCGTGCGGAATGAACCCGCGTGTCTCCATCTCCTCAACGGCCAGCGCGAGCTGGGCGGTATCGTCTTCAGCGACCGCTTCAGCGACTGTTAGCACGCGCCGCAGGAATTCTGTACCTTCGTCCTCCGCCTGCGAGCGCGCGTGGGCGAGGAGCGCTGACGATGCAGGCGTGTCACGCTCACTCAGGAACATCAGCGTCAGGGCGCCGACGTACTGGAACTCGCGCATTCGCAGGCATACCCAGACGTCGCTTGGGGAGCGCATGGCCAGTGGCTGGGCCGAGTCCGTGTGGTAGGCCGCGATCAGCGCGCGAACGCCTTGCGCCCAATCGGTCGACAGCAACTGGTCGAGCATGGACAGCGCGGCTCGCGCGGCCCGTTCGTCTTCACGCGCCAGCGCCACATGCAGCTTGACGAAATAGCCCGCGGCCACGTAGACCATGCCTCGATCACGCTGGACCTGCTCGAGGCCTGCCTGAAGCAGAGGAATCAGCCAGTCCAGATCGTCCCAGCGCCCGCTCAACTCCGCCGCGCCGGCCGCCCACAGTGGCCCCTTGCCCAGCAGAATGACTGGCTCAATCGGCCGAAGGCGCGCGACGGCTGACTGCATAGTTTTGACACACAAACCGTAATGCCCCGACCACAAGAGTACATGTGCGAGCATGTTCACCGCGTCGCCGCGCTCAGTCGCCGGGATATTGGGCGCACGCAGGCGGCGCTTGACCGCACGTACAGCCTCTACGTATGCGCCTGAGAAGTTGGAGATTCCTGCCAGCCCATCCAGAGCCTCACTGTAAGCGGGCCAATCGCGCCGCTGCTCGAAATAAGCCGCAGCCTCGAGCAGCGTATTCGTCCGCTCTCGAACCTTGTCCGGCGCCAGTCGTGGATCATCGCGCGCCCAGTCATTGTGAATCCAGAACACCTCGTGAACCCCGCACGCCTCGGCGACCCGAATGCGCCATAACTCGTCCATATCGCCAGACGCTGTAGCGAGCCGCTGGGCATCGTCCATAAGCGCCAGAAGCTCGCGCCCAGGAAGCGAACTCCGCCATGTGGCGGGCCAGCGGAGGTAGAGCATGAGCAACTTGCGCAGGATGCGCGCGCCAACAAGCGCGCTCTGTCCACCGGACTCCCGCCAGTGATCGTATGCCATGCGGTAGGCGTGGATGGCGGTGTCACCGAGTAGCATGCAGTCGCCGAGTTTTTCATGCAGGCGCGCGCGCTCAAATTTGGGAGCGACCGCTATCGCCGCTTCCAGACTCTCGCGCGCCTCAGTAAAGGCGCCAGACCAGCCCGCCAGTTCGCCTGCGCGCACGAGGATTGTTACCACCCGCGTGATATCCACAGGCGTCTCGATCGGCGTCGCAGATTCCCGGACCAGCCGCAGCGCTTCGCGGTAGTGATAGGCGATCAGTTCGATATGCTCATCTAGTTGCGCGCCTGCGACCACTTCCAGCCAGCGCGCAGCCGCGACATGTAGGCGGACGCGCTCGGCGCGCGTCCGCGCGCTGTATGCTACGTCACGGATGAGAATATGGTCGAAGGTATAGGCGTCGCCCTCGATTGGCGCAACGATCTCACGCGCCAGAAGCCCATCGAGCGCCACGACAACCTCGGCAACGGATGGCGTATCCAGCATAGCCTGTAGCATCGGCGCGTGAAACTCTCGTCCCACGACTGCCGCCGCACGCGCCACCGCACGCTCCCGCGGCGGAAGCGCGTCTAGCCGTTCCTGCAGCGCCTCCTGCACCGTGTCAGGGAGCTCGCCAGCGTCTGCGCCTTCACTGTTCAGCCCGCGCGCCCGCTCGATGGCGAAGAACGGGTTGCCGCCCGAGCGTTCAGCGATCCTGTCCTGCACAGCCTCCGACGCGCCTTGCAGGAGCGCACGCGCCAGCGTGCGCGCATCAGCCTTTCTGAGCGATTCGAGCGCCATCGCGGTAATGCTGCGCCGCCCTCCACCCCAGGTGGGACGCCGATCGAGCAACTCCGCGCGGCTGGTGGAGATGATGAGGAATGGGGCTTCGGCGCCGGGCCTCATGAGGCTCTCAACCAGGTCGAGTAGGCTTTCGCTCGCCCAGTGCAGATCCTCGAAGACGACGATGCGCGGGGCCTGACGTGCGAGCGCCTCGATCAGCGACCGCCAGGCGCTATACAACACCTCTCGCTCGACTTGGCCTTCCGACTCGACACCGAGTGCAGCGAAGATCACGCCCGCGAGGCGCCGCACATCGGTGGAGGCTTGGCGCCCAGACCTTAATGCGTGGCCTACGGACTCGAGGCTGAGAGGCGCTTCCAGCAATTCTTCGAGCAGGCCGCGTAATGGCCAGTAGGCCAGCGATTGGCCGTAAGGCAAGCAGCGCGCTATTGCCACACGCCAGCCATCAGCCATATCGAGGCCAGCCCGGAATTCCTCTATCAGCCGCGTCTTGCCAGTTCCCGCTGGCGCCAGAATGGACACGAGTTGCGGCCGTCGCTCCCTCAGCGCGCGGTCACGCAGTAGTGCGAGCTGGGCGAGGTCGTCCGCGCGCCCGACCAGCGGCGGCCGGCTGAGCAGTCGCGCGGTGCGCTTGCTCGCCAAAGGATAAACGTGTAGCGGGTGGTTCGTGCCTTTCACGTCAAGGTCGCGTGGCGCGCCAAACAGGAAGCTGGCCATTGTGGCTCTGGCGGTCCGCTCGCTCGCCAGGATTTCCCCAGGGGTCGCCAATTGCTCCAGCCGGGCAGCGACATTCACCGCATCACCCGTCACGAGAATATCATCACGTGTCAGATCATCATGCGCGATAGTAGTCACCACCTGTCCGGTGTTGATGCCCAATCGCAGCGCCAGAAGATTCGCCAGCGTCGCGTCGTGTTCGACGGATTCACGTAGGGCGAGCGCGGCGGCCAGCACGCGCTCGGCGTCGTCACTGTGCGCCCGCGGCAGGCCAAAGACGGCCATGACCGCGTCGCCGATGAACTTCTCTACGGCGCCGCCATGTTCGGCGACGACGCGCCGCGCGTGAGTGTAATAACGACTCAACAGCGGCCCCAGGTCTTCGGGGTCAAGTTCGTCGCCGAGGGCGGTAGAGCCAGCGACATCGGCGAACAGAACGGTCACAAGCTTGCGCTCAATGGTTGGAATCCGCGGCGCAACGCCCTTCAACGCGTCTGGAGATGGTGTCACGCGTTCAGCCGAAGTCAGCCGCTTGCCGGGCCTGAGGGCATCTCCTTGCTCCGGGACGGGAGAGTCGGTGAATGAAGAGGCGTCGGACGTAAGTGGGCGCTTTACGTGCGACGCAGCCAGCAACGCGCGACAGTCATCGGCGGAGAGCTCGAGCGCCGCGCTGAGCAGTTTCACCGTCTCCGCGCGTGGCGCGCGCCGCACGCCGCGCTCGAGCGTCCCGATAGCGTCAACACTCAGGCGCGCCCGCTCGGCCAGTTCTTGCTGGGTGAGGCCCGCAGCCAAACGGTGGCTGCGGAGCAAGTCCCCAAAGGTCGCGACGTTCGGAGAGGCTATATAGACCAGTCTCCCACGGGGCGCAGCCACGCCAGGCAACGTGGTGCGCGTCCTCCCCTGGGCATCCGTGAGCTGTCGCAGCATACCATTTCGCCTGGTTACCAGAGCATCGCGTCCAGTCACCTGCCAGGTCGCCCATTGTCCGGACGTTGTCTGGTTCGCTGTCCGGGTTGTCGGTGGTGTGAGCGCCCCCAAAGAGGCACACTCGACACCAGAGAGGCTACCCAGGATTCGCCGTAGCGAGCGCATCTGGCGCCTCCCAATGATCGACCGTATGGCGCCATCCGCGACGCGCGATCCATGAGGGGAGAGAAGGCGATGGTCATGCAAGCGACCACTGTGAAGGTGAATCGGAAGATGCTGTCCGCGGGGCTGATTCTACTGCTTGGACTAGGCTCTCTGGCGGGGTGCGGCGCCTCGGCGGCCCGTTCGGCCCCGTCTGCGCCCGCATCTGGCGCAAGTCATGCCAGCGCCGGGTGTGAAGAAAGTTGTCGCGCGCTGCACCGGCTATCCGCTCCGAATGACGGCCAGTGCGACGAAGAGACGCGCGCCTTAGCGCGCGAAGGTGTGATGGTCACTTGCGTCAGCGCCCCCGCGAAGGCCGCTTCAGGGCAGTAGGCTGCTAGCGCTTCTTGAGATCAGGCGCATTGGTTTGGCGGTATAGTTGAGACAGCGGCGGGTCGCGCGACCGCCGCTGTCTCAACACTCCAACGTTGTCGGTTCACTCAGGAGCTACCTCCATGCCAGATAGCACGACGACGGCTCCCAAGCTTGGCGCCATTGCGCCGGACTTCAGTCTGCCCGCGGGCGATGGCTCAATCGTCAGCCTTGCGAGTCTGCGCGGGAAGACTGTGCTGCTCTACTTCTATCCCAAGGATGACACGCCAGGTTGCACGACGGAAGCCTGCTCATTCCGCGATTCCTGGGGCGAGTTGCGGGCGCGGGGCGTCGTCGTGATCGGTGTCAGCCGCGACACGGTGAGGTCGCACCAGAAGTTCGCCGCGAAGTACAGTCTGCCCTTCCCGCTGCTGGCGGACGAGGGCGGCGTGGTGGCGCAGCGTTACGGTGTCTGGGTCGAAAAGTCCATGTACGGCAAGACCTATATGTCGATGGCGCGGACGAGTTTCCTGATTCTGCCTGATGGAACCATTGGCCACGTCTGGGAGAAGGTGAAGGCGGAAGGGCATGCCGCTGAGGTCCTTGCCTGGCTCGAGGATCGCCAGCGCGGCTGATCGCGAAGCGTCTACTACTCCTGCTTCCACAGGTAGCCCAGGGCGCAGTTGACCACAGCGATCACGGCGAAGGCGACTCCTGTCGTATGCAGTCCGGCGGCGTACAGGGCCACAGCGCCGGCGGCGTCGAACACGATACGCAAGAGCCAGTAGGCTAGACCCTTCAGGCGCCGCGCCGACCTGGGCGCGCCGTACATGGCCCACACACCGATGGCGATGAGTGGCGCGGCGGTCCCGAGGACGATCTTGAGTGGCAGGGTGGGTCCGGTTGTCCACCCCCACCAGGCGAGCGCGACGATGACACTGAGTTCCAACAGAAACGTCAGCGCGAGGTTCGCGCCTTTCAGCCCTGTAATCATGACGAACGCTTCTCCGCGACTATCCACAGGAACGTGACTGGCTGGCCGTCTTCCTCCTGGGTCTCTTCCCGGGCGCTGACGATGCGCAAGCCAGCGGCCTCCACCATGCGGCGGTTGGCGCCAGCGTCGTAGTGGCTGAAGTACATCGGCGCGCCGAGCCAGTCGGCCTCGACGTCGCCTTCGGTGTCGTTGACGCCCATGGTGGCGACAAACAGGCCACCAGGGCGCAGCCAGTAGGCGATATGCCCCAAGAGCGGCGCCTGCTCCGCCCGCGGTACGTGAATAAGTGAGAAGAAGGCCGCTACGCCGTCGAAGGAATCTGGCGGGAAGTCGAGCGCGGTCATATCGGACTGGATGAACGTCGCGGTGGGGACGTTCGCGTGAGCAAGCCCGATCTGTCGCGCCGAGATGTCCACGCCGGTGACGACGAACCGCGCCGCAAGCGCCTGGGTCGTCGGGATACCCGCGCCACAGCCAAGCTCAAGCACGGCTGCGCTGGGAGGAAGCCCATCAAGCAGCGTCTGCGTATAGCGGACTCGAGAGGCGTCGGGGATCGCCGCGGACCATGTCAGATAGCGCTCGGCGACGGCGTCGTACCCTTCGGCGACGATACGCTTGGGGCCCTTGCTCTCGTCTCCTGCGCGCTTGTTTACCTCGCCCATTTGAGCTGTGGCGCGACGCGCTTGCCGACCGCCTCGATAAAGGCCTCCTGGTTGCGGCCGACATTGTGAACATAGACCTCGCTGAAGCCCAGGTCGATGTAATGCTGGATGTGCGCCGCAATCTCATCGAGATCGGGCGAGATCAAGACACGTCCAGTGTAGTGCTCCGGGCGTACCAGTTTCGCCATGGCTTCGAAGTCTTCCGGATTACGGATATCGGCTTTGGGGTAATTCATGCCGCCGTTGGGCCACTCGCGCACCGCCTGCTCGGTCGCCGCCTCACGCGAATCGGCCCATGAGACGTGTAACTGGATCAAGCGCGGCATCGTCGCTGGGTCCTTGCCTGTCTCGCGGGCGCCTTTCTCGAAGCGCGCCATCAGGTTAGCGATCTTCTCGTCCGCCGCGCCCACGGTAATGATGCCGTCAGCTGTGCGTCCGGTGCGCTCGCTCATGACCGGGCCGGAGGTGGCGATGTAGATCGGTGGTGGCGTCTGGGGCATCGTGTAGAGCTTCGCGCTCTCCAGCGTCACATGCTGCCCCTGATACTTGACCACCTTGCCGCTGAAGAGCGCGCGAATGACCTCGATGGATTCGCCGAGCAGCGCCAGTCGGGTTGGCGCCTCTGGCCAGCGCAGGCCGACAATATGCTCGTTCAGCGCCTCGCCAGAGCCGATGCCTAGCCAGAAGCGGCCGGGAAACATTGCGGCGAGCGTTGCGGATGCCTGCGCCAGGATCGCGGGGTGGTAGCGGTAGCCGGGCGCGGTGACGCCAGGTCCGAAGCGCACGTGTCGCGTGGAGGCTCCCAGCGCGCCCATCCAGGCCCAGACGAAGCCCGCCTGGCCCTGCGATGGTGTCCATGGATGGAAATGATCGGAGGCCAGTATTGAGCCAAAGCCGGCGTCCTCCGCCTGTTGCGACCAGCGCAGCAGGTCGGTCGGGTGGAACTGCTCGAAGCTTGCGCAGTATCCAAGTGTGCCCACGATGTTCTCTCTCCTTGACACGCGCTCAGACTGTCATGACTTCTTCGTGATGCGGGCCAGGCGCGCGCGGAGCTCACTGGTTTGTGGCAGACCTGGCGCGATCTTGTCCAGCGTATCGAGTTCGCGTGACGCCTCGCGCACCCGCTCAAGTGTCACATACGCCGCGGCGACAGCGACGCGATACTGAAGTGAGGCCGGTTCCATCTGTGAGGCCATCTCCAGGTAGCGTAGCGCTTTCTGCGGCTCCTTGCGGGCCATGTAGAGCGTCCCCAGCGTGTATTGGGCCACGTCGTCGTCGCGGTCGCGGCGGATGGCCTCCTCCAGGCTGATGATCGCATCTTCATGCTGATGCAGCGCCTCCTGCACCGCGCCAATCCGGGTGAAGAGGCGTGGCAGGTCGGCGTCGAGCTTGGCCGCCTCGCGCAGCGCGTCGAGCGCGCCCTGCATCGCCACCCGGCGCGCCGCGTCATCGAGCGGCGCGGGCGCGTCCAGGTTCTCAGCGCCCACCTGGCCCATCTGCGCCTCAGAGAGATCGAGGTAAAGCGTGGGATTGCCTGGCTCGATGGCGATGGCCTGCCGCAGCCGCTCGGCCGCCTGGGTGAAGTGGCCCTGCCGGGAGAGCAGCTCGCCTAGTCCCTGAAGGTGGCGGGCGGTGGGCGCGGTAGTGGCGACGTCGGTCATGGTCGCGGTGGCGCGGCCGAGCCAGACGCTCGCCGGTTCGTTCATACCCTGTTGCGCGTATTGCTCGCCGACAAGATACTGCTCGACGCCATATTCGAAGCGTACCTCGATATCATCCTGGAACTTGCCGCTCATACGCTCCAGCAGCGCCGCCGCCCGCTCGTGCGCGCTTAGCGCCCGCGCGTCGTTGACGGCCTCGCGATAGATAGTCTCGTCCAGCGGTAGCCGCGCCACCAGCGCATCGCCATAGTGTAGCGCGACGGTCAGGTCGCCGGTGACAGCGCGTAGCGCGGCGGCGGCGGCTGGGCCTTCGGGCTGGCGCTGGGACTCGGAAGCGGTCTTCTCGGCTTTCTCTCGCTGCTCTTTGATGCGCTTGGAGAGTTCTTCGACCGGGATACCCTGGGCTTGCGCGCCCTCGTCGCGGCTCACGCCTATCAACCACAGGTTTGATGTCACGTCCCGGCGCATAGTGTAACCTGTCCAGAACCAGTGGCGCCCGGTTGACTTGCTCACCAGCGTACCCATCGGTAGCTCCGGAATCTGGCCGCCAATCTCACTCTCTCGCAAGGTCAGAGACCAGAACGCTTCCAGGTCGCGTCCACCTGAGCCCAGCCGTCCGGGCGCGGCGCCTGGGGTCCAGAGGACGCTGGCGCGCTGTTCCTGGTCGCGTATCAGGGAGAGGCGCAGAGCCGCGGGATCGGCCTCATCCGCCCACTGCCGCCGGAGCGCGGTGAACTCCTCGCGGGTCTTGCCCCGGCGCGCGGGGTGGTCGGCGCTCAGCAGGTCGTATGCCAGGCCATAGTCACCCAGGCCCCACGCGCCCAGCCAGTTGGCCAGGGTTTCTTCGGGCTCCAGGTTCATGTCGCAGAGCGCGCGGTCGCCTTCGCGCTCCATACGCGCGGTCTCGTCGACGACCTGCTGGCGCTTGGCCTCGTCCGCCGGGCCATCGAGCAGACGTTGGTCCACCTGCGCGCGGAAGCGGGTGAATTCGGCGGCTGGCTCAGTCTTGCGCCAGGCGTTGACCTCCAGCGCCCGCATGACCAGCCCGCGCGCCTGCGCCCAGCCAATCACCTCGGCAGACGGACCCTGGCGCTGGTTGAGCCCAGTGATGATCTGACGCTGAATCTGCGCCCTGGACATTTGCTCGCTGGTCTCAAATTCCTTGAGTCCCTCGCGCCAGAAGTCGAGCAGGAAGAGGTACGCCCGCTGGAGATCGGGGTCAGCGCCCTCTTGCCAGATGACGGCAAGTGTCACCTCACCAGCCTCGCGGCTGCGCGTGACACGCGCTTCGACGAAGAGCGGCTCGCGTGGCGACAGCATGATCGGCGCCGCGGGGGCGGCGGCGTGGAGAACTGACGTTACATGTGCGGCCGGCACGGTGATGGCGTGGGCGACGCCTGCGGAGCGCAGGCGAACACGGGCGCGCCGCGCCTCACGCGCGACATCGTGGCGGCTGTCCAACTCACCCAGCGCGGTCGCCACATCAGCGGCGGCCTGCGCCTCCGAGCCACGCGTGTCACCGAGAGCCGCGGCATAGGCGACTGCTACCGACGCCTCGGAGTCTGTGACCGGCTCGAGCGCGGCTTCAAAGGCGTCACGACTCGCGCCGGCGGCGCGCAGAGACTCCGCCAGTGTTATTGTGCCGCTGAGTAGCGCCGCGAGCGCCGCTTGCCGCTCCTCCGAAAGCTCCTGGGGGGCGCCACTCTGCCCCTGCCGGTCTCCGCGCGCCATAGTCTGTCCGCTCCTTACCGCCCGCAAAAAGGTCCGCGCTCATGGCCGCCGCTGACGCCTACGTGGCGCATGGGGGCAGCCATTCGGGATTGTAGCACGCGCGCGCCGCCGCCGTTTCACCAGCGGCGGCCACCCGCGCTGCAAGTTTTAACCAGCGCATAACAGGAGCTTAACGGAGAGGCCATATAGATGAAATTGTACCGACCGGCGGGTGTTGTGGAGGCGCGTTCGAGTGGCTTGGCCGGTCGACCCGGAAATTCTCATGTAGAGGAGCTTTCATGCATCGCGCACACCAGATGCGCCGCGCTGCGGCCGGCGGTCTGCTCTCCCTCACGCTGCTTCTCTCGGCGTGCGGCGCGACCACCACCAGTGGCGGTTCATCATCCGGCTCAGGGCCGGCGGCGCAGCTTCCCGCGAGCCAGTGCGACAAATCGACTGGATTGACACTCTATTCCGCGCAGGGCTACGACTCCGACGCCGCCAAGGCGTTCCAGCAACAGACTGGCATCGCGGTGAATCTGGTGGACGACAGTACGGGCAACCTGCTGGCGAAGATCGCCGCTGAGGGCGCGAACCCGCAGTGGGATGTGGCGTGGTTTGATGGCAATGTGACGATGCAGGACCTCGACAACAAGGGCTTTCTGCTCAAGTGGAAGTCCGCCAATATCGGGAACTACACCAGCCAGGGCGCTGGCCTCGTGCCGGCCGACGATGGCTACTACCCGACGGGAGTGACGGCTGCGGGGGCGATCGTCTACAACAAGACAAAGGCTCCATCCACGCTGCCCCAGACCTGGCAGGACCTGCTCAAGCCGGAATTCAAAGGCATGACGGCCGAAAATGACCCCGCCTTCTCTGGCCCTGCTTTCCCTTTCATCGCTGGCGTCTCGCAGGTATTGGGCGGCGAGGACCAGGGCAAGCAGTTCTTCACCCAGCTGAAGGCCAACGGCGACACCATCTTCCAGACAAACGACCCGACACTGACCAGCGTCAAGACCGGCGCGAAAGTCTTCGGCATCGTGCAGGATAGCGCGTATTACGGCGCGCTCACTGGCGGCGCGACGAATCTCGGCATCATCTACCCGTCCGACGGCGTGGCGGCGCTGCCGAGTGAGATCTCCGTGAGCGCGAACTCGCAGCACAAGGCGTGCGCTGAGGCGTTTGTCAACTGGGTCATTTCCTCGGCTGGCCAGTCCGTCATGACGCATCACGACCCGACGGATGGCGATACCTACTTCATCGAGGTCATCAGCGGTGTAACGCCAGTGGTGCAGCGCCAGACCACCGGCATCAATTTTGTCACGCTGGATGTCCAGAAGTGGGCGAGCGTTGAGGACGAATACAAGCAATGGTTCCACGACAATATCGTCGCCGGGTAGGCGCTGAGTTTGTCGGGACGAGCGCAGGTGAGACGGGATATCCCGTCTCACCTCTTCGCACGTTGCGGCCCGGCGCGCTCCTCGTTGGCGTGTGGCGCGGTGTCGCCAGTGTCCTCGTTTTGGGGGCGCCGGTCGCCGTGCTGCTGCTGCTGGTGGTCTATCCGCTGGGCGCGATCATCATCCAGAGTGTGTTACCGCAACTCTTCGCGCTCGATCCCAGTTTCACGCCCAGTTTGACTGCGCTACAGCATGTCTTCGCCCAGAAGGCGAGCTACAGGGCGCTCACCGCTTCGACCTCGAGCGCGCTCCTGACGGCGTTGTGGGCGACGGTGATCGGCGCGGCGCTCGCTGTGCTGGCGCACCGCACGACAATGCCCGGCCGGCGACTGCTGGAGCCACTGGTCTGGGTCATCTTCTTTACGCCATCATTCCTGCTAGGCGAGGCGTGGTCTATCTTCATGACGCGCGGCGGCACGCTCGACCAGTTTCTACACTTGCCCGACGCCGTCATCAAAACGTTCTTTTCGCCGTTCGGCGTCGTGCTGCTGCTTTCACTCAAGTCATTCCCGTTCGTCTATTTCGCTGTTAGCGCCGGGCTGACCTGGCTCGGCTCGGAATATGAGGATGCGGCGCGGATGTCTGGCGCGCCGCTCTGGCAGTGCTGGCTGCGCATCAACCTGCCGCTGCTGCTGCCCGCGATCCTCTCCGGCGCGCTGATTGTCTTCGCTGAGGCGCTCTCGGACTTCGGCACGTCGGCGACCATCGCGCAGAATGCGCAGATTACCCTGGTGACGTACCAGATCTACGAGGCGATCAACACCTTCCCTGTAGACTTCCCGCAAGCGGCGGCGCTCTCGCTGCTCCTCTTCGCGGCGATCGCCTTCGCCCTGATCGGACAGGGGCAGCTTTCACGACGGCGCTCTTATCAGATCATCAGCGGGCGCAGCCGCGAGCCGCATCGCCTGGATCTCGGCGCGTGGCGCTGGGTGGCGTTGCTGGGCGTTGTCGTGGTTGTAGCGCTTGCGTTGGTGATCCCGCTGGGCGAGTGCGCGCTCCTCTCCTTTCAGCGGGCATTCGGCAACGGCGTCAACAGCGCAAATCTGACGCTGACCAATTACCGGCTCGCGCTGGCGAATGGGTCGGATGACCGGGCGGCGCTGGCGCTCTCCTTCTGGCTCGCGTTCGCCGCGGCGACGATCGTGACGGCGGTGGGGCTGCCGATCTCGTACCTCATCACGCGCTCTCACATCCCTGGACGGCGAGCGCTCAGTTTTGTCACACTTGTGACCATCTCTGTGCCTGGGGTCATTCTCGCGTGCGGCTACATCTTCGCCTGGAACTCGCCATATCTCTATAACCTCGGCATCGGTGGTCCTGGGCAGCCGCGCTTCTATGGCACCATCTGGATCCTGCTCGCGGCATACGTTGGCGGCGCGCTTCCCTACGCGATTCGCCTGAGCGGCGGCGCGCTTCAGCAGGTGAGCGACTCCATGCTGGACGCGGCGCGGGCGCATGGCGCCGGTCTGGGCCGGGTGCTTTGGAGCGTGATCGCCCCGCTGCTGCGCGCTAGCCTGAGCTCGATCTGGGTGCTGGTCTTCACTGGCGCCATGTTCGAGCTCGCGGCGTCCGAACTACTGTATCCGCCCGGTCACCCAACGATGCCGGTGCGCATCACCGCATACTTCAACAACTTTCGTATCGAGCAGGGCATGGCGGTGGCGATGCTGAACGTGTCTCTGGTCGCGCTCGCTATCGGCGCGCTCTACTCGATTCCTACGATACAAGGGGTCTTGCGCGGGGCGCGCCGGCCCGCGCGAGAGGAGCAGGCACGTGCTACGCGCTGATGAGACTGCCCGAACAGATGAGCGCGTGGAGGGGGCGGACGATGCGCATGTCGCGGTGCGCCACCTTGCCAAACGCTTCGGCGCACACACCGTTATTGGCGACCTCAGCTTTGAGATGCCGCGCGGTGAGTTCCTCTCCCTGTTGGGGCCATCGGGGAGCGGCAAGACCACGGCGCTGCGTCTGATCGCCGGACTGGCGCGCCCAGAGCGTGGCTCCATCCACATCGCCAGCCAGGAGGTATTTGGGCCGGGCGGCTATATTCCCGCGGAGCGACGGCCAGTTGGCATGGTCTTTCAGGATTACGCCCTGTGGCCACACATGACGGTAGGCGAGAATATCGCGTTCCCCTTGCGTCTCAGAGGGGTCGCGCGCGACGATATCAAGCGCCGCGTCGGGGAATTGCTCGACCTGGTGGCGCTGGTTGGCCTCGAGCGGCGCTATCCCAATCAGATCTCAGGCGGCCAGCAGCAGCGCGTCGCCCTGGCGCGGGCCCTGGCGCGCGCGCCACAACTGCTGCTGCTGGACGAGCCGCTGGCCAGCCTCGATACGGGGTTGCGTGAGGCGATGCGCGAAGAAATCGCGCGCATCGTACGGCAGGCGGGCATGACCGTCATCAACGTGACGCATGACCAGGATGAGGCGATGGTCATGTCCGATCGCGTCATGCTGTTGCGTGATGGCGCGATCCAGCAGCTTGGCGCGCCAGCGGAACTCTACTGGCGGCCGCTCAGCGCGTTTGTCGCGCGTTTCATGGGGCCAGCCAACATCCTCAGCGGCGTTGTCGCTGAGCGCGATGGCGAGGCATTCGCCCTGACGGTGGGCGGGATGATCTTGCATGGACGGACGAGCGACACGGTCCAGCGGTCCGCGGGCCAGCGCGCCAGCCTTTTCTGCCGGCCAGAGGACGTGACGCTGATGGACACGCCGCCTGTCTACGCCGAGAACCTGCTGGAAGGGCGCATCGCGCAGGCGTCATTCAGCGCTGGCCGCTGGAAGGCGCGTTTCGTCTCGAACAGTGGTCTGGAACTGAACCTGTCCGCGGTCCGTGAATCTTTGCCGGATGGCGAGACCTGGGTGGCGATCCCGTCCCAGAAGCTGCGCCTGATTGCCGCCGAGGACCCCGAGCTTCCCACCTCAGCGCCTGCGCTCACCGCCTAGACCACCTGAGGTCCACCGCCTCCCTATCGCCAGCCGGCCTCTGCCATACCCAGGCAGCGGGTGTGACAGAGAGAGGCGCGTTGACGCCAGCGCGCGTGGAGCGACATACTGAGGGACGGCGCGGCGCGAGGGAGTGCGTGACGCGCAGGAACAGTCGAAATGAACCTAGAGGGCTGGATGACTGCTGACAGCGTGTATGCCGCCTGTGGCGAAGATGGAGACGGACTGGACCAGCGCTACGACGTGATCGTTGTTGGCGCGGGGCACGCTGGCTGCGAGGCGGCGCTGGCCGCCGCGCGGATGGGCCGCCGCACACTGCTGCTGACAATGAATCTGGATAGCGTCGCGCTGATGCCGTGCAACCCCTCGATTGGCGGGCCGGCCAAAGGACATCTGGCGCGCGAGATCGACGCGCTCGGCGGCGAGATGGCGCGCAACACCGACCGCTCGTTCATCCAGATTCGCATGCTCAATACCGGCAAGGGGCCTGCCGTGCAGGCGCTGCGCGCACAGTGCGACAAGCAGGCGTACCGTCTCGCCATGAAGGATACTCTGGAGCGCCAGCCCAACCTCACCCTGCGCCAGGCGACCGTCATCGGACTGCTCTCCACTCGCGAGACGCCCGACGCCCGCCCGCGGGTCACGGGCGTGATCACCACCACCGCGCGCTACACCGCCGTCGCTGTCATCCTCACCACTGGCACCTTCATCAACGGCCGCCTGGTTACAGGAGCGCAGACCCGGCCCGGTGGGCGCGCGGGTGAGGCGCCCGCGCACGGCATCTCCGATGCGCTGGAGGCGCTGGGCATCCAGGTACGGCGCTTCAAGACTGGCACGCCGCCGCGCGTGGATGCCCGCAGCATAGACTTCTCCCAAACCATTCCGCAGCCCGGCTCCCCGACGCCGCTGTATTTCTCGCGCGCTTTCGCCCACGAACCCGACGCCCGGAGTGAGATTGCCTTGCCAGGTGGCCGCCCAAGTTCGGTCTATCCCATCCCAGAGGCGATGGAGACGCGCTGGCGCGCGCAGCTTCCTTGCTACCTTGCCCATACTACCGAACGGACACATGCCGTCATCCGCGCCAATCTCGACCGTTCACCGCTCTTCAATGGCCTTATCGAGGGCACAGGCCCGCGCTATTGTCCTTCCATCGAGGACAAGGTTGTGCGTTTCGCGGATAAGGAGCGCCATCAGGTCTTCCTGGAGCCGGAGGGCTGGCGCACCAGCGAGGTCTACGTGCAGGGCATGAACACCAGCCTGCCGGAAGATGTGCAGCTCGCGATGCTGCGCGCCATCCCCGGCATGGAGCGTGTCGAGGTTATGCGCTGGGGATACGCGGTCGAGTACGACTACGTCCCCTCCGACCAACTGTCGCTGGCGCTGGAGGCGCGCGCCGTGCACGGCCTCTACCTCGCTGGGCAAATCAACGGCACATCCGGCTATGAGGAGGCGGCAGCCCAGGGGGTGATGGCGGGCATTAACGCTGCCCTCAGTGTCACGGACGAGGAGCCGCTCATCCTGCGTCGCGACGAGGCTTACATCGGTGTGCTCATTGACGATCTGGTGATGCAGCCGCCCGGTGAGCCTTACCGGCTGCACACTTCACGCGCTGAGCGCCGCTTGCTCTTGCGCCAGGACAACGCCGACCTGCGTCTCTCGCATCACGCCCACCGACTGGGGTTGGTCTCCAGCGAGCGTTTCGCGGCGGTCGAGCGGAGGCGGGCGCTGGCAGAAGAGGCGTCGGCGGCGCTTGCGCGCGTCGCGATCACCCCATCGCGCGCGATGGCGGAGCGGGCAGCGGCGGCCGGAATGGAGCGGATCACCAGACGCATGAGTGGTGTGGAGGCGCTGCGCCGGCCGGAGAGCCGATACGAACAGGTGGCGGCGCTGGCGCCAGAACTTCCCGCGCTCGACGCGGACACCGCTATCGAGGTCGAGTTACGGGCGAAGTACGCGGGATACGTCGCGAAGGAGGAGCAGGCGGCCAGCCGCGCTGCCCGCCTCGAGGCCAGCCGCATTCCCGCGACGCTGGACTACCAGTCCCTACGCGGCCTACGGGTCGAGGCCCGCCAGAGCCTGGAGCGCGTTCGCCCGCTGACCATCGGCCAGGCGTCGCGCATTCCTGGCGTTAGCGCCGCCGACCTCGCGCTGCTCCTCGTGCAGGTCGAGCGGGTCCGACGTGGCAAGGTCCGCGCCTGATCTTGCCTTCCTGTTCCGCCGTCGGGGCGGCAAAGGAGATGTGAAGGCGTGGCTCAGTCCTGGAACATCTCTTTGGTGGGGTTGAGCAGAAAGTCAATCGCCATCCACAGGCTCTTCGAATGGCGATAGAGGAGGAAGGGGAGCGCGATCGTAACGGGTACACCCACGATCAATAGTGGCGCCGCAGGTACGCCGCTGATGGCCAGTGGCACGACGCCCCCCGCGACCAAAAGCTCCGTGATGACGAGATTGACGGCCATCGCGCCAGTCCAGTAGCCTTCCTCACGCTCGAAGCGCCAGCCACAGACCGCGCAGCGCTCAAACATCGTGAAACCGCGCCGGTACAGTTTTCCCTTGCCACATTTAGGGCAACGCAAGATCAACGCGCGCCATATCAGTTGAAGCGACCAGCCAAGCATGTCAGACTCTCTTTCGCGTGGCCAGGCCGGCGCAGAGAGACCAGCGCGCGGATTGATGGGCCAGGTGGAAATACAACGCAAATTATCTGCTACATTGTATCCTAACAGGTATTCTGAGCGTTTACGGGCATGTGGCCCACGTCGGGAAGGGCTGGTCCGATGGAAGGTCCTGGCGGTGACCTGGGCTTGCGGGCGTCCGAGCCCCTACCCCGTATCATGATTGTAGATGATCGGGAGGCGGACGCGCGCAGCATTAACAACACAATGGCTATGCGCGGCTATGACCTCGCCGTATTCAATGACCCGCGCCGAGCGCTGGAAAAAGCGAAAAGCTGGAAGCCCGCGGGCGCGATTCTCGACGTGAAGATGCCAGGCATGGATGGCCTGACATTGTGCGCGAAACTGAAAGAGCTTGACGGGCAGATCTTCGTTGTCTTTGTGACCTCCGACGATTCCCGGAGCACACGCGCCCAATGTCTCACGGTGGGCGATGACTACGTCACCAAGCCCATCGACGGCGAGGAGCTCATTTTGCGGGTTGTGAAGGAGATTCGACGCCAGGGGGCGGCGGGGCGAGAGCCAACTTCTTCGCAGCCGTTGGCGGCCGAACAGGGCCTGACGCCAGTTGAAGCGCGGTTGTTAGAAGCGCTGAAGGAGCGCGCGGGCGAGACGGTCTCGCGCTACGACTTGCTGGATAGCGTGTGGGGCCCCGACTCGAGTATCGCGCTGAACACGCTCGATGCGAATATACGCAGGCTGCGACGGAAGATCGAGCCCGATCCCAAGCATCCGCGCATCATCGTTACCGTCCGAACGGACGGCTACAAGCTCAATCCCGCAGAACTGCGACGCGCGCATGTCGGACGCTACTAGCCACTCCGCGGCTGGCAAACCGCTTAGCCTGTCCGAGGCCCAACGCCGGTTCGCCAGCCGCGTGTCTCATACCCTCCGCGGTGATCTCCACGCATTGCGCAATACGCTGACCGTGGCACTTATGCAGGCTGACGCGACCGGCGCCGCCAGCGAGGCGCGCGATGCGCTGGCAGATATCGGACGCGCCCTCGCCAGGTTGGAAGGGCGTGCGGTCGACCTCACGCTCCTGACGGCGGCGGAGACAGGCGCGCTGGACGTATCCCTTCAGCGGCGCGCGCTCAGGGCGGTGGCGCAGGCCGCGGCCAGTGACGCGCGTGCGCGAGCGGCTCGCTTCGGGCTAACATTGCGCTGCGATGTCTCGGCCTGTAGGGATGCGACCGCGCGCATTGATCTCGATCTCATGCGGCATGCGCTGGGGGCGCTGCTCGACAACGCGATCCGGTTCTCGCCGACGGGCGCGCCTGTGACGCTCGTCGCTGAGCGCGACGGTGAGTGGGGCCGCTTCATCGTGCGCGATCAAGGGGCAGGGATCCTGCCTGATGATGTTCCCAATATCTTCAAACCCTTCGCCGTGGGCGCGAACGAGGACGAGGCGCGCGACAGCGGCCTGGGGCTGGGCCTGGCCGTTGCGCGCGCCATCGCTGAGGCGCACAATGGGCGTCTGCGCGTACTGAGCGAGATGGGGCCGGGCGCGGCAGTGGCGATTGAGTTGCCGCTCGCCTGAGGGCTAGCGCTCAGCGGCGGGCCACGGCGATAGCGCGAGGCGACAGTTCATCCGCTGGCGCCAAATCGTAACCGCCGTAGATCGTCACTTCGCTGAAACCTGCGTGACGGAGCGCCATTTCGACCTCACCACGCGAGAGCAGCGCCAGTGGGGTCATGGCCAGCGTCCGGCGGACGGCGCCCCCCTGCTCGTGGACGTCGTAAATGTGTGTCACTTCCACGACGCCCGGATCATGACCTGCCGCGCCCGTGATCGTGTGCGCGACGTACAAATGGGCGCTATCAGTAGTCTGCCAGCTACCTTGCCACCACAATTGCCCCGCGGACTCCACTAAGCGGCGCGGTCCCCCAATATCGACGTCGAGGATTACCATGCCGTCGGGCTTGAGATGGTCACGCAGCAGGCGCAGCGCATCGAGCCGGGCGGCAGGTGTGATGAGGTGTCCGTAGGTTCCCAGACCCAGGAGCGTCACATCGAAACGCTCCTCTGCCCGCAGTTGGTAGTTGATAGCGTCGCCAGGCAGGATGCGCGCGCGCCGGGCGACGCGCTCGGGCAGCGCCGCCACCCGCTTCTCGCCACGGGCGCGCATCGCCGCCGACGGCTCGATGCCCGTAACGGTATGTCCGGCCGTGGCCAGCGCCGCCACCAGCCGTCCCGAGCCCGCCCCAATCTCTAGGACCGCCAGCCGCTCCCGCGCGCCCGCCAGAACCTCGGTGATCATTTCGATGTCTGCGGTGAAGCCGTCGTGTTCCAGGTCGTACCATGCGGCAATGTCGGCATAAGGGTCGGAATGGGATTCCTCGGAGCGCGCCGCGGGCATGGTGGCTATCCAATCTTGAGCGTCGCGGCGCTTGGAGGTCAGGGAGCGCGCTGCGACAGTTTTACGACAGACGCCTGGGCTATTACGACATATCGTATGGGACAATAGTGGTTGGCGCGGTTCGCATTTGCACTGGACTGCGCGCCGCTCCTATCATACGCCGGGGAACGGAAGTGACGATGCGGTGGAGGCGGGTTCGCAACCAGTAGAGGGGCGCGGCGTAGATGTTGCGGGAGATTGCGTCGCGCCGCAATGAGGCGGACCGGCGGAGAGGTGAGCGCGCTGTCGCGCCAGTTGGGTACGTTTGAGAAGAGAGGCATAACCGTCGTGGACGCTATTGAAAGCGCCTCGCTGCCACAGACCGCGCCGGAGTCGACCGCCGCGCTGGAAGCGATAGATATCCGCAAGTCACTGCCGCTGGGCCGCACGCGGATTGATATCTTGAATGGCATCACCCTGCGCATCAATCACGGTGAGCTTGTCGCCGTCGTCGGGCCGTCCGGGTCGGGCAAATCCACGCTACTGGGCATCATCGCCGGGCTGGATAATCCCACCAGCGGGCGAGTGCTGATCGACGGCATAGACGTTACCAGGATGGGCGAGAGCAAACTGGCGCGCGTGCGCAACGCCAAGATCGGCATGGTCTATCAGGCCTTCAACCTCATCCCCCTGCTAACCGCCCAGGAGAACGTCGAGGCGCCGCTGCAGGTGGGCAAACACCCTGGTAGGCCATCCGACCGCGCGAAGGAATTGCTGGAATTGGTGGGCCTGGGCCATCGTCTGCGCAACCGCCCCAACCAGCTTTCTGGAGGCGAGCAGCAGCGTGTCGCTGTGGCGCGCGCGCTTGCCGCTGACCCCGCGATCGTCATCATGGACGAGCCGACTGGCAACCTGGACCAGCGCAACGGCGACAACGTGCTGCAGATGATCCGCGACCTGCGCGACCGCACAGGCAAGACCTTCATCATCGCCACGCATGACCTCAAGGTGGCGGGCGCATGCGACCGCGCTATCCACATTGTCGACGGCCTTATCGCGGACGAGGGCTGAGCCGGTACGCGCGTTCCTCAGCACGTGTTGGTCGTCCTTCTCGCCGTTTGCCTGTGGAGTACACGGACGCCTCACGGATGGAACGCACGTCGTCCCAGCGGGCGCAGGGAGATATCTTAGAGCTATGAAGTTCGGACTATATTGGGCTTACGCCACGCGCTCGCTGTGGCGCGGCGGGCAGCGGACGCTGCTGGCTATCTTCTGCGTGGTCGTCGGCGTGATGGCCATTGTTTCGCTGCAACTGGTCGGCGCGTCTATCAATTCGAGTCTGACTGGCAATGTGCGCGACAGCAACGGCGGCGACCTCTCGGTCTCCTCGGAGATCATCAGCCTGCGCGCCGACCAGTTGAGCGTCTTCGATGAACTCAAGAACCAGGGCAAGATTACCCAATACACCGCTGTCTCTGGCCATCAGGGGCAGGCCGACGCCACCGACGGGACGACGCAGTACTTCGAGTTCCGCGCGGTGGACCCGGCGGCATTCCCTCTGGCGGGCGCGCCGACCTTCCTCGATCCCAGTGGCGACACGCTTTCCTCGGCGCTTACAAACGATGGCGTCGTGTTGACGAAGACGCTGGCCGACAACCTCAAAGTCAAAGTTGGCGACACTGTCAACATCACCTCGGACGATGGCCGCGTGCTGAACGGCACGGTGGTCGGGATTATCGCCAGCGCCGGCTCGTTCCAGCGGCCGCAGGCGTTGGTGTCGCTTTCTGACTACTCGGCGCTGACCAGTTCTTCGGGGTTGCCGGTCACATACAGTAGCGTCTACGCCAATGTGCCAGGTCACACTGACGCTAACGCCGCCAGCGTCAAGGACGCCATCGCCCGCCAGTTGCCCACCGCCAATGTCACGACGACTAAAGACGCGCTGGCGCAGCGCTCGAATGACGTCCAGAATATTCGCTACTTCCTGCAGGTCGTTGGCCTGCTCTCGCTCCTGATCGGTGGCGTCGGCATCGTCAACACGATGCAGGTGCTGCTGCGTCGGCGGCAGACCGAGATCGCTGTTCTCAAGACGTCCGGGTACCGGCGCGGCGACCTCTATGCGCTCTTCGGCCTGGAAGCCGGGCTGCTGGGACTTCTCGGTGGTGCGATTGGCTCGGCGGCTGGCCTGGGCGTGTCAGTCCTGGTCCATAATCTGGTCGTCCAGCGATTCTTTATCGACCTGCCAGTGGCTTTCGACCCGGGCATCATTGGCTCGGGCGCGCTGATTGGCGTCGCCACGGCGCTGATCTTTGGCCTGATGCCCATCGTTCAGGCGGCGCAGATCCGACCGCTGGCGGTGTTGCGCGGGGTCAGCGAGACGGGGCGGGTGGCCGGAGCCGGGCTGACGATCTTCCTGTTCATTTTGTTGGCGGCGCTGTTCTATGGGCTTTCGTTCGTCATCCTGGGCAATGCGGTCGTCGCTGGCGAGGCGCTCGGCGGCGTGGGTATCGCGCTTGGGCTGCTCAGCGGCGTGTTCTTCCTGCTGGTGCTGCTCATCAGCCGCTTCCCGATTCCCGAGCGGCTGAACTGGTGGTACTGGCTTATCGCTGTCGGCGCGCTTGCGATTGGCGGCTATCTCTACGGCAATGCGCCGGCATTCGGCGCGCTCGTCCTCGCGCTGGCCGTGCTGATTACCATCGCGCCGTTCCTGCCGCGCACCTCAAAGGCGAACACGCGCATGGCGCTGCGCAACCTGGGTCGGGACAGCGGGCGCAGCGTCACAACGATGGTGGCGCTGTTCGTCGGCGTCTTCGGCATCGGGCTGATTCTGGCCTTGGGCCAGAACATCAAGGACGAGATCAACGCCGCGCTGGCGCAGCAAACGAAATACAACTCGTTCGTCTTCTCCGGCTCCAAAGATCAGACGGCGGTGGCCGCGCAACTGAGCGCCCAGCGGGCGAACCTGAAGAGCGCGCCATTGGTGACCAATATCGTCCAGGACGCGCCAGTGCTGGTCAACGGCGCGCCGATCGCTCAGGCGCTGGCCGGCGCTTCTAATGGGGTTTCAACAAGCAATACCGGCAAGCGCGGCGCGTTGTTCTTCCTGAGTTCGGTGCAAGGCTACGATCTGGCCGCGGGCTCGTTGCCCGATGCAAAGCTGATGCGCGGTAACAATGCTACGGATGGCGGGCGTCTGCTCAACGCCTCCGATTCGGGCACGCTTAACGTGATCATGCCCTACCCCTCTTCGCTCGCGCCGCTCAACCTGAAGGTTGGCGACACGATCACGCTGGAGAGCGCCTTCGCCGCTCAGCAGGGCGCGGGAACGGGCGCTGGCGCGGGAACAGGAACGGGCGCTGGCAAGGCTCCCACGGGTCGTCCACAAACGCCAGTCGCGCAGCCAGTGACCCTGCACGTCGTCGGCTTCTACCAAGGCAGTATCACGACCTTCGCGCCGGTGCTGGCTGACCAGTCAGCGGTCAAAAAGCTGGCGAACGGAACTGAGTTCTACGTCTACTCGCTGCAGGTTGACCCGACAAAGTCCGACCAGGTCCTGCACACCATTCAGCACAATGTGAAGGGCGTGCAGACGTTCAGTGTGGTTGATCTGACGCTTGCCATCAACTCGCTGCTGAATAATCTGATCATTGTGCTGACAGCGATCGCCTCGCTGGCGATGGTTGCGGGCGTGATTATCATTGCCAACGCCGTCGGCCTGGCGATGTTGGAGCGGCGGCGCGAGATCGGCATCCTGAAGTCAGTCGGCTATACCAGTGTCAATGTGATGAACGGCGTGCTGGTCGAAAACGGCATGATCGGCTTCACTGGTTCGATGGTGGCGATGCTGATCGTGACGCTGGCCAATTTCATCCTCGACAAGTACGTCTTCAACCTGAACTTTGGCGCTGGCCCGCTGCTCTCTACCGGCATCGTCGCCGCGACGACCCTGATCTGTATGGTCGTCGCAGCCGCCGTCGCCTGGAGCGCCACCCGCGTCCGCCCGCTGGAAGTGCTGCGCTACGAGTAGCGGGCCCCATCGTTCGGTCGCAGTGTAGCGCGGCCTAAAGAAGCGGCGGCGGGCAGGATTCAC
>DASVZK010000062.1:0-43049 GCA_036391685.1 Ktedonobacterales bacterium
GCAAGGCGTCTTCAGACAACAGGCTCAAGTAGGGCGCGACAAATGCCCATTCGTCGTCGGTGACATCGGAAGGATAGGGCTGGCGTGTACTCATGCTGCATTCTATCCCGCTCCGCTGTCGAGTTCATAACAGACTCTAGCCGCCGGGCGCGTCCTCGCGGGCTGTCGCGGCGCTCGCTTCGGCGGCGTCGCCCGCATTGACCGCGTCGCGGATGGACTGGGCGGCGCGCGCGCGCAGCGCTTCGGCGGTCTGCGCCTGGGGCAGGTCGGCGTGGGGCAGCGCGTCGAGGCTGGCGAGGCCAAACTGCTGCAGAAATTCGGGGGTCGTGCCGAAGAGGACGGGGCGTCCGACCGTCGCCGCGCGCCCGACCTCCTGCGCCAGTCCGTGCTGCATGAGGCTGGCAAGCGCGCGATCGCTGTTGACCCCGCGGATCGCCTCGATCTGCGAGCGGGTCATAGGCTGGCGGTACGCGATGACCGAGAGCGTCTCCAGCGCGGCCGTAGTCAGCCGCACCTGGGTCGGCAGGCCGAGCAGCGCGGCGACAAAGCGCGCATGCTCCGGGGCGGAGACCATCTGCGCCGCTGTCTCCATCCGCTGGACCCGCACGCCGCGCCCCTCGCGCTCCAGCGCCCGCGCCAGGTCACCCACCGCTGCCTTGACGCGCGTCTCGTCGGCGCCCGTCAGCTTGCGAAGCTCGGCGTACTCCAGCGGACGCCCGGCGACGAAGAGCAGGCTCTCGATCACAGCCAGCATCTGGCGCGTGGAAAGTTGATCGCCGGGCGCGGGCGCGGCGGCGGGCGCCTCGCTCGCGGGCTCCAGCGGCTCCAGCGCGCGCCGCCGCTCGCGGCGGCGTGGCGCTTCGCCCTCCGGCGTCCCGGCTGTCTCCGGCGTCGTGGGCGCGCCCGCCGCCCCAACCTCCTCGCTCATCGCTCGCTCACCTCTCGTCCGCCATACAGGAACGTCGCCCCGCCCGCTCATCGCCGGACTATCGGGCGCCCATCTCATCATAAACGCGCGGGACAGGCCAGTTGGCGCGTAGAGAGAGTGACGGGCAGGCGCCGTGCTATACTGCTGACGCATCCGGCAATCCCGCCAGGTTCCTGTTATCGCGGGCCTCGCCGCGCGTCAGGTGGATTGGAGCGGTCCACGCATGGATCATTTCACCACCGGGATTCGTCATCATTTTCAGAAGACCATGAGGATCGTCCGCGATCCAGCGTCCGGGCGGGGAAACCGCCAGCGGACGAGCGCTATCAGGGAGGCGTTATGCGCGTTTGGGCCACTGGAGTCGGAAGATGGAGCCGGGCGCGCGCGCGGCTGGCGGCCAAAACGGCGCTAGCCGCCTTGATCGCGGCGCTGGCGCTGGCGGCCTGGCTTCTGCCGCTCTCCAGCGCGCGCGCCGCCGCCCGCGACGCCAGCGGGGTCGTCACCATCGACATTCAAAAACCGCAGGCGAGCGGTGGCGTCGCTGAGGGGCCGGTAGGCGCGAACATCCTGGCGCAGGGCGCCGTCCCGGCGGGCGACTCGGTGACGATTGGCTACGCGCCGCAGAGCGCTGGCTGCCAGTCCGGCTTCCAGGCGGTCCCGGGCGCGCAGCCGTCGGTCGCGTCCGATGGCACGTTCACTGTCACCTTCTCCTGGCCTTCCTCCAGCAACGTCAACACGGAATACTACGTGTGCGCCCAGGACAGCGCCGTCTCGACTATCGGGCAGTCCAACATCCTCTTCCGCGTGGATGCGGGCTCGGCGCCAGCCATCCAGGCCCAGGCCGTCGCTGACCCCAACGCGCCGACCGTCGCCCCCGGCACGCCAACGCCCGCGCCAACGGCCACGCCTGGCGATGGCAAGTTCTACATCGGTGGCTTCGCTCAGGTGACCGGCGTGAACTTCACCCCCGGCGGCCAGAACATCTCGTTCTTCCTGACGCCTGGACCGTTCGCGCCGAGCTCCTATAACCCCAACTCCGCGCTGAAAGTCGTCAGTGGCGATATCCGCACCGCCAGCGACGGCTCCTTCACCGTCGTCGTGCAACTACCCACTGGCGAGGCCGGCGCCCTGACGCTCAGCGCCGTCTCGCAGGACGGCACGGCCCAGACCCTGCCAACACTGGTCGGCAGCCAAACGGTCACACTGGTGACGCCGCCCGCGACGCCAACGCCCATCCCCACGACCCAGGCGACTGTGCAGCCGACCACGACGCCAGGCGGCTCCGGCAAGAACCGCGCGCCCGGCCCGATCAGGATCGCTGGCCTGATCGGCCTCGGCGTCCTGAGTGTCATCCTCTTCATCATCGGCGTCGCCTTCCTCATCTCCGCTTCCTCGATGCCCAAGCCGGAGATATAGCCAAACCGCACAACTGCGCACACGCCCCTCTCTCCTCGCAGGGAGAGAGGGGCGTGTGCCCGGAGTGCGCTCAAGCGGCGCCAAGAACTGTGACGCTGGCGCGTCAGGCGCCGGCGGACGGCGCGCTGGGGTTGGGCGTCCGCTGGCGCGGGTGCGGCGCCCGCCAGCCATAGCGCAGCGCCGCCATGCGCAGGGCAAAGACGAGCGCGATGGTGATGGCCGCCGTGACGGGGTTATAGAGCGTGAAGCGCTGCAGGATGACGACCAGCGCGGCGCCCAGCACCGCGGGTACCGCATAGAGCTCACTATCGGCCCGCAGCACGGCGGGCTGCTCATTGGCGAGCACATCGCGCATGATGCCGCCGCCCACCGCTGTCAGCGCGCCGAGCGCGATGGCCTCCACCGGCCCCATATGGTACGCCAGCGCCTTGGTCGTGCCCGTCACGCAGAACAGCGCCAGTCCAGCGGCGTCAAACACCAGCACCGCCGCCTGTATGCGGCCCATGCGCTGGTGGATGAAGAAGGTCAGCGCGGCGGCCACCAGCGGCAGCAGAAAGGTCACCGAGTCGGTGAATGAGGCGGGCGGCGTCGCGCCAAGGATCAGGTCCCGCAGCACCCCGCCGCCGATGGCGGTGATCTCGGCAAGCACGGTCATGCCAACAATGTCATAGTTCTTATGGACGGCGAGCAGCGCGCCCGAGATCGCAAAGACAAAGATGCCGATGTAGTTGAGCGCTAGCTCCACAGTGGCGTTGAAGGTGACAGCGGGCATGAGCGTTCACCTGTCTGTCTGAGAGAACAGCGCGATGACGAGACCACCTGGCGGCGCGTCACCGTCGGCGCCGCCCATGGAGCGGCGCCTCGGGCCTCAGGGCGCCAGCCAGGCCCGCGCGGCGGTGACCAGCGCCTCCACGCCCGTCTCGAGCGTCGGATGGATGACAGGCGCGAAGCGCGGGTTGTGATTCGTTGGCAGCTCATTGAGCTTGCCAGCCGCCCGCGCTTTCGCGTACTCGTCAGCATCGACGCAGCCGACAAACCAGAAGACCGACGGCACGCGCCACGCGGTCCCGAACACGCCGAAGTCCTCGCTCGCCGAGGTGGGCTCCGTCTCCGCCACCCGCTGCTCGGAGAACCGCTGGCGCAGGGCGGACACAACGCGATTGGTGGCCCGGGCGTCGTTCGTCACCAGCGCGTACCTGTCCAGCGGTAGAAACTCTGGCGGCTTTGGCGCTCCCGAGGCCTGGGCTTCGGCGTTGACGATGCGCTTGATGGCGGCGAGCACGCGCTTGCGCACCCCCACATCGAACGTGCGGACATTCAACTTGATGATCGCGTCCTCGGGGATGACGTTCTCCTTGGTCCCTGCCTGCAACGCGCCAATCGTGACCACCGCGGCCTCGGACGCCGCAAGCTCCCGCGAGACGATCGTTTGCAGCCGCAGCACGGTCGCCGCGGCCATCACCACCGGATCAACGCTGGCCTGTGGCATCGAGCCATGGGCGCCGCGCCCAAAGAGATGGATCTCCATGCTGTCGGCGGCGGAGGTGATGACGCCCGCGCGCCAGCCAATATTCCCGGCGGGCGCCACCATGACATGCTGGCCCAGCGCGACCACAGGTTTCGGGAAGCGTTCCATCAGGCCGTCAGCGACCATCGCCTTGGCGCCTTGCCCTGTCTCCTCCGCCGGCTGGAAAACGGCCAGCACGGAGCCGCGCCAGGTATCGCGGGTCCGCGCCAGAAGGGCGGCCGCGCCTACCAGACAGGTGACGTGCATGTCGTGTCCGCAGGCGTGCGCCACCGGGACGGTCTTGCCCGCGCTATCGGTGTCGGTCACGACGCTCGCATAGGGGAGCCCGGTCGCCTCCTTGACGGGCAGCGCGTCCATGTCGGCGCGCAGCAGAACGGTTGGCCCGTCGCCGTTACGCAGCAGACCGACCACGCCCGTCTTGCCAACGCCGCTGGCCACCTCAAAGCCGGCTCCGTCCAGCCGGTCCGCGGCGATGCCCGCCGTCCGGCTCTCGCGCATCGACAGCTCGGGATGCGCATGAAGGTCTTTGTAGAGCGCCTCCAGGTCTGGCAGCAGGTCATCGAGGCGGGCGGGAGTTGAGGACACTGGACGCTTCGCTGACGTGTGGGCCATGGATCGCACCCTTCCCTCACCAGGTAACTACTCGGGCTACGGGCGGGCCAGCAAGAACTGCCCGCACTATACGCCACGACCGGCAAGTTGGAAACCGGAAGATAGCGCGCCAAGGCGTCCCGCGCGCCGCTGCATGGAGCGCGCATTCTCCTCGCCACGCCGCCGCGCAAAATGGGCGATAATACAGCATGAACGCCGTGCCGCCCAGACAGGAGAGTGACAGCGCCATGCCCGCCAGCGCCGATACGAGCCAGACTCCGACCGCCGACCCGACGGATCAGTCCCAGCCCGCCGCGCCGCGCGCGATGGTCGCCATCCTCGACTACGGCTCGCAGTACTCGCGCCTGATCGCCCGCCGCGTGCGCGAATGCCACGTCTATTGTGAGCTCCTGCCCGCCAGCGTTACCTTGGACGAGTTGCGGCGGCTGGGCGCGCGGGCGGTAATCCTCTCCGGCGGGCCGGATAGCGTCTATGACGCCGGCGCGCGCCATGTGGACCAGGCGATCCTGGAGAGCGACCTGCCCATCCTCGGCATCTGCTACGGCATGCAACTCTTCGCCCATCAGATGGGCGGGCGCGTGGAGCCGCATACCGGCCGCCGCGAGTACGGCCCCGCCGAGATCAGCCTGACGCCCGAGGCGGACATGAGCGCTACCCCAGGCGCCAGCGACCGCGACCCGGCCGCGCTCTTCGCCGGCGTCGAGCCTGGCGCGGCGGGCATCCCCGTCTGGATGAGCCACGGCGATAGCGTCGGCGACCTGCCCCCCGGCTTCGCGGCCATCGCCCGCTCACAGTCGGGAACCCTGGCGGCGATGGGCGACCAGCGCGGCCACATCGGCATCCAGTTCCACCCCGAAGTCACCCACACGCCGCAGGGTGGCCAGATCATCGAGAACTTCCTCTTCCGCATCGCCGGGCTGGCCCCCAACTGGACCACCGGCGCCTTCATCGAGGAAACCGTCGCACGCATCCGCGCCCAGGTGGGCGAGACCAGCCGCGTCATTTGCGGCCTCTCGGGCGGCGTAGATTCCGCCGTCGCCGCGCTGCTAGTCTACAAGGCCATCGGCGACCGGCTGACCTGCATCTTCGTGGATACCGGCTGCATGCGGGCCGGCGAGCCGGAACAGGTCGTCGAGACCTTCCGCGCCAACCTGCATATCCCGCTGGTCGCGGTGGGCGCCAGCGAGCGCTTCCTCTCCCGGCTGGCGGGCGTCACCGACCCCGAGCGCAAGCGCAAGATCATCGGCGAGGAGTTCGTGCGCGTCTTCGAGGCCGAAGCGGCCAACCTCCAGGCCCAGGGCGAGGTCTCCTTCCTGGCGCAGGGCACGCTTTACCCCGACGTGATCGAGTCCGCCTCCGCCAGCGACGCCAGCGCCGCGCAGAAGATCAAGACCCACCACAACGTCGGCGGCCTGCCCGAAGGGATGAAGTTCGCGCTGATCGAGCCGCTGCGCTACCTCTTCAAGGACGAGGCGCGGGCTGTGGGCAGCGAGCTTGGCCTGCCCGAAGACTGGGTCTGGCGCCACCCGTTCCCCGGCCCCGGCCTCGCCATCCGCGTCATCGGCGAGGTGACGCGCGAGCGGCTGGACACCCTGCGCCACGCCGACGCGATCTTCATCGAGGAGCTGCGCCGCGCCGGGCTCTACCGCGAGACCGCCCAGGCCTTCGCCGTGCTCACTCCCGTGCAGAGCGTCGGCGTGATGGGCGACGGCCGCACCTACGCCAACATGGTCGCCCTGCGCGCCGTGACGACAGGTGACTTCATGACCGCCGACTGGGCGCGGCTGCCGTATGATCTGCTGGGCCGCGCCGCCAACCGCATCGTCAATGAGGAGCCGCGCGTCAACCGCGTGGTCTATGACATCACCAGCAAGCCACCCGCGACCATCGAGTGGGAATAGGAGCGACTGAACCATGACCCACGACGGCGACAGCGGCGACTGGGACACCTTCAACTGGGAGACCTGGGGCGCTCCCGCGCGCGCGAGCGAGAGCGACGGCGCGCCCGGAGACGGCCCCGGCGCGAACGGCCACGCCGCCTCCGATGGCATGCTGCGCCGCGCGCTGGCGGATAGCGGCGACGACGAAGGGCCGTCCTCCGCGGGCGGCGGCTGGGTGGCGCATGGCGGCGTGCTGCGCTGGAACGCCAGCGACGAAGAGGACCCGCAGACCGACGCGCCGCTGCGTGAAGAGGCCCACGCCCCCTGGGCGGCCGAAGACTTCGAGCTGCCGCTGGGCGCGCCCGCCGCGCCGCGCGTGCGCGCCGTCCGCGCCTGGCTGGCCCGCCGCCGCCGGCGCGAGACCGACCTGATCGGCGAGCTCTTGCTGGAGCGCCGCCGCCTCTACCCTACCCCCGAAGATGGCGACCCGCCCGCGCTGGACGAGGCCAACCCGCTCTCCCTCGCCCTGACCGAGGCCCAGGCGACCGCCGATGAGTATGAAACGCTGTTGACGCTGCTGGAAGACGTCCGCGCGCACAACGGCCCCCAGGGCGTCCTGATCGAGTACCACCTGGTGGTAACCGAGCGCCTGGCCACGCTGGCCGCCGATCCCGCCGCGCCCGATGGCTTCGCCGAGCGCACGCTCTACAGTGAGCTCACCGACGAGGCCGCCGCCGCCCGCGCCGCCGCGCCCGCCCCCACCCCGCGCGACCGCGCCGAGTGGGAGGGCCGCGCCGCCGCCGTCCTCGCCGCCCGCCAGCGCGTCGAGCGCGTCACGGCATCCGAGGAGGGCGAGTAGCGCAACATATTCAGCGCCATCTTGTGAGGGGGCGTCCGCCACAACCGTGCCGTGGACCTGTTTGCCATGTATTCTATAATCAGCGCGGTAGCCGCCGATACGAGAGGACGTCGCGACGAGGAGATTCCATGAGCACACCATCATCTGAACAGGATCGCATCCTCCACGAGATTGAAGCCTTATCGGAAGAGGCGCAACTCGCGCTCGCCCGGATGATTCTTCAGCGTGTGAACCGCTCGCGCTCACAACAGAAGATCTCGCAGCCCTCACGGCTTCCTTCGGCCGCCTTGCGTGGACTCTTAGCAAACGGAGAGGCAGCGCCTTCCGACGCTGAGGTCGAGCGCTGGCGGGAGGAAGCGCGCTGGGAAAAATACGGCGGCTAACGTGGGGAAATCCGTCAACCACACTACGCCGCTGCGTGCTTTGCTGGATACCAATGTCATTCTCGACTGGCTGCTCGACCGTAAGCCGTGGGCCGATGACGCCCAGCCACTGTGGGACGCGCGCGATGCAGATCAAATCGCAGTGTATCTGTCTGCGACCACGCTCACCGATATCTTCTACATCGCACGCCGTCAGGTTGGTATCACTGGCGCTTTGGGGGTGGTCGATCAGTGTCTTGCAGCCTTCGAGATACTTGCGGTGGACAAGGCGCTCTTATTACAGGCGCGCACGCTGTCTGGCTCTGATTTTGAGGACAATCTCCAGATCGCCTGCGCCCAGATAGCCAGTCTTGATCTCATTGTGACGCGCAACACGCCTGATTTTATTGGGGCGGGTATCCCGGCCATTGAACCGCCCCAGATCGGACAGTATATCGCCCAGCCATAACGCCGTCCTCGCCGCCCGCCAGCGCGCCGAGCGCGTCACGGCATCCGAGGAGGGCGAGTAGCGCTCCGCTGGAACTGATGGATAAGGCAGGCCAGATCGAGTTATGCAGACGGCAGCGATTGTCCTCTTCGGGGCCATCTTTGTTTCTATCGCTCTAGCCCTCACTATCGCTACCGCGTTGAGCGCCACTCGCCCGGGGCGCTGGCGACTGGCGCGGACGCTGGTACTCGCGGTTGGAGCCGTCCTCATTCTCGGGCCGTTGGGGTTTCTGCTCGTCTCCCTGGCATCGGGCGTGTTGATTCGAGATGACTCGGATACCGCCTTGCTGCTCGGCCTCGTAGTGCTCGTGGGCTTTTTGATGCTCAGTGGAGTGGCAGTAGTCGCGCTCAGACGAGCCTATCGCGCACTGCCCGCGTTAGCCAGGCGCAAGGTTGACTTGGGGCCAGCCGGGCGCTGGTATTGGGTTGGCGCTGTGCTGATTGTGCTCTCTGTCGGGATTGGCAATCTCGCTCCGGGTACCCTCGTCGGATGGGTCGCTCTGGCAATTGGTCTGGTGGGTATGACTATCGAGGGGCTGGCATTGCGGGCACTGATGCGGCGTGCGCAGAAACCGAGCCAGAGCGCGGCGCTTGATACTAATGGCGCGCCCGCCATCGACCAGCGTGGAGCCCAAGGCACCGCCACCGAAGAGAGCAAGTAGCGGCGCGCTGGCGGGCGAGTACGGGCGCGACGATGGATGCGATGTGGCCGGCGCTCGTACCGGAGGCCCTACCTCATATCACGATACCGCGCCTGCGGGCTTCACATCGGTACCTTCCAGGCTCTTATGACGAACGCGATAGCCGGCGAGCAGGTAGCCAGTCGGTGAGACCTCGCATTGGATCGATTCGAGTTGAATCGCTGGCAAGCCGTCGAGGAGCCGCCGTCCACTGGCGGCGGTTCCTGGCGCTATCACGAGCCTGAGTTCGTCCGCCACATCGGCTGCCAATAGCGCCTGCGCGACGGAGATACTTGCGTGGACGCCGACATCACCTCCGGGCTGCTGCCGGAGACCCCGGACGAATTCAACCAGCCCGCCGTCGAGCGCGGTCGCATGAGCCCAATCGTGGTCAAGTGGCGTCGAGGTCGCGACATACTTCGTGACCCCGTTGATGAAGGTCGCGAATGGCTCGATCTCACTGGTCGGCCAGAACTGCGCCCACTCGTTGTAGCTACGGCGGCCGAGAATGACTGCGTCCTGTGTCGCGATCACCGCCGCAAGGTTGGCGTCCATCGCGCTGTCCCAGTCGGCGAAGAAACTATCCGGGTCCTCGGCGACCCCATCGAGGGACAACAACTCGTATACAACGACCTTTCGCACGCTCTGCGCCTCCTATTCGTCTCGATACCACAAGGTGAGTGATGAAGCCGCCCAAACGCATCGCGGCGATGTGCGGATGATCTCCGAAACCGTTAATCTATTTTCTAGCGCAACTTGCGGAAAGCAGAGGCAGGCCGAATGGCGCCGGAAAGAGGGACATGCGCGCTTGCGGCTCTCAGAGTATCGCCATGCTGAACCCCGTCCAGATCAGGCCAGCCGCGTAGAGTAGCAACACCAGGAGCAGAATCCAGTCATACAGGTTGGCCCAGGAGCGCGAGCGGCCCTTGGGCAGCGCCGGCGCGCCGAGCAATCCGCCGCCAGCGAAGATGGCGAGGAGCGCCACGGCGATCACGCGGGCTTCCGGCCCCAGGTAGCCATGACAAGACCTTCCATCCAGGCGAAGGAGGGATCAGCCAGGAGCGCGAGCACGCCCGCCATGTCGCCTTCAGCGAGGTAGCCGCCGGCGATGAGGCGCGGGCGCAGTTGCTCCGCGGTCAGGCGCCAGACCTCGGCCGGGGGCGAGCCACCGCGCACCATGTAGACGCGGCCCTCGGCGTCTACCTCGCCTAGCCCGGCGGCGCGAAGCTCCCCTGCGCTCCGCCGGCCAGCGTAGGGGTCCACTCCGGTGGACTGGCAGAGCGCGATGAAGGCCTGTGTCCAGCGGGTAAAGAGGGCGGCGGCCTCGCTGGAAACCTCTGGCGCGGGCAGCCACGACACCGAATCGGTCTCTTCGAGCAGCAACCAGCCGCCGGGAGCGAGGGAAGCGGCCATATGGCGCAGGGCGGCGCCGCGGTCGGTCAGGTGCTCGAGGACGAAGCGGGCGTGCGCGAGGTCGAAGACGCGCTCAGGGAGAGGATCGCGCGTGATGTCATGCTGGCGGACGTCAAGATTGGGCTCGTCGAGGGTGGCGAGAAAGCGGACATCGAGGTCGGTGGCGACGACGTGGCCGTTGGGACCAACCCGCTGACAGAGCCAGCGCGCGATGGAGCCCGCGCCGCCGCCAACCTCCAGGCAGCGCCAGCCCGCGGTGACGCCAAGCGCGGTGAGGTGACGGATGGAGCCGGGATCAAACCAGGCCTCCAGGCCAGAAAGCCGCTGGCGCTGCTGCCGCCAGGCGTTATCGAGGAGATAGTCGGTCATCGCGGTCACCCTTCGGAACATGTGGAGGGCGCTCACCGGAGTAGCGCGGCCAGCGTCTGCGGGAACCGCCAGCGCTACTCGCCGCCCGCGCCGCCCGGCTGCCGCGGCTCTCCGGCGGCGCTGTCGCGCTGGCCAGCGCCCTCGATGGCGATGAAGGTTACGAGGTCCCAGGCGTTGTGGATGCCCATGATCAGGAGGAGCAGCAGCGCGCCGCCCAGGGCGAAGAGCGCCGGTGTCGGGCTATCCGGCAGGAAGAGCGCCGCGCCCAACACCGCGATATAGGCGACCAGCGGCACGATCACGAACCAGATCCAGTCTTCCGCCACCGGCGCATAGGTCACAGGACGTCCCATCCGGCGCGACACCACCGCGCAGTACACGATGCCAGCGATACCCACCAGGGCGAGCGCGAGAGACGCCTGCCAGAGCGCGGGCCATGGCGCGCTGAGGAGCGCGCTGACGACCACCGCGGTCCCGAAATGCACGACTGTTGGCGTGGTATACGCCGCCACGCCCCAACTCGCGCCCTGCGCCCGCATTCCCTGCATCAGGCTGATGACCACGAACGTCAAACCTGTCAGCGCCCCGGCGGAGGAGCCAACGATCACGTAGAAGTTTTCCCAGCCGGTCATTGGCGACATGGCGGCCTCGTACAATCTCTTCTCATCCCGCGGGGGCTGCGCGGCCGCGCCACAGACACTCATCCCCATTACCGCGCGGCTTTCCAACGATGATACCACCGCCGCCACCCGCCCTCACGCCCGCCTGCGCGCTCGCCTCACCGCTCCTGTGGCGCGCCGCTGGGAAGCGCCTCCCCAGGCGCCTGATGGGCCAGATAACCCTGACGGGCCTGATACGCCTGAAGCGCCTGGATCACCCGCTCGCCCAGCCGGCGCTGGGGAATGCCCTCCCAGGTGAAGAATGAGCCGTCGGCGCGCCAGATATCGAGCGCTCGCTGCCTGGTGGATGACTCCCCACTGCTGACCGTCCACTCGCGGTAGGCGATGCGGCTGGTGATGGCGAATGGCACGACGAGCTCCGGCATGGGAGCGGCGGAGAGCGAAATGATGAACGCCTCGGGCGTCAGGACCGCCAGCCAGTAGCGCGCCGATTCCAGCATCCCCGGCACGCGTCGCAGCCACCAGATACCCCCGCCCGCCAATAGCAGGAACGCGCCATCGAAGACCAGCCAGAAGACGGACCCGCCCAGCGGTCCGCCACCATTCGCGAACAGCGCGAGAAGCGTCGGGATGGCGCCACAGAGCGCCGTCACCGCGAAGGCCCCCGCGAAGCACGCCAGCGGGACGCCAACGAATGTCATCCAGAGCCACGCCGGCGTCGGCGCGCCATCCTGCGGCTGATAGCCGCCGGGGCCGTATGGGGCGGGAAGCCGCCGCCGCGGCCCCGTCCGCCCCCACACCTCCCACTCCGGCGGGGCCGCGCTGGCCCGCGCCTGCGCCAGGATCGCTGGAGCGTTGACCGGCGGCGCCGCCACCGGCGGGGCAAAGCCGCCACCCGCCTGCCGCGCGCGCCACCGCCCATAATCGCTGATGATGCGCGCGCCTGTCTCCCTGGCCGGGCCAAAGCGTCCGCGCGGGTCCCAGCGCCGCGACGCCCCGTTGAAGAGCGTGATGCGCAGCGGGTAGCGGCCCTGAGCGGCGTCGCTGGCGCGCGGGTTCTCCGGAGTGATCGCGCTGGCCGCGTCATAGGCGACCGACACGATGGGCCGCCAGCCTCCGCCACGGGTCACGATGAAGCCCTCGGGCATGAGGAGCAACCGCTCGCTCCGGAACGGCAGCGCATCGTAGGGGATGAGCGCGATGGTCATTCCAACGCCGGCGAACATCATCAGCGCGGGAATCCACAGCCCGCTGAGCGCCAGATACTGGAGGAACTGGATGACCTGGGGCAGGCTCTGCGGCATTGGCAGCGGCCCCACCGCGCGCAGCAATTGCCAGCCCGCGCTGAGCGCCGCGCCGCTGAAGCTAGTCAGCGCCAGCCCGATCACCACGAACATGCCCCAGCGCCGCATCAGGTAGCCTCGCTGGGTCTCCAGCGCCGTCCAGCTCGCCTCCAGGCGCCCAGCCCGCGCCGCCTCGACCACCGCCACCGTATCGAACATCGCGATACGCTCCTGTGTCTCGGGGAACGCCGTCCCCGCTGTACTTTCCGCTTCTTCGCCCAAAGTATACAGAGAGCGTGTTAAGCGTCGGTTAAGCCAGGGAGCGGCGAAGCTTGCGCGGCAGCGTGGGCGGCGCGGTATAGTCGTGGATACGCGCCGTCCAGCGCGTTCCCGCGAACGTGGGTGTTGCGGCCCCAGCCCGCGCGGCGTAGGCGCCGCGGCGCGCGCGGGGGATGCGCGAGAGGAGCGTCACAGGATGAGCGACGAGACACAAGAGCAAGCGAGAGCGGCGCAGCCGGGGAAGGAATCGTACTTCCTGTCGGACGCGCAGGTGCAGGTGGCGTATGTGCAGGGGCGCCGGGCGGCGACCTGAGTCCCTTTCCTCCTGCCGCGCCTGCGGCCTGGCCTGCGACTGCTCGACGCCGGCTGCGGTGTCGGCTCGATCACCCTCGACCTGGCCGAGCTCGTCGCCCCCGGCGAGACCGTCGGCCTGGACCAGGACGCTGCGCAACTCGACATCGCCCGCGCGGCCGCAGCCGCCCGCGGCCTGAGCGCCACGCGCTTCGTGGTAGGCGCCGCCTATGACCTTCCCTTCCCCGACGCCTCCTTCGATGTGGCGCTGGCGCACACCCTGCTCATCCACCTCAGCGATCCCCTGCGCGCGCTCAGGGAGCCACGACGTGTCCTCAAGCCCGGCGGCATCGTCGCCATCAGCGACGATCAGGACGCCACCTGGGTCGTCTCGCCGGAGGACTCAGCCGCGCGCTACCTCATCGCCGAGCTTGGCCCCAGGGCCATCGCCGCCAGCGGCGGCTCGCCGTTCTATTCCCACAACCTGCGCCGCCTGCTGCTGGATGCCGGCTTCGCCTGCGCCGAGGGCCACGCCGTCGCTCCCGAGTGCTACGGCGCGCGGGAAGAGACGCGCCGCTTCGCCGCACTCGTTGACCGCCAGATGGCCAATCCCGATATCGTCGCGCTGATCGTCGCGCGCGGCCGGGCTACCGAAGAGGAGCTGGCCGCCATGCGCGCGGAGGTCCTGGCGTGGGGCGAGCGCCCCGACGCCTACGCCGCCATCCTCTACTGCGCCGCGCTCGGCTGGGTGGCGCCGGAGTCGAGTGACCAGGCGCTCGCGTAACGCCACGCGGCGCGACCGCCATTCAGCCGAACCTCCGGCCATCGCGCAGCCGCGTCGCGTCTTTGGTAGCTGAGCCGCCCGCTGGCGGTACGCTCAGCGCCAGCGCCGCTCATGCTGGAGCAGGGGATCAGCGATCAAATTCAGTTCTGGGCGGATGGACCAGCAGCAACGGTTTGCGCCCATCACGCAGGAGGCGGTCGGTGACGCCACCGAACGCGAGCCGCCCGACACCCGCCTGGCCATGCGTGGACATCAGGATCATGTCGGCCCCGCGCTCATCGGCGGCGGCGAGCAGAGTCGCGACCACCGGCCCCACAGGCGCCAGCGTTGAGACTTCGCAGTCGCGCCCATCCAGACGGGCGATGAAGCGCTCGCGCGTCTCGGCGAGGTACCGCTCAGCCGCCGCAAGCCCCTCCGGCCCGTCGCGGGGATCGACCACCCGGGCAAACGTGATCTGGCGCAGCGCGGCGCCCGCCAGGGTCAGCGCCACATCAAAGAGCGCCGTCTCAGCCAGCGGCGAGCCATCCAGCGGGACGAGCGCGCTCCGTAGCTCGGTCTGTGGCTCAGCGTCGGGGTAAGAGCGCAGCATCAGGACCGGGGCGGCGCCCATGCGCACGACACGGTCCGCCACACTGCCCAGCGCGAAGCGCGACAGCCCCGTGCGACCGTGCGAGGTCATCACCACGAGCCTGATGTGAGACGCCGAGGCGCTGTCAGCAATCGCGGACGCGGGGTCGCCACGCTGGACATACATGCGCGCTGGCAGACCACGCTGCCGCAGCTTCACGGCCGCCTGTTCCAGATCGGCGCGCGCCAGATGCTCCTGGTCGTCGGCGATCTGCTGATAGACGCTCGGCGGAATGTAGCTCGGATTGACCTCAAATGGCATCAGCATCAGCGGCAGGACATGAATGAGCGCCATCTCGCCCTTCAGCCGCTCGCAGAGGTCCGCCGCGACCGGAAGCGCGCTTGCCGCGCGCTCAGAGCCATCCAGAGGAACCAGGATCGTAAACGTCCCGTTCATCCCGTTCTCCCCTGCGCCGCCTGAAGCCTGAGGAACTGACTCATTGGGCGTGCCAGAAGGCGCGCCGGATTCTTGTGTCATGGCAATTTCACCGTGGTTTCTGTCCAAAGGACCAGCTATCGAGCGCCGCGCGCCACTCGTATCGTTCCCCCGCGCGCCTCACACGCCAGTCACGGCGCGCGGCGCGGATGTCACAGCGTCGCCACGCGCCACGCCACGATGCGCTGTCGCACCGGCCCAATCACACCGGCCCAATCACACCGGCCCAATACAGCACACCAGCGGGCGCCCGTACTCAGAAGAGCATGGCGGCCCGCTGGTGAATATGGGCGATTGCGGCGTTGCGCCGGCTGGCTACCAGCCGCGGGCGGCCATCAGCTGCTCCTGCGGGATAGTCTTGATCTCCTGGCCGCGCATCGGGTCGCCCAGCCCGCGCGAGACCTCAGCGAGGATCTCCGGGTCCTGGAAGTGCGTCGTCGCCTTGACAATCGCCTTGGCCGTGCGCAGCGGGTCAGAGGACTTGAAGATGCCGCTGCCGACGAAGACGCCGTCGGAGCCCAGCCGCATCACCAGCGCCGCGTCGGCTGGGGTGGCGACACCACCAGCGCAGAAGAGCACAACCGGCAGGCTCTTCAGCTCGCGCACCTCGCGCACGAGTTCATACGGCGCGCCGAGGTTCTTGGCCTCGGTCATCAGCTCCTCCTCGGGGATGACCGTCAGCTTGCGGATGCCGTCGGTGATCGCGCGCAGATGGCGCACCGCCTCAACGATATTGCCCGTGCCGGCCTCGCCCTTGGAGCGGATCATCGCCGCGCCCTCGCCGATGCGCCGTAGCGCCTCGCCCAGGTCGCGCGCGCCGCAGACGAACGGGATGCGGAAGTCGCGCTTGTTGATATGGTACGTCTCGTCGGCCGGCGTCAGCACTTCGGACTCGTCAATGCAGTCCACACCCAGCGCCTGGATGATCTCCGCCTCAACGAAATGGCCGATGCGGGCCTTGGCCATCACCGGAATGGTCACCGCTTCCTTGATCTTGATAATCAGCTCAGGATCGCTCATGCGCGCGACGCCGCCATCGCGGCGAATATCGGCCGGCACGCGCTCCAGCGCCATCACCGCCGCCGCGCCCGACTCCTCAGCGATCTTGGCCTGCTCGGCGTTGACGACGTCCATGATGACGCCGCCCTTGAGCATCTCGGGGAAATTGCGCTTCACGCGCACGGTTCCGGTCTGGGTCTCCATGCTGGGCCTCGCTCCTGTGCGGGCGGTTCCACCCCGTGGGCCGCTCCGCTCTCGACATTCAATACCGGGCCAACCTCAGGCCGTCAGCGGCCCCAGGCGCCACAATTGGCCTAGTCCAATGCGTCATTTCGCGCCAGTTGACAAGGCCAACTCTCTCTGGCGGATTGTACCACACCTGTGCGGCGTGCTGGCGAGGGTCGTGGGGCGCTACAATAGTGGGACGGCGAACCGGCGCGGCGCTGACGCGCTCCGGCGCCATGATGGGCCAGGTCAGCGGCGATCGAGAGAGAAAAGGCGAGGCGCGAATGGCGACAGGCGCAATACCACAGGTGGACCCACGCGAGGCGCGGCTCCGCGCCAACGAAGCCGGGCAAGGCAGTGAGCCAGCCGTGTTGATTGATGTGCGCGAGATGTGGGAATACCGGCAGGTGCGGGCGCCCGAGGCGACGCTCATCCCACTCAGCCAGTTCATCCAGCGCTTCAACGAGATCCCCCGCGACCGCGAGGTCCTGGTGGTCTGCCACACCGGCCAGCGCAGCATGCAGGCGTCCATGTATCTGGCGCGCCAGGGCTACGCGCGCGTGGGCAATGTCCGCGGCGGCATGGACGCCTGGGAGGCCGCGGGCCTGCCTGTCGAACGCGGCTAGCCCAATAAGTGAAAGAATGAGGACTATGACCAACGAGCGCGGCGCGGACAAACGACGGATCGTTGCGATTGGCGGCTGCACCCTGACGCCAGAGTCGAGCGATGGGCCGCTCTTCCGCTCTCTGGTGGAAATGACCGGCGCATCGCGGCCGCTGGCCTGCTTCATCCCGACCGCCAGCGGCGAGAACCTGGAGTACACGGTCAATTTCGCCGAGACTTTCGGCGCGCTGGGCTGCGCCACGCGCCACCTCAACTTCTTCCCCAACCCGCCAACCGCCGATCTCGCCAGCTACCTGCTGGAGTGCGACCTGATCTTTGTCGGCGGCGGCAACACCAAGAACATGCTGGCGCTCTGGCGTGAGTGGGGCGTGGACGCCATCCTGCGGCAGGCGTGGGAGCGCGGGACCGTGCTGGCGGGCGTCAGCGCGGGCATGATCTGCTGGTTTGAGCAGGGGTTGACTGATAGCGTGCCCGGCCCGCTGACCCCGCTGCCCTGTCTGGGCTTCCTTCCCGGCTCCGCCTGCCCGCACTTTGATGGCGAGGCCGAGCGGCGGCCTACGCTCCACCGTCTGCTGGCCGCGGGCGCGATGGTCCCGGGTCTGGCGGCCGATGACCACGCCGCCCTGCGCTTCGACGGCGAGACGCTCGGCGAAGTCCTGACCACCAGTCCCAGCGCGGGAGCCTTTACGCTGCGCGCCGATAGCGGTCAGATCATCGAGATGGCGCTCGCGACCCGCGCGCTGGCGTAACCGAAACCGGGTCCCGCGCGCCCCGCCCGTCGCGCGGACACGGAGCGCCGCCACACTGGGCGGCTGGCGGGCGCGCGCCCCGCTGGGCCGCGTGGATGGACCCGCGGCCGCCAGCCCGAAGCGACCAGGATCACCAGGCCGAACGCGCCGAAACCGAGCGCGCCGAGCAGGTAGTCATGGCGCGTGAAGGCGCCCACTCCAACGGGAAAGACCCCGGCGAAGCAGGCGATGATCGCGCCTTCATCCCAGAGGTCGCACGCGCGCGTGATCTCGCTTCTCTTCCACATCGCGCCGCCTTTCTCCCCTCTCCGGCGCCTGCCAGCGCCGCTACTACGTCTCCCACTCCGCGTACCGCTCCTCAGCGCCCGTCAGGCTCCTGGCCGAGCAAATCGTGGAGCCGCAGGCGCAGGCGTGTCTCCTCGCGGCCCGTGGTCGCGTCCTGCTGGCGGGCTTCCTCCTGCTGGCGGGCTTCCTCCTGCTGGCGCGCGCGCGCCTTGCGCTCCTCCTCCTGCTCCAGCAGCGCGCGCAGGTGCTCGCGCAGTTGGAGGTCTTCCTCGACGACAGCGAACAGTTGCGCGCGCAGGCGCTCATTCTCCGCCAGCAGGTCGCGCAGGTCGCGGCGGGCGCGCAGGTCCTCGACCATCGCCTGCGCGACGTAGGCGCGGTTCTGCTCGACTCGCGCCAGAGTGACGCTATTCTGGAACGCCGCCCAGGCCACGAGGAGCTCAGCGGTCGCTTTCTCGCCCGCGATGCGCAGATACTCGTGAATCTCAGGCCGCAGCTCGCGCAGGACCGCCGGGTCAGCTTCCAGCTTTACCGTGATCTGGTCCACCGCGATGTGGATGTCCTCCACTCCCAGCGCGCTGCGCAGCAGCCGCTGGATGAACGCGCCGACGCCTGAGAGAACCTGCGGGTTGATCGGAGGGAATGAGGATGGAGGGACGTTAGAGAGAGATGCCATAGGATCAGTCCTCCAGTGCGCCGGACGCCCGAAACCGTGGGGCCGGCGCGCGCCTCGAAGAGTCTCACGCGCGGTTGTAAGCGGTTGAAGCCTGACCGTGGCCGGAGCGGGGCAAGCAGCGCGCCACCCGGCCACGGCTGACGCGCTACAGGTTATTGGCGATGACGCCGGCCTCATGCAGCCAGACGCCGCGCACCTGGTCATCGCTTCCCGCGATCGGCTTGACGAGCTCCAGGAACGACTGCAACGAGCGGAGCGCCGCCACCACCGTCTCGCGGCTCGTCACCGGCTGGGCCGTGAGGTCGATGAACTGCCGGTAGGCCCGCGCCACCGCCCAGCCATCGTCGCCGGCGCTATGCGTCGCGTCGCGCGCCGCCGTGAAGAGCGTGGTGACCGCCGTGCGCACCTCAGGGAGGCGGGCGGCGAACCACTTGGGGTCTTCGGGTGGCGTACGCATGTGGATCAGCATCTTCTCGTCGATCAGGCGGGCGAGCGCCAACTCCTTGTTGCGGCGCGATTCGATCAGGTCGTGCTCCTGCGAGGTCAGCGCCAGTTCCGCTTCCGTTTCCTCCCCCAGGTCCCCAAACGCCGCCGCCAGCGCGCCATCCAGCTCCGAGTTGGCGTCGCTGAGCTGGGAGTTGTGGTACAGCTGGTGCGCCACGCGGTCGTCAATCGCGATACGCCGCTCGATGTCCTCGTCGCTGGGCTGCTGTGGCTTGAGATTCGACATCGCCTGGTCTCCTTTCGGCCCGAGCGGGCCGCCCCTTCGCCGGGAGTTCCCGCGCCCGCCTGGCGGGCCGCCGCGCTCCCACCTCCACTGGACTACGCCCTCTATGCCCGGCGCGGGCCAGTTGCGGGCATGTTGCGGGCATGTTCCCGACCATGCCCGCTCATGCGCGGCTCACGCGCCCGGCTGCAAGGCGTAGCCCACGCCACGCACCGTGCGAATGAGCGTCCAGTCAGGATCGAGGCAGAGCTCACGGAGCTGGCCGATGATCCTGCGCACCGCGTGCTCGCTCATCTCCATGCGCGCGGCGATCTGGCTGGCGGGCAGCGCGCCCCCACCCGCGTCCACCAGATGCCCCAGCACATCGGTCTGCGAAGGATTGAGCCGGGAGCGGTAAGCGACAGCCCCATCCGGGGCATAATGGGTCAGCGAACGGTGGACGCGGCTGAGCGTCAGGTCAGCGCGCAGCCTGTCCACCGGCGCGAGCGTGGGTATCCGGATAGCCGCTCCCTGGCTCGCGCGGGCCGGCGCCGCGACGGGCGCGGGAGCGGGCGGCGCGACATTTGCGGTTTCCCGCCCGGTGGCGGCCAGCGGTGAGCGAAGCAGGTTATGCAGGCTCCGCCACAGCTTGCGCTGATCGATGAGTTGAATGACCTGTTCACGCTCCTCGCGTGACAGCCACTCGTCGCCACGGGAATCGTCATCCCCATGGCCATCGCCTCGTAACATAGGCGCTTTCCCCCCAGATAGCGCCCCGCGCTGGTGTGATACGCTCCAGCGCAAATGGGCGCTTGATCGTATCGAGCCATCGCGCGCCCAAAATGCGCAGGGATTCCGGCGCCGCGCGGATCGCTCGTGTGGAATGACGCGGCGGGATGTGGCCGCATCCCGTCTGGGGCGCCCTCGCGCTTGCGCCGCGCGAGCGCCTGATCTCCGCGAGTCACCACATCCAGGAGGAGACGGCCCTGGCTCATGAGGCGCTCGACACGCGTCATCCGGTTCAGCCGCCAACCCGCCCAGCGCGCCGCTGGACCGGCGGCCCCGCGCGACAACTGACGACCCATCAGGCGCGGTGGCGGTTAGGGACCCCATCAATCCGCCGCGCGTCATTGTCGCGGCGGGAAGCGGACCGTAATCGCAGCAGAGTCCTCGTTAGCGATCACCCGCACTTCAACAGTTCATCTCACGACGTATACTAACATTCATGGCGCCGCTGGCGCCATCCCGAACGAATATTCGAGTGAAGTACTTAAACTGGAGTAAAGCGTCGCGTCGCCTGTATTTGTCACTCGACCGCTGAATTGAAGGGGAGTCGTGGGGTATAACCGCATGGTGAAGCGAGGCGAAGAAAACAAGCCAGGCCGTGGCCGAAGCGCTGGCGCCGACAGTGGAACACCTTCTATTCAACCTGTGAATAATCAGGCCGCGTACAGCGGCCTGAGCGCGGGCGCGTTGATCAAACAGTTGCGTGAGACCAGCCAGCCGCAGCTCTCGCAGGCTGAGCTTGGCCGCAGAATCGGCCGGAGCAGCGCGTTCATCAACCTCATCGAGCATGACCAGCGGGGCATGTCCGCGGAGACCGCGCGCCGGATCATTACCGCCCTGGACCTCGACCCTACACGCGCCCGCGCCCTGCTCCTGGCGGCGGCGGTTCCCGCGCCATCCATCACCGAGCCGCTCGCCGCGATCATCACCGCGATCATGGCCGAGGACCCGGACAACCTGCCCATCGCCGAGTTCGCGCGCGCCGACCTCTCTCTGATGATCCACGCTTGGCGGCGCCTGCTGCAAACCCAGCTCGACCTGCGCGCCGGACATGTCAGTGAAGCGCGGGAGCGCCTGATGGCGCTGGAGAACGAGAGCGGGCTCTCCCCGCTCGCGCGGCTCTACGCGCAGCGCCAGCTCATCGAGGAAGCGCGGACCGCCGGAGACCGTGCGGCCGCCGAGGAATGGCTCCGCGAGGCGCGCGACGGCGAGACACTCAAGGATGTGCTGCTTACCTCCCACTATCATGGCGAGCTGGCGCGCATCGGCGTGCTGATCGAGGAGGGCCAGCTGGCGCTGCGCAGCGGCGAGTACCGCCGCGCGCATGAGGTGTTCACCGCGTGCGCCACGGCCTATAGGGGCCTCACTGACACGCTGGTGAAAGAGCGCGACAACGACCCCTACCAGCAGGCGCCGCGCCCAGCCGGAAAAGCGCCCGCCCGTCAGGCCAGCCCCACCGACCTGACCGCGCCCATACCGCGACTGGCGCCAGATTCCCAGGCCGCACACGCGATCCGCAACCAGGGGCTGGGGCTCATGGCGCTGCTGCTCGCTGAGACTTACATGAGCCTCGAGCGGAACGACGAGGCGCAGGAGGAATGTATCCGCGCCGAGCGCCACATCGCCCAGGCGTCCGAATCGCCGCACACGCTCTGGATGCGCCGCCGCGTTCTGGAGCTTCAGGCATGGGCGCTGGCCCGCGAGCATCGCTATCTCGAAGCCGCGCGCCTGCATGCCGAAGCCCACGACCGCGCGCGCCAGGCGCATGACACCGTCGCCGAAGTCCTCAATCAGCTCTACCTGGGTGACGACTATCTGCGCCAGATCACCGATGTCATCGAAGAGGTCACACGGAGTGCGCTCCCACGCGCCATCCTGAGCCCGCTGGGCGCGTGGCGCGAAGCCCTGCGCCTCGACCCCACGCGCCTCGCCTGGCTGGAACAGGCCGAGGCCGCATACCGCAGCGTGCGCCGGGCGCAGGTTACCGGCGCCCATCGCGAGCCCGCGCATGCCCGCTCCGTCGCCCACTGTCTGCGTGGCCTGGCGACCGTCGCCCGGCTCAACCAGCGCTACCGCGAGGCCAGGGACCTGCTCTTCCGGGCGGAAAAATACGAACAAGCGCGCCACCCGTCGCGGCGGCTGCTCTTCATCTTTGAAGAGCGCGGCGACCTGTATTGGGACCACGGGTTCCGGGATCTCGCCCTCCAGCAATATCACCTGGCGCTGACCGCCGCCGTGGAGGACATCAACGCCATGCGCGAGAACCAGCCCGCGTCCTACCCCATCAACCAGAACGTCGGCAAGGTGCTGGAGGCCCGCCGCGCGACCCTCCAGCGCAAGATCGAGCGCATCCGCATGACGCGCGACGACGCGCGCGCCGCGCCCAGCGTCCGCGAGGCGCTCGACCAGTTGCGCAGTCTGGTGATCTCCGTCATCCGTGACAGCGATCGGGTCCCCATCGCCCGCGACGTGGACGACCCAATCTGGCTCGACACCTGGCTCCAGGAGCAGCGCGATCTCGAGTCGCAGCCGGGCCAGCGCATCCTTGCGCAGACCGAGTTCTCACTCTCACTGGCCAGCGAGCTCCCCAAACACCTGCACACGGCTCCCACTGGCCCGAGCTCCCTCGGCATGCGCAAAAGGCTGTTCAAAACCCGGCGCAGCGCCTTTCTCAAGAGCATCGAGGAAGCGCACAACCAGGAAGCCGCCGAGCGCTGCTCGGTTGACATCTATTCCGCGACCTGGATCGGCAAGTTCGCCGCCCGCGAGGACGTAGGCGCGCGGGCGCGTGAGGCGCTACGGCTGGCGCGCGAGCGCGCATACGGCTACGCCATCGCCACCGTCCCGCTGGAAATGCCGTTCGCCTTCGCGGTCAAAGGACGCTACACCCTGCTCGAGCTGCCGGCCGCGTTCCTGAGCGGGTTGGGTATCCGCCAGCCGCCAGATCAGGACGCGCCCGGCGCCGCCACGCTCCCCGGCGCGGAGGCGCCCGAGCGCAGGGCCGGATATCGCTTCGATGAGAAGCGCATCGCCGACCAGTTCCGCGAGCTCTTCTCTGAGCTGCATCAAGCCGCGCTGCGCGAGCGCGATCGGGAGGCGACCCTCCGCTGGCTGGAGGACATCGCGGACCTGAGCGCGCCCAAACCTACGAGCAGCCTGTGAAGACGTGGGCCAGCGCATGGCCCGCGCCCTTCCAGGCTCACTCTTCCTCCTCTTCCTCCGCTTCTTCAGCGATGGAGGCGTGCAGCAACAGGTCAATATGGACGGCGACAAGATCGCCAGCCGCGTCGTAGCCGCCGATCACAGGATAGAACCCATCGCCCCAGCCGGAATGGCAGATAACGATATTCTCGCCCTGCGCCGCGCCCGGCAGCGTGATGTTCGCCAGGCCCTCAGGCAGCGGTTCCCCGGCGTCCATCTGGTTAAACCAGCTCTCCGGCTGCCCGCTATCAAAGACCTCCAGATACCACGATGTCTCGGCCTCTGGCATACAGCGCAGGATAGCCTCGCCATCCACAAAGCAGACCGTTCCTGCGTCTACCGACACGCCATACTCCTCATCTGGCTCCGGCTCAGGGTGTCGCTCACCATCCGGACGGTAGGGGACCAGCGGCGCGCGCCTGACCTCCGCGGCTGAGTTGATGAGCAGCGAGAGGTACATCTCGCGCTCCAGCGTCTCATCCATGGTCACGCGGACGGGGTAACGCCCCGGAGGCACGGCATAGTAATCGTTCTCGCGCGACAGATTGACGAACGGGTCCGCCGCCACCAACCGCCCCGATGGCAAATTCAGCTCGCCACAGTCCACCACCGCGATGATGTGCGGCTCACCGCCCACATCCGCGGTCCCTGGACGCAGCGCCAGCCATTCCTGGCTCTCACCAACCACTTCGCGCTCCCTCCCGCGCTTTCCGCGACTCGCGCTCGCGCCCACGCGCGGCGCGCCCCCTCGCTATCCTACTATATCCTGCCCCGCATTTCTCCTCCACGCGGCGCGGAGATGGCGCCATGGCGCTCGCCACCTGGCTTCTTCAGGTGCGGGCTGGTCTGGCCACCATGCTGGAGCATCCACCGCAGTTGACGTTCGCGGCAGCGGAGTGGGTTAGCGGCGCAGGCCCATTGGTTACAGGCGTTGGGCTGGCCCTTGCCGGCATAGCCGTCATCGGCGCCTGGATCGCCGCTTCAGGCTCCTTCAGGGAAAGTAGCTTCTGGCGCGGGAGCCAGGTCCCGCGCCAGAAGCCACCAGCCCCAAAAGCCCTCGCTGCGCTTGAACCCTGATCCGTTGTCCCTACCACCAGCTTAGCGGTATCCTGAACCGCCGTTATGCGTGGATGGCTTGTAGAAGCGCCGGCGCGCGCTCACAGGTCGAGCGTGAGCCGGCGGCGTGTTGTGCGCATGCCCATCGCCTCATAAAAGCGCAGCCCGGGCTGGTTGGCCTCCCAGCAGTCGAGGTCCAGGCTGTCGGCGCCCATCGCCCGCGCCCGCTCGCGGCAGGCCATCAGCAGACGCCGCCCGACGCCATGCCGCCGGGCCGACGCCGCGACGCCGAAGTTGTCGATGAACGCCGAGATATGCGGGACCAGGATATCGAGGGGCGCGCCGCGCAGGCGCATCGTTGCGTAGCCGGTGATCACACCCGCCCGTTCCGCAAGCAGGATGCATGACGCGACGCCTTCGACGAGCTCCACGAAATACGCTTCCGGGAAGATATCCGCGGCGTCGCGGAAGACCTCTGGCAGCAGCGCGACGTGATAGTCGTGTGTCTCACGCGCCACGCGCGCGAACCCGGCATAGTCCGCCCGCGTCGCCAGCCGGACACTGACGCTCCTCAGCGCGCGCGCCATACGCGTCCTCACTTTCCCGCGCGCTCAATCCGGTAAGTCGCCTGGGCAGATATGGCGATACGAGCAGGAAGCGCACCGCTCGCCGGGACGCGGCTCAAAGCGAGCTTCGGCGATCCGCCGCGCGGCGCGGTCGAGATTGAAGAGCCGCTTGTACTGGCCGGGCTTGTTGCGCTCGTAGTCGCGCACATACCCGGCCACCTTCTCCGTCACATCGACCGTCTGGCGGCGGCGCGCGGCCTTGCGCGCATCTTCTCCATCGACCCCGCCCACCTCGCCCAGCGGCGCGCCCAGATAGACCAGCCGCACGCTGATCCGCGCGCGGGAGTCGCGCTGCCGGTACGCCAGGAGCATCAGCGGTAGGCGCGCATCGAGCGGGTGCTCTTTCTCGTTGGGCCGCCCGGTGTGCAACCGCTCCAGAATAACCTCATCGTCGCCGCCGTGCTCAGCGCGCGTGATGATCGCGTCCACATTCACATTGACGGCGCAGGCGCGCAGCCTGGCGGTCAACTCCAGCCGCTGTGACACACCCACGGGGATGCGCTCCCATTCGGCGTCGAGGATGTCCAGCGCGTAGTCGCGGTAATAGTCGCCGAAGGTCCCCCGTACGCCGGACTGCTTATCCCAGAGCGCTTTCAGCGCCTGTCGCGCCTGCTCAGGCGCCAAAGCGGGCTGCTCGGCGCGCAGCCGCCGCTGCTCGTCCAGCCCCTTGCGGATGAAGCGGTGGAAAGTGTTGACCGCCGGGCCGCTGGCGTCGCGCAGGTGGTAATGCTCGCGGTAGCGGTAGGCGCGTGGACAGGCAATGTAGCGGTCCAGCGCGTAGTAGTCGAAGACGGGCAGATCGGCGGCGCCGGGATGCGGCCACGCGTCGCCGGATGGCAGTTCCTCCGTGTCCGCTCCATCGTCCACAGTGACCATCCCAGCCACATCCGCGGCGACATCCTCCTCACCGCCGGCCTCGTCCTCATCCCAGGCCACATCAGCCACAGCCGGAGCGCGAACAGGGATCGCATCGCCAGCGGGCGGCAGTGGCGCGGCGTGGAGGTACGCGTCGCTGTCCGCGAGGATGACTGCGGCTGGCAAATCCGCCTCGACGCTCCGCGCGCTCTCTCTGTAGATTTGCGCGCGGGTGATGACCAGCGCGTCCCTGGCGCGCGTCGCCGCGACGTAGAGCAGGCAGCGCATCTCCTCCTGGCGGCCCGCCTCCTCGTCGTCGTCTCCCCGCCCGCGCGGCGGCCGCGCCTCCCTGAAGTTCCCGCCATTGAAGCCCGACGGCGCCACCTCATGCAGGTAGACCACCGGAAACTCCAGTCCCTTTGCCCCATGGATGGTCAGGATATGGACCGCGTTCTCCTCGCTGAGCGGCAAGGTCACATCGTCCCGCGAGCGCGCGAACGTCTCCAGGTAGCGCAGGAGGCAGCGCGCCGCGCGGTCGGGGCTGGCGGGAACGTCAGCGACATCGGGGCTGACGGATGGATCCGTGGGCGGGGTTGCGGCGCCCTCCCCGCCCTGCGCGAGCGGAGCCGGGGGCGAAGGCGGCGCGGGCTGCTCCTCATCCTGCCGCTCGTCGTCGCCTGTGGCGAGGCCACTGAGTTGGAGCTTGAAGCCGCGCTCAGTCGCCCAGTGGACATCAAAGCGCGCGGCCAGCGAGACGAGCGCGCCCAGCGCCGCCAGCGCGTCGCGCGCCCGCTCAGGACTGGCCCCAGGCTCGCCCAGCGGGTCATCTCCGCCAGTCACGGGCGCGTCCTGACCCGCCGCGATGCGCGCCAGCCGCCAGGCCAGCCCGCCGGGACGCAGCAGGATGCGCCCCAGTCGCTGGCTCATGCCGTGAGACGCCCAGAAGAGAGCCGAAGCCTCCTGGCCCACCAGCCCTAATGGCGCGATGAGCGTCTCTGGGACGCCCGCCGCGCGCAGCGTCGCCGCATCGCCCAGCGCCCAGGGGAACGCGATGGTCTCCTGTTTCGCCAGCGCCCGCGCCGCATGCCCCAGCGCGCGCCTGTCCTGCGCGGTCAGCAAGCGCACACCCAGCAGGACCACCAGCCCCGCCGCGCGCAGCAGTCCCCCCACGTCGTGAATGGTCGCCAGGCGCAGGAGCGCCAGCGCATCCTTGATCTCATCCCGCGCGAAATAATCGCCGCGCACGGAGACCGGGATGCCCTCGGCGGTCAGGTCGCTGGCCAGCGCCCGGCCAAACTTCGCCTTGAAGCTGAGCGCCGCCATCTCCCCCCAGCCTTGCCCCGCGCTGTTGCGCCGCCGCATGTCAGCGATGATCGCCGCGCGCTCCTCCCCAGGCGTCGGGAACGCTTCCCCACGCCAGATGGTCGGCCCATCGCCCGCGGTCCGCTGCGACGCCAGCCGCACCGGCCGCAGCGCCACCGCCAGCGATCCTCCCCCGGCCCCTCCGTCCTCGTTCTGGCGATTTGCGGCCGCGCCAGCCGGAGCGGAACGGGCCGCCATGCGCTCCGCCATATCGGAGGCCAGGTCCACGATGGCGGGCAGTGAGCGGTAGTTGAGCCGCAGTGTGTGGACCGTGAGGCCGGGATAGCGGCGTGTGAGCTCGGGCAGGTTATCGGGCGAGGCGCCACGCCAGCGGTAGATGCTCTGGTTCCGGTCGCCCACCACCCAGAGTCCCGCGCCCGTTGGGCCCGCCAGCAGGAAGAGCAACTCCGCCGCCGCCTCATTGGTATCCTGGAACTCATCCACCAATACGTGCTGAAAGTTCGCCCGCGCTTCGGTGAGCGCTTCCGGCTCCGCCCGCAGGGTCTCCACCGCGCGCTGGATCAGGCCACCATAGTCTAGCAGCCCCCGCGCGCGCAACTCGCGGTCCCAGACTCCATAGGCATAAGCCCGCTCCTTCGCCACCGCAATCTCATGATCGGAAAACGTCCCCGGCGCCGCCTTCGCCTTCCCGTTCTTGCCACCGTTGGCGCCTGGCGCGGGCTGCGGCGCGCGGGGCATCGCGTCCACCAGCGCGCGATACTGCGCGGGCGTGAGCAGGCGGTCGCGCGCCCAGCTAAAGGCGTCGAGCAGGTCAGGCGCCGGCGCGGCGGGGTCAGCCAGGCTGCGCAGCCGCTTCAGGCGCAGCTTGGGCAGGAGCTCCTCGAGCAGCAGCAGCGCGTCGAGCGTGTCGAGGATGCGGAAGTCCTGCGGCAGCGGCGGCTCATCTTCCGCTCGCGGCGCCTTGCCGGCGTAGCGCCGCAGGAGCTCCGTGGCGAAGGCGTGAATCGTCATCACCGGCGTGCGCTCAGCCGGCAGCCCGGCCTCCATCAACCGCGCGCGCATCTCGTCCGTGGCGCGGTTGGAAAAGGTCAGCGCCAGAATGGTCTCAGGCCGAGCGCCCTCGCCGTAGAGCCACCCGACACGCGCGACCAGCGTCCGCGTCTTGCCCGTCCCTGGTCCGGCGACGATTAGCGCCGGCCCCGCGGCCAGCGCCGCCTCGCGCTGGGAATCATCCAGCCCATCTAGCAGCGCCTTCGCCAGAGCCCGCCGCTCAGCGTCACTATGAGCGATGGCTGGCGTCTCTACGTCCTGCGCCGGATCGGGCGCGGCGGGTCCCTCGGCGCCGCTGAGCACGGCGGCCACCAGCCGCGCCTGCGCCAGGCGCTCGGAGACGCCGAAGGTCGCCGCGATGCGCGCCGCGCCGCTCACCTGGTCCCGCAGGAAGAGTGCGCGCGTCTCGCGGCCCGGCGCCAGCAGCTCGGCGGCGAACGCGTTGGCCTCCAGCTCGCGCCGCGCCTTGGGGTTGTACTGCTCAACCCGGTTCTCGCGCGCCACCCGCAGCGGGGCGACATCCACATCTTCAGTGATGGCGTCCACCGGGCAGCGCGGCGTCTCGCCCTCGCCGCGGTGCAGGATGAGGTGTCCCAGCTCATGGGCGATGGAGAAGGCCTGCTCCTCAGGCGTCAGGTCATCGCGGACCCAGATCGTTCCGCCGCGCTCGGGCTTCATCCAGTTGCGCAGATGCAGCCGCGCCCGCGCGCCGCCCAGGAGTACATCGCTGGTTGCCACGCGGTCGATCTTGAGCGCCTGGGACGCGAGGCCCGCGCAGAGGTCCTCCACCAGCGCTATCGAGGGCAGACGCGGCTGCGCTGGCCCCTCCGCGCGCGACGCAGGACGGCGGGCGCGCAGACTCTGGGCGGCCTGGGTGATCACGCTCAATCGGTCCATGGAGAGGCGCAACTCGCTTTCTACCATGCGCGTCCAGCGCCCAAACCCCTCCCGCCGCCAGCCCGCCACGGCGTCGCGGCGCTAGGGCTGTCCCTCCTGAGCGTCGCGGGCGCTCAGCGCGCGCCACTCGGCTTTGCGTTGCGGGTTGAGGTCGCTCGCCTCGATCGCTGACAGGAAATCCTCCTGCGCGCCCGTCGGGGCCTGGTCCGCGTCAAAGAAGGCGCCTCCCACCCGTGGGCTCGCGCCGAGATGGGCCATCACGGCCTGCTCCGAGACATCCAGCGCCTCAGCCAGACGGCGGAAGAGCTCGCGCGGAATCGTGGCGGCGGCGATAGCGTGCGCGTCGAGACGGGCGAGCAATCTCTGGCTCAATCCCACCTTCTGCGCCACCACCTCAGGCGTGCTGCCTACATCGAACGCGCGATCCTCCAGGCCGACCAGTGCCACGGGGGACGGCCCCCCCTCAGTCGTAGGGATCGCTGCCAGCGCGCGGGCAAAGGCCGGTGAAAGCTCAACCGCGGGCGTCTCATCGGGCGCGGGCAAGTCGGCCAGCGCGAGATGATAGGTCGCGATGAAGTCCGCTAGCTCCGTGGCGTACTGCGGGTACTGACTGAGATAGACTTTCGGGTCTGGATTGCGCCCGGACTCGGCCTCCTGGGCGTAGCGCGCGGTGATGCGGTCTATCTCGAACTGGCGCGCGCGTCGCTCATATTCAGGGCTGGTCATGGTCGACTTCCCTCCCCACTGGCGGCCCCACCTTCGCCGCCGGAACTGTCTGGCGCATGATAGCGGGCGCGCAGCCGGACGCGCAGGGCTTCCAGCCGCATACGCACCGCACGGTCGGTAATACCGAGGCGCTCACCCATCTCGCGTTGGGTCAGCTCACCCGTTATCTCATTCTCCAGGAGCAGGCGCCCCTCGGGCGGGAGGTCCGCCAGTAACGCCTTGATGTCACTGATGAGTTCGATCAAACTGTAGGCGTCCCCGCCCGGATCGGCCACGCTCTCCGCCAGTGTACGGCTTTCCTCCGGCCCGCTGGGCTGATCAAGACTGTCGCTCTGGCTCTGCGGCACGCGCGTCGGGCGTTCGACGTCTTTCCGCGTCTTGACGCCCTCGGCGATCAACCGCTGCTCTACTGTGTTCATCGTCAGCAGCCTGGCTTTATGCCAGAAGCCCTCCGTCAGGAACGTCGGCGCTGGAGGCGCGACCTCCTGCCAGAGCGCCGCCGCGACCTCCTGCTTGATGTCCTCGATCAGCCGCATGCGATCACGGGCGTTACGGGGCGTCAGCTGGCCTATCCAGCCTTCAATCGTGCCCTGAACTTTTATTAGCAAGATCTCGAATACGCGCTTCGCCTGATCGTCCCGGCCAGCGGCGAGCCGCTCGCGGGCGCACATCACCAGTACTTCGAGAGCGAGGCGGCTGCCGGGCGCGGTGTCCTGGAGCCGCTCCCAATAGGTGGGAGTTCCCGCAGCGGGCAGGTTCTGGAACGCCGCTTCGTTCGCCGCGTTGCGCTCGTTGGGTTCACTTCTCGAAGGGTGATCGCCGTCTCCCACGCTCCGCTCCTTCCCGGCCGGGCGTCCGCGCCGCGCTCTGACGTTCGCTTCCTGTCAGGTCAGCGCCACACGGGAATGCCGTTCCAGTATAGAAGTAGGAGAGCGGCGCGTCAACGCGCGACCCGGGCGAACCCGGCCTTTATCACCCCTCGCATCCCTCTATCCAGCGCTCAGACACAGGAGCGGAAGTGGAATATGGAACATGTGACCCAGGGACAGATCGAGCCGCGCGGACGCTGTGTCCTCAGGCAGCTATCATCCCTGATAGGGCGCGGCCGGCGTGGGAACGCCAGCCGGGAGCGCGCTCCACGGCCAGCCGGCCCTGCGGCCACCGAGGCGGCCGCGGAAGAGCGCCACGCACGAGGCGACGAGACTGCCGAGCATGCCAACCGCGACGAAGAGCAGACTGAACGGGAGACCGGCGAACAGCCCCGTGAATATCAGCGCGAGGCCGAACGCCATCGCCGTCCAGCTGGAGGTCGAGCAGCAGGTCTGGGTCACGACACCGATATACATCGAGCGCATAAAGTCCTCGGCGTCATTCGCGAGACCCTCATACGGCGACGTGATCGCGCGCGGCGCGCTGGCGACGCCACGGGCGGCGAAGAACCAGACCAGCGCGCTGGCGACCTCGCTGAGCGCGATGAACGCGAACACCGGCTCCGTCGAGGCGCCTTCCAGCGCGCCAGAGGAAAGCCCAAAACGCGGGTAGGCGACCATGGCGAAGCCGCACCCCGCTAGCAACGCGATGGTGGCCAGCCCGAAGACCCAATCCAGCCATCTGGCGCGATAATCGCTTCCACGCCGTGGGACCCACACGCCAGGAGCCAGTGTGGCGCGAGCGCGACCCGCCAGCCGGGCGCCATGCTGGAAGCCAACAAGCGCGCCAACCGCCAGTGAAAGCGTGGTCAGCGCGATGAACAGCAGCAAGAGCGCGCCGACCACGATCAAGAGGATAGCGAGGTGATAGGACGCCAGCGCGAACAACGCGAGGCTGAGCGCGACCAGCGTCGCGCTGCCAGCGGTGAGCGCCCAGCCCATGCCAATCTTAATCCAGCCCGTGAGCGCCATCACCTGATTGAACAAATCAACCTGCTGCTCCATGCTGGCGAAGCGCAGCGCGGGCAGGCGCTGGTGCAGGAGTTTGGTCAGCGCGCGCTTGCCCCAGGAGAGCTTGCCCTGGGGATCGCGCGCCTGCCCGCGCCCACTGTAGACCATGACCAGACCACAGAGCGCAAGCAGTCCTGACACGATCACCATCGGCGCCAGGAGTACCGCCAAGAAGATCGTCGCGAAATCAAACTCCATCATGAGGCGTCCTTTCTACTCAACACGCGGTCGCTCGCGGACCGCGCCTCCACGCGTGACCATGTTATGGCCGCGGCGCGCCTCCATCCTGCGGGAGAGAGCATACTGGACGGAAGTCCGCGGGTCAACCGGCCGCTTCCTCGCAGGCGAATGGAGGCGCGCGCCGCGGCGGGTGGTATACTTTGGGGGAGCGTCCACGCCGCCGGGGAGGGTAGCGGGATGCGCGCGACCCCTTCAGCCATATGCGCCACATGCGCCACATTTGGCCAGGTCTGGCAGGACAGAGACGGCGGGAAATAGAGAGACTATGAGCTTTTTCAACCGGATCCTCGGTGATCCCAATGAGCGCGAGCTGAAACGCATCCGCCCAATCGTCGCGCGCGTCAACGATCTCGAAGACGCGATGAAGGCGCTCAGCGACGATGAGCTCAAAGGCATGACCGCCGAGTTCAAGCAGGAGCTGGAGAACGGCGCCGGCCTGGACGACATCCTGCCCGAAGCCTTCGCCACCGTGCGCGAGGCCAGCCGCCGCGTGCTGGGCCAGCGCCACTACGACGTCCAGATCATCGGCGGCGTCGTCCTGCATGAGGGCAAGATCGCCGAGATGCGCACCGGCGAGGGCAAGACGCTCGTCGCCACGCTGCCGTCCTACCTCAACGCGCTCACCGGCAAGGGCGTGCATGTCGTCACCGTCAACGATTACCTCGCCAAGCGCGACCGCGACTGGATGGGGCGCATTCACGAGTTCCTGGGCCTCAATGTCGGCGTCATCCTCACCACGCAGAACCCGCAGGGCCCGGAGCGCCGCGCCGCCTATCAGGCCGACATCTCCTATGGCACCAACAACGAGTTCGGCTTCGACTACCTGCGCGACCACATGGTTCCCGACCTCTCCCTCATGGTCCAGCGTGAGCTGAACTACGCCATCGTGGACGAGGTAGACAACATCCTGATCGACGAGGCGCGCACGCCGCTGATCATCTCCGGCCAGGCCGAGGAGTCGGCCGACATGTATGTGCGCTTCGCCCGCCTGGCGCCCAGCCTCAAGGAAGACGACGACTACGTCATCGACCACAAGCAGAAGGCGGTCTCCATCACCGAGGCCGGCATTGACAAGGTCGAGCGGCGGCTGGGCGTGCGCAACATCTACGACGACATGGACCTCACACGCCACCTGGAGAACGCCCTCAAGGCCCACGCCCTCTTCAAGCGCGACAAAGACTACATTGTTCGCGACGGCGAGGTGCTGATCGTCGATGAGTTCACCGGACGCGTGCTGGCGGGCCGCCGCTACTCGGAAGGCCTGCACCAGGCGCTGGAGGCCAAGGAAAGCGTGCCGATCCAGCGCGAGAACCACACGATGGCGACGATCACCTTCCAGAACTACTTCCGCCTCTACTCCAAGCTGGCCGGCATGACCGGCACCGCGCTGACTGAGGCCGAGGAGTTCAACAAGATATACAAGCTGGACGTCATCGTCATCCCCACCAACCGCGACATCAGGCGTACCGACCAGCCCGACCTGATCTACTCCAGCGAGCAGGGCAAGTTCCGCGCGGTGGTCGAGGAGATCCGCGAGCGGCATGAGGCGGGGCAGCCGGTGCTGGTCGGCACCACATCAGTCGAGAACTCGGAGATGCTCTCCGAGATGCTCGACGCCGATGACGTCCCCCACTCGGTGCTCAACGCCAAGCAGCACGCCCGCGAGGCCCATATCGTCGCCCAGGCCGGCCGCAGCGGCGCTGTGACCATCGCTACCAACATGGCGGGCCGCGGCACCGACATCCAGCTTGGCGGCAATCCCGCGGAGTTCGTGGAGGAGATCCTCGCCGAGCGCGACATCGACCCCGAATTCGCTACCGAAGAAGACCGCGCCGAGGCCGAGGCCGAGGCCAGGAAGCGCTGTGACGAAGACCACGAGAAAGTTGTCGCCGCGGGCGGCCTCTACATCATCGGCACCGAGCGCCACGAGTCGCGCCGGATTGACAACCAGTTGCGCGGCCGTTCCGGACGCCAGGGCGACCCAGGCGAATCGCGCTTCTTCGTCTCGCTGCAGGATGAGCTACTGCGGCGGATGAACGCCGACCGCGTGGCGGGCTTCCTCAGCCGCGTCGGCATGGACGACGACACTCCGATCGAGAGCCGCGCCGTTACCGGTATGCTGGAGCAGGCGCAGACCAAAGTCGAGGCCTACAACTTCGATATCCGCAAGAACGTCGTCGAATATGACGACGTCATCGCCGCCCAGCGCGAAGTGGTCTACGGCGACCGCCAGGCGATCCTGGAGCGCGAGGACATGCACGACCGCATCCTCGACATGGTCGAGCATGAGGCGCGCCGCCGCGTGACCGAGCACACAACCGCCAACCTGCCGGAAGAATGGGACCTGGAGGGGCTGGATAAGAGCATCGAGCCCTGGGGCGTCGTCATCCCACCCGAGGTCATCCCCGACCAGATCAACCGCCTCAAGCGCGACGCGCTCGCCGACGCCATCGCCGACGCCGCGCGCGAGAAGTACGAGGACAAAGAGCGCCAGGTCGTCACGGCGGCCGAAGAACACAAGGCTGTCGAGCCAGGTGGCTTCTACATGCGCCAGTTCGAGCGCGCGGTGCTGCTACAGGTGATCGACGCGCTGTGGCGCGAGCATATTGACCACCTGGATGTGATGCGCCAGGGCATCGGCCTGCGCGGCCTGGCTCAGCGCGACCCGCTAGTGGAGTTCAAGCGCGAGGCCTATGCCGCCTTCGACCGCTTCAAGTCCGAGGTCGAGCGTAACGTGGCCGAGCTTGCCCTGCGCGCGCCGGTGCAGATCACGCTGCCCGAGCCGCCACAGGCGTCACAGATGCCGCGCACCCAGACAAACGCCGGCGCGCTGGCCGCCGCCAGCGGTCAGACGAAGAGCGACGGGCCCCAACCACGCTCGCGCGTCTCGTCCGCCATCGCCCAGGCTATCGCCTCCACCAGCGGCGGAGCCATCCCGCAGCCAGCAAACACCGCGAACGGGAACACCGCCGCGAATGGCGGAGCCGCGAACGGGGCAAACGGCAAGCCCGCCGCCACGAGCAACGGACGCCAGAACCAGCGCGGTGGCCAGAACAGCGGCCAGCAGGGCAAAGGGCAGCGCCCCGGCGGGGGCTCCCCGAACCGCCCCGCCGGACGCGGCGCGCCTGTCCTGACTGGGGCGCCCACCAGCGGCACACAGAAGAAGCCCGGCCGCAACGATCCCTGCTACTGCGGCAGCGGCAAGAAGTATAAGGTCTGCCACGGGCGGTAGCGGACGGCGCGTGGGCGCCGATGAGGAGGCCACAGCCTATGCGCGCGCCAGCGGCGGAAATCCTCGCGGCGGCGGATCCAGCTCGCCCCTGGCCGTCGCCCGTGCGGCCGTGGGCCATGTGGCAGGTCTGGAGCGATCTGCTCTTCGCGCACTGGCCTATCCCCGCCCGCGAGATGGCCGCGCGCCTGCCACCCGGCCTGACGCTCGATACCTGGGCGGGCGAGGCGTGGCTGGGCATCGTCCCGTTTCACATGCCCACCCTCCATATCCACAACACGCCGGACATCCCCCCATTCACGCGCCTCACCGAGCTCAACGTCCGCACCTACGTCACCGCTGGCGGCAAGCCGGGCGTCTACTTCTTCAGCCTCGACGCCGATAACCCGGTCACCGTGCAGGTGGCGCGCTCCTGGTATCACCTGCCCTACCTCAACGCTCGCTTCACCTGCGACTTCGCCTCCAGCGATGGCTCCGTGCGCTACACCATGCGCCGGACTGACCGCCGCGCGCGTCCCGCCGTCTTCGACGCCGACTACCGCCCGGTGGGGCCGCCACAGCCCGCCGCGCCCGGCTCGATTGCGGACTGGCTCACCGCGCGCTTCGCGCTCTACGTCGCCGGACCCCGCGGCGAGATCCTGCGCGGCGAGGTCACCCACGCGCCGTGGCCACTCGCGCCCGCAGGAGCCGACATCCGCGCCAACACGCTGGCCGCCTCCCACGGCTTCATCCTCCCCGGCGTCCCGCCGCTCCTCCACTTCTCCCGGCGGCTGGACGTCCTCGCCTGGACGGCGCGCCCGGCCTAGCGCGTTCGTGCGCGCGGCAGAAACTCCGCCCGCTTCTTGCGCCACGGTCTATAGTGTAAGGTGACAGAGTGTCCCACGCGCAGGCCCGCGTGAACGGGCCACGCGTGCGCGCCTGTCGCGACCCCACTGTCGGGCCGCGCCGTACTGGAGAGCGTACTCTCGTATTCGAGGAGGCTCCTGTGATTTTGCACAGTGACGTGCAATCAAGCGGGCGCGTGAATCCCTGGCAAATGGCGCAGGCGCAATTTGACGCCGCCGCCGACCGGCTCAAGATCCACGACGATCTGCGAGCGATCCTGCGTGAGCCCAAGCGTGAGCTCATCGTTCACTTCCCGGTGCGAATGGACAATGGCTCCGTTCGCATGTTCACCGGCTACCGCGTCCAGCACAACATCAACCGTGGCCCCGCCAAGGGTGGCATCCGCTATGACCTCAACGTCTCACTGGACGAGGTCAAGGCGCTGGCCATGTGGATGACCTGGAAATGCGCCGTAGTCGACATCCCCTATGGCGGCGCCAAGGGTGGCGTCATCTGCAACCCCAAGGACATGAGCGTAGCCGAGCTCGAGCGGATGACGCGGCGCTACGCCACCGAAATCTCGCTGCTCATCGGCCCCGATAGCGACATCCCCGCTCCCGACGTCAACACCAACCCGCAGGTCATGGCGTGGATCATGGACACCTACTCCATGCACCGCGGCTACACTGTCCCCGCCGTCGTCACCGGCAAGCCCATCGCCATCGGAGGCAGCGAAGGGCGTGTGGAGGCCACCGCCACCGGCGTCGCCGCGATGGTGGAGCTAGCGGCCAAAGACATGGGCATGGAGCTCGCAGGCGCGCGCGTCGCGGTGCAGGGCTTCGGCAACGCCGGCTCGATCGCCGCGAAGCTGCTCCACGCCAAAGGCTGCAAGATCGTCGCCCTCAGCGACACTCAGGGCGGTATCTATAACGCCGACGGCCTTGACCCCGAGCAGGTCATGCGCCACAAGCAGGAACATGAGACCGTCGCCGGCTACCGCGAGGCGCAGCCGATCACCATCGGCGGCACGCTCGAAGTCCCCTGCGACATCCTGATCCCGGCGGCGACCGAAAACCAGATCACTGCCGACAACGCCGAGCGCATCCAGGCCCGGCTCATCGCTGAGGCCGCCAACGGCCCCACAACCCCCGACGCTGACCGCATCCTCCATGCGCGCGGGGTGCGGATCATCCCCGACATCCTGGCCAACGCGGCCGGCGTCACCGTCAGCTACTTCGAATGGGTCCAGGACCTGCAGCGCTTCTTCTGGACCTCCGCTGAGATCGCCGAGCGCCTCGGCCACGTCATGTCGGCCGCCTACAGCGAGGTCGCTGCCGTGGCGGAAGCCGAGAAGTGCGACATGCGCCTGGCGGCCTATATGCTCGCCGTGCGCCGCGTCGCCGACGCCACCCAGATACGCGGGCTGTATCCGTAGCGTTTATCGCCGCGCCGGACAATATCGGCATGCGCCTCAGCGCCATCATAGAAAGAACGGTGACGCTGAGGCGCTTCCTTGTCCAGCGTTCTCCGTGATGTCAGGATCGGCCTCACTCCCTGATACCTATGTTGTCTCGACCATCGAATGCTTTGGGCCGCGTAATATGCGGAGTGACAACGACCAAACAATCGCAATTACCTGAATTGCCATGTCCTCGCGCCCGGAACTCCTGGTTGGATCCGCGGCTGCTGTGGCTTTGGAGACGTGTGCTATGAGGTGTTGCGCAGGTTCTTCTAAGCCACATGTCGCAGTTTTGCCTCGCCCAATTTCGGATTAGGTGCTGTCTGACGAATCAGCTGGGATGTGTTACGCTCGTGCCGGAGTTATCGGGAACAAGGGTAGCACATCCATGGTGGGACGCGGAGAGTTGACCGAGAATGCGTGGGGCGTCATCGCTCCCCTGCTGCCGTCCAGGAGGGGACGGCGCGGGGGCCAGTGGCGCGACCATCGCACGATCATCAACGGCATCTTGTGGAAACTGCGCACCGGCGCGCCGTGGCGAGACGTCTCGGAGCGCTACGGGCCGTGGCAGACGTTAGCAGATCGGCTGTATCGCTGGCGCCGCGACGGGACCTGAGACCGGATTCTGGCGCATGTGCAGACCACGTCGGACGCCGTGGGGGAGATCGTCTGGGAGGTAAGTGTGGATAGCTCGACGGCTCGCGCCCACCACCACGCCAGCGGCGCCCGACGTCGGCCCAGCCGGGCCGATGTAAAAAGGGGGTTCAGCACCCGGCCGACGAGGGGCTCGGCCGCAGCCGCGGCGGACTGACCACCAAGTTCCACCTCGCCTGCGACGGCAAAGGACGCCCGCTCTCCATCGTGATCACGCCAGGACACCGCCAGGACAGTACGCAGTTGGGACCAGTGCTCGACGGCATTCGTGTCCGGCGACCCGGTGGGCGCGGACGCCCACGCACACGGCCCGACCGGCTCATCGCGGACAAGGGTTACAGCTATCCCCACTGTCGTCAGCTGCTTCGGGCGCGCCAGATCCCGCACACCATTCCCGAGCGGCGTGACCAGCGGGCACGGCGCGCAGCGCGACCTGGCCGGCCGCTGGCTTTCGACAAAGCTGTCTACGCCCGGCGCAACGTGGTAGAACGCTGCATCAACCGGCTCAAACAGTGGCGTGGGTTGGCCACCCGGTACGAGAAGCGGGCGGTCAACTATCGGGCGCTGGTGATCCTCGCCGCTATCGTCATCTGGCTCGACTCGTGATTCGTCACACAAACCCTAGAACGGTTTGAGGACCATCAATCCGAGCACGACGGCTATGGCTCCCGCTTCATAGATAGTGGCTGCCCGTACCACGGGATCGGCCAGAGACGCTCGCAACGCCGGCGTGATGTTCCGCTCCTGTATCGCGAGCTGCATGACCTTGGCGAACGCCTTGCCACGGGGTAGGAACACAAGGTAGACCCATAGTTGCAGCGACAGAAAGAGCGCCAGCGCGACGAAGATCCACGTGGGGTGGTGCGCCGTGAGATAGGGCCATTGCCCCCCCCATCCCAGCAGGAGACCGGTGAGCAGCGTCAGCAGCCCGCCACGAATGACGAGCAGCTCGTCGAATCGCCCTACCAGCAGCAGCGCTTCCCGAAGGACGTCCAGCGACGTAATATGTGGCAGGCGCCGCCGCACCAGGCCGCGGCCAATCAGGCCAGAGAGGAACGCGATGGCGCACACGACATGCGTGAGCTTGAGCAGCAGATACCAGGACATCGCGTCCTCCTGGCGAGATGGGGTGTACGGCTTTATTTCAATGCACAGTTTGTGATATGAATAATACTTGGGAGGTGAACACCTGTCAATGGGCGCCCGCACCTATCATCAGCGCCAGCGCGCACAATCCGCCGAAGCGACACGACAGCGCATTGTGCAGGCGGCGCGCGCCTGCCTGACCGCCACCCCGCTCCTGGCCGTAAGCTTGGAGCGCATCGCGGCGCAGGCGGAAGTCGCTCGCCGGACGATCTACCAGATATTTGGCTCACGCCTCGGCCTTTTTGAGGCGCTCGAACACGACCTCCTCCAGCGCGGCGGGTTCGCCGAGGTGCAAGCTGTCTTCAACACCAATACCGATGCGCGCCGGATTCTGGAGGAGGTGCTCCCTGTTGGGGTGCGCCTCTTGGAACGGGAACAGGCTATCTTGCGCGCGCTCTACCTCCATGCGCTGATTGATCCTGAGGCGGCGTCGCTCACCCAGCGGCTCGACCAGGGACGCATCGGGGGCATGCGCCATCTCGCCCAGTTGCTCGCGGAACAAGGCTACACGCGTCCCAGCCTGACGCGTGGCGAGGTTGGCGACATCTTGGCCCTGTTGACGGACTTTGCCACCTTTGACCAGTGGAGAACCCGACTGGGTTTGACTCCCGAGGAGATCGTGCAGCGGCTCCGCATCCTCGCGTCGAGTCTGCTCGAGGATCACGCAAGGCTCGCGTGAGTCACCGCGGCGTACGTCGTCTCAACGAAATGGGGTCGACGTGGAAGGAGTCGGCACTATGCGCAGGTCGTCCGCAAAAACGCAAACGATGCGGCGACAGGGCGACCAGGTCTTCCGTCCACCCGCCCCGTCCAACGAGCTGGCCACTCTGTTTCCGCGCACCCCCAGCACAAGGGGAGCGCATCCGCTTCAATTCGTCAGACAAACCCTAGTGCGTGAAGGGCGAGTTCGATACCTCTGCAGGCCTGCGAAGTCAGTCGTTACAGCGATAACGCGTCGTTTCATCAACGCCAGCGCTCACTTGCTGGTCTCGTCATGGCAAACCAGAAAAATCAGACAAGCAGTTTGTGCGTGAAGGATGAGGTTACAAGCTCCGTCCTCCGCTAAGCCTGGATTTCGGGCACTCTGAGGCTCGATCGTACAGTCGCGCTTCTCCAAATTGTGACACGTGGGCTTGACTTTCCGCGCTTGATGAAATAGAGTTTCATGAAATGGTGTTTCACAGAAACTGGAGGAGCGCGTGGGTGTGAGAGCCAGCTCCAAGGCAGAGACCGAGCGACGAATTCTCGAGGCCGCACAACGCTTCTTCCTGGAAGCTCCGTATCCACAGGTGCGCGTGGAGGACATCGCGACCGCCGCCGGGGTGAGCGCGCCCACGGTGATTCATCGGTTCGGCTCCAAGGAAGCGCTTCTGGCAGCGTCAGCGAAGGCCGGGGCGGAGCGTGTCCGGAGCCAACGCAATGAGGCGCCCGTAGGGGATGTGGCGGGCGCCATAGCAAACCTGATTGAGCACTACGAACTCTGGGGCGATTCGGTCATGCATCTGCTCGCCCAGGAGGCCGCCGTGCCGGTGATCTGCGACGTGACCGACGCTGGTCGCGCGCTGCACGTGGAATGGGTTGAGCGGACGTTCGCCCCATGGCTGGTAGGTCTGGAAGCAGCCCGCCAGCGGCGACTCGCGCAGTTGGTCGCGCTAATGGATGTGTATGTCTGGAAAGTGCTGAGGCGGGATCGTGGCCTCAGCACGGTCGAGACGGAGCTCGCTATGCGCGAGATGGTTTCCGCGCTCCTGGAGAGCAATCCATGAAGATCCTCGCCTACACCTCACCAAGCAAAGGCCATCTCTATCCGCTTGTGCAATCACTGCTCGAGTTGCGCAGCCGTGGAGACCATGTCGTTGTTCGAACCCTCGCCTCCGAAGTGGAGCTTCTTGAGCGGCTTGGCTTTGCTGCAGCTCCCATCAGTCCCTTGGTGGCGGCTCGCGATATGGACGACTGGCGCGGCAAAAATCAACTCGCACAATTGCAGCGGGCGTTGAACACGTTCGTCGAGCGCGCCCAGCATGAGGTCTCCGACCTGGAGCAAGCGGTCAAGGCGGAGGAGCCGGATCTGCTCCTGGTCGATGTGAACAGTTGGGGAGCGCAGGCGTATGCCGAAGCGTCTGGCCTCGCCTGGGCAGTCTTCGCGCCGTACCCATTGCCAATCCCGTCAAAGGATGCGCCACCGTTCGGCCTGGGACTGAAACCCATGAACGGCCCCCTGGGCCGGCTGCGCGACGGCGCGCTGCTGCGCATTTCTCTGCTGAACTGGAACCAGGCGCTGCCGGAGTTGAACCGGGTTCGCGCCACCGCCGGAGCGCCGCCTCTCGCGAGTGTTTTGGATGTGTTTGGTCGGGCTCCGTTGATTCTGGCCTATACAGCCGAGCCGTTCGAATACCCTCGCTCGGATTGGCCGTTGTCAGTGCGGCTGGTCGGCCCGTCGAACTGGGAGCCTGCAACCCAATCGCCCTCATGGATTCAAGATCTCCAGCATCTCAAGCAGCCCGTCGTGCTCGTCACCACCTCGACGGAGTACCAAGGCGATGACCGCTTATTACAAACCGCCCTCGATGCGCTTGCTAATGAGCCGGTGACGGTGATCGCAACCGGTCCGGCGCGCGGCTCACTCGCGATTCGTGTACCACAGAACGCTCGGGTGGAGGCCTTCGTCCCGCACGGACCGATCCTGGAAGTCGCCGCGTGTGTCGTGTGTCATGGCGGCATGGGCATCACGCAGAAGGCCTTGTCAGCGGGGGTACCTGTCTGCGTCGTGCCGTTCGGGAGAGATCAGCCGGAGGTCGCTCGCCGGGTGGAGGTGGCGCAGGCCGGCGCCCGCTTGCCCGCCAGTCGCCTGAACCCCGCGCGACTCCGGGAGGCTGTTCGTACGGCGATGACTATGCGCGATGGCGCCGCGCGTATTGCACGGGCTTTCGGGGCCACGCGCCCAAGCCTCGCGGTAGCGGACGCCCTGGAGGAACTATCCAGGGCGGCGGCCGCCCGATGACCGTCATTCCGCTTGTTCCTGGAAAGCCAACTGGGCCTTAGCCCAGTTGGCTTGTGACAACCAGATAGAGTTTCTTGAGTTTGACACATGCTAGCCAGTTGGAGAACTGCCAGTCGATCGTGGCCCGGCGCGCGCTGCATTCTTCCTCTTGCGCACTCACCCGCCGCTCTAGGTTTGCCCTGCCGCCCACCAGCCGCGAGAGGCAGCCGCGCTGCCAATCGCCTTCTGGACTGAGGACCAGGCGAACTACATGCTGACCACCAGACATGCCCGAGAATGACCATCACCGGTGTTATGGGAGCAGCACTCGGCACGCCGTCTCGAAGAGCCAGAGCTCGTAATCTTCGGCAGACCAGTCGCGCTCCAGCGCCAGTGCGCGGTAGACCTCGGTCCCCGCAAGCGCATACAGCGCATCCGCCGCCGCCTCAACCGTTAGCTCCGGCCGCAGTCCGCCACGAGACGCAATGCCCGACACGGCGCGACGCATCGCGTCCAGGTGGCGTTGGCAGTGGAGCGTCCAGAGTCGCGCCAGTTCTGGATCATTTCTCTGCTGGCTGTGCAGGATTTCAGCGATGAGCCAAGTGCGCTCATTCACCAGACGCATGATGCGCGCGCCGATGCGCACCTGCTCGGCAGGTTCGGCGTCCTCGTCCACCTGCTCCACCTGCTCCACGCTCAGCTCAGGCGCGGCGGCAATCTCTTCGGCCAGCGCGCCGACCATCGCCGCCCTGCCGGCGAAATGTAGATAGACCGTTGCCAGCGCGACCTTGGCCTCGCGCGCGATCATCTCCATCGTAACCGTCATATAACCCTGCGCGGCAAAAAGGCGCACTGCGGCCGCGAGGATGCGCCGCCGCGTCGCGCCGGCCTGCCGCTGGCGCTTGGGCGAATGGTAG
>DASVZK010000063.1:0-52619 GCA_036391685.1 Ktedonobacterales bacterium
TGTCGGCGCTCACTCAACTGAGACGACGTTACTGTAGCTGCGATTGACGGCTTTCAAGCGTTCCCCCGTATCGGCCAGCATACGCTTATTGTCATCTGTCCCCAGGAAGCGAGCGGAGAAATCATGTATCCGAATCACACAGGTGTGGTGGAGGGCGTGCGTGTTGGATGCTTCCCTGATCTCTACGCCGCGCTCGCTGGCTCGCCGCCCGAGCAGGTGATTACGCTGTAGACGCGCGGCGCACGGCGATATCCGGTCATGTTCAGCGCAACGCGAACATGACCGGATACGTAAATTCTGACGCTATGAGCGCAACAGAGCGGGCCACCCGCACATATACAACCATTCAGTTGACCGTCGCCGAGGAGTTAGGCGCTCCTCGTGGGTCGGCCTTTGTCAGCGCCGCCATTCTGGAGGCGCTCGAATGCCAGCCTGGCGACGTCATCCTCATTCAAAGCGCGCGGGCGACGGTTGCGCGTGTTTCTCCGCCGCCCGCCGACTCTCCCGCCGCGCTCTCGCCGTCATTGGATGGCGAGATTCACATGGATGGACTCGTACGGCAGAACCTTGGCGCATCGCTGGGGGCGCTTGTCAGCGTGCGGCGGGTGGAGCCGCTGGCGGCGGTGAGCGTCGCCTTGACACCAGCCGTGGGAACGCCCGCGTTGAGTGACATCGAGATGGCGCACGTGGGACGAGCGCTAAAAGGGCTGGCTGTTGTCGCGGGCGATCTCGTGCGGGTGTCCGGAATGGGGCTGGCGGCGCGGGAGTTCCAGGTCTTTTCCACGAATCCAGCCACTGCGGTGACACTGGAGGGTGGCACGAGCGTGCGCATCCAGGCGTCCGGCGGAGCCGCGGAGCCGCGCGTCAGCCAGATTACCTATGAAGACATCGGCGGCCTGGGACAGGAATTGACACGCATTCGCGAACAGATCGAGCTACCGCTGAAGCACCCCGAATTGTTCGACCGGCTCGGCATCGAAGCTCCGAAAGGCGTGCTGCTGTACGGGCCGCCTGGGACGGGCAAGACGCTCATCGCCCGCGCGGTGGCGACAGAGAGCGGGGCGAAATTCTTTAGCGTCAGCGGCCCGGAGATCATTGACAAGTTCTACGGCGAGAGCGAGGCCCAGCTCCGCCGCGTCTTTACCGACGCCCAGAAGAATGGGCCGAGTGTCATCTTCATTGACGAGGTCGACGCCATCGCTCCCAAACGCAATGAAGTCTTTGGTGAGGTGGAGAAGCGTGTTGTTGGTCAGTTGCTTACGCTCATGGATGGCTTGCGCGCGCGCGGACAATTAGTCGTAGTCGCCGCGACGAACCGCCCGGACGCGCTAGACCCAGCGTTGCGACGCCCCGGTCGCTTTGACCGCGAGATCGGCCTGCATGCGCCGGACTATCAGGGACGGATGGAAATCCTGCGCATTCACAGCCGCGACATGCCGCTGGCGAATGATGTGGAGCTTGCTGAGCTGGCGCGCATCACTCCAGGGTATGTCGGCGCTGATCTGGCGGCGCTCTGCCGGGAGTCGGCGATGTCCGCGCTGCGCCGCACGTTCCCGCGCGCGGTGCTGACCAATGGCAGCATTCCGGTTGACCACCTGCTGGCCCTGACCGTGACCATGGCCGATTTTGAGGATGCGCTCAAGAATATCGAGCCCTCCGCTGCGCGCGAGGTATCGGTCGAAGTGGGGCGCACGACCTGGGACGATGTAGGCGGCCTGGACAAGGTCAAGCGGTCGCTGGTTGAGACGATTGAGTGGCCGCTGCGCTATCCAGAACTCTACGCGGCGATGGATCTGGAGCCGACACGCGGCGTGTTGCTCTCCGGGCCACCGGGAACTGGCAAGACGCTGGTGGCGCGGGCGCTGGCGACAGCTTGCCAGGCGAACTTCATCTCGGTGAAGGGACCAGAGTTGCTCTCGAAGTGGGTTGGTGAATCAGAGCGTGGCGTACGGGAGACATTCCAGCGCGCGCGGCAGGTTGCGCCCTGCGTGCTCTTCCTCGACGAGATGGACGCGCTCGCGCCGCAGCGTGGTGGCGCGTTTGACGCCGTCAGCGACCGGCTCATTGGGCAGCTGCTGACTGAGCTGGATGGCATCGAGGGACGCCGGGGCGTCATCGTGGTGGGCGCCACGAACCGTCCCGAACTGATCGATCCGGCGGTGCTGCGCTCGGGGCGTTTCGATCTGGTGCTAGAGCTACCTTTGCCGGACCGCGACGCGCGCAAACGCATCCTGACCATCCACACGCGCAAGCGCGCTCTCGCGCCATCGGTCTCGCTCGATACATTGGCGCGCAAGTCCGATGGTTTTAGCGGCGCCGACTTGGAGGCCGCCTGCCGCCGCGCCGCGAATCTGGCACTGGCGGAATGGATGCGCGCGCGTGGCGCAGGAGCGCAGGGAGCGGCGCCGCAGTCCTCGACAACCAAACCAGGAGGCCCGGTGATCGAGTCGCGGCATTTTGAGGCGGCGTTCGGCGAGGCGCGCGACAAGGGTTGATGCGCCGCGCGGCTGTTGGAGAGGGAAGATCGCATGGAGGTCCAACTCGACGCGCCAATCCGAGAAGTGACTGTCTATCCTGATCAGGCGCTCGTTGTGCGGCGCGGCAAGGTCATGCTGACCGAGGCGGGTGAGAGCGCCATCACCCTTGGTGGCCTGACCCGCGAGCTCGACGCGCAATCGGTGCGCGCCGCAGCGAAGGCGACGGCGGCCGCCAGGCTGCTGAGCGTGGACATGAGTCAGGAGTTCAATCCGTCCGCGCCTGAGGAACTGCTTGCGCGCTTGCGCGCGGAAATCGATGGCCTCGAGCGCGACGTAGCTGCTCTGGGCCAGCGGCTGTCGCTCATTCGCAAACAGCGCGCGTGGCTGGATACGCTCGGCGAACAGTCGGCCCGCAGCCTCGCCTATGGCATGACGCGCGGGACGGCGCAGGCGGATGACGCGACGAGGGTGTTCGGCTTCACGCGCGATGAGCAGGAGCGTCTGAACATGCTGGCTCTGGACATCCGGCGCGAGCGCAAGGGGCGCGTGGAACAACTTGAGGCCAAGAAGCGAGAGCTTGGAGCGGCGGGCGCGGCGAAATCCGCCGACCGACTGCGCGCGGTGATTCGCGTGGCCGCGGACGCGCCCTGCGAGATGACTGTGGAAATGTCCTATCTGGTTCGCGCCGCCTCTTGGTCGCCGCGCTACGACGCGCGGGTTGATGTCGCAGCCAGTCGCCTGAGGCTGACTCAGCAGGCGCAGGTGGCGCAATACAGTGAGGAGGACTGGCAGGGAGTCTCGTTATCGCTCTCGACCGCCCGGCCCAGCGCCGCCGTCACGCTGCCCGACGAGGCGCCTGTCTGGTACATCGACCAGGTGAAGCCGGCCCCGTCGGCTCCTCCGCACGTCTTTGCCGCGCAGGCGGCGCCGATGCGCGCGATGTCACGCGCAGCGGCTCCCGACCTAATACAAAAGCTGGAGTCTTTCGGCTCCGCCACGGATGGAGCCGACGTTGATTTTGAGGCGGCGGTCGTCGAGATCGCGGGCGCCGCACAAGTGTTCCGCGCTGGCGATGGCGTGGATATCCCGTCGGACGGGCAGCCGCATACGGTTGGCCTAGGTGACGCTGATGCGCCGGTCACGCTGGAATATGTCGTGGCGCCAGTTGTGGTGGACGGCGCGCATCTGCGCGCAACAGCGAGGAATACGACCGGGCATACTCTCCCGGCGGGCGCTTTGCACGCGTTCCAGGTTGGGCCGAGCGGCGATGAGTACGTTGGGCGCACGCGACTGGAGCGCGTGGCGGAGGATGCGCCACTGAAACTGTTCCTGGGGGTCAACGACAACATCACGGTCAAGCGCGAGCTTGTCGAACGCGATGTGGACAAGGGTAACCTATTGCAGGGCGGCGTCCGAAAAACGACACTTGGCTACCGCATCACTATCGCCAATCGCACCCAGACACCTCAGCGGATGATCGTCCTGGACCGTTTGCCGCTCGCGCGCCATGAACGCATCAAGGTGCGGGTGTTGGAGATGCGGCCGCAACCGGGCGCGCAGTCAAAGCTCGACCAATTGACATGGAGCTTGACGCTTGGCCCCGGCGACGAGCGCACTGTCGAGTGGCGAGCGCTCGTCGAGTCTCCCGCGGACATGGAGATTTCCGGCCTGCCCTGATTCGCCGCGCTACATACAAACACGTCCGCGACGCGCATATGTGTCGCGGACGTGTCCTGCTTGGGACAATACAGATTTAGATGAGGCTGAACGTGATGAGTACGAGCAGCATGGCGTTGACTGGGTGGAAGGCCGCCACCAGTGGCACGATCCGACCCACATCGATGAGCAGACCCTGAACGATCATCAGACCCGCCAGGAGCCACGAGCGCCACACCCGCGCCCGCTCGAGCCGCCCACGCCAGGCGATGATTGGCAACGAGAACGACGTCAGGATGATTGTCGCGCCGAGAATCGCATGGGGCATGAATGTGTAGACCTGGAAGACACCGAGCCCCGCGAAGAATAGCTGAAATGCGAGCGCGCCAAGCAGCATACGGGCGATCAACCGATGGGCCTTTGCGGCGCGAGCGTTGTTCCGCGTCGAACGCTCCGACGCCGCAGGGGTGAGAAGCGCTACATCGGGTTCAACATCGATGTATTTCGTGGCGCTCATGTTAGTCCTCCTGGGATGGGGTCAAACTCCATCTCCGTTCCCGACTCTTGTCGTGGGTGATATCCGCTCGTGGTCATACCTTGTTGTCGCCCCAAGCGTACTCTGAGAACGTCCCCAGATCGTTACCGTGAACGTTACGAACTTCGGCGAATTGTGATGCTCGTAACACCTCGGTTCTGCTGGCCGGAATCACTGATGTTCAGACGCCTCGCTGTGTCCCCCATCCAGGCGTTACGCCGACTCGAAGGTCACGGCGGCGCGTCGTTTTACGGCGGACGCCATTTCAGCGATTGCCCGAAGGTGTGAGTGTCGCCAAACGCGACAGGTGTTCGACAATCGCATGGGAACATCGTCAGCGTGGGCGATGATCCGAAATTTCTCCGGTGACTTACAAGTCAGGAGGGCAAAATGCGGTACATGCTGCTATTTTTCGCGGATGAGGAGGCCTGGATGGCGGCGCCCGAGGCGGAGCGCACGACCGCCATCGGACGGATCGGCGCGTGGTACGCCGAGCGCTTTCGAGCAGGGCAGATCGTCGAAGGGCGCCGGCTTATGAGCCAGCGCGCGGCAAAGACCGTGCGTCTTGGGCCCGCGGGACGCAGTGGGAAGCCGCTCATCACCGACGGCCCATACGCGGAAACGAAAGAGGCGCTGGGTAGTTATGCGATCGTCGAGGCTCCGGATTTGGACGCGGCGCTCGACATCGCGGCAAGTTGGCCGGGCGGGGGCGCGGTGGAGGTGCGCCCAATCGTTGCTGAGTGAATGTCTCCTGCCTGCTCGCGGCGCGGTGATAGCTGGAGACGCCGAGCGCATCGAATCCGCCCGCCGCACGCGCGGTGACTGAACTGTGACCCTCGGCGGACATTCAGCGACCGAAGTGAGACACGAGCGCGCGTTCATCAAGTTATGAGGCCGTGAGACGTGGCGTCTGACAGAGAGAGGACGGTCCGATGAACGCCAAGACACGGGAAAACCTGCTCACTTCACTGCGTGGCGAAGCCTTCGCCTACGCGAAGTATATGCTCTTCGCGGAACGCGCTCGCCGATCAGGGAGACCCGAGATCGCCACACTGTTTGAGGAGACAGCGCGCACTGAGCTCTCCGAACACTTTGCTGAGGAGGCCGAACTGGCCAGGCTGGCAGGCGACGATCTGGTCAATCTGCGGGATGCGCTCGGCGGCGAGTCGTACGAAGTCGAGACGATGTATCGCGAGTTTGCTGACCAGGCGCGCGCGGCCGGCGATACCGCCGCTGCGGAGCGCTTCGAGGAGGTCCGGCGCGATGAGGAAGGACATCGCGCCGCTTTCAGAGCCGCGCTCGAGCGCCTCGAGCTTGAGACCCAGTTCGCTGGCGCGCCCCCAATCGCATAATGGGTCGCCGCATCGACGATGCGCGGCCTACTCCGTCAGCGCGCGATGCAGGAATCGTGCGATGGCGGGGTAGGCTGCCAGGCGATTCGCCCGTTTGATCAGGCCATGGCCTTCATCCGCATACCGCAGGTATTCGACGCGAACATTGCGCGAGCGCAAGGCCGCGACGATCTGTTCGGCCTCCTCCACCGGCACCCGCGGGTCGTTTGCGCCGTGGACCACGAAGAGCGGCGCGGTTATTTGGTCTGCCTTATGTATCGGTGAGATGCTCGCCAGGAAGTCGCGGTCGCGCTCCAGACTGCCATACTCCGCCTCGCGCAGCCCACGTCGCCAGGCGCTCGTTCGCTCGAGGAAGGTGACGAAATTCGCGATCCCAACGATGTCTACGCCCGCGGCCCAGAGGTCAGGGTAGGTAGTCAGAGCGGCGAGGACCATGAAGCCGCCGTAGCTGGCGCCCATGACCGCGATGCGGTCAACTGGGGCGACCCTTTCACGCGCAAGCCAGAGCGCCGCGTGGCGCAGGTCGTTGACGGAATCCAAGCGCAGACGAGTGTCATCGAGCGCCATGTAGGCGTGTCCATACCCCGCGCTTCCGCGAACATTCGGCGCGAGCACTGCGTAGCCGCTTGCGACGAAGTACTGGACGATTGGGTTGAACGTCGGGCGATACTGGGATTCTGGACCTCCGTGGACGTAGATAATCGCGGGACGGCTGTGTGTCTGCGGCCCGGCCGGCGCGTAGAGAAAGGCGGGAATCTCGCGGCCGTCGAAACTCGGATAGTGGATGAGCCGCGGTTCGACAAACGTCTCACGCGGCAGACCGCCAGTGGCCGAGCGCGTGACGGGCGCGTGCGCTCCTGTTGGGCAATCGAGTACCCATACCTCGCGCGGAGATGTGGACGACTCTCGCGTGTAGGCCAGTCTGCGCCCATCATGTGACCAGCGCATTTCACTAATGACCGACGGGCCCAGGTCACCAATATGAATGCGGCTGCGCGCCTCCCATCCTTGACTGACATCGTACACATCGAGCCGGGAATAGCCGTCCACGTTCGCTGTGAGCGCCAGCATGCGGCCATCACGCGAGAGCGCGAGGCCATCATAGTCGGCGGCCTCGTCTGTCAGATAGCGGAGCCCGCCAGTCGCCAGATCAAGCTCGGCAAGCGCCGCGAAGTCATGCTCCTCGTCGGTGAGCATATAAAGGCTGAGACCGCTCGCCGCCCAGTCCGCCGCGCGGTGGGAACCGTGCGGCGAGGTAATCTCGCGCGTGATGGGCCGCGCCTCGCCTGTCGCGCGGTCGATCAGATAGAGCCTGTCGCGGAAGAATGTCTCAATATGCGCGGCGAGAATGCGCTCACCGTCGGGCGAATAGCGCATGGCCCAGTTTGTGCCCTCCGGAAGCGACCACTGGCGCGTATCTCTAGTGAGCAGATCGCGCTCGTAGATGTCGAAGTAGCGCGGATCGCGTGTGTTGCTAGCAAATAGGATCCGCTGGCCGTCTGGCGACCATCCGGCGAAATTTGACATGGCGTTGGGCGCGTTGGTGAGCGCTGTGATCGAGCCATCGGGCGCCAGCAGTTGTAGTTGGGTCAACTCACTGCCGCCGGTGTCGGTCGCGAGTATCATGCGCTCATCCGTTGGTGCGAATTCCACTGCGGAGACGCGCTCACCAGCGAAGGTCAGCTGGTCAGGCCAGGCTGGCTCCGCCAATGGTGGGCCGGCCAGGCTGACACGCCATGCCTCGCCTACGCCGCTGATATCGGTGAGAAACGACAGCGTCGCGCCGTCTGGAGACCAGCTTGGGGCTGAGGCGGCGCGCACATTGAGATAGCGGACGAAATCAGGCGCCTCGGGCATTGGATCGTCTCCTTCCGGTTGAATTTTGCAATGCCGCGTTACATTTGGCCGTGTCATAGAGTGTAATCACAGAGAGGTTCGCGCGGTAGCCGGCCTATCTGCCGCACTCGTGTAAGAGCGCGCCTGTGTCCTGCGTACTTAAGTAATGCAGGGCGCGCTGAGGTTGGCGCAAATATGGGGCGAAGGAGTGTGTCATGCCGGGCGCTCCGCCAGGAACAGCCAGCGGAGAATACGCGTCTGACGAGCTTGAGCGTCGCGCAATCGAGCGTGCGCGGCGCGGCGACGTGGCGGCGTTCAACATGCTGGTGACGCGCTACCAGTCCATGGCCTATGGACTGGCGCTGCGCATGCTCGGCGATCCAGAGGCGGCGGCGGATGTGACGCAGGACGCGTTCTTCTCAGCCTATCGTAACCTCGAATCCTACCGCGGCTCCTCATTCCGCTCCTGGTTGCTGCGTATTGTGAGCAATGGGTGCTACGATTTCTGGAGGGCGCAGCGCCGGCGCCCCGCGACGTCTCTGGAGGCATTGCGCGAAGGGGCTGGCGAGGGCACGGATGAGGGGCCGGGCGACGCCGCGCTCGGCGAGGGCGGCGCGGACATGACGTGGGACCCCGACCGAGTATCGCTGCGACGCGAAACCATCGCGGCGATCGAGGCGGCGCTGCTGCAACTACCCGCGGAGCAGCGTCTGGCGATCGTGCTGAGTGATATTCAAGGGCTAGATTATGAGGAGGTGGCGCGAGTGACGGCGGCCCCGCTGGGAACGGTGAAGTCGCGTATCGCGCGCGCGCGTGACCGTCTCAGGCGTCTCTTAACCCCACGTGGGGAACTCTCCCAGGGAGTGGAGCGTCCTCCAGATAGGGACGCGCGCGCCGACACACGCGCGCCCGGGCGCGAGGAGAAGGCGTGAGCGGCTACCATGACAACCCAGAGCAGTTGACCGAGGCGCTGTCAGCGTATCTCGACGGCGCGCTATCAACCGCCGAGCGGGATGCGCTGGAGCGCCATCTGGCTGGGTGTCCCGCGTGCCAGAAAGAACTCGCGGGGCTGATTCGCGTCGGCGCGCTGCTGCGGGCGCTGCCAGAGCCTCCGTTGCCGCGCTCATTCACTCTGCCCGCGCCGGCAGCACATGGCGCCCGCGCTGGCGTTACGCGCCGCGCGCCGGTTTGGGCACGCGGCGCGCAATGGGCGGGTGGGCTTGCGGCGGTGTTGGGCGCTGGCCTGCTCGCGGCTGGCACGCTGCCTCTAGCGGGATTCCACCCAGGAGCAGGCGGAGCATCACGGAGCGCTCCGAGCTTGGGCGCGTCTTCCAGCGCTCCGGCGGGCACGTACCCGGCCCGCACCCCGCTCTTCGGGCAATCGCCTGTAGCCACATCAACCACGCCAGCCGCCACCGTCTCACCGACTACGGAGTCGCCAACAGAGACTCCAACAGTCATCTCTCCCGCGCCAGAAAGCGGTTCGGGCTCTCCATTGACTCCCGTGGGCGCTGTGCTTCTGATCGGCGGCGGCGCGGCGCTGGCGGCCGGTACGGTGACCCGCCGCCGCGCGCGGCGCCTTGGGCCGCTCTAGCGAGCGAATGTCACGTCGGCGTCGCCCGTGGTGACCCGCTCGCCACGCTGGTTGTTGATCCACAGGTCGAGTTTTTGGACGCCGTCGGTCAACGCGCCGAGCACTCCATCGCAGGTGATCGTATCTCCCGGGCTTACCATCGCCTGGAAACGGACGCGCAGGCGCGAGACCCAGCCGCCCCGCGCGGGTTGCGTGGCAAGCCACCCAGTCAACAGTTCACCGAGAAACGCCATGCTCAGCATGCCGTGAGCAATCGTGCCGTCTAGTCCGACTGCGCGGGCGGTGGCCGGATCCAGATGTATGGGGTTGTGGTCGCCGCTTACATCCGCATACGCGTTGATTTGTTCCTGTGTGACGTGTTTGGTAAGGGTGGGGATGCGCTCTCCTTCGGGGTCGGCGGCCGCCTTCCCGGCGGTTGACGCGCCCGCTGACGCCGAGCCAGGCTCGAGTTCTCGCACGATGACGATCGCTTTGCCCAGTCCCACGCGCTGACTCGCGCTGTCATCAAGCCATTGCTCCAGCGTCAGGATGGCCATGCCGCCGCCCCGGCTCGACTGGCGAATATTCGCGACGACGTGGCGCACGGAGAGCGTGTCGCCCGCAACCAGCGGCCGGGTGTAGCTGTATTCCTGCTCGCCGTGGAGCACCTGTGAGCGCTCCGGGTCGAGGCCTGCCTCAGCGAATGAGGTGCGGAAGCGCGTGACGAACGTTGGCTGCGCCGGGATAGCGCTGTATCCAGCCGCGCGGGCGGCGGCTTCCTCGCGAAAAACAGGATTGGGATCGCCAACTGCGTCGGCGAACTGGCGAATGGCGCCTGGCTCGATGATGCCAGATTGGGGCTGGCTGACCCGACCGACGAGAGAAGTATCCACAGGCATGAGCCGTCTCCTCATCGTGAAGTGAGGCGGGCGATAGTTGCCCGCCCGGAACATGGTACGCCATCGACACGCAGGCGGGCCACCCGTACCCGTCATGGATTAGGTGGCCCGCCACGGCGCCGCCGCTAGACGGCGGCCGGCTCGCGTTCTGGCTCCCAGCGCAGATTTGGCTTGCGCGCGGCCAGCGTTTGGTCCAGTCGACCGATGACAGTGGCGTGCGGCGCTTCCAGGATCAGGGCTGGCGTCTCGCGGGCTTCGCGCGCGATCTGCTTCATCACGGCGATGAACTCGTCGAGTGTTTCTTTCGTCTCCGTCTCGGTTGGTTCGATCATCATGGCTTCATGGACGATAAGCGGGAAATAGACGGTCGGCGGGTGGATGTTGAAGTCCAGTAGACGCTTGGCGATGTCCAGCGCGGAGACGCCGAGCTTTTTCTGGCGGTCCGCCGAAAAGACGAACTCGTGCATGCAGGTGCGATCGAACGGCAGGTCGTAGTCGTCGCGTAGCGCGTGCAGGAGGTAGTTGGCGTTGAGCACGGCGTTGTCGCTTACGGCGCGCAGCCCGTCGGGGCCGTTGGAGCGGATGTAGGTATACGCGCGCGCCAGGACCAGGAAGTTGCCGTGGTTTGCGCGCACACGGCCAATTGAGAGCGGGCCGGCGTCCTCCCAATAGTAGCCTTGCTCGCCGAGCGCGGGCAGCGGCCCTGGCAGGAACGGGACGAGATGCGCCGCCACGCCGATAGGTCCCGCGCCTGGGCCGCCGCCGCCGTGCGGGGTGCTCATCGTCTTGTGCAGGTTGAGATGCACGACGTCGAAGCCCATGTCACCGGGACGGGTGATCCCCAGGATCGCGTTGGCGTTCGCGCCGTCGTAATAGAGCTGGCCGCCCTCTTCGTGGACGCGTCGCGCGATCTCGATGATGTTCTCGTCGAAGACACCCAGCGTGTTGGGATTCGTCATCATGAGCGCGGCGATGCGGCCCTTATGCTGCGCCAGCGTCTGCTCGAGATGCGCCAGATCCACGCCGCCACGCGCATCGGACTTGAGCTCGACGGTGCGGTAGTCCGCGAGCGTGGCGCTGGCGGGGTTGGTGCCGTGGGCTCCGTCGGGGATGAGGACCACGTCGCGCTCGTGCTCGCCGCGGCTCTCGTGCCAAGCCTTGATCAGCATCAGGCCGGTAATCTCGCCATGCGCGCCCGCCGCGGGCTGCAAAGTGACACGCGCCATGCCGGAGATTTCGGCGATGTAGCGCTCAAGTTCGTAGAGAAGTTGAATCGCGCCCTGCGTCTCGCTCTCATCCGCGAGTGGGTGCAGCCGCGCGAAACCTGGCATTCCCGCGACGTCCTCATTGATCTTCGGATTGTATTTCATCGTGCATGAGCCGAGCGGGTAGAACCCGAGATCTACGGCGAAGTTGCGCTGCGAGAGACGAGTGTAGTGACGCACGACCTCGATCTCCGCTACCTCGGGCAGTGGCGCAGGCACGGCGCGCAGGTACGCCGTCGGGATGAGTTGATCGAGTGGGCGCTCGGGGATGTCGAGCTTGGGTAGCAGGGCGGTACCGCGGCCGGGAGCGCCCTTTTCAAATATCAGGCTTTCGACACTCATTCGGCGGCTCCCGCGATTTCTTCTAGCGCTGTGACCAGCATGTCAATGTCTTCCCGCGAGCGCGTTTCAGTAACGCAGAAGAGCGCCGCGTTCTCAAACTCTGGATAGTCCCGGCTGAGGTCATAGCCGCCGATGAGGCCGCGGTCGCGGAGCTCGGCGTTCAGCCGCGCGACGGGTATGGGGCAGGTGACGGCGAACTCATCGAAATACGGCCGGGTGAACAGGGGCGCGTACCCAGGGACGGAGCAGACCGCCTGCTGGGCATGGTGGGCGCGACGCAGGCACTGTGCGCCGAGGTCGGCGAACCCAGTCTTGCCCAGCGAGGCCAGATAGACGGTCGCGAAGATCGCCAGTAATTCTTGATTGGTGCAGATATTCGAGGTGGCGCGCTCGCGGCGTATATGCTGTTCGCGCGTCTGCAGCGTGAGAACGTAGCCCGTTTGGCCGCGGTCATCAACGGTTTTGCCGACCACGCGCCCGGGCATGCGGCGCACATGTTCGCTGCGCAGGGCGAAGAGGCCGAGCGCCGGGCCACCGTAGCCAATTGGGCTGCCGAGACTGTAGCCCTCAGCGGCGACGAGGTCCGCCCCATAGGCTCCGGGGGGCTGCAGGGCGCCTAGCGAAGCGGGCTCCGTGATCGCGACCACGAAGAGGGCTTTGGTAGTGCGCACTGCCTGCTCGATCTCATGCACATCTTCAAGCGAGCCGAAGAAGTTGGGGTGCTGGATGATGACCGCTTTTGTTTCGGGAGTCAGCGCCTCGTGCAACTGAGCGACTGATGTCGCGCCATTCTCGAGTCCGACTTCGCGGACGGTGAAGCCGCGCGCGTGCGCATAGGTGCGCAATGTGGCGCGGTACTGTGGATCAAGCGCGCGTGAAACGAGCACATCGCCGCGTCCCTCTGGTCCAACGGCCATGAGCGCCGCCTCGACAACGGCTGTCGAGCCATCGTACAGCGAGGCGTTGGCGACCTCCATGCCCGTGATCTGACAGACCATGGTCTGGAATTCGTAAGTCGCCTGCAGCACACCCTGACTTATCTCAGGCTGGTACGGTGTGTAAGACGTGTAGAACTCCGCGCGCTTGGCGAGGTGTGGAACGACGCTTGGCTGGATGTGGTCGTAATTGCCTGCGCCGAGGAACGAGACGTAGTGGTCCAGGTCGGCGTTCTGTTCCGCCATGCGTGTGAGCAGGCGGCGTACTTCGGCCTCGCTCAGCGCGCGTGGCAGGTCCAGCGGCCGCCTGAGACGGACGTCATCTGGTATGGCCGCCAGAAGATCTTCTACGCTCGCTGCCCCAATCGCCCGCAGCATCTCTTGCTGCTCCGCGGGTGTATTCGGGACGTAACTCATGCTCTCTCGCCCTCGCTCACGCGCATTTGCCTCGGGACGCGACTCGTGGCGTCCATACGTCGCCCGCGTGCGCGATCACGCGGGGCGCGTATTCACTTTATTATACAGGCCAGCGTAAAATACCGCCCACGCGACCCCGCCTTGCGGCGAGGGCTGGCGCGGGCGAGGTATCCGGGCGCTGCCGAACTCGGCTAATGCAGGGACGAGGTGAATTTCTCGTAGGCCGCGGCGTCCATCAGGCTGTCCAGTTGTTGCGGATCGCTCACGCGGATGGTTAGCATCCATCCGCCACTGTAAGGCTCGGAATTGACAAGTTCTGGCTGGTCGCGCAGCGACTCGTTGACACTCACCAGGGCTCCGCCTACTGGGGCGAAGAGCTCAGATGTGGCCTTCACCGACTCGATGTCGCCAAAGTGAGCGCCCGCCTCAAAATCGCGCGTGCCCGCGTCATCCCACGGCAAGTCGAGGAAGACGACGTCGCCAAGCTCCTCGGCCGCATACGCGGTGACGCCTATGGTCGCGATGTCGCCGTCGAGACGCACCCATTCGTGGGTCTTGGCATATTTGAGGTTGGTGGGCAAGTCGTCGGTTGTCATTGCGCGGGTCCTCTCAGGGATTGTAGTAGGGGTGGCATCTCCGCGCGCCCAGGCGACGCGCGGGCGGGCGCTAACTCGCGGGCTTTGGCCGCTTGTAGAAGGGCAATTGTGTCACGGTCGCGGCGACGGGCTTGCCTCGGATCTCGACGGTCAGGCCCATACCAACGGCGGCGGCGTCGGGAGTGACGTAACCTAGGCCGATAGGCTTGTTGAGTGTGGGGGCCATTGTCCCACTGGTAAGCTCACCGACCTGCGCGCCTTCGCGCATGAGCGGATAGCCCGCACGCGGCACGCCGCGCTCGGTCAACTCAATACCAATCAGCTTTCGAGGAAGCCCGTCGCGTTTTTGGGCGACCAGCGCGTCGCGGCCGACGAACTCTGTGCCTTTGTCCAGCTTGACTGTCCAGCCGAGGCCAGCCTCGAGCGGGGAGATCTCTTCGGTCAACTCATGGCCGTAGAGGCAGTACGCCGCTTCCAGACGCAGCGTATCTCGCGCGCCAAGGCCCGCCGGCAGTAGGCCCGCCGGAGCGCCGGCTTCTAGCAGGCGACTCCAGAGATCAGCGACGGCGCCGGCGTCGCAATAGAGCTCGAAGCCGTCCTCGCCGGTATAGCCTGTGCGCGATATCAGGCATTCGACGCCGCTAACATTGCCGGGAAGGCTGTGGTAATACGCGATGGACTCAAGTGGAGCCGGGGTGAGAGGTTGGAGAATCGACTGGGCGAGTGGCCCTTGAAGCGCCAGAAGCCCGGTCGCGCTGGAGCGGTTCTCGAGCGCGACATCGGTACGCCCTTGCGCACGTTCGGTAAACCACGACCAGTCTTTTGGCATCGTTCCGGCGTTGACCACAACCATGTACTGTTCGGGGCCACGGTGGTAGATAATCAGATCGTCGATCGTGCCGCCATCCGGGCGCAGAATCTGGGTGTAGAGCGCCTGGTTCTCGGTGAGGCGGGCGACATTGTTGGGGACGAGGGACTGAAGGAAGTTGAGCGCTCCCCGGCCGCTGACGAAGAACTCGCCCATGTGGCAGACATCGAAGAGGCCGGCGCGCTGGCGTACCGCCTGATGTTCGGCGATATCGCCGCTATAACGTACCGGCATCTCCCAGCCGCCAAACTCGACCAGGCGGGCGCCAAGCGCTTTGTGTGTTTCGTACAGCGGTGTACGCAGGAGCGGCGGCTCAGCCGTTCCCATAGAGGAATCGGACATAGTCTCCTCAGAGCGCTAACCCGCGAGCGGGTGGGCGACGTGAGCAAGCGGACATGTAGCGCCCGCGCACGTCCAATTCTAGACATGCGTCGCGCGCTTTGTCCAGCCGCGCCGGTTGGGTCTAGAGGAGCAACGCCATCATCAACATGTCCAGATACTCGCCATTCCGCAGGACTGCGCGCTTGCGGAGGCCCTCGTGATGGAAGCCAAGCCGCTCATATAGGCGGATGGCGGTCGAGTTGCGCGAGAGCACGCCCAACTCTACGCGCGTGATGACGCCTGATTCGCGCGCCCAGACAATGGCCCGTTCCATCAGCGTTTTGCCGACGCCTTGTCCGCGCCATCCAGCGCGCACACTGATGCCAAGGTCACCGCAGTGGCGGATGGCGCGCCGTCGCTGGCCGTCGATCGTGACCATACCGATGACCTCGCCATTCTCCGAGGCGGCGACGAAGCCACACCAGTCGAAGCGCTCCGCCTGACGAGTCAGGAACTCTCGCTCGTCTTCTTCTGTGAACATCGGCTCGCCAGGCTCACGCAGGATGTTGTTGACTGGGTCGGACGCAACGCTCTGGAGGAGCGCGATGATGCCAGCGGCGTGTTCGGGTCGCGCGGGCTGGATTGTGAAAGGCATGACGATCTGTCTCCTTCCCGTCGGGCGTGTAGGAGGCGGCTGTCGCTATCCGGCTCGTGGGCCTGCGATATGGGCGAAGGGAAGCTGCAAATTGGGCCGCACATCGAGATCGAGACCACTGCGCTCACCAGTCAGCGCGTGGAAATACGCGGCTGCGCCGATCATCGCCGCATTATCTGTGCAGAGCGCGACCGGTGGGTAGCGCAGCGCGATGTCCTGTCTGCCCAGCAGCGCATCCAAACGCTCTCGGAGCGGCAGGTTGGCGGCCACGCCGCCCGCCAGCACGACCTGGCGCGCGCCGAGGCGTTGCGCCGCCCGGACGGTCTTGGTGGCCAGCACATCGACAACTGACTCCTGGAACGCGGCGGCGATGTTCCGAACGCGAGCTGCGCTGTCTTCGGACTGACCTCTGTTCGCTGACCGAATGAGCTCGAGTGTGGCGGTCTTGAGGCCACTGAAACTAAAATCGAACGTGCCACGCAGCCAGGCGCGAGGAAGTTTGTAGGGATTCGACACGCTCTCGTCGCGCTCGCTCGCCGCGGCCTGGATGGCTGGGCCGCCGGGATAGCTCAATCCGAGCAACCGGGCGACCTTGTCGAACGCCTCGCCCGCGGCGTCATCCAGCGTCTGGCCAAGCAACTCATATACGCCGTGATGCGGGATGCTGACGAGCTCAGAGTGCGCGCCAGAGATGACGAGCGCCAGGAGCGGAAAGGCTGGATCTCCTGGCCACGGCTCTGAGCGATCAATGGGCGCGTGTCCGTCGCCCTCACGCGTGGTGCGCAGCCAGTTCGCATAGATGTGCGCTTCCAGGTGGTTGACGCCGATGAAAGGTAGCTCGCGGGCAAATGCCAGCGCTTTACCCGCGCTCAGGCCGACGAGCAGCGAGCCGGCGAGGCCTGGGCCATATGTCGCGGCGATGGCGTCAATGCTCTCCCATGTCGCGTTCGCCTCCGCCAGGGCGTCTTCAATGACAGGCGCGATGGCGCTCAATTGTTGTCGTGAGGCGACTTCAGGGACCACGCCACCATAACGCGCGTGAATGCTGGCCTGGGAGGCGACGACGTTCGAGCGGATGATGCGCCCGTGGTCGATGATCGCCGCTCCCGTCTCATCGCACGAGCTTTCGATGGCCAGAATGCGGGTGGGTGTGACTGACTCAGGCATTCTGGGCCTCGCCGTGCTCGCAAGCGCTATCGTTTTGCAGTCGGTTCGCCAGACGCTCACACAGTTCGGCGAACCGTGTCCGGTAGCTTTCGCTGGTTATGTCGGGCGTGGACATCACGTAGGCGTCTTCGTGGTTGTCGCTATAATAGCGGCGCCGGATGTGAGTCTGCGCGAAGCCATACTTGCGGTAGAGGTTCTGTGCGATGCTGTTGGAGACCCGTACCTCGAGGGTGACGTAGTGCGCCTGGGTGGTATACGCCACCCCTATCAGGGTAGAGAGCATGAGCTCACCAATCCCACGCCCGCGATAATCAGGATGTGTGGCGATGGTGGTGATATGGGCCTCATTGATCATATGCCAGAGCCCGGCGAAGGCAATGATGTTCGCAATCTCCGGCGAAAGCGTGGCTGGCGCGCGCGAGAGCAACGAGAGCGGGAACGGGCGCTTCTGCTCGTCACGGGTTGCATCGGGCGTGGGCGGCTTCATCCAGGTGTCTCGCACGACGATATAGCGCGCCATGCGGTTCTCCTGGATCTCGCGCCGGTAGGCGCTGGGCGGCCAGGGAGTTGTATACGCGAGCCGCTCGATCTCGACGACTCGCGGCACGTCGTTCATGGTCATTTTGTCAACGCTATAGCGCAAGCCGCTCTCCCTTTGCGCCGTCCGCTGGCTGGGCGCCGTTGGAGAGCGCGGTGATATCGGGTCGTTCACTGTGCGTGATCGCTGGCCGCCGCAGATAGAGAGGCTCCAGCGACTCCGGCGTGTCGGGTCGTCCGGCGTCGAGACGGGCCTGAGCCAACGCCGCCAGCCAAGCGCCGCTCCTGGGCTCAGCCAGTGTCGACGTGTTGGCGCGGCCTCCAAGCTCGGCCTCGATCATGGCGCGAGTGGCTATGCGCGCTTCGCCCGCGAGCGTCGCGCCGTCGCGTGCACAGGCTGCAAGAGCTGCGGGCGTCAGGATATGATAGCTCGCCAAGCCATGACCGTCGCCAGCGTCGAACGCCCGCGGAGCCCACGTTGAAGGCGCGGCTCCGGCAGTGTCATACGCGGCGGCATACACCTCGCCGCGCCCAGCGTCGAGCAGCGACCACACCTCTTCAGGCGCGAGTCGCGCGCCCCATCCGATGATATCGAGTGTGGGCACGCCCACGATTGGCGCGCTCAACGCCAGCGAGAGACCTTTGGCGGTGGCCACTCCGGCGCGCACACCATTGAATGATCCGGGCCCGAGCGCGACACCGATGGCTTCGAGGCGCCCCGGCGCCACGCGCGCCGCGCTCAACACTTCGTTCACGCGTAACAGCAACTCGGCGCTGTGCCGGTTCTCTACCAGCCAGGTTACGCTGGCAAGGAGCGTGTCCTGGTGGCTGAGAGCGACGCTCGCGTATTGGGTCGAGGTGTCCATGACAAGGAGCATGAGATCACCCTTCCCCGACGGCGCGCGCCCAGGCTTGCGCGAGCGCGATCCCGCGCTCACCGGTGGCGCTCAGTGTGAGGACGCGAGCATGCGGACCATCCGCGCTGATTACGATGCGTAGCGCGGTGTCGGGCCAGGGTGACGCTTCGCCTAGGTGATCTGACTCGCCGCGCTCGGCCCATTCGACCACGGAGACGCCACCCGCCTGAAAATATTCGTCAAAACCCAGCGCGTATACCTCGTCTGGAGATTCCAGGCGGTACAGATCGAAATGGTAGAAAGGCAGACGGCCCTCATATTCCTTGAGGATCGTGAACGTGGGGCTGTTGACGACTCCGCGCACACCTACTCCAGCGCCGATACCCTGCGTGAGTGTGGTCTTCCCAGAGCCTAGATCGCCAGTGAGCAAGAGCATGTCACCTGGCTGCAGCAGCGCGCCGAGCATGACGCCAAGCTGGCGGGTGCATTCGGCGCTCGCACTGCGCAGCGCGACAGTGTACTCGGACTGATCGCCTGAGACGCTAGAAAATGAAGGTGACGCTCGCATGGCTCATCCGCTCTGGCGCCTGTTGGCGCGGGTCGCTGGCGCCTTGGGCGCGCAGCGCATGACAGATTACTCGATTATAGCACTTGCGCGCTGAGCGGCTTGCTTGCGAAGCGCGGGGCCATCACGCCATTTTGGCGCCGCATGATGCGCAAAAACGTGAATTCAGCGGCATGTGCGCGCCACAGCTTGGACAAGACTTGGAGGGGCCCGCGGCGGCGCTAAATGAGACCGCGCCCGGTTGATACCGTTCCGACTGAATGGTCTTGATAGCGGACTGCGACCGGCCCACGTCGCCATCCAGATTTGCCAGGCGTTCCGCGACCGCTTTGAGAGCGGGTTGTGTGAGTTCGCCGCGCTTCGCGAGGTCCGTGACGACGACTGACAGCTGTTCAATCAGGGCGGAGCGTTCCTTCATGAGCAATGAAAGCTCGCGCTCAAGCGCGCTTATGCGCTGCGCCTTCTCGGCTTCCCACGCGGCGCGCCCCATCATGCCGCCAGCCGCACGTTTCACGCTCTCAAACATATCCGACATCGCTCGCCTCCCGTGCGGGTGAGTTCGTTTGCCGTCCGCTGCGTTACCTGTCGAGCGCGACAGCGGAGGGATAATGCATGGTCGCCAGCCAGCGGCCCGAGAGATCCAGGCGCACGGCGATGACATCAATTCGATACGGGGTCTGTTCCGCGTCGCGCTCCATCAGATACGTCTGGATCGTGGCGACCAGTTTACGCTGCTTGGCAGGCGTAACCGCCTCTTCGGGCGCGCCCATCGCATCGCCGCGTCGGGTCTTGACCTCGACCCCGATGATTTCTCCGTCGCACTCGGCGATCAGGTCAAGCTCACCGCAAGGTCGCCGCCAGTTCCACTCTATGACGCGATAGCCCTGTCCTGTCAACCACGACGCCGCAATGTTCTCGCCGCGCTGGCCGATCTGCTTGCGCGAAACGCTGGGCTGACTCATGGCGAAGTCCCCGCATGTGGTACGTTGCGAACGCTTTCAGGGTAGCAAAGCCGCCCTCACCTGGCTCCAGTGTAGCATGGCGGGGGCGCCAGCAGATGAGAAAAGGGGCGAACTTGTGGAGGGCGAAAGACGCGCAGATCGCTTGATTTTCATCCATGGCTCCGGAGATTCCGGCGCGGTGTGGGCGCCGCTCCTGGCGCTTCTGCCAGATATGGAGACAGTGGCGTTCGATCTGCCAGGTCATGGCGCGCGTGTGACCTCGCCTGGACCTGCCGCGATGGGCGTCAGTGAGTATGCTGCGGATGTGTATCAGACGGTGACCGCGCAGGGTTTCGACGGTGGTGTTGTGATCGGCCACTCGCTTGGTGGCGCCATTGCGCTGCGTCTGGCGATCGACCACCCAGCGTTCGCGCGGCGGATCGTCTTGGTTGGTTCGGGCGCACGCCTACGCGTGGCTCCGGCCAGCCTGCAGGAGGCGCGCGAGGCTGGGCCTACGGGCTCGCTGACGCTCACTGTGCTTGGCTTCGCCCCCGACCATCAGGCGCAGGCGGAAGAGTATCATCGGTCGCGGCCCCGGACCGCGCCGGGCATGCTTTTCCGCGACCTCTCGGCCTGCGATGTGTTCGATGTTATGGGAGAACTGGACCAGATCCAGCAGCCGGCGCTGATGATCGTTGGGGAGGTTGACCGGATGACGCCAGTCAAATACTCTGAATTTCTGCGCCAGAGACTGTCGAGTAGCGCGCTGGTCGTGATCCCGGGAGCTGGGCACTATGCGCAGCTTGAGCAGCCGGAGCGCGTCGCAGACGCGCTCCGGGACTGGCTTGCGCACGGGTGAAGGTGGTTTACGCAGCTGGCTTGACGACTGGCAGGGCGTAGGGGCCTGTGGGATCGAGCTGCGTGATGGCTGTGAGCAATTGGGTGTCGTTCGCGGCGATGAGTTGCTTCTGTGTCAGCTCACTCTCACTGGCGGCCAGCGAGGACAGCGGAATCACGCCATTCGGGAGCTTGACCAGTGTGTCAGGCTTGAACCCCTTGCCATAGATTGATGACCCGTCGGGCAGGAAGAATTCGGATGTGCCTAGCACCAGGGCTGACCCGTCAGCGAGGAGATAGGTCTGGAGAACGGTGCCTGTACCGAACGTAGTCTGACCGACGACATGCACTTCGGGCCTGTTAACCTTGATCGCGCCTGTTGTGATCTCGGCCGCGCTGGCGGTATCACCGTCCACCAGCACAACCAAAGGAGTACTTGTGGCCAGCCCGCCGGTGAGGACAGGATAGGTTTGGGATGAAGTGCGCGACTTGACGATCAGCACGTTCTTGTTGTCGCCCGCGGGAATGAACTCACTTGCGACCGCCTCTGCCTCAGACAGATATCCACCGGGGTTGCCGCGAAGATCGAGGATGATTCCTGTCACGCCCTTGCTCTTCGCTTGATTGAGCGCCGCACGCAACTGTGTGTCAGCCTCACGGGAGAAGTCACTCACCTGAATATCCACCAGCGTCGTGCCAGGGATGTAGAACGGTGTGACAACAGGCACGACGAACTCAGCCCGCGTGAGTGTATACAACACGACCTTGGTGCGACTCACACCTGGACGAATGATCCCAAGCTGGACCTGGGTACCCGCCTTGCCGATGATGAGCGGACGCGCTTGCTCGATCGTGTAGCCCTTGATGCTCTTGCCATCCACGCTCACGATCTCATCGCCGGGCTTGAGTCCACCCTTTGCGGCCGCGGAATCCGGGAATACTTCGCGGATGGTGATGGGTGTCGCGCCGCCACCAACAAGCGAGACGCCGATGCCAACGATGCCCTGGTTGAGGATTTGCTGGTTCTCCTGCGCATATTCCTCTGGGGTTTCGAAGCGCGTGTGGCCAGTATCATTGAGCGTGCCTACCATCGCATTAATCGCGGCGTACGCCATCTTCTTCTGATTAATGCGACTGGTGACAACGAAATTGTCGTTGATCTCGACCCACGCCTGGTGGATGAGTAGCTCGTCGGGCGAAGAGATGTACCGCCCCTGGTTCACGTACACGTTGCCAAACCAGCCGGCGGTAAAAGCGATGATGACGAGAAGGGAGGTCGTCACCATTTGCCAGAGCGCGCCGTCGGCGGCGTTCCTGCGGCGGGTTGCGGGATCCGCGGTCGTCGGAGGCGTGGGGGAGTGGGCGGGAGTTGGCTCGAGTTCACTTAGCACGAAAGCCTCCATGGTCGGCGTCCCGCGCGCTTACACGCGCTGGCGGTATCGTCATCACGGCGCGGAGCCCGCCTGGCGACCTCTGCGCCAATCATGCGATCGCAGAAATGGCGGCGAGCCAGGTCAGAAGTGGCGCTCGGCATTTTCTCGCCGCTGGCGCGCCAGCCATCAGTTCCTGCCGTGAGTACGCGCCAGCGCTTCATCGTGTTACGCTGGCGCATGAGGGGAAGTAGAGACGACCAGAGTCAATGCGCGGCGATGTACACGTTGGGCCAGCTAAGGTCCACCATGACACCAAGTCCGTTGTACGCGAATCCGCGCACATACTGGCGCAAACGCCAGGCCAACTTCGCCTGCTGGAATGGTAGCCAGGCGACTTCATTGACGGCGATTTGCTCCGCCTGGTTGTACATCTGCATACGCTTGACCGGATCGGACTCGATGTCGGCCGCCTGCATGATTTTATCGAGGTTGCGCTCGCTGATGCCCTCCGAGTTGTCGGGTCCATTGGTTTCAAATTGAATGGTGAGCCAGTCCTGCGGATCGGGATAGTCCGCGATCCAGCCAATGAGCCACATCTGCATCGGATCAGCGGCAGCCGGCTGCCCCAGATAGCCTACGAGCGTGTCGAACGGAACGGGTTTCACACGAATATTGAGGTTGAGCGCCTGGTTCCAGTACGCCGCCGCCGTCTGGGCGAGACTGACCTGCGTCTCCTGATCAGCGGGAACGTACAGGTCGATTTCCTTTGGAGAGGAGCCGAAGATATATGGGCAGTAATCCGGCCCGGGCAGACCAGCGGCAGGGCAGGTCGACTGCGCCACGGAGAGCAGGTGTTGCGCCGCGGAGCTATTGCCTGTGAGTGATTGTGTGCCATCTAATGGCGGATTGGTGAGGGCCGGGAAGTATCCCGGCATGCCCTGCGGCACGATGTGGTTGGTAGGTACCGCGCCGCCCTTTTCCTGGCTATCGACCAAGAGTTGCTTATTCAGCGCGAGGTCGAGCGCCTGCCTGACCTGTAGGTTGTCGAAAGGCGCCAATTTGAAATTGAAGGCGAAATAGTCTGTTTCGAGCGCGACGATGTCGTGGAAGTCCGTCTGACCGCGAGCGAATGGGTAGTCGCTCAGCGAGACGTCCGTGTAGTCGTTGGCTCCGCCGCGATATGCGGAATATTGGGTCTCGATCGTTGTGTAGACAGGGCGAACTACCTGCGAGAGCCGGATATGTTTGCCAAACGCTTGTTCCCAATTGGAGTTTGGCACGAGCGTCATGACTTTGCCGGCTCCATAGGACTTGACCTGGAAAGGACCGGAGGCGCCACCCTGGTCGAGGTGATCGACCCACGAGCCGCCGGGGTACTTGTTGATAATGGACTTCTCAACCACATCACCTGTGGGGTATGTGAGCGATTGGAGGAAGAAGCGGACAGGATGCGTGAGTCGGATGCGCAGAGTAAGCGGGTCAATAACGTTGAGGCCGTAATTGGCGTTGTCGCCATTCGAGATCATGGTTGATCGCGTTCCGCCTAGGCGGCCATCCCAGCCAATGATGAAATTCAGATGCGCGGCGCCCACTTGCGCGCACTCATTAAGCGGCGCATATGTTCTGGCGCTCCCCACCGCGCACAGGTTGGGGTCGAGCGACCGATCGAGGCTATATGCGAAGTCCGACGCGGTGATCGACGCGCCATCGCTGAATTTCATGTTCGGCCGCAGGTGGAATGTGTAGATGGTGCCAGTGCTATCTACATCCCAATAGGTAGCCGCATCCGCCTGGATGCCTAACGTGGGCGAAAACGTTACGAGATTGGTGTAGATCATGCTGACCAGCGAGAGATCTTTGTAGGTAATGATCTGCGCCGGGTCCAGCACGGCATAGTGCCCCATCGTGCCGTTCACGTCAACATATGGCCAGGTGAAGGTCTGGTCAGCGGCGAGCGGTGAGTCGCCGGTCGACGGAGCGCCACCGATGTTGCATGCGCCCAGAATGAGCGTCACCGCGCCGAAGAGCGCCAGGAGGGTGGCCGCTCGCCGCTGCGACCGGGATTGTGTGGCGCGCGCGCCACGTGTTTCAAGTCCTGAACTCGTTGCGCGCATGCGCGTGAACCTCCAAGCGTGTGGGTGGTTGGGTCCAGTAGCATGCGGTGGCGCTCTCGCGTCTTCCGCCGCCGGAACGCCATCCAGGCCAGCAGTGATACCGCGTTTCCCTACGCGGGCTTCGTCCGTGCCGGTCCATCGCAGGGTATGCCAAGCGATTGTAATCAAGCGCACTTGGCCTGTCAAACTTAATGCGCCATCTTGGCCAGCGCGTGCCGATTCACGGGCTGGCGCTCTGAGGCGCCCATTCGCGCGTTGTAACCTTCGGAGATGGCGGCTGCGAGTCGGAAGCGCCTGGTAATGGAGAGGGTGTGTGATGGACGGTGGGCCAGTGGGCGCGACGGCGACGATCGCGAAAGGCGGTGAGAGTTCTCGCGTGCGGCTGCCTCCTCTTTGGCTCTTTGGCGCGCTGGCGGCCGTCCTGCTCCTTCTGGCCGCGCCGAAGGACTACGGTGACGTATTCGAATATCACTGCTATGCGCTCGACTTTTGGCAGGGAGCTCAGGTCGCCAATCACGCGCTCCCTGCCGTGTGTTCCATCAAGCTCCCGGATCTGGCTGCCCAACCGTTGCACGAATTGCCGCGCGAGTATGGGCCGCTCTCACTGCTGGTGTTTTCAGTGCCGCTCCTTGCGCCCACAGATTGGTATGATACAGTATTCCACGTTCTCATGTGCGGATTGATACTTGGCGTCGCCTGGCTGCTCGCTCGGGTTGGTCCGCGCGGCGCCGGACACCTGTGGCTGCTCTACACATTGCTGGGCGCGATGCTTGAGGCGGCGGGACGCTTCGATATCCTGCCCGCTGCCCTGACGCTGATCGCGCTGCTCGCCGCGCAGCGTCAGCGGATGAACCTGGCGTATGCCGCGGTGGCGTTGGGAACCCTTCTCAAGTACTATCCGCTGGCGCTTCTTCCGCTGCTGCTGATCGAGACCTGGCGTCTGCGGCGCGAACGGCCGGTGTGGATGGGGCCGGCTATCTTCGCGGCGATCGTAACCGCTGGCGAGGGCATGGCGGTTTTGATTGATCCGATGCGGGCCCTCGAGCCTTTGGGCTTCCTGGGGGCGCGGTGTGTGGAGGCGGAGGCGTTTCCCGCGACGGTGGATTATTTCTGGGCGAGCCTTATCCACCAGCAGGTGCGCTTCGTGCCGTCCACGCTGTACTCATCTACGTGCCAGATTGGTCCAGGGTCTGACATCATCCCCACGGTGGTGGCGCTGGTCGGCGTCGCGGGTTTGGGTGGAATGTACTGGTTGTTCCTGCGCGGACGCCTCGCTCTTAGCTCAGGATTCCTGTTTGTGATCGGCATCGCAATTTTGAGCGCCAAGGTCTTCAGCGTCCAGTATCTACTGTGGCTCAGCCCGTTCATCGCCTATATCTATGGCATGCAGGCAGGCGCGGTGCTTGGGTGGGGCGCGGTGTGCCTCTTGACGTCGCTGTACTATCCGGTCGCAATCTCGCCCTGGGTTATTGTCTATATGGGTACATGGATGGTTGAGCACTCGCCCCTTCTGATAGCCATGCGCAATGTCGTCATGGTGGTGGTTGGCGGTCGAGCGCTAGAGACGTCGCTGCGCGAGACTCACGGTCAGGCCGGCAAGATGTCCTTAGAGCGCGCTGAGAGGTCCGCCCCATGAATGCGCCTACTTCGATCTACACGCGCCTGGCGCGCGTGACGACGAGGCTCACCGCGCCCTGGCCATACGCGGGAATCGGCTTCGGCGCGCTGCTCGTGTGGCTTGGCGGGTTCATGTCTATCACTGTCATTACGCCGCATCAACTTTCTTTGGCGTCAATCGCTACGTTCGGTGTGTCCGCGGTTGGGCTGTTAACCCTATTTTTCGTCGCATGTGGTGGGTCGCCACAGGGAATCGCGCGGGTACTGAGCGCTCCAGCTCGGAAGCGCGTCGAGACGGCCGTTCGGGTCGCGCTCACCTTCATGATGGGCGGGCTGGCGGTACTCTCGTTCTTGTTGATCATCGCCGCGCTGCAATACGCGTTTGAGCCGCCAGGGCAGGCCTATTTCAATGATGTCATCTCATTCAGCGCGGCGAACGCCCATGCGCTCTTAGCTGGCAACAATCCGTACACGGATGACGCAAACTTCATCCCGACCCTCATCACGTATCCACACGCTCCACCGACACCGATGCAAGGCGCGATATTCGGATACGGCTATGACTATCCCAGACAGAGCTATGTGTACGCCATCGACACGGCTTACATTCGCCAACCAGCGGCTTACGCCGCGGCATTCGACCCGAGGACACTACACAGTTATCCTGCGCTGTCTTTTCTGGTGTACGTTCCACTCTTCGCGGTCGGCATTCAGAATGTCATGTGGCTCAATCTCGTCGCGTATGCGGCATTGCTGGCATGGATGATCGCGTTGGCTCCGCGCACACAACGCGGCTGGGTAACGTTCACCGCGCTGGCGGCGTTGAGCGTGACGTTCAACTCGCTGCTCCTAGAGACGGAGCTAATCTGTCTACTCTTTCTGTTGCCCGCATGGGCTTTGCGTGACCGGAAGGGCTGGCTCAGCGCGCTTCTTTTGGGTTTGGCGTGCGCGTTCAAGCAGTATTGTTGGTTCTTTGCGCCGCTCTTCTTGCTCGACAGCGCATTGCGACATGGCTGGCGTGAAGCTGGCCGCCGCGCCCTGATCACGCTGGCCGCGTTTCTTGCGCCCAACGCGCCGTTCATCATTGCCAGCGCCACAGCATGGTGGCAGAGCTTGTGGTTACCGCTAAGCCTCGCGGTTTTTCCGCAAGGGATGGGCCTGGTGACACTCGCACTGGGACATGTGATTCCCTCGCCGCCGAAAGCGCTCTTTACATTCCTGGAAGTGGCGGCGGTAGGCGGCGCGCTCTGGCTGTACGCGCATTACTGGGAACGTTTGCGCGAGGCTGCGCCGCTACTCGCTCTCCTACCGTTCTTTTTCGCCTTCCGGTCACCGCCCAACTACTTCTCCATCGCGCCGTGGCTAGCGCTATTCGCCTGGCTATGGCTCCAACGCGCCAAGGCCAAAACCGACCTGGCAGCGGCACAGCCCATCGCCAAAAACTGATGGCGACGGTCGGCTACCGAGCCTCGGCGAGGCGGAGCCTGATGTTCCGGATGTCCGCTAGCGCCGCCAGCGCATCAGGATAAGTGCGGAGGAAGAGGGTGCGCTTCCCGAGCAATGCCGAGGCGAAAAAGCGCGTCTGCGGCTCCCCCCAAGCGCCCCAGCGCGAGGGGTCTGAGGCTCGCACACCCAGATAGACGCGCAGGCCGAGAGCGTCATCGTCGCCGCGCAGCAGGCGGCGGTTCCCTTCCCAAAGAACAAGTTCCGCTGAGACATACGCCTCGGGAGTCCAGGCCCACTCTGGGCGCCAGATTGGCGACCACTGAAGTCGCATACCCTCGAGGTCGGCAGCGGCGCGCGCCAACTCGTCCATCAACCACCCATGCGCTTGACGCGGTAGCCGAGCGCGGTCAGGCGGGCGATAACTTTGTCGCGATGATCGCCTTGCACTTCGATGACGTCGTCTTTGACCGCGCCGCCGGATGCGCACAGCTTCTTGAGCGTTTGCGCGAGCGCTGTGATCTCGCTGGCGTCGCCCGGCATGCCAAGGATGAGTGTGACGCCCTTGCCACCGCGCCCTTTGCGATCGAGAGTGACACGAACCACGCCGTCGCGGGGCGCTCCAGGGCGAATCTCGGCGGGACGCTGGGCGCCGCAGCGACAGTTGTCCTCGGGCTCCCCGCAGCGCTTGCATATTTTGATACGCCCGATGCCTGTTACGTAGACCGGGCGGTCATTACGGCCCACGGTCATGAAGGCGCTCCAGCTTTGCGCTGCCGGGCAGTCTCACGCTGGCGCAAACTCAATGGCTCCCGCATGCGCACGCGCCACCGCAGGAGCAGCCGCCCTGGCCAGCGTCATCGCCATAGTCGCTCATCTCGCCAGCATCCGGTGAGTCACCTCTGCCTGACATGGCGAAGACCGAGAACATTTTGCGTACGTGGCTCCCATCGCAGGTTGGGCAAGCTACACCACGGGATGAGGCCTCGTAGCTAGTGAAGAGCTCGAACTTGCGGCGACAGTCGGCGCAATAGAAGTCGTACAGGGGCATCAGACGCACTCTTTCGTGGGCAGGTGTGACGATGGCCGAAACTACCGACAGTATAGCGCATTTCCGGAATAGCCTGTGTAGAGACACCCCATCACCGCTCTCCTATCACATCCCGTTGTACAGGAAAGGGTATGAAACTTGCGACTTTGTTGTGACGTCTACATGGACAGAGGACTGTGTGGCGTTCATCAGCGCCAAAGGCCGCTATCCTTGCCGGTGAAACGTCATTGATCAGGTTTGACGGACCCGTATCAGTATGCTACGTTTACCGATAACAGGATGGTGACTACGGCAAGTCCAGGATGGGAACGCACAAGACACCGTGGAGTGCGCCCGGCGTTTTCGCAGGACTACGATCCTCGAATACGCTATAGTCTGGGTCGTGCGGCTTGGCGTCCGGTACATACCGGCTCGTTCCGGCGGGAGAGCGCACAATGTGGTACCGACGGTTTATTTCCTGGCTTCGCTCCCTCTTCGTCGTTCCTGAATCGCCTGCTTCCTACCCGGCGCCCGCGACCAGGACCCCAACTCTGCCGATGACGGCGCCACTGCGCGAGCCGGTAAGTAACTGGGATAGCGCCCCTCCGCCGAAAATTGAGTTTCCGGCGCGACGCGAACCCCCGACAACCGTTCCACTTGCGCGTCTCGCGAAGCCCTCACAGCCACTGACTGGACTGCCAGCCAGTGGGGATGGGCTGAGCGCATTCCAGCTGTTGTGGGCTGACCGCGATCCGGCGCCACCCTCCCAGCCGCCGCAGGCGCCGATCCAGCCGCCGCCGCTCCTACCCGAGCCGCGCCCGGAACCGACTGACACTGGTGTTCCCCAGGCTGGCGTGGAGCCCTTGGGCATCGACTTCGAGTCTGTTGATGATTTTGGGGGCGAGGACCCAGGGGAAGACGATGATGTTGTACCTGGCTCTATGCTCTACCGTCGGCTCATGATCCTTCGCCGCCTGGTGCGTCAAGGGGTATATAACGAAGGCTTTGGGCCGGACGACACGCCAGAGCAGTATCAGCGCCACAAAGACGCCGACGATTTTGGCAATCCATTCTACGGTGAGTGATGGATGCTCCAGCGCCGCAGACGACCCTCGGCATTTCTATCCGGCTTGCCCAGCTGGATGATGCGGAACGAATCGCGCAGACGCAGGTCGCAGGCTGGCGGAATGCCTACCGCGGTATTCTAGACGATGCGACGCTTCAGAATCTGCCTCTCGAGGAGTGGACCGCCACGTGGCGCGGGCGCCTCTCATCGCCTCGCGCCAGCGGCGCATTGTGTCTGGTCGCGGATGACACGCGCCGGGGAGTAGTTGGGTTCACACATGGCGGCCCATCGCGCCCGCTCGCGAACGGGCTTGCCGCCACCCCGTTTGACGCTGAGCTATACGCTATATATCTCGCCGAGGACCTCATTGGGCGTGGGGTTGGAACCCGACTCACCCACGCGCTTGCGGGCGAACTTGTGGCGCATGGCTGGCAGGCGCTCATCGTCTGGGCGCTGGCCGAGAACCCGTTCCGGAGGTTCTACGAGCGCCTGGGCGGCATGCGGGCGTATGAGCAGGAGATCACGGTCTATGGCCAGCCGCTGAGGGAAGTTGGCTACGGCTGGCATGACTTGCGGACATTGAGCGCGAGATAGACCGCGCGTTAGTCGCTAAAGCGGAACCTCAGAAGCGCCCACAGCGCGGCAAAGCCATCACGCCACGTAATCTTCTTGCCCTCAGCATAGTCACGGCCCGCATAATAGATGGGCACCTCATAGATGCGATAGCCGCGCTTGAGTACTTTCGCGGTGATCTCTGGTTCAAAATCGAAACGGTTACTGCGAATGGTGACGGATTTGATCACTGGCGCGCGGAAGGCTTTGTAACCTGTCTCCATGTCGGTGAGAATGTTGTTATAGAGGATATTGGTGACGATCGAGAGGAAGCGGTTGCCAAGATAATGATGCAGCATGAATGAGCGGTGAATGCCCAGGAAGCGCGAGCCATAGACGACATCCGCCACGCCATCGAGTATGGGGCGCAGGACGATTGGGAAGTCTGACGGGTTGTACTCGAGGTCGGCGTCCTGAATGATGATAATGTCTTTGGTCGCCGCCTCTACGCCGGTGCGGATGCCAGCGCCCTTGCCCATGTTCCTGGTGTGGTGGAGTATGCGAACGTTTTCGGGAAACGAGGTCTGGTCCAGCAACTCGGTGGTCCCGTCACTCGAACAGTCATCGACAATGATGATTTCTTTGGAGATGGGCTGTTCCTGGACGCGTCGCACCACTTCAAGAATCGTCTTGACCTCGTTGTAGGCGGGGATGATTACCGAGACTTCCTGAGACAATGGGGCTGGCTGGCCAGTTGCTGCCATGTTTATGCGGGTCCTCCACGATACCGTAGATGGGTGATAAGCCTTGGCGGCCGCCAGCGCATCCGGCCAGCGTCCAAGACGGGAGTGTATCACGCCGCCAAGGCGCCAGCCCCGGCGGCGCGACATTCGGGTGGACTCTGTGAGGCGGACAGGCCTAGCTGGGCCACGCATGTCAGTTGTTTGGCTCTTCGGCGCCGGGCGTGAGGAGGCGTTCCACCTCGTCCATCTCAGCCGCGCTCATATGCCAGTCCGCCGCCGCAATGTTCGCTGTGACCTGCTCCGGCTTGGTGACGCCCGCGATGACGGTCGCTACGGCGGGGCGCGCGGCAAGCCAGGCCAGGGCCAGCTCGGCGACGCTGTGGCCGCGTCCACGCGCCCATGCGTCGAGACGGGCGACTGTGGCGAGCGCTGCAGGCTGCAAACGCCCGGCGAACCCAGGATTATTATGACCACGCGTGCCAGCTGGCGCAGGCTGGCCGGCAACGTATTTGCCCGTGAGAACTCCGGCCGCGAGGGGAAAATAGGGTATGAGGCCTACGCCAAGCTCCTGGCATGCGGGGAGCAGTTCTCGCTCCACATCGCGTGCGAGCAGGTTGTATTCGACCTGGTTGGAGATGAACGGGGACCAGTGATGGCGGTCGCTCATCCAGAGCGCCTGAGTCATCCGCCAGGCGTCGAAATTGGAGCAGCCAATATAGCGCACCGCGCCTGAACGGACGAGGTCATCCAGCGCGCGAAGCGTCTCTTCCAGAGGCGTCTCAGGGTCGAAGCGATGGATCTGGAAGAGGTCAATGTAGTCGGTGCGGAGACGCCGCAGACTCGCGTGTACGCTGGCGATGATGTGGGCGCGGGAAGAGCCGTCACCGTTCGGGCCGTCACTCATTCGCATGCCAGCTTTTGTGGCGATGATCGCCTGGTCGCGCCGGCAAGAAAGCGCCTGACCCAGGTGCTCCTCCGACGTACCCTTGCCGTAGATGTCCGCGGTATCGAAGAAATTGATGCCCGCGTCCAACGCGACGCTAATGATGCGCGTCGTGCCTTCGACATCGGTGTAGCGGCCAAATGTGTTGCCGCCCAAACCAATGACAGAAACCTGCAAACCTGTGTCGCCCATCCGGCGATATTCCATGTCGCTTCCCTCATTTGGTTACGAATTCGTGGAGACGCATCGCGATTACAACGCACATCATGCGAGGCATGCGAGCGAATTTGCAAGTGACGCCGCTCTGACAGCTTGTGTTAAAGCGGCCTTCCGTATTAGGATGGCGTGGTAGCGCGCGTGTCGCGACGCGAGGTGATTGTGTTCGCGGCCAAATAGTCGCGCCCTGTCGTTATTGGTTCGAGAGGGGTAGCGCACGTGAAGTCATTCGATCCAATCCCGCACTCCGGCATCCTCGACTTGATCTTCTATCAAACACGAGCGCAGTTTCAGGTTCTCGGCTGGCCATCCAAGGGCTACGCGATCAACCTCATTCAGTTGATTATCTTACTCATCCTCGCGGTCGTCGTCGTCTGGGTCACAGAGCGCCTGACGAAATCCAAGGTAGGTGGCCTGGTAGCCGGCGTCATTTTGACTCTGATCGGCGCCTACATCATCCAGTCGGTTACCACGAGCATTCCCGATTTCGTCTTCGAAGGCGTCCGCGTGGTCAGCTCACTTGTTGGCGCAATCATCATCGGGGTCTTCTATACCTTGATTCGGGCGCGACTCTCTGGCGGCGGAAAATAGCGCGTCGGGAATCAATTAACGACCGCGAGGTGGCTAGGCGGCTGGAGTTCTGAATTGTACCGGACCAGCTAGCGGCCTGGCGGGACCGAACATGACAGCGCCAGTCTCGAGCGAGAGCGGGCCTAATTGTGGTCTGCTGACCGTGAGCGGGCTGGCGCTGATTGTGACGCTCCAGGCGGTGACGCGGGTATCGGCGGCAGATAGCGGCAGCCATGAGAGCAGGTCCGCATTGGGGGACCATGCCAGGCGTCCACAGTTAGCCGTGATCGGGCTGCCCACCGGCCGCCCAGTGGAGTCGAGTGGCTGGGCGGAAATCTGGTAGGTAGCGACTGTGGCTCCATGAGTTGTCGCGCCATACCAGTACGAGGCGCGGCTAACAGGCGGCGGCGTCAGGTCAGGAGGGCGTGACCAGCGCACAGTGAGGTAGCGCTGGCCAGCGCTATCAGCCGTCATACCATAGCCTAAAAGGCCGGGCGACGAAGTGTCTGCCGCCTGCGCAGCGACTTCACCTTGTGGAACTACGCCTGGCGCAGTTCTGTATAGTACGAGCGGCGCGCTGCCCTGAACCGGAATCAGGCCTACCTCACGCGCTCCAGTGAGGACGGGCAAAACGCGGGCCGCAAGTGTGCCAGGCAGCGCCATCGTGACCATTGGAGAAGCGCTGCTGGAACTGGGAGTGACCAGGCATCCATCGCTGATGTATACGGTGGCGGAACTGTCATCGGTTGCGACGAGATAACCGAACGGCTCCTGCTGGACCGCGGTGGAGGCGATGGCCAGTGTCGCATGGTTGCGCGCCGCTTCGCGCTGAGCATATTCCAATGCCGTTTGCTCGGATGAGAGCGGGATGCCGCCATGCGTCTGGGTCGCTACGCCGTTGTACACATCGCTGTGGACCGTTTTTAGCTCCGATAGAACGCCCACTGATTGGGAAAGAGCCACTGCAAGCGTCAGGAAGAACAGGCCCGCCAGTGGCATCCGGGACCACCGTGGCGCTACATATTTCGGAAGCGCGCGGGAGGCGGTCGCCACCCAAAGCCCGATCGCCAGATATGCGACTGGAAGCAGGACGAGCAGATAATGCTCCTGAACTTTTGCCGTGTGGCGGATAAGTAGGATGACGGGGAGCGCGAGCCAGAGGAAGAGTGTCGCCGCAAGCCGCCACTGGGGCGAGGCGAGGCGCGCTTTGAGCGCAGTCCGCGCCAGTTCGGTCGCTCGGTACGGCGTGAGCGTCCTAAGGAGCCACAGAACCGCCATGAGCCCAAGACCCTGGGCAACCCAGCCGAGTGGTGTAAGCGCCAATCCGCTGGCGACGTAGGTCGATCCGGCGCCATAGGCCAGTGGCGCCGCAGGGGAAATGATCTGCTGCAAGTACATGAGCGCGACATTGTCCACGACGGGACGTCGGGAGCCGAGCGATAGATACTTCGCCAGGTCAGCGCCCCGGCTGGCGAGCTCCCAGAGCGCCAGCGGCCCGAAAAGCAGGGCAAGGAAAGCGGCGGCAAGGCCGAGGTCCCGGCGACGGATCGTTCGGCGAGCGAGCGCGATGGCGAGCGCCAGCACGCCAAGCAGGGCGGCGGCGGTAGGATGCAGCTGAACCGCGATTCCCCAAAACAGCGCCGCCCAGCCGAGCCAACCGGAACGTCCCTCAACCAACCCTACCAGCACGGCGCCGAGCAGCAGAAGGAGAAACGGCGCCATCAGGTTTTGCTGCCAGATGAAGCGCGAATAATGGACTGCGCCGCTGGCTGTCGCGTACAGCGAGGCGGCCACGAATCCCGCGCGCCTCCCGCCGTAGCGCGTCGCCAGCGCATACAGCAGCGCGATGGCGATGATGTTCAAGATCGCGGTCAGTGCCGCTGCGGCGATGGGGTCGACTAGGGCGAACGGCGCATAGACCCAGGTGGAAACAGGCGGGTTGAGTGTTCCAATCGAGCTGAGAATACCCGTCACAATCAGCGCGTGATGGTCGAACGCGGAACGCCCGAGCGCGAGTAGTTCGGCCTGATCGCCCAGAAATGACGTATCGCCCAGCCATAGCAGGCGAAGAATCGAGCCCGCGATAAGGGGCGCTCCCAGGGTCACGCCATGCTGTCTGATTGACGCGCGCGCCAACGCGCGCATGTTCTGGTATCGGTTGGGGGCGAACAGAAAGTCAATTGCGCTTGTCATATTCATGGTGTAGGGCGTTCTCCGGGCGAGCGCTCGTGGACGCTGGTCGATTTCTTCAGAATGCTCAACGTTTTGTATTGTGCCATGCCGGGATGTGAGAACATGCCGTAATCCGCCGAAAGAGCCACACGAGCGCCGCCGCGCCGTATACAATGTGTCGAGCAGTGATTGCCTGATGGAGAAGGTGAGCCTGATGGACCACAATGTACCGGAGGACGGCAGCGAGGACCAGCGCGGTCCGCGGGAGCTTGATAACCGTGGCGCGGCAGAGTCAAACGCGCCAGGTGGCCTTACGCCAACGGAGGCGCCAGATAGCGAGCGCACGGTTGAGCTTTCACCCGATGTGATGGCGGCGATGGCCGCGCGCCGCGCGCCGCAACGCGCCGCGCCGATCACGCGGGCGCCGTCCCAGCCTTCGCAGCCCAAAGGCCCGCCTATTTGGGCATATCTGGTCACGACGCTGGTGGTGATTGGTCTCATCGTGGGCGCGACGTACACCCTGATCCAGGCCAATCGCGGACCAGGCTCGACAACCGGGCCCGCTGGCTGTGGGACGAGCTCCGCCTGCGCGGCGGCGAACGCGTACATCGCCGACTTCACGGGAGGCAAGTACGAGGCGCTCTACACCTTGACGTCACAGGCGAGCCGCACCCGATTCAGCGATCCCGCCATTCTCCACGCGGGCGCGAAATATGCGATCAACGCGGTGGACTATACCGATGCGCGCGACTACATTACCAGCCGCACGAAGTACATCGTGCAGGCGGCGGCTATAGACAGCATGGCGGCCACGACCGGCGCCACGCACGTCGTCAGCGCTACGCAGGCTACCGTGCCAGTGCGCCTCATTATGACGAGCGCGCGAGTGGGCGCTATCGCGGAGGATATCACGATCCCGCTGCGGCTCGAAGGCAAGTCCTGGAAGGTGGACTGGAGCCCAGGTCTCATCTTTCCACAGCTCGATTCTTCGGCTGACTCCACATATACCAATGTTGTGCGTCTGGTTACCGCCGGGTACGAGGGGCAGCGCGGGGCGATCTATGACGCGGAAGGCGACGCGCTGGCGAAAGATGGGACCGTCTACCAGATACAAGTTTGTCCCTCACAGATCAAGAGCCAGAGCGCCGTATTCGCCGCTTTGACCAGCAAGATCGATCTCACGCAGGGTGAAATCACTAATGCCTACCAGGGACAGGATCCCAAACAATGCTATACCGTGCGGACGATAGCGGATACGCTCTACACCAGCGTCAGCGTCGCGCTGAACCTGCCAGGCATCCAGGCGCAGCAGGCGATCGGGCGGGAATATCATTATGGCGCGACGACTGCCGCTGTCACCGGCTACGTCGGGCAGGTGAGCCAGCAAGACCTCAATAACGACACCAGCCATTACTATCAAGCGGGCGATATCATCGGCCGGGCGGGCGTGGAGCAGTGGGGCGAGACATATCTGCGGCCGCTCAAAGGCGGTAAGCTGGTCATCCGCGCGCGCAACGCGGACGGCAGCGATGGGCCTGTTCAGGCGTCGATCGCGGAGCGTCAGGCCGTCAACGGCGACGACATCCACACCTTCATCAATATCGGCGCGCAGCAGGCAGCGATGAAGGCGGCGCTCGCGGAGTCGCAATACAGCAGCGGCGCGGTGGCTGTTGATCCCGAGACGGGCGCTGTGTTGGTCATGATTTCGAACCCGATTTACGACCCCAACGACCTGTCACTTGGTCTTACCGCCAACGCCCAGGCGCGACTGAACGCGATGAACCATCCTTATCTCAATCGCGCAGTACAAACTGCCGACCCGATTGGATCAGTGCTGAAACTCGTGACCCTCGCCACGGGATTGCAGAATGGGGTCACGCCGACACAGATTTTTACGTGTCCCGGCTTCTTTACATTGCCTGGCGTCACGCATGTCTTTATTGACGACAATCCCAATGGGCATGGCTCGCTAACCGCGCCCAAGGCGCTCGCGCCTTCCTGTGACGTCGTGTTCTGGAAGATCGGCCAGATGATGAACGACAAGGACCCTAACATCCTGCCAAATGAGGTCAAGGGTTTCGGGTTCGGAGCGCCGACAGGGATGATTGGTTTGCCATCAGGTGTCGAGAATCCAGGCACTGTGCCTGATCCAACCTGGATTCAGCAGAATGAGAACGCCTCATGGACAGCGGTAGACGCGGTCAACCTGGCCGTTGGACAGGGGTTTTTCCAGGCGACGCCCGCGCAGGTGGCGATGTCCACAGCGGCGATCGCGAACGGTGGCAAGCGCCTGCTGCCGCGGCTCATCGACACAGTGACTGATACGACCGGAGCGAAGGTCTTCGTATCGCAGTACAAGCAGGTGGGAACACTGCCAGTTTCCGCGGCGAACCTCCAGGTGATCCAAGTCGCGATGCTGGGGCCGATTCATGACTCAGATGGCACGACGGCGCGGGATTTCCTGAATTACCCGATCAACGTAGCAGGCAAGACGGGCACAGCCGAATCGGGGCAGCCGCTGCCGCAGTCCTGGTTCACCTGCTTCGCCCCCGCCTCGCCAATCACGGGAAACCCCGTGACACCAACCGTCACCATAGCCGCGCTGGTGGAGCATTCCCTGTCGGGCGAAAAGAACGCGGTGCCAATCACCAAGGCGATTATGGATAACCTGTTCAACTTGCCTCCGGGGACGTAAATAGCGGCGTTCGCCCGAGGACTGGCTTTGGAGGGGCTTAGTGGCCACGGAAACCCGCGTAGGGCTGGGTTATGATGTGCACGCGTTCGCGCCAGTCTCGGCTGGGCGGGCGTTGACGCTGGGTGGCGTGGTGATACCGCACGATCGCGGCCTGGCAGGGCACTCTGACGCTGACGCCCTGCTCCATGCGGTGGTCGACGCGCTCCTGGGCGCAGCGTCCCTGGGCGACATTGGCGCCCATTTCCCCTCGAGCGATGAGCGATGGCGAGGCGCGGCGAGTGGCGACTTTGTGACCTATGCCATCGAGTTGCTACTGCGTGATGGATGGGGCGCCGTGAACGTTGATGCGACGCTGGTGGCCGAGCGGCCGCGACTCTCGCCCCACGTTCCGGCTATGCGCGCGTCGCTCGCGAGTCTGCTGAAAATTTCCATCGAGCGGGTCAGTGTGAAATCGAAGACGACGGATGGTCTGGGGTTTGCCGGGCGCCAGGAGGGTATCGCCTGCTACGCGGTGGCGCTGATTGAGCGGGTCGCCAACGGACGTGGCGAATAGCGCAAACGAGCCACCGCTGCTCCAAATCGCAGGGCGGTGGCTCGTTGGAGGCGCGGAGAGTTATTCGCAGGGGTGGTCGGGTCCGCAGTCCAGCCAGGCGTTTCCGTAGGCTCGCATCGCGTCAATAACACCTGCGAGGGCGTTCCCCTTGGGAGTTAACGAGTACTCAACCTTGGGCGGCACTTCGGCATACGTGCGGCGGCTGAGTACACCCTCGCGCTCAAGCGCGCTCAGACGCTCAGAAAGGGTCTTTGGGCTGATACCTTCGAGTGAGCGCTCCAACTCGCTGAATCGCTTGGTGCCATAGGTCAAGTCGCGAATGATCAGTAGTGTCCATTTACCACTGATGATTTCCGCAGTGCGCGCGACTGGACAAACAACGCCCTCATGTGTCGAGGACGTCGCGGCGACCTCGATCGCCGCGCTTTGTGATGTCATGATCTCCCGCTCCTCACCCGCCGGTTGGCGGCGGCGGGTAGCGATATAAAAGGGCCTGGTCAAACTATACAAATTATAGCATGGGAATCGAGGTGACGTAAAGTTAACCCCAATTGGGAGCAGATGTCAATACGGCGTTGTGCGCATTCGGCGCCTCTGCGCACGATAGGCGTCCATATTCTGGATTCCGGGCGCCGCGCGTGTATTGAGTGAGGCGCAACGCCATGCTAGAATGGCGCCAGCGCCAGCGTGGACGCCTCCAGCGATCGCGCCACGGCCCGCTCGCTGGCCAATTGGGCTGGCAGCGCCCCCCAATCGTGAGGAGCCACACCCGTGAGCGATGTGAGCGACCGTTCGGCCTCCGGCGCGGCCACCGCTGGCGCCGCGCCAGGCGTGGGCGTCTATGCCTGGTACATCTTCTGGTTGATGTGCGGCTTGAACTTCATCAATTATGTGGACCGATTCGTCTTTACCGCGGTCTCGGACACAGTCGAGAAAGCCCTGAGTCTGAATGATTTCCAGTTTGGGCTGTTCGGCAGCGCATTCCTCATCGTCTATTCGCTGGTCGCATTTCCACTCGGCTATCTCTCAGACCGCTTGAGCCGGAAAGTCGTGGTGGCCTCTGGGGTGGCCGTGTGGAGTCTCGCGACGCTGCTAACCGGCAGAGCGGTGGACTTCACGACCATGTTTCTCGCGCGGTCGGCGGTGGGCGTTGGCGAAGGTAGCTATTATCCGTCTGGCACGCCGATACTTGCGGCCTGGTTTCCGGCGAAACGGCGTTCCTCCATCCTCTCCTGGTGGGGCGCTAGCTCACTAGTCGGCGCGGGGGTGGGATTTCTCTTTGGTGGATTCTTCGACTATCCGGATAAATGGCGACTGGCCTTCCTAATTTGCGCCATTCCCGGCCTGTTCCTCGCCGTATTGATGTTCCTTACGCGGGAGCGCGTGCGCTCGGAGGGTGACCCGAGTGTCGAAGGCGCGGGCGCTGTCGGGTTTGTCGACACCATCAAGCGCTGCTGGGCGATTCCTACGTTCCGGGTCATACTTTTCCAGCACGCGCTGGGCTTCTTCGCGCTGGCTTCAACCTCATACTGGCTGGTGATTTACCTCAGCGACACCTATGGCGTGAACTCTGGCTTCACTGCGAACGCGGCACTGAGCGCGGGACGCGCTTCGATCCTCGCTGGTGGGCTGCTCGTGGCTGGTGGAATCGCGGGCGGCATCTATGGGGGAACGTGGTCTAACCGGATGCGGCGGAAGCATATCGGGGCTCGGGTGCGGACGGGAGGCATGGGGTTCCTGCTGGCCGCGCCGTTCCTCGTCATCGCGCTGGGCGCGCCGTATGCGCTGCGCCTGGTTCCCGCCTATCAGGCGCTGGCGCAGGGGACGCAAGTGACATACGGGGTGGCGATATTTGCCATTATGGCGTTTATTGCCGCCTTCTTTCTCAACGTCTATAATGGCCCCACCAGCGCGGCGCTACAGGACGTGTTGCCGCCAAACCTGCGCGCCGCGGGCGGTGGCCTGGAACTGACGCTGGCGCATGTGCTCGGCGATATTTACGCTCCGGCGCTCGTCGGGCTTATCTCTGTGCAGTTGGGCCTCCTGCTACCAGGTCACCAGATAGGGCTGGCGCTGCTGGTTACCTGCCCGCTGACTCTGATTGGCGCGGGGGTTGTTGGCATCTGGGGCGCGAAATTCTACCGCAGGGATGTGGAGGCTCTGGGCGTGTCGGCTGAGGCGATGGTGGGTCTATAGGCCAACGTATACAAACGCCGTTGTCGCGCGCCGGGTGGGCCAGCCCATCCGGCGCGCGTTTTGACACTCTCCAAGGGCCCATGCTACACTCGCCAGCGTCGCCCTGGCCCCGGAACCCTGTGGACTTCAACATGCATGGGACTACTCTCAAACGTGTGCACGCGCCGCCATGTCCAAAGGAACAGCCTGTGACCGCCATCTGTATCGCCAACAACAAAGGCGGCGTCGGGAAGACGACGACCGCTGTGAATCTGGCCGCGGGGCTCGCCCGGCTGAATTACAAGGTCCTGGTCGTGGACATGGATGGTCAGGCTAACGCTACCTACGCTCTGACCGGCCGCGTCCATCCGGCGCCTTCGATCTACGATGTGCTGCTTGGGACCCGCAAGATCGAATCGGTGATCTGGCAGACCAACGAGGAGAACGTCTGGCTCGTGCCGGGCGACGGACGGCTCCAGAACGCGGACGTGGAACTTGCCTCCAAGCCAGCCCGCGAGTGGCGGTTGGCGCGCGCGCTGACCGGCTTGGAATACCACTACATTGTCATTGACACGCCCCCCTCGCTGGGTGTGTTGACGCAGAACGCGCTGGCAGCCTCCACAAAAGTGATCGTTCCGATCGCGCTGACCGAATTCAGCCTGATTGGCATTGACAAACTGGATGCGGTGATTGAGGACCTGCGCGAGCAACTGGATCTCCCAGATCTGGAGATCGCCGGCGTCATCGCGACGTTCTATGAGGACACGACGACCTCTCGCGAGACTTGGGGAATCCTGGAGAAGAAGTTCGAGGAACGTCTACTGGAGACCCGCATACCGAAAAATCTCGACCTCGAGAAGGCGCACCGCGAGCACGAAAGCGTTTTGAGTTTCGCGCCGTCGAGCACGAGTGGCCTGGCGTATATGGAGCTCGCTCGGGAGGTAAAACGCCGTGTCGCAGCGCACTCGCGGCCGTACAACCGGCGCAGCGTCCAAGCCTACTAAGGCCGTGCCAAACGAGGCGCCGCCGACAGGCCAACCTTCCGCGCGCCGCGCGCAACGGAAGGTTGGACAGGAGCGCGCTGGCGAGGCCCTACCTGCGCCAACTCATCAGGAGAAGGACGCGGCGGGTATGAGCCTGGATGCGCTGGCGAGGGCATTGCGCGCGGTCGCGGATGAACTGGAGCGCGATCCGGCGCTCGCGCGGCGGGTCGCCTGGGCGATGGGTATTGAAGCTCCCACCTCCGGGAGTGGACATTCGGTGGCTGGTCCGCGCGAGGCGACTTCAGATGTTGAGGAGACGCCTGCGACGACGATTGGCCGGACGTTCCACCCGACGATTGTGACAGGCGTCGCGCCTGATCTTGGCGTGGGGGTGCCTGATCCATTTGACCTCTGCGTGCGACTTGGGCCGGAAGGCTTGCGGGAGGCTCTGGAATCCTTGCGCCTGGGCTCGCTGCGGGCCATCGTACGTGAGCACCATCTTGACCCGAGTGGGCGCCTGAGCAAGGTGAACGATGCGGGCAAGCTGCGCGAGCGGATTGTTCAGGCCGCGGCGAAGCGCTCCTGAGAAGCTGACGGCCATCGCGAAGCGCCTGAGGAAATGGGTTCACGGGCTTTGACAGCGGGCAGGTCCTAGAGTATAATCGTCGGGAACGTCTTGCGGAAAGGGATTGAAGCGATACCATGAAGCGAACCTGGCAGCCAAAGCGCATTCCCCGGAAGCGCGAGCATGGCTTTATGAAGCGGATGAGCACTCACGATGGGCGCAAGGTGCTCAAGGCGCGCCGCCTGAAGGGGCGCTGGCGTCTGACCGTCGCCTAAGCGCGAACGGCTGACCATCGAGCTGAGCGCGTCTCGCCACGACTCGTAGCTGGGCGTTTCATCACCCACCGGGCGGAGCGAGACGCGTTTTGTATGTTTGGTGAGTCGGCGCAGGTGCGACGCGACTTGTCGCGGGGTACGGCGTATGGAACGCGAGCGCGACCCTAACCGTACTACTCCACGGGAGCGATTCGGACGCGGGTCCCGGCTGCGCTCAGCCGCTGACTTTCAGCGAGTTCGGCGGGCGGGGCGGCGGCGTCAGGGCCGCTTCATGACACTGATTTTCGCGCAGACAGTTGACGGCGCCGGTATTGCGGCGCCGCGCATTGGATTTTCGGTGAGCAAGCGGGTTGGCGACGCGGTACGGCGCAACCAGGTGAAGCGGCGCCTGCGCGAGGCGGCGCGGCGCCAGTTGTGGAATGTCGCACCGGGGTGGGATATGATAGTGGTAGCGCGCCCCGAGGCGGCATCCGCGACGTACACCACTCTTCGCGACGACATGACTGCGCTGTTTGCGCAGGCCCATGTGCTTCGCCAGCCCGATTCCGGCGACAGCGAGACGCAACAGCAATGAGATATGTGGGCATGGCCCTCATCCGGGCCTATCAATTGACGATTTCACGGGTTCTCCCGTCGAGTTGCCGTTTCGAGCCATCCTGCTCACAGTATGGTTACGAGGCGATCAACAAGTATGGGCTCGCTCGCGGCAGTTGGATGGCCGCAAAGCGGATCAGCCGTTGCCATCCGTTCTATAACGGGAATCTGTACGATCCCGTGCCGTGACCAGCCTGAGCTTAGAGCGCCCGCGAACAGCATGAGCGAATCGCCAGCGCGCGCGAGCGGAGCGCGCTGACAAGCCCAGTGGACGCCACGCGCGCGTCAGCGAGGGATAACGGCGTCGCCACCAGGCCGCCACAGGGAGGAACTTCAGGCGTGGGCATCTTCAGTGGCCTGTTCTCGGCCATCGGCGGCTTCTTTGGCGTCATCTTCTCGCCAGTGACGTTAGTCTTCCATTACGTCTTCTTTCTTCCTGTCTTCAACATCCTGATGCTGATCTACCAGGGCGTACACAGCTTTGGCATCTCGATCATCCTGCTTACGCTGCTGATTCGCGGCTCCCTCTTTCCGCTCACCCGCAGGCAAATCGCATCAAGCCGCAAGATGCAGGAGCTGACCCCCAAGATCAATGCGCTCAGAGCGCAGTATCGCGGCGACAACGCGGGCCTGATGGCGGCGCAGCAGGCGCTCTACAAGGAGCATGGGGTCAGCATGTACGGCGGCTGTCTGCCTCTGTTGGTGCAGATGCCGTTCCTCTACGCCCTCTACTATTCCTTCTATCAGGTATTGAGCGTCAAGGGAGACGTGCTTAAAGGGATCAACAATCTCATCTACCCGCTCCTGCCTCATCTCACCACGGCGCCGAACCCGAGTTTCCTTGGCTTGTCGCTCATCACGCCCAGCTTCTGGCTGGCGCTGCTCGCAGGCGTGCTGACGTTCCTGCAGATGCGTATGTCGCTGCCGGTGTCGCCGGCTGGCGCGACAACTGCGAATGATCCGGCGGCGCAGACGGCAAACACGATGAAGACGATGCAGTACATCATGCCGTTCTTCACGTTCTTCATCGGCACGCGGTTCCCCGCGGGATTGGCGCTCTACTGGTCGATCTCAACAGCCTTCTCGGCCGTGCAGCAGTATTTCATCACGGGCTGGGGATCGCTCTGGGTTGGCGTGCCTGGCATGGAGCGCTATGTGCCCAAGCCTGCCGCGGCCGCCGCTATCGCCGCGCCAGCGCCGTCTCGCCGGAACACTACAGTTGAGAGTAGTCCGGCGGCCCAGCCATCTGGAGGATTCTTCGCGCGATTGGGCGAGCGCTACAGAGAACTTGCGTCTCAGGCCTCCGCGCAGGCCGCCGCCGATCGCGCCTCCGCTGAAGCCCGTCGGGCGGGAGCAGCCGCCACGATGGAGCCGGAGGCCGACACCACCGGCGAGGATGCCGCTGAGGAAGGCTCCAGCGCGGCTGCGCGCCGAGCGGCGAGCGCGGCGCGAGAACGGCGACAGCGAAGCTCCAGGTCGGGTGTGACGCTCGTTCCCCCGCCTGCGGGCGGCGATACAAACGCGGCTGCGCCCGAGACGCGCATTGCGCAGGAGGCGAGCGGAAGTGGACCGGTCGCTGAAGACTTGCCTGAGCAGCGCATCGCGCGCGAGAATACGCTGGCGACATCGCGATCAGGGGCCGTCAAGAACGTGAACGGCGTGAGCGCAGGCCGCCAGGGCGGCAAAAGCGCGAATGGCAAGTCGTCCGCGCAGAATGGGCAAAGTGGCGGGCGCGGCCGCCAGCAATCCGGCTCGCGCAACCGTAACCGTGGAAGCAGGTGAACAGGGTGGAGAGCGTTGAAGCCTCCGGCAAGTCCATCGAAGACGCGATTCTTCAGGCGCTGGCCCGTCTCGGACGCACACGAGATGAGGTCGAGGTCATCGTGCTTCAGGAACCGAGCCGCGGCGAGCGGGGCATCGGCTCCCGCGAAGCGCGAGTTCGCGTGCGGGCGTTGACAGAGCGCCCCGCGGCACGTGGCTCAGCTGTTATGCGCGCTGATGCCATGGGTGACTTCCTGGGAGATGAAGCTGAGGGTGACGGCTCCGAACCTTACGACGAACAGTCTGATGATGAGTATGACGACGAAGAAGCCTCGTTCCGTCTCGCTGATGAACTGACAACAGCCGCGCTGAGCGATGTCATGCCCGAGGATGCGACGCCAGAAGAGGTGGCCATCGAGGCCCTACGCATGATCCTGGGCCATATGGGCGTGGCGGCGGAGGTGGAAGTGCGTCCGGCGAACGATGATGAGCCGCTCACGCTCAACGTGCGCGGGCTCGAGGAGCAGCAGGTATCGGCGCTCATCGGGCGCAAAGGCGAGACCCTCGCTTCGCTCCAGTTCATCGTCAACATGATCGTTTCACGCCAGTCGGGCCATCGCGAGCGGGTCATTGTCGATGCGCAGAATTATCGCAACCGGCGCGAGGCGAACCTGCGGCAGATGGCTCATCGCATCGCCGATCAAGTCCGGGCTTCTGGCGCGCCGATTATGCTGGAGGCGATGCCGCCTAACGAGCGACGTATCATCCACATGGCGCTGGCCGAGAGTGACGACATTGCGACAGAGAGCACCGGCGAGGGCGATCAGCGCCGTGTTGTCATCTCCCTCCGCAAAGGCGCCCAACTCTAGTCGCGTGACGCCCGACTCAACGCCGGGAGCGATGAGATGACCTCCTCATCCGCGCAGCATTTTGCACATGCGACGCCTGACGCGCTGATCATTGGTCATGTGACGCGCGATCTGACCCCCAATGGCTGGCGCCTTGGCGGCGCGGCATATTACGCCGCCCGAGCCGCCAGTCTGCGTGGGTTGAGCGTCGCGGCGCTCACGAGCGCTGATGGTGAGGTGGCGGCGGCGGCGCGCGCGGCGCTGCCCGGCGTCACTCTGCGTATTGTCCCAGCGGACGTCTCCACGACCTTTGAAAATGTCTATCATGACGGCGCGCGGACCCAGTTTTTGCGGGCCGTAGCGTCTCCGCTGCGGGCGCAAGACATCCCCGCGGCCTGGCTTGCCGCGCCCGTGGCGCTACTTGCGCCTGTGGCGGGTGAGGTTGACCCCGACATCGTTGCGGCGCTCTCGCCCGTCACACGTGTCGGACTCGCGCCGCAGGGCTGGCTGCGGGCGTGGGACGCCTCTGGGGCTGTTCAACCAGTTCCTTTGGAACCCGCCGGGAGAGAAGCGCTCAGCCACTGTCAGGCCGTGATTCTGAGCCGGGACGATCTCGGTGGTAATGGCGCATCGCCTGCCGCGCGTCAACGCGTCGACACCATGCTCGGTGATTGGGCTGGGGATGTCGCTTGCCTAGTGATTACTCGGGGGTGGGAGGGGGCTGAGGTGTGGCATGATAGCCGCCGGTCGCTTGTTCCAGGCTTCCCGGCGCGCGAAGTGGACCCGACCGGGGCGGGCGACGTATTCGCCGTGACGTTTCTGTGCGCGTTAGCGGACGGCTCGACGCCCGAGGGGGCCGCGCGGGAAGCCAATGCGGTCGCCGCGTGTTCGGTCGAAGGCGAGGGCGCAAGCGCTATTCCAACGCCGGCCGCCGCTCGGGGGCGTTTTGGATTGTAGCGCCGCAGCGCCGCAGGTCGTGACGCATTGGTCGCTAGCAGAACATTGACGCGCGCGTCAATGTTCTGCTACGCTTAGAAGAGCGACGCCACGCGGCGTCGCTTTTGTTTTCACGTGCGCATGACAATTCAGATCAACGTGATGAGAAAGGAACCGTGGATATGAAGCTAGCGCGGCGGCGCGCCGCGCATGACCTGGTCACCGGGGCGATGACGCCTGAGACCGGATCGCGCGTGGAGTCACAGGGCGGACGAGTGAGCAAGAACTACAAGTGGATCGCCCTCTCGAACACGACGCTTGGGGTCTTGATGGCGACGACCAACTCAAGCATTATTCTCATCTCGATGCCAGCGATCTTCACTGGGATCAAAATCAATCCTCTCGCACAGGGTGAGACGAACTACTTTCTCTGGCTCTTGCTTGGCTACATGGTGGTGACGGCGACGTTGCTCGTAACGGCCGGCCGCATCTCCGATATGCTGGGTCGCGTAAAGCTCTATAATCTTGGTTTCCTCATCTTCACGATCGGAAGTGTTCTGCTCTTCCTGACGCCCGGCTCTGGCGAAGCCGCCGCGCTGGAGATGATCATCTTCCGGCTGGCGCAGGGTGTCGGCGCAGCCTTCCTCTTCGCCAATAGCGCCGCGATCATCACAGACGCCTTCCCGGCCCACCAGCGCGGCATGGCGATGGGTATCAACCAGATGGCGGCGATCATCGGTTCGTTTCTTGGCCTGATACTCGGCGGTGTCCTTGCAATTGTGAATTGGCGCCTGGTCTTCCTGGTCAGTGTGCCTGTAGGGATATTTGGGACCGTCTGGGCGTATCTCATGCTGCGTGAGACCGCCACCATTCGCGCCAACCAAAAGCTCGACCTTCCAGGCAACGTGACGTTCGCCGCCGGTTTGACCATTTTCCTGCTCGGCGTAACGTATGGCATCGAGCCCTATGGAAACTCCCCTATGGGCTGGACTAATCCGTGGGTTATCGCGGCGATGATCGCGGGAGTGTTGCTTCTGGCGCTGTTCGTTTGGATTGAGTTGCGCGCTGACGAACCTATGTTCCGTCTCGACCTCTTCAGGTCCAAGGTCTTCACGTGGGGTAACGTCGCCAGCTTCCTGTCCTCTCTGCAACGTGGTGGCCTGCAATTCATGCTCGTCATCTGGCTGCAAGGCATCTGGCTGCCGCTACATGGCTATCGGTTCGAGGATACCCCGCTGTGGGCCGGCATCTATATGACACCGCTGCTGGCTGGATTTGTCGTGTTGGGTCCGGTGGCTGGGTGGCTGTCCGACCGCCTGGGGCCACGGGTTTTCATGGTGAGCGGCATGCTTGTGAATGCCATCGGATTTATCGGATTAACTTTGCTGCCCGCGGACTTTGATTACCGCCTCTTCTTTGTTCTGCTCCTGTTGCTAGGAATTGGCCAGGGGCTGTTCGCTGCGCCGAACACGACTGTTGTCATGAACAGTGTGCCGCGTGACCGGCGCGGCGTTGGTTCAGGCATGCGCTCCACGTTCCAGAATGCCGCATCGCTGATGAGCGTTGGCGTGTTCTTTAGCATCGTGACCGCGGGCCTGGCCTCCGCGCTGCCGCGAGCCTTGACTAGCGGGCTGTCGGCCGCCGGACTACCCGCGTCGCTGGTGTCGCGCATTGCGCACCTTCCGCCGACCGCGGCGCTGTTCGCCGCGTTCCTGGGATACAATCCGATGGCGACGCTACTGCCGCCGGATGCCGTCCGCGCGCTTCCCGTCGCAACTCAGGCGCATCTGCTGAGCAAGCAGTTCTTCCCGAACCTGATCGCGGCGCCATTCATGGACGGATTGCGCGCGGTCTTCCTGCTCTCTACTGCGCTATGTGTCATCGCGGCGCTCGCATCGGCGCCGCGGGCGCAACAGCCGCAAGAAGATCTTGACGCGATGGCAGAGGGTGAAGTAGCCGCTGGTCTCAGCGACGTCGCCACAAGTGTGATCGAATTGGATGAGACTACGCCAGCGCGCTAGCCGGCTATGCGCACAAACAATACCTGCGGCCCCGGACCCCACGCGTCCGGTCGTCGTTCAGGCAGAGAGAGGTGTACAATCTATGGGGAGCGTGGCGTCCCGCGCCACGTGATCAGCACACGAGGAAGAGGCGGCGTTATGGGGTTCGGTCATATTGGCTTGATCATCGTCCTATTGCTGGTGGCGCTGGTCGTGTTTGGCCCCAGGCGGATGATCGAGATGGTCACACAATTGGGCAAGTCGTTGATCCAGACGCGCGACGCGCTGAAGGAAATGCACTGGAGTCTCTCCAGCGACGATGAGAACGGGAACCCACCCGCGACGACGGCGACCTCCACAGAAGGGGAGCGCCCGCGAGTGGTTGAGAGCGCACCGTTGAAGCGTGATCCAGAGTAGGCGTCGGGAATCTACATTGTGAGCGCCCGCTCGAACTCCGCGAGGCCCTTCTGCGGACCGATGACCGCCAGGCGCAGCGCTTCCTCACGGAACAGGTCGCGCGCCAGAGCCTGAATCTCCTCGGAGGTCACCCTGTCGAGCCGCGCCATGACCTCGTCGAGGTCCAGCGGTTCGCCCGTTACGATCTCCTGACCACCCATCCAGGCCGCAACGGTCGCGGTATCTTCCAGTCGCAGCGCCATGCGCCCTTTGGTATATTCCTTAGCGCGCGTGAGCTCTTGCGGACCGAGAGGCTCATCCCGCAGGCGGCGCAGCTCACGGGTGACGGCGGCGACGGTTGGCGCGGCGCGGCGCGGCTCGACCCCTGCCGAAATCGCAAACGCGCCGGTGTCGTGGTAGTAGGACGGCGCCGATCCAATATCATACGCGAGCCCAAGCCGCTCGCGAATCTCCACAAAGAGCCGTGAGCTCATCCCATCCCCAAGCGCGGCGTTGAGTAATGTCAGGGCGTAATGGCGCTGGTCGCGATGTCCGATACCCGGCGTGAGCAGACAGATGTTCGTTTGCTCTGTGGGCCGCGTTTCCAGTCGGACGCGCGGAGCGCCCGCGGGAATAGGGCACGGGCGCCACAGTGGCGCGTGCGCGTCAGGCCAGTCACCCAGGCGTTCTGTGATGACCTCGAGCGCACGGTCCTGGCTCACGTCTCCCGCGACGCTGATAACCAGATTGGATGGCGTGTAGTAATGCGCCTTGTAATCGAGCAGATTCTCACGAGTCAGACTTTCTACCGTTTCGCGGGAACCCGCTACTTCACGTCCCAACGCCAGCCCAGGCCACATCGCCTCGTCAGCCAGCACGTTCACCCAGTCCGCTGGGCTATCGCGGTACATATTGAGCTCTTCAATGATGACGCCGCGCTCTTTCTCGACTTCCTCCGCGCTCATGAGCGGGCGGCGGATCATGTCAGTAATGACATCCATCGCCAGTTCGAAATGATGGCTCGCGACTTTGGCCGAAAAGACGGTCACTTCCTTGTCGGTCGCCGCATCCAGCGCGCCGCCTACACCCTCGATGGCCTCAGAAATCGCTTGGGCTGTCGGGTAGCGCTCGGTCCCCTTGAATAGCATGTGCTCGATGAAGTGCGACGCCCCAGCGATCGCGTCGTCCTCGTAGCGGGCGCCGACACCAAAGTAAAAGGCGACGCTGACCGAGCGGACATGGCGGATTTCCGCCACGAATACGCGAATGCCATTCGGAAGGGTGAGGCGCTGGTACATGCGGTTTCCTCTGCCAGCCGCAACGGGGCGCGGCGTCCAGTCATCGTCGCATTATATTCACAGCCTGGCCGTGAACCCGGCGCGGTGTGCTACGCTTAATGGCCTGTGAGATAAGCGCGAGAGTGATACGGAGGCAAGATGGCGCGCGTGACGGAGCAAGCGCCGCAGCGAGGTGGCGCGGTAAGGGCGGCGCAAGCCCAGGTCAGGCGCTGGGCCGGCGGCATCTCCACATTTCCGCGCAATGTGTACCTGCTGCTGCTTTTCACACTGGGCAAGGGCTTCCAGCTGAGCATTGGGCAGGTGACGATCAGCCTCTATGCCTACAGTGTGGGGTATCGTCAGGACTTTGTTGGGCTGCTGCTGGCGGTCCCCGCGATTGGCTCATTGCTGGCCGCACCGGCTGTCGGCTATCTCGCCGATCGCTTGCCACGCAAGCCGCTTCTGATCATCACCGGCTTGCTCAACCCGGTAGCGCTGGCCATGATCGGACTGACGACCAGCGCGCCGCTCATGCTCACCGCAGCGTTCGCCAATGGGCTGCTCTCCGCGGCGTATTGGGTAACGAACATTCCGATGCTGACGGAAAGTGTCCCGCCGGTGCGCCGGGTCCGCGTGATGTCGCTCAATTCGTTTCTGCTTCTGGGCATAGGGGCGCTGGGAGCGATCGTTGGCGGGATCGTGCCGCAAACGGTCGCATTGCTCTCGGGTCTGCCGGCTAACTCGCCGGGACCACTTCGCTGGGGCGTTCTGGCTGCCGCGGTTGCCGTCCTCCTGCCAACTTTCCCGCTGTTCTGGTTGGATGCGCCGGAGAAGCCGCGAGTGGAGAACCCCGGTCAGCCGGAAAAGGCTGTGGAGGTTACCGGGCCCGCGCCGAGCGCGCGACCAATCTGGCTCTTGTTCGTGCTGCTGCTTATACCCGATGTGCTGTATACAGCGGGGGAGGGCTCTGTCGTCTCGCTGCTGCCGCTTTTCCTGGAATTGCGCTTCAAGGCGAGTGTCGCGTCGATCGGCTTGCTGGTAGCTGGCGCGGGCTTGCTCGCAGGCGTGACGGCGCTGATGGCCCCGTCGTTGGTGCGGCGCTATGGGAAGCTGCGCGTTATCACGGGCATGCAGCTAGCTAGCGTTCCAGTAGCGCTTTTGATTGGCTATGCGCCTTTCCTGGCGATGTCAGCCGTCGCCGAGGGAATGCGTAATGTGCTGCGTGGATTCTTTGAACCGGTGTACGCGACTTTCGCGATGGAGCGGGTGGATGCGCGGTATCGCTCGCGTCTGAGCGGTATGTACAGCGTGACCTGGAGTCTCGGCTTCAGTGGTGGCGCGGCTGCGGCAGGGTGGCTTCAGCGCCACGTCAACCTCTCGATCGGCTTCGCGGTTGGCGCGACGTTGCTTGCCGTGGCGCCAATGATCTTGCTCATGACGTTCGGCCGAGATCCCACTGTCGACTGAGAAATGTGGGCGGGAAGCGGCTCTGCGCCATGGTACAATGGCAGCGGCCCGCTCACGGGTATTGGTGAGCGGAGGGAACACGGAGTACGGGGTCAATGGATTCGGCTGATGAGCGGGTAGCGTTAGCGGATCTCGCCGCGCTTGAGGCGGCGTTTCCGGATGGAGTGCGCGGCAAGCGTATTCACGCGGTCGGCGCGGGCGGGCATGGCATATCCGCCGGACTGCTGGTGGCCCATGCCGCTGGTGCGATTGTCACGGGCTGTGACCGTGCTCCGACGCCATTGAGCGCAATGCTCCGCCGCGAGGGTGTGCCCGTAACGGAAGGGCACGACATCGCCCATGTAGAAGGCGCTGATCTCGTGGTGACCAACCCCGCGGTCACATTCCTGTTTCCGAACCATCCCGAGTTGGTCGCGGCGCGCGATCTGGGCATCCTCGTCGCGCAGTGGCAGCCGCTATTAGGACTGTTGATGCGCGGCAAACTAGGTGTTTCGGTCGCGGGGGTGCATGGCAAGGGATCAACGACGGCGCTCCTGGGCGCGATGGTGATCGCCGCGGGTCTGGATCCCACTGTCGAGGTTGGCGACGTGGTGCGCGCGTGGGACTCGAACGTGCGGTCCGGAAAGGGACGCATCTTCATCAACGAGGCGGACGAATTCAATTACAACTTTCTCTCATATCACCCGCGCATGGTCGTGCTGACGGAAGTGGAGTACGATCACCCTGAATTCTTCCCTTCATATGAGAAGATTCGCGATGCCTTTGCGCTTTTCCTGAAGGGCATGGATATGACCGCCAAGGCTCCGGCGGATATTCCGCCGACGATCGTGACGAGCGCGGATAGCCCAGGATGTCGAGACACCCTGGCGGGACTGGGGCCGGACTGGCCGGGAGTCTTGCGCACGTTTAGCGTCGAAGGTCATTCGGCGAACGCGCTTGCGCGGGACATCCGAGAGGGCCAGACGACGAGCTTCGAGTTGCTACTCGAGGGGCATTCCGCCGGGCGCGTCTCGCTGAGGACGCCAGGGCGGCATAATGTCGCCAATGCGCTGGCGGCCGCGGCCACGGCAAGCGCGCTGGGTGTCGACGCGAGCGTAATCACGGGAACGTTGAATGAGTTCGAGGGGTTGACGCGGCGGTTTGAGGTTATCAATGACGGCGAAGTGACCTGGGTAGATGACTACGCGCATCATCCACACGCTGTCGCGCTGACAATCGCCGCGGCGCGCAATCGGTTTCCTGGCAGGCGTATTATCGCGATCTTTCAGCCGACACTCTACACACGCTTGCAGCGGTTCCTTGCGCCGTTCGCCGAGGCGCTCGCGACGGCGGATGATGCGGTGGTAGTCGAGATTCAGCCATCGCGAGAGCGCGACACTGGCTTGATCCATGGTCGCGATCTGGTGAGCGCCATCCAGGCGCTACCCGCATTCTCGCAGCGCGAGCACGCGGCGCGGTACGGCGGCGATTTCACCGAGACGGCGGCGCTGCTCAACCGCGTCCGGCGTCCAGGGGATGTGCTGCTCGTGATGGGGAGCGGGCCGGTCAATCAAGTCATCGAGATTGCGCGGGCCCAGACAGCTCGCTAGCCGAAAACAATGTCGTTTATAAATGCGAGCGCGGC
>DASVZK010000064.1:0-65566 GCA_036391685.1 Ktedonobacterales bacterium
GGCACGCGCTCACCGCCTGCTCCACGCTTCCCCGCGGTCAAATTGACGCCGTAATCTACCTCACGCTGTGGCTGTTCGACTTCGTGCCAGCAATTATCCTGGTTGCCGGCCACTTGGTGTTGGTTAAAATGCAAGCTCAGAGCGCGTCCGGCAATTGCCGCAGCGCATGTAATGCCGTGCGCTCCACGACATGAATATGGTCTATCCCAGCTCCCTTTCCGACGCTGAGAAGGCCGCTGGTCGACATTGTGCGCCTACCGATCGCCCGCCACGCCGTCCCTGCCAATGCCCATGACACGGTCGGCGCGCGGAGGCTCGTGGGCGGACTGGCGCTCTTCGCGCGGCCCACTGCGGCAAAGAACGAGCGAACGGGCTGACCGCTGAGACGCTCTTGTACACGCGCTGCTTCGCATCGAGACGAGATCGTGAGGCCAGTGTGCTATGTGGAAGGATGAGTGGCAGGAGCGCGCACAGGGAGCAGGCTCTGGCCGCGCGCGAGCGCGAGAGGAGCAGACAGCATGGCCCGCGTGAAAGGGCAGATTCTTATCCACCGGCCCGTGGAAGCAGTGTTCGACTTTGTCGCTGATGAGCGCAATGAGCCGCGCTACAACCCGCAGATGCGCGGCGTTGAGCAGACCTCGGCGGGCCCGATTGGCGCCGGGACCACCTTCCGCGCAGAGAACGTCGCGCAGGGCCGGCCGGTGATGATGACCATCGTGTTCACGGAGTTTGAGCGCCCACGCCGGCTCACCTCCGCGACCCATCTGGCGACAATGGATATACGGGGAACGCTCACCTTCGACCCTGTGCCGGAAGGGACCCGGATGCGGTGGTCCTGGGAGCTGGAGCCGCGGGGGCTGCTCAAGCTCCTGACACCCGTGATCGCGCTGATCGGCCGCCGCCAGGAACGGACCATCTGGACGAGCCTCAAGCGCTACTTGGAGGCGGGAGCGCCAGGAGCGGCGGGAGCGCCAGGAGCGGCGGAGCAGGCGGTATTGGCGCAATAAGGCCGGCGATCGTCGCGCCAGCGCCAGCGAAACAGGTCACGGCTGAGCTCTGGGTCGGGCCGGACGCCACGGTGTGACCAGTGACGCAGCCGGGTGTTGGCGCGTTCATCAGCGTGGAGGTAGTGACATCAGGACTGTCCAGCGGCTCTTGCCGGTTGTGGCGAGCGCCGGCGTATCCTGACGCTCAGTGACAGTGAGATTGCGTGACTGACGCGCACACGCTGCGCTGCCCAAATGGTCACTCACTCTCCTGTCGAGCGCGCTCAAAGCGCCGTGAGGACCATCCCGGCGACGACCAGCGACGCGCCAAGCCACACCTGCCAGCCGCGCCGCCCGCGCGAGAAGAAGACGCCCAGCAGCACGGAAAGCTCGCGCAGTGTGGCGATGCGCCCCGCGCCCGCGCGCTGGAAGGCGAAGAGCACGAGCGCGTAGGCCGCCACCGAGCCGATAGCGATTCTCAGCCCTGGCCGCGCCGCCGCCCGCACGCGCGCCCACCCCGCGCCCTTCCAGCCGCGCCACACGCGCATCCAGAGCAAGAGCAGCGCGCCATCCACGGCCAGCACAGGCCCCAAATAGGCGAGCGGCGCGACGCCAACTGTCCCGACCGCGCGCGCGTCAATAACCGAATAGGCCGCGATGGCGCAGCCAGTGAGGACGGCGAAGCCGGCCGCCGCTAGCTGCCCCGCGCGGTGGCCCGCCAGCGCCACCAGCGAGAGCCCCGCCAGTAGCAGCGCCGCGCCTAGCAGCGTCAGCGCGCCCGGCCGCTGCGCCAGGACCAGCCACGCCCCCAGCGTCACCAGCACGGGCGCCGTCCCCCGGCCGATAGGATAGGCTACCGCCAGCGCGCCCCGCTGGTAGGCCGCCGTCAGGAAGAGGGCGTACGCCGCCTCCGCCACGCCGGAAAGCAGGACCAGCGGCCAGACCCGCCACGGCGGCGCGGCCAGCGTGAACGGCAGCAGCCCGGCCCCCGCGACCAGACCCGCCACCGCCATCGCCGCCACCCGGTCAGACGTCTCGTGCAGCAGCAGGTTCCATCCGGCGTGGAAGCAGGCCGCCAGCAGGACGAGACCGAGCGCCAGCGGCGCGATTGGCGTCAGCGCACAGGAGAGCGCGGGGGGCATCAGCGTGGCTCCAGTCTGGCGGCGAGCGCAGGCTGGACGCGCCTGCGGGTGGGCCGAGTATAGCACGACCTACCCGCGCGACCCTAACCTTCACATCCACTCGCGCTGCGCTGGCGCACGCGCCGGCGGCCACGCGGGACGCCCGCGAGCGCCTAGAAGCAGCGGGCGCTGAGCGCCTGCGGAATGCTGTCCGCATTGGGATACAGGCCGGCCACCCAGTACCCGCCCGCTCCGTCTGTCGCGACCGCCTCGAGGTTGGAATGTGTCACATCTTGTGGCGTCGGACTTTCGCTGACGCTCCAGGCGGAGCCGTTCCAGCGCTCGATGATCCCAATCTGGGCGCTGCCTTCAGGGCTGGTCATTTTGTATCCGACCGCGGCCACATCCCGCGCTCCCACCGCGGCGACGCCAGAAAGCGCGCCCCATTCGTCCGGGCTGGAGGCGACCGTCCAGGAAGTCCCGTCCCAATGGACGATCAGGGGTCGGATGGTGTGGTCACTGGCCGTGTAGTCCCCCACTCCCCAGGCGTCCGTCGCGGAAAGCGCGACTACGCCGTTCAACTCACCCGCCAGGGCGCCGCTCGGTAGCGTTGGGCCGGCGACACCCTGCCACGCGCTCCCGTTCCAGCGCTCGATCAGCGGCTGAAAGTAGCCGATGCCGCGGCTGGGTGGGGCGCCATAGCGAACGGAGCCAGCGGCCCAGACCTGATTCGTCCCAGGGACCACGCTGAGCGCGCTGTAACTCGCGGCGCTCGCGCCATCCGGGAGCGCGGTGGTCGAGACACGCCAAGCCGAGCCATTCCAGCGCTCGATCACGGGCTGAGGGCTGAAGCCCAGGCCGTTGAAGTAGCCAGCCGCCCACACGCTGTTCGCGGTCTGTGCCACGACGCTCCTGAAGCCGCTGTTGGTCTGGCCGGGGATGGGGGTGGACACAACACTCCACTGCGCCCCATTCCAGTGTTCGACCAGAAGATACTCGTTGCTGGATACAGGGGATGGCTCAACGCCGACCGCCCAAACATCCTGGGCTGACACCGCCGCGACGCTATTCAGATAGCCAGCTCCGGGATTAGGGACAACGCGCCAGGTCGAGCCATCCCAACGCTCGATCAGGCTCGCCGCCCGAGGATTCCCTTCGCCCGGGTTGTTCATACCGACTGCCCATGCGTCCGTAGATGAGAGCGCGATTATCCCGGACAGGCGGCTTGCCGGGTATTGGACTGCGGCTGGGTTGGTGACAATCCGCCAGGTTGCGCATGCGGGGATGGGGGTCGCCGTCGCCGTCGGCGTTGGCGCGGAACCGCCGCCGCTAGGCCCACAGGCCGCTAGAGTCAGCGCCGACAGCGCAAGCCCGACCACAAGTATCCTTCGCCACATAACATGGGCTCCCTTCGCGTGGCGCTCCTTCGCGTGGCGCTCCTTCGCGTGGTACGGGCCAAGGCGCGGTAGCGCAAAGTCCACCAAACCACCTGAATAGCTGCGATACTCCCTACGAGATTGCCGCTCCGCGCTCACAACTCTGTCACCAGGTAGCGCATGCCCATCACAGGAGTCTCTCGATTGGCCGCCCGTCGTGTCGCGCGGCGCCTCTTGACATACAGATCTTCCAGGCTTGTTATTCAGTTGCGCTCAATGAGTTGCGCTAAGGACGAAGCGCCGCGTTGTGGCGCGCGAGGAGAGCGCCGATGCCTGGAGATATCACCGGTCTGGGGGCTTTACTGATGTGAGGCTGCCCATCCTGCTGAGTCTGGCAGGGCGAAGCGCGGCCACGCGATGATCGAGGACACTCAGGCCTTCAACGGCGCCCGGCTGGAGCGCCGGGGCTGGAGCGCCCCGAAGTAGCGGATGGACGGCGCGCCCCCTAGGCGCGACTTCAGTCGCCGGTAGCCCGCCGCCCGTCGTCCTTCGCCTTAGATGATCTTGCCTGGATTCAGCAGGTGATCGGGGTCGAAGAGGTCCTTGATGCGCCGCATCCACTCCAGGCTCGCGCCATGCTCCTCAGCCATGAACTTGCGCTTGACCAGGCCGATGCCGTGCTCGCCGCTGGCGGAGCCACCCCAGGCGAGCGCCTGGCGCACGAGCCGCTCCGAAAAGGCCTGGACGCGCTCGTAGTCCTCCGCCCCGGTGGCGATGACCGTATGGAAGTTGCCGTCACCCACATGTCCGATAATGCTGCCCTCGATGCCCATCTCCGCGAGCGTTTGTTGCGCGTAATCGATCAACTCCGGCAGGTAATTGAGCGGCACAGCGGCATCAGTTATGGTAAACGTGTGGCCTGGGTGCGCGTTGACGATGGCCCAGTAGAGACGGTGGCGCGCTTCCCATTGGTCCGCGCGCTCCTGCGGCGTGCGGGCGATGGTAATGTCGGTGGCCCCGGCCTCACGCGCGAGGTCCTCCACCAGGCGGATCTCCTCCTCGATCGCCGCCGCGGTCGAGGAATGGAACTCCAGGAAGAGCGCGGTCTGCTCTTTGTAGCCGCGCCCCATATAGTTGTTGATGCTCCGCATGCCCAGCTCATCCACCAGTTCCATGCGCGCCACCGGCAGGGCGCTGGCCATGATGGCGTAGGACGCCTGCGCCGCCGACGAGATAGACGGGAAGAAGACCCGCAGCGTGTGAATGTGCTCTGGCGTGGGATGCAGTTGCACAGTCACCTCAGTGAAGACGCCGAGTGTGCCGGACGACCCAACGAACAGGTCCTTCAGGTCATAGCCGCTGCTCGTCTTGCGCACCCCACGCCCGACGCGCAGAGTCTCGCCGTTCGCCAGAATAACCTCCAGCGCCACGGTGTTCTGGCGCATGCCGCCGTAGCGCACGGTGGTGGTGCCGCTGGCGTTGGTCGCCGCCATCCCACCCAGCGAGGCGTCGGCTCCGGGGTCAACCGGGAAGAAGAGGCCCGTGTGTCGCAGGGCTTCGTTGAGCGCTGTGCGTGTGACGCCCGGCTGGACCACCGCCAGGAAGTTCTCCGGCTGGACGCTCACCACCTGGTTCATGCGCGAGAGGTCCAGGCTAAGGACCGGCGTGTCCCCACGCTCAGGTACCAGCGCTCCTTCCAGGCTGGTGCCGGCGCCGAAGGGGATGATAGGCGTGTGGTTCTCGCGACACCATGCCAGCGCGGCCCGCACGTCGTCTTTCGACTGCGCGTACGCCACGGCGAGCGGCGGGCGGACCTCGGGGAAGTTCTCGTCGCGGCCATGGGCTTCGAGGACGGACTCGCTTACGCTGACCTGACCATCCCCAAGCCGCGCTCGCAGTTGTTCCAGCGCTCCATCCATTGTGGCTCCCCTTCTACATGAACGCGACACGCGGCGCGCCAGCGATGACGCCAAAGCGCTAACGCGCGCCCTCCCAGGCCTGGCGCTCCTCGGGTCGCGGATCGTTGACGAGCGCCCAGGGAGTGTTGATGCGCATCACCGCGCGGCTCTGCGCGTTGTAGGACGGCCAGCCAGGATCGCCCGTCCGCGCGAAGTTGATCCATGCGCGGTGTACCTGGCTGGCAAGCTCGGCGGGCGGGCGCTCGCCGGCCATGCCTTCCGGCCCAGTGAGCCCCGGCGTATCCAGCGTGTCGAAGACAAAGCCAAGCTCAAGGCCATGGCAAGTCCCCAGCGCGCCGCCCAGCGTGGGCGTAGGCCAGGCGAACTCGTAGACGTATGTGCCGCCGGGCTGCGGCGCGTGCGCCTCGGCCAGCCGCAGCGTGGGGATGCCAAACATCCAGTCGGTCATGATGGCGGAGAACAACGCGCCGGGCTGCGCGCCCGGCCGGCTCGCGCGATAGGTCGCCAGCAGCGACGCGGGGTCTGGATGGCGGCCAGCGAGGCTCGCCACAACTTTCTCGTCGTTATCGAGCATGCCAACGACACCGGACGGCGCGTAATAGAGGTTCATCTCATCGGCGTTGGTCCCCACCAGGATGTCCACGTCGCCTGAAGCGCCCTGGCGCAGAGCCTCCACTGGCTGGGTGGAGATGAGGTCGCCGTCGCGGACGGGCATGAAGAGCGTCAGGCCGCCGGTCGGGTCGGCGTCGCGCGCCGTGTTCAAATTCACAGAGGTCACTAGCGTTTGCGTCTGCGCCTCAATGAGCCGTTCGAAAGGAATCGTGGCGATGTCCGCGCGCGCCGGCGCTACGCCCAGCGTCTCAGCCAGCCGCGCCGCCACTAGCCCGGCCTGCTCGCGGCTCATGGTATGCTGGCCGCCGCCGCTCTGGCTGATCGCGCGCCGGAAGAGGCCTCTGGCGGCGGGTACGGAGAGCAATGTATCCACACTCAGCGCGCCCGATGACTCACCGAAGATTGTCACGTTGCGCGGGTCGCCCCCAAACCCGGCGATGTTCTCCTGGACCCAGCGCAACGCGGCGATCTGGTCTCGCAGACCCAGATTGGTCTCGCCGCCCTCCAGCGGCAGAAAGCCTTCGACGCCGACGCGGTAGTTGAAGTTGACGAACACGACGCCATCGCGCGCAAAACGCGCGCCGCTGTAGAGCGGGACCGCGCTCGACCCGGCGACGAACGCGCCGCCGAAGATGAAGACCATCACTGGCGACCCGCTGCCCGCGCCCACCTCCGGCGTCCAGACGTTGACGGTCAGGTAGTCGTCGCCGCGCTGCCATCCATCACCGAAGAGCGGGGCCAGGTCAAGGCCGGGCAGACGGCGGGTGGATGGGTCCAGTTGCGGCGGCGTCGCCGAGTACGCCCTGGCCTCGCGCACGCCGTCCCACGGCTCCGGCGGCTGCGGCGCGGCGAAGCGGCGCGGCCCCACGGGCGGCGCGGCGAAGGGGATGCCCCTGAAAGTCGCCACATCCTGTTCGTAGCTGCCGATCACCACACCCGCGTCCGTTTGCACAATGGGGTTCGTCATGGCGCTCGTCCCTTTCCGTCGCCTGTATGTTCCTTCACGCTGCTGTAGCGCGCGCTTGCCGTCGCATCCCCTGCCGCTACGTGGTCACAGTATAAACCGCGCGCGGACGCGCGCTATCCGCCATCCGCCTGAGCGCGCTTGACATCCGCCACATCCGCGTTTAGTATTCAGTTGCGCTTACTAAGTTGCGCTGAATTCGGTCAGGCGAGGAGTGGGACAGGATGCCGGGTGACATCTCCGATCTGGGACGCTTTACTGATATGGGGCTGCTCGTCTTGCTGAGTCTGTCGGGCGGCGGGCCAAAGCACGGCTACGCGATGATCGAGGACATCCAGAGCTTCAGCGGCACACGGCTGGAGCCAGGGACGCTGTACGGCGCGCTCATGCGCCTGGAGCGGCAGGGCTGGATCGCCCCTGAAGCGCCCGGAGAACGCCGGAGACCTTACGCCATCACACCCGCCGGACGCGACGCCCTGCGCGCCGGTCTGACCACCCTGCGCCGCATCGTCAGCGCGGGCGCCGCGCGAGGAGCGCTGGCATGAAACCTGATATGCGGAACATGGCGGAGAGGCAGGGTAGACGGAGCCTGGTTCTGGCCCGCGCCGCGGGCTCGCTGCTCTGGCTCTACCCACGCGCCTGGCGGGCGCGCTACCGTAACGAGATGCTGGCGCTGCTGGATTCCAGCCCGCTCACCCTGTGGACGCTGGCTGACCTCGCCGCCGGCGCGGCCGACGCCCACCTGAACCGTCACTTTCTGCCCCTGGAGGTCTTTTCCATGACGCAGCGTGTCCGGACGGCGGCGAACGCGGTGCTCGCCGCGCTCGCGCTCTTCTTCATCGCCTGGGTGATGGTCCCGTTCATCGGCGACACGCGCGCGACCTGGGACGCGGCGACGGGGCCGCACCCCGAGATCCGCTATGCCCTGCTCGCGTTCCAGCTTGCGGGCGCCGTCGCGATGCTGGCGCTGCTGGTTGGCGGCGCGCCGCTGCTCGCCGCCACTCTCCGCCAGGCGCTGCGCGAGCGGCGGCGTGACCTGGGCTGGCGGCTGGCGACCCCGCTGGTCCTCGGAGCGGCGCTGATCGCCTACTCGCGCTTCGCGGTCCCAAACTGGTGGCTCGGCCAGCGGTTAGGCCCGCAGGACCTGACGCCCACCGCGACCGCCTTCCGCATCAGCTTTTTCGCGCTGACGTTCGTCTTCATCGGGCTGAGCGCCTGGTCAGTGGCCAGCGCCGCTGGCCACGCCCAGCCTGGCGCGGGCGCCGTGCGCTTCACCGTCATCCCCAGCCTGATCATCGCGCTGGCGCTCGGCGCTGGCTTGCTGGCGCTCCTCACGCTGACCGTCCTGGTCTTCGCGGACGCGCCGCAACTGGCCGGGCCGCTCTGGCTGATGCCCGCCTTCGACACGCTCGCCCTCTGCGCCTGCCTGATCGCCGGCGCGGGCCTGCTGCGCATGGCCGTCCCTGGCGAGGGCGAGCAACCCGCCTGAGCCGCTTCCGTCCAGCAAGCGAGGTTGGAGAATACCGCGGGCGGAGAGTCATCACGCTCAAGGAGGCGAGCCTATGCCCACCTGGCCCAACCGCCCCGCCGAGTTTTACCTCGCCGCGCTCAGCAATCCTGACCCCCGTATGCGCCGCCAGGCCTGCGCCGCGCTGGAAGTGATGGGTGACCCGCGCGCCATCGCGCCGCTGCTGACCCTGCTCACGAGCGATGAGCATGAGGGCGTGCGGGCCAACGCCGCCCGCGCGCTCGGTACGCTGGGCGACGGCCGCGCGCCACTGCTCCTGGCTCTGCGCGATTCTTCGCCTAACGTGCGCGCCAACGCCGTCATGGCGCTGGAGAAGCTAGGCGACCGCTCAACCGTCGCCGCCCTCACCCCGCTGCTCGATGACCCAGATATGACGGTGCGCTACCATGCGACGCGCGTCGTGGGCAAGTTCGGCGGCGCGGACCAGGTCGCGCCGCTGATGGCCCGATTGCGCGAGGATTCCATTGCTTCGGATCCCACCTTGACCTTCGCCCTCGCCGCTATCGGCCAGCCAGCGCTCGACCCGCTGCTCGAAGCGTTACGGGATGAGCGCCCCGCGGTGCGCGCCAAAGCCGCCGCGGCGCTCATGTCCTTCAATGGCCGTCACGTGCGCGATGCGCTGACCGCCGCGCGACAAGACCCCAACCCCTACGCGCGCATGCAAGTTGAGGGCGCGCTCGAGCAGATCAAGACGCGGCGTATGCTGGCGCGCGTCGAGCGGCTCAAGGCCGAGGGCACACTGGACCAGTCGAATATCCTCGACTTCCTAGCCCACCGGGATGAATATCTGAGCGACGCGGACGGCGAGGAGGAGTAGCCCGATGCCCGACTTCGACTGGCCCGGTCTGATGACGCGGTGGAACGCCGAACTGCTGGCGGATGATGAGATCCGCGAACAACTCACGCCGGATGTGATCGCCTCTGGCTGGCTCGGCTATCCTGGCGCCAGCGAGCAGCAACTGGCGGCGCTGGAGACGTGTTTGGGCGTCGCGCTGCCGCCCTCCTACCGCGCCTTCCTGGCGTATAGCAATGGTTGGCGCGAGACTGGCCACTTCATCCCTGCCGTCTGGTCCACCGAGGAGGTCGAGTGGTACGCGGTGCGCAACCAGGACGCGATTGAGGCCTGGCTGGATGGGGAGCGCTACGATGGCCGCGAGCCTGAGCCCGTGCCAGATGAAAAATATCTGGACTATTCCGGCGAACTGGGCGCGGCGAGTGGCGCGATGCGCTCCGAATACTACCAGACGGCGCTGGAGGTCAGTGACCGCGAAGTGGCAGGGACGGCGGTGTATCTGCTCAATCCCCAGATCGTCACCCTCGAGGGCGAGTGGGAGGCCTGGTTCGATGCCCACTGGGTCCCCGGCTCGATCCGCTACCGCTCCTTCTGGAACATGATGCTCGCCGAGCACGCCGGGTACCTCCACCTTCGCGAGCGCCGCTGACGGCGCTCGCGCCAGGAACGCCGCTCGCGTGCTACAGTGACGTCACAAGGAGCGTGGACGTCCACTCTACCGAGTGGCCAGAAATGTGACAAAAGTCGCGGCGCCGCTGATGCGGGGAGGCGTATCGTGGTCCTGATCGCCCGCCGGGGCGGACGACGAGACACGCGGGCTTGCGTAATCCCTGTCATGCGCGACTAATACTCACTATGTGGCGCATACTCCCAGGCCGCAAAGGCGCGGCCTGGGGGCGTCGCGAGAGGAGTGGAAGATGGCTCTCAACGCTCGACCGGTCAGCGACCCGCCGCCACTACCACAGGCCATCCCGCAGCCGAACACCGTATCGGGATGGAACGAGCGGGCGCGGGCGATTACGTTGGGTCTGGCCGCGGGCCTGGCGCTCACACTGCTCATCGCGCTCGGCTCGCGCGGCTTTCACTGGTTCGACTCGGCGCTGATCGGCTACGCCGTCGCCACCATCTTTTGCGTCGCCGCCGTCACCTACAAATACACATTCTGGCTGCTGCGCCCGCCGACCGGCCGCTACTTCTGGCGCAGCTGGCAACTCTTCTTCTCCTTCGCGCGGTTCCGGCGCTACACCAGCCTCATTCCGCGCGCCATCGTCGATCTCTTCTGGCAGCGCTTCATTCGCAAGCGCTCGGTCTACCGCTGGGTCATGCACCAATGCCTCTTCTGGGGCGTCACCCTCTCCTGCGCGATCACCTTTCCGCTGACGTTTGGCTGGCTGCGGTTCACGCAGCCGGCGATACAGAGCTACCAGGTCTGGGTCGTTGGCTTTCCCGCCATCATCTTCCCGCCGGGCTCGCTCTTCGGCTGGCTGCTCTTCCACGCGCTCGATCTCACGGCGCTCCTGCTCTTCGCCGGCCTGGTGATGGCGTTCCACCGCCGCTTCCACGACCTCGCCGCCATCGCCATCCAGCGCTTCCGCTTCGATATCGTCCCGCTGGCGCTCCTGATGGCCATCGTCGTAAGTGGGCTGGCGCTGACCGCGGATAGCGCCTGGCTCCACGGCGCGTATTACACCTACATCTCGCTGACGCACGAGGCCATCGTCGTCCTGTGGCTGATCTCGCTCCCGTTCGGCAAGTTCTTCCACATCATCGAGCGGCCCGCCACGGTCGGCATCGAGCTATACTGGCGCACCGGCGACGACGAAGCGCATCATACCTGCCCGCGCTGTGGAGCCCAGTTCCTGCCGGCGCGCTTCATCGCCGACCTGAAGCAGACGCTGCACACGGTCGGCGAGGACTACTGTGTGCCGCCGCCGGAGATGGGGCCAGCGGAGTTCGCGCGCATTCCCGAGGCCGAGCTCCCCACGCGCGTCACCTGGTGGCAGGATTTTTGCCCCGAATGCAAGCGGGTCATGCGCGCGGAGGCCAACCTTGGCGCGATTGGCGCTGACGGCAACCGGTTCCTTTAGCGTGTTCGCCTGCCCAGGCGCACATACCTGAAGGGGAGATAGCAGCAATGTCAGTCGACAAGAAAGTATTCCACCCGCAGCAGCGGGATACCTACGATTTTCACCCTGGACGCCCGCGTGAGGACTGGAGCTCCGAGGAGTCCGTTGACCGCTATGTGCCGACGCACTGCTGCTATTGCGGCGTTCAGTGCGGCATGTACCTGAAGGTTGCCGATGGCAAGGTCGTGGGCGTCGAGCCACGCGAGGACTTCCCGCTCAACCACGGCATGCTCTGCCCGAAAGGCACGACGGTCTACCAGACCGTCAACCACCCCGACCGGCTGACCCACCCGCTGATGCGGCGCCACGGGAAGGACAGCCCGCTGGAGCGCGCCACCTGGGACGAGGCGCTCGGGACGATCGCGCGCCGCTTCCGCGAGATCCAGGGTGAGCATGGCCCCGACTCCGTCGCGGTCTACAGCGGCTCCTCGCTGACCAACGAGATGTGCTACCTGATGGGCAAGTTCGCGCGGGTCGGCCTGGGCACGCGCAATATCGACTACAACGGCCGCCTGTGCATGTCCTCGGCGACCGGCGCGAATGAGCGCTCGCTGGGCCTCGACCGCGCCGCCAACCCCATCACCGACATGCTGCACTCCGACGTCATCATGGTCGTCGGGGCGAACGTCGGCGAGTGCTTCCCCATCGTCACTAGCTGGCTCTGGCAGGCGCGTGACCGGGGCGCGAAGCTGATCGTGGCTGACCCGCGCCAGACGCCCATCGCGCGTACCGCCGATATCTACCTGCCGCTGCGGCCCGGGACCGACTCCGCGCTGCTCAACGCCATGCTCAACGTCGTCATCCGCGAAGGGCTTGTCAACGACGAGTTCATCAATGAGCGCACCAACGGCTGGGCGGAGGCGCGCGCTGTGGCGGAGCAGTATCCGCCGGAGCAGGTCGCCGACATCTGCGGCGTCAGCGCCGAAACGATCATCGAGGCCGCCCGGCTCTATGGGCGCGCAAGCTCAGCCATGATCTACACCGCGCGCGGGCTGGAGCACCAGTCCAAGGGTGTGGACAACGGCGTGACCTGCGCCAACCTCGCGCTCGCCACCGGCAACTTTGGCCGGCCGGGCGCGGGCTACATGACGCTCACCGGGCAGGGCAACGGCCAGGGTGGCCGCGAGGTCGGCCAGAAGGCGTCGCAACTGCCCGGCTGCCGTTCGATCGAGAGCCAGGAGGACCGTGACTACATCGCCTCGGTCTGGGGCATCGAGGAAACGGACCTGCCGCACTCCGGCCTGGCGGCGACGCTGATGATTCCCGCCATGCTGCGCGGCGACATCCGCGCGACCTACATGATCTGCTCGAACCCGATGGTCTCGCTGCCTGACCAGCACACCGTCGAGCGCGCCCTGCGCGGGCTCGACCTCTTCGTCGTGGCTGACTTCTTCCTCTCCGAGACCGCCGAGCTTGCCGACATCGTGCTGCCCGGCAACGTCTGGGCGGAAGAGGAAGGCACCACGACCAACCTGGAAGGGCGCGTCGTCAAGTACAACCGCGCGGTGGAGCCGCCCGGCGAGGCGCGGCGCGACTGGCAGATCATCTGCGACCTGGCCGCGCGGCTGGGCAAAGGCGAATACTTCCAGTTCTCCGGCCCGCGCGACATCTTCGACGAGTTGCGGCTCTGCACCAAGGGGGCCAAGTCCGACTACTTCGGCATCACCTACGAGAAGATCGAGGCCCAGAACGGCGTCTTCTGGCCCTGCCCGGACGAGGAGCACACAGGCACGCCACGCCTGTACGAAGACCAGTTCGGCTTCGCGGATGGCAAGGCGAAATTCCATCCGATCTACTACATCCCGCCGGCCGAAGAGCCCGATGAGGAATACCCGCTCATCCTCACCACCGGGCGCATCATCTACCACTACCTCTCAGGCAACCAGACGCGGCGCACACCGTTCCTGCGCGAGCAGGCGCCCTATCCCTGGGTCGAGGTGCATCAGGAGACGGCGGAGCGACTCGGCATCCAGGACAATGACTGGGTCACCGTGCGCACGCGCCGGGGCGAGATGACCGCGCCCGCGCTGGTGGTCCGCTCGATCCGCCCGGATACGCTCTTCATCCCCTACCACTACGGGCACACCCAGGCGGCGAACATCCTGACGAACCCCGTGCTGGAGCCGATGAACAAGATCCCCGAGTACAAGGTGTGCGCGGCTGAACTGCAGCTGGCGAGCGCGCCGCCCGAGTGGGCCGCGGACGTGGACCCCGCCCTGCTCGACGTCGCCAACAAGCGGCGGCATGAACTGCCGAGCGCCAGCGCCAAGCCGAAGCCGGTCCTCCAGTAGATCGCGCCGTAGTGGCTCATCGTAAAGGACACGCGTCATGCCTGTGAAGCGCATCTTTCTCGATCCCTCGCGGTGCATTGGGTGTCGCTCGTGCGTCGCGGCCTGTCGCGAGTGTGATTCACACAAGGGCGAGAGCATGATGTACATCGACTACCTCAACCGCGGCGCCACCGTGGCAAGCTCGCCCACGCTCTGCATGCACTGCGAGGACCCGCTGGCGCCCTGCGCGCAGGTCTGCCCGGCGCAGGCGATTCTCGTCAGCCCGGATGGCGTGGTGCACCAGGCTGACGAGTCGCGCTGCATCCACTGCGAGAACTGCGTCTATGCCTGCCCGTTTGGCGTGCCCAAGCTCGACAGGCAAAAGGAGTTCATGCGCAAGTGCAACCTCTGCTACGACCGCACCAGCCTCGACAAGGGGCCGATGTGCGCGACGGTCTGCCCCACACAGGCGATCTTCTACGGCACCTATGAGGAGTGGCTGGCGGCCGGGCGTGGCGAGCAGGGCGCGCGCCCCGTCAACACCTTCTATTTCGGTTCGCAGGCCGTGCGCACGCGCAACTACGTCGTGGTGAGCGAGGAACACGATTCGCTGGACCTGCTGGCGCTCGCGGCGGAGGCGAGTCTTGGCCGGCGCGGCGCGCTGCCACAGCCGGTCGCCCAGCGCAACCTGACTCCCTGGCAGGCGTCTGCGCCCGCAGGCATACCCATTCGCCAGGCGCCCGCCGAGCCCTGGGCGCCGCGCGTTCCAGCGCCGGAGCCGGAACTCGTCCCGGTGACATCACGTGAAACGCGCTGAGTGGAGAGGATACAAGTACCATGGCGACTCGTGATCGTCGCGCGCCTGACCCAGCGCAGCAGCCACCCACGCGAGGACTGGCAGGCCCGGAGCGGCGCGAGCCCGGCGAGGAGCAGTGGCGCGGCGAGTTCCCCTATCGCTGGCGCGAGGACGACCTCGTCACGCGGCGCGATACGCTGCGGTTCCTCGTCGCGGGCGCGGGCGCGTTGTTCGTCGCGACCGCCGCGCTCGACGCTGTCGGCCACATCGCCGACGTCACCTCCGCGCGACCCGACCATATCGTGGCGGTCGCGGGGATCAATGAACTTCAGGTGAACCAGGCGAAGGTCTTTACGTTCCCTGACCAGTTCGGCCAGGGCATCATCATCAACCTGCCCGGTAAGGGATTGGTGGCCTACAGTGATGTCTGCACGCACCTCTCCTGCGCCGTGCTCTATCAGGGCGATGGCAAACACCTGTACTGCCCGTGCCATGAGGGGCTGTTCGACGCGGCGACGGGGGACGTGCTCGCCGGACCGCCGACGCGCCCATTGCCGATCATTGAGCTATCCGTCCATGGTGACACCATCTACGCCGTGCGGGAGGTGGCGCGATGACAGAGCCAACCGCTGAGACGCCCGCCGCAGGCGATGGCGCGCGATCATCCGGCGCCACCTACGCCGCGCTGCGCCGCCCGGCGCTGCGCCGGGCAAAAGCCAATCCGGAAGACCCCGATATTCCGCGCCCGCCCATGGGTAAGGGTGGACTGATGGCTGGGCCGGACGGGCGCGGGTCGCCGGGGCGCACCGCCATCGTGCAGGGGCAGGTCTATCTGGTCGCGGTGATCGTGCTGGCGCAACTCTGGCTCATCACGACGGCCCTGCTGGAACTGCTCTCGGGCCGGCCGCATGACCTGGATCTGCTGGCGCTGGTGAGCGGCGCCGGTCTGGCGCTGGCGCTGGTCATCTGGCAGTGGCCGCGGCGGCGCGCGCTCGGCCGGTGAAGCTGGTCGCGCCTACGCTGGAACGTATGCGGGCGCGCGAAGCGCAGAGAGGACATGGCGTCATGCCAAGCGTCACGAAAACCTGGCTTGAATGGGTGCGCACGCTCTATCCCGGCTACTTCGCGGCGGTGATGGCGACGGGCATCGTCTCGATCGCCCTGTTCCTGACGGGCGCCCCCGCGCTCTCGAGCGCGCTCCTGGTCGTGGGCTGCGCCGTGCTCGCGCTGCTCACCCTCATCTACGTGCTGCGCCTGGCGCGCTTCCGTGAGGCCGTCCGGGCTGACGCGCTTGATCCGAGCAAAACGTTTGGCTACTTCACCTTTGTCGCGGCGCTCGGTGTGCTGGCCACTCGCTTCGCGCTGGGTGGCGCGTCGGTGACGCCCGCCATCTTCACCATCGTCGCAGTGGTCGCGTGGCTCACGCTGACCTACTGGACATTCTCGATGCTGCTCTTTTCGAATGAGCAACCGATCGAGCGCTCCGTCAACGGGTCATGGCTCATCGCGATTGTCGCCACCGAGTCACTGGCGATCACCTGGGTGCTCCTGGCGCGGATCGCGCCGGAGTGGCGCGGGCCGCTCCAATTCCTCTCCTACGTCTTCTGGTCATTCGGCGTGCTGCTCTACCTGATCTTCATTACCTTCATCATGTACCGTTTCTTCTTCCAGCGGCTGCATCCCAACGACCTGACGCCGCCCTACTGGATCAACATGGGCGCGATGGCCATCACGACCGTGGCCGGTGTGCGCTTGCTCCAAACGCCCGCGCCCTCCGCCTTCCTCGCGTCGCTGGAACCCTACATCGAGGGATTCACGGTGATGATGTGGGCCTGGGGCACCTGGTGGATACCGCTGCTGCTCATCATCGGCGTCTGGAAATACCTGGTCTCGCGTGAGCCGATCCGCTACCATCCCGCGCTCTGGAGCGTCGTCTTCCCGCTGGGGATGTACGCCACCGCCGTGCATCTGCTGAGCCACCTGGCGGGTCTGGCGTTTCTGCGCCCCTTCGGCGCGCCGCTGACGTGGATCGCGTTCACCGCCTGGGCCCTGGTAGCGCTCGGCTGGGCGTGGTCGTGCGTCGCAGCGGTGCGGCGCGCTAGACCCGAGCAGGCGCGGTCCTCCCACCAGCTCGCCGCGCGCCCATCGGCGACATCGGATGAAGCGGGCGCCCCGGTCCCCTAAGCGCCCGCAGCCCAGCCCGCGCAGGCGGGCTTCGCGGCGCAGCCCTTAGACGCGGCGTGAGGGTTCAGGCGGACTGGGAGTGAAATGACGGAGCGACCGAGAGTGTGCCCAGGGATGCGGTAAATCAGGCGCTATGGCAGTGGGCGGCGGACGCCGCCCACTACGCTCGCTGTAGGTTCCGTTCAGCCCTCTGCCTCCGCGCGGAAGATGCCCCGCACGAGCCGAACCCGACCCTCGACGAGGCTACGGCGAGCGTTCCCCGACCGCTCGCCGATCTGGTCCACCCAGACCGCCAGCGTGAGCGGACCTGCCGCTGCGCCCGCCGACGGCCGGCTCAACTCGGCCTCACTCGTGTCCTCGAACACCTCCGCGACAAACCCACTCGCCTCAAGATCCCTGCGTAGAAGGGCAGCCGGGACGAGAAAGTTGTCGCCAAGGTCCGTGGCCCAAGGGAGCGGGAAGTAGGGCTCGCCCGTCTCCCCCGCGGCCACCTCCTGGAAGGCGAATCGGCCGTCGGGCTTGAGCACATGGTGGATTTCGGCATAGAGGCGACGCTTGTCCGCAATGTTCATGCCGAGGTTCTGCATCCACACGAGGTCAAACGACGCGTCGGGGAACGGGAGGTCGAGCGCGCTGCCCTCGTAAACCTCGATGCGGCCCACGAGCCCCGTGAGGCGGTTGAGGAGGCGCGCGGCGGAGCAATAGTCCGGCGATTGGTCGAGGCAGACGACTTGGCAGCCGCGGGAGGAGGCAAGCAGACGAGCCGGGCCACCCAGCCCGGCGCCGAGGTCCAGAACACGATCTTCCGCTCGGATGGGCGCCAACTCCAGGAGGTCAAGTGTGGCGCGGCGACCGCCGGTATGGAAATGGTCGAGCGCGCCCAGGTCCTCCGGCGCCAGCCCGTGCTCGGGGTCTAGTCCTGCAGCGCGGATTGCAGCGAGGATGCGCTCCTCGATGTCGCGCGCCGAGTAGTGTTGCTCCTGACCAGACATCGGGACCTCCTTCTGACGCGATGGGTTGGGTAATTCAACGGTCCTGCAACCGTCGGCCAGCAGCATAAAGTGCCCACCCGCATGTCTCCAGCGACGCGTGCCTCAAAAGATCCGTGAAAGATAACGGCTCAGGCGAAAGCAGGATAGCGGGGCTGACCAGCGATTAGGGTTCCGAGAGCGGCCAGGAGTGTCACTCTTTGTGTGACCCGCCTCTGACGGTGGCGCCGTGGCGCCGCTGCCCCGCTCGCGCGACGAGCCTCGCCGTGGCGATGCCACCATCATTGGTGCTACCGCCATCTTGTGTTGACGTGTCGGCCACTGTTAGACATACTGTCTCAACTGAGCGTTCGCGTCCGGTTCCAAGTGTATCCACACATGTGCCGTGCGCCAAGGTACACTTGGAACCCAATGTCTCAGCTGAGACAAGAGGCGCAAGATGACTCAACAGGCAGGCGGTTTACGCGTACGGCGCATGCGTACGCTCTTGCGGGAGGCGCTCATCGAGTTAGTCGAAGAGCGCAACTTCGAGGCGCTCACTGTCGGCGAGATCACCGAACGTGCAATGGTGAGCCGTGCCGCCTTCTATCGCCACTACCAGGATAAACACGATCTCGTGGAGCAGATCTTCGATGAAGCCGTAGGCTCGGTGCTAGGTACCTTCGGGGCGTGGGGCTCCGAGCAGCCGCCGGCGGTCATGGTCGCGTTCTTCCACCACATCGCGCAGTACAACCGACTCTATCGTGCCTTGCTTGGCAGGAACGGCAGCCCGTGGTTCGTGCGGAAGGTGCATGCGGCGCTCACTGAGCTGGTGACAGCGCACGAGTTCAGACATACTCCAGCTCGGTTGCCAAGCGCCGACTGGCCGGCCGTGACTTTCGCCGATACATTTGTGCCGGAAGTGGTGTCTGCCATGTTGGTGGAAGCGATCAGCTGGTGGCTCGAGCAGGGACGACCCTATACGCCCACAGAGATGGCCACACGATGCGCCCGGCTGGTCTCCGCGTGCTTCAAAGAGGTAAGCACGTGGGCGTGAGGGCAAGAGCGGCAGGTCCTACACCTGGCGCCGCTCGCGTAGCACCACGGGTGCGTCCGCTGCCAGCGGTACCTGACAGCCCGCGCACACTGCTGGCCACTGCTCCACCACCATGTCAGGCGTCGTCACGAGCCGCAGCGTCTCCCCGCAATGGCCCAGCTCCCGCCCGGCTTCTTGCCACTCTTGCGCCATAAGCTCTTTATTCTGCATTCTGCGGGCCAAGCCGTCGCTCGACGGCGGTTTGCTGCTGTTGTGGCTATCCTTCGCCAGCAGCGCCTCCAAGTCGTGCACCTGCTCCAGCAGCGCGGCAATCTGTTCGCGCTGCTGCTCCACCATGCTTCAAGTTCGGCGATCCGTTCGACTGGCGTCATGTGCCTATCTTACGCTTGCTCCGTAAGTCCGCCTGAACAGTTACGACGCGGCTTCAGTCGCCGGTCGCCCGCCTTGTATGCAAATACCTCCAGTGAGACGCGGCGCCGCAGCCTGTCTAACGAGAAAGCCTGCTTTGTCAGTGTGCCGTGTATACGCCATCGCCCCAACCCGTCCACTCGCCATCACGTCAATGCGTGGGAGATGGAGTGTGTTGGACAACGTATTCATCAACTACTCGCAGGCCGATGCGTCGCTGGTCGAGCGCGTCGTGAATAATCTGCGGGCAGCGGGCATGGACGTATGGTATGACTGCGCTAGCCTCGTCGCAGGCGCCAGTCCTATCGAGAATATCAACAGGGCGTTCAAACAAACTTCCCGCATCAGCGCGCCCATCTTCCGTCGCTGCCTCCGGTAGGTTGGTCCATACGCGCCCTACCCGACTCGCGCAGCCACAGCGAGACCGTCGCTGGCTGCATCGTCGCCTGCACAACGACCATCAGTTGCTCGCTCAGCGCCCGCAGGTCGGTTTCGGTGCGCAGGGTGGCGGCAAAGGCTTCCACCGTGCGGGCGGCGTCGTACTTGGCGCGGTAGAAGCGGCGGTCGACGGCCGCCTGGATCTGGCGGCGCAGGGGAGTGATGAGCATGGCGCTCAGCAGTGTCGAGGCGACAATGATGACCGGCTGGGGACTGGTCTGGCGCGTCAGGGCCGTGACGAGCGATTGGAGGCCGAACACCACGGCGAGGTAGATGGCGGCCAGGATCACGGTCAGTGAGCCATAGACGAGCGTGCGCCGGATAATGACGTCGATGTCGAAGAGGTGATAACGCAGGACCGCGACGCCGAGCCCGAGCGGGATGAGCAGGCTTAGGAGGTTGCCGGCGGCGAATCCGACGTGATCAACAAGTTGGCTCAGAGAGAACACGGTCCCCATGACCACGAACACCAGGAACGCGGCGAGATAGCCTCCAGCGCCGAGCGCGACGCCGAGGACGACCCACTTTGTCTGCTGGCGCTGCGCCGGCGTCGAGACGCGCCGGTAGCGGTAGACCTGCGCGGCCACCAGGCCAGCCGTCAGGCATACGCTGATCGCGAAGTCAGGCGGGGTACGGACGAGCGGCGCGTTGGGAAAAGACAGAGCGAAGATGTCGTACGCTCTATAGGCGGTCCAGGCCAGCAACAGCCAGGGCGTCCAACGCGGGACAAACCGGCCGCTAGGGAAGATGCAAAGGAAGAGGCCGAGGCAGACCGCGCCCAGGAAGGCGAGGGCCTCCTCGGGGAGCAGGGGCCAGCCGGGAACACCGCCGTCTGGCGGCGCGTAGAGTAAGACGGTGTAGAGGATTAGGGTGAGGGAAGCCAGCAGCGCGACGCGGTCGGTAGACGCTCGCCAGACGAGGACGGCCCCCACCGCGCAGTAGCCCAGCAGGATGAGGAGCTTCGTGGCGATGACATACCAGACATAGGCGTCTATGGAGAGTCCGAGATGGCGCAGCGTCTGGACATCAGCGGGACTGAGCTGCAGGCACCCATTGCACGCGGCGCTGGGGATCACCACCCGCAGGTAGGCAACGTACGACGGGAGGGTCACCACGTAGAAGGTGACAGCGCACAGTGTGACAGCGACCCACCCGATGCGCGCCAGGGCCAGCCAGCGTCTGCGCAGGCGCGGCGCAGGCGCGGCGGCGGCCGTAGCGGTGGGAAGAACCGACGCCGGCGAGTTGTCTTCCACGATGCTCCTCTTTCCCCATTCTTATTCTCACGAGCGTGCGCCTCTGTCCCTTTCAGCATGCCAGACGACCGTTACCACACCGTTACCACACCGTTACGCCATACGTAACGGCCCAGCGGCCAAAGCCCAGCCGCGCGAGTCCACCTGAGCAAGAAGCGCGGGTAGTGGGCAGGGGTATGCCCGATAGCCGCATCCGGATCGGCGTGGCTCCAGGCCAGGATTGGGGCAGATCACATCACGAGCGCGCTTCAGGCCCACCCAGAGCCCGGCACGCACGAACAGCATGAATAGCGTCTCGCTGGCGGGCGCTCCCGCCGTGCGCAGCAGCGTGACTGTCGCAATCTCTCGGTTGGCGTCTTGTGCGGCATGCTCCGGCAAGCGGAGATAAGCCAGGGCGAGTGGGAGCGCTTGTAGTGTCTCGGCGCGCCAGGGCGTTGGTCATCGGCCCGACCAGCAGCGCCATCCCTTTCAGTTCTCTGAACGTTTCACAATTTCACCGATTTCACCCTCAGATTCCAGGATGTCAACGGCGGGTACGTTGCTCAAATCAATGACGGTATCAGCGGTATCAGCGGTATCAACGTACCCGATTTCTTCATCCGTAGGCAAGGGGAAGTTGAACGCCTCTCCCGCCTTCGCGGGTAAGTGGCGTAGGTCAAACGTGAGGGACACCCGCGACAAGGTGTTCCCACGGTCAAGAACCACTCGTGTACGGAGAGCGCGCAACAGCATATGGCGCTGGACGGGCGTGTAGGCGTCTAGCCGTTCGCGCTCAGCATCCGCATAGCGTGTAAAACGCGCTATCGTCGCGCGGCGCACATCCTCAGCAACTGCCGCCGCTTGCGCTGCTTCTAGATCACGCGTTAGTTCCTCACGCATGGCCTTGTTTGTGCGCAACTTGACTTGATAGTCTGCTACCAATTCATCATCCGGCTCCAGTCGCTCTAGCTGGCGCAACAGCTTGTCACGCGCGGTACTTGCCTCTTGGAGTTGGCGAGTCAGCGACGCCACGCGCACAGCGGGGCCGTTGGCGGCGTCGTTCTCAGCAAGGACGCGCGTGAAGAAGTCCGGGTCACGCAAGCACTGAACGGCGGTATCCCAGACAAGCGCGTCGAGTTTGGGCGCGGCAATGAAAACGCCGCCGCCCTTTTCTTGGAATGGCGTATCACCGTGGCGGCATATGTAGCGGTAGCGGTCTATCGTCTCGCCAGCAGTGTTTTTATCGTGGTGGAGTATCAACGTCAACGCGTGACCACAGACCGCACAGCGAATCATTGGCCCGCGCAAGAGTGCATGCTGCGTACGTTCTTCTAGCGTCCAGTGGGCATTGCGTAGTGAGAACGCCTTGTTCTGTGCAAGCTGGTCGAGGGCGCGTTGCCATAGTTCCTGAGTCAAGCCGGGAATGGCGGTCACATACTCCGAGTTGACGGGGTATTGTTCTTCAACCGGGCGCGGGACTTGCATGGTACGCGTTTTCAGCGACGCCGGGCGATGCGTGCCGCCAGGGCGCTGTACGACGCGCGTTCCAAACGACCGCCGTGCGCCGAAGTTGGTGGGGTTATGCAGAATGCGCGTGATAGCGGATTGATACCACAGTAGCCCGCCGCGCGGCGTGGGTATCTGATTATCCATGAGCCAGCGCCGCGCCTCATACATGGAACCGCCGTTGGCGACATGTTCTGTGATATGCAGCAACGCTGGCCCGGTCACAGGGTCAGGCTCTAATCCGATCTTGCGGTAATGGTTGCGCTTGGTGACTTCCGTTGTATCTTCAATCCAGCGAAAGCCAAATGGCGGGATTGACCCCGGCGTAATGAAACCAGCGGCGGCAACGTCTGTGCGGACCCGCATGCTGCGCTCACGGGTTTTGTCGCGCTCAGCTTGCGCCGCGTCGGCAAGGAGCGCCGTTATGCCGCCAGCAAACGGGTTATGGTCGCCTAGCTCTAGCGTCACAAAGTGGACGGTTACGCCCGCGCCGATGAACAGGCTACGTTGCGCCCCGTAGGTGTCGCTCCCGCCACGGCAAAAGCGGTCAATGTCGTAACACATCAAATCAGTAAACTCGCCAGCCTCAGCACGGCGTACCAGCGCCATAAACTTTGTCCCTTCCCATCGAAGGTCGGTGCCGCTGTGCTGCTCCTCGACAATCAGCCCTGAATCATCCGCCGCAACAGGTATTCCCAGCGCCGCCGCTTTGTCACGACACCGCGCAACTTGCGTCGCTGTGCTGGTTACTTGCGCTTTAGTTTGTTCTTCGGTGCTGACTCTGGCGTATATCGCGGCCAGTCGTTCATGTGGCATGCTAACGCCCTTCTCTCCTTCGTGGGTATAGCGTAAATATACGCTACTGTTGCGACACAAACTGGAATGCCTCGCGAGCGCATTGTTCTGCTCAAAGTGTCGCGTAATCAGTATACGGCGGTCAGTGCAAGAAGTCAACGAATCCCCTTGAATTCTGTGAAAAGTCATAGAATTGCGTGTACTTCATTGCTGCTTTATCGTATACTGAGAAGAGATTTGCGCGCGAATCGAGCGAGCAGTGAAATGCACTGCGACGCCGTGCGCAAAGAGAGGTGGTTTCCAGTATGACGGGAACAACTGGCGAATTCCATGATGATCTGCCGTTGACGCCCAAAGAGGTTGCCGCGCGCGAGCGCGTCACCGTCGAGATGGTGAAGAAGGCGCTCAAGAACCGACGGCTGATCGGCTATCAAATCGGTGAGCGCCACGACTGGCGCATTCGCGAGAGCGCGTATCGCGCGTGGGTCGCCGCTGGCGCGCCCACCGCGAAGCTGGGAGAGGAGGTCGAGGCATGAGCACTGATCCAGCCGACGACAACGAGACGGCGCTGGCACTGGTGCCGTTCGTGACGCCTGAAGGCATGACGGTCAACGAGGAGCTGACTCGCACGGCCGAACTGGAAACTCTCTATGCGCGACACCCTGACAGCATCAATGAGTACGAACGCGGACGCTATGCGCTCAACGTCAGCAGCGCTATTGAAGCCGCCGCGATTGATGTGATCGTAGATCGAGCCATCAAAGACGGTGAATTGCCTGGCGAAGTCTTGCAAGCGATGGGCATGAGCGCCGACGATGCGCGACGCGCGCTGACGCGGCGGCGCGTCCGCGAGTTTCGGCGAAAGCAAGCTAGTAGCGTTACAGGTAACGCTACTAGCTTGCCTTTGGGGCGACCACTCGACTTCAATAAGCCTGACGATGTGATGCTGTTCATGATCGCCCGCATGGACAAGAACGTGCGGCAGACTGGACACCCGCTACATCACCGCACGGCTGAACCACCGCATGCCATCCTCACGGCGGACCCTGCGCTTGACCGCATCGGTGTACAACGCTTTGCGCGACTGCGCGGCAGCATGCACTCTACGAATCGGGAAGCATCCGACGCAGACAACGCGAGTGGACCGTCAGCTTGTGTCGCTTGGTGGGAAGCATGGTATACGTACTATCAGGCGCAGTTCGCAAACGAAGTGCCAGGCATGCTCGCCGTCTGCAAAGAGGTCGAGCCAGACCTCACCAAGGAGAGCGTCAGCGGCACGGTTGGAGTCGTCGGGCTATTTGCGCATATCGTCGTAAATGCCGGTCTGTTCTTGCATGCAGAGCGACGCGCACTCATGCAGAACCAAGGCTCGTTCGACTATCGCGTCGCGCGGTGCATCTGGCTCCTAGACCACGCCGACCCCCCGTTGCGAGACATTGGCGATCTTGCCACATGCCTTGAATTGAATGAGTGGGAGATGCGTGTCGCCGAGGAGGTTGGTCTGGCAGGCTTTGGCGATGAGGACACGACGATGGAAGCCGCAGTCGCCGCGATACAGAGCGCTCTGACGTACGACACGGCAGCGCGTGTGTTCTTGTCCACTGAGGGCGAGAAGTGGCGCGCATACGACAGCGCCAGGGCGGACGCGCGACGACATGCGATTGCGACGGAGCGGTGATACACTATACTAGGTAGTGTCTGGTGGATCGCAAGGCGAGTCAGTTGACACTAGAGGCAAGCGCTCTCTTGCCTTGACTGTCTTGCTGGCATAGACTGAGACGGAGTAATCACCATACAAAGGAGCGTGTCGCTGTGAAAGACACTTCGACGCCAGCGAGTGCACGTGCACTTGGTATCGTGCTGCTGGTCGCCGCCGCCTTTATTGTGGTCTATTGGCTTGTCTGGTTCGGGAATCGGAACCTCGTCGCCGCCGCCCACACCGACACGTACTACGCATTCGTAAGCAGCTTCCCAGTGCCGGATGTCTGGCTCGCCCTAAGCACCGCGCTGGCCGGTGTCTTGCTCGTTCGTGGGAACCCCACCGCCATCTTTGTGCAGTTCCTCGCTGGTGGCGTCGGCATCTATAACGGCCTCCTCGCAGCGATCTTCGATCTCGAGAACGGCGTCTTGGTGGGGCGAGGGGGCGCCGGGTCTGTCACGCCCATCTTGGAGCTTTCCCTCACCTTGGTCACCCTCGCCCTCTCCAGCTTTGGCCTCGGGTGGGCGTGGCGCCACCGCGCCTGGGTGACCACGGCCTAAGCACGGCCTGTACACGGCGCCTACGCGACGACTGACTAGGGTGTGTCTAGTGGATCACGAGGGGAGCCAGAGGACGATGGAGGCGAGGACCACCATCGCCCGATAATTGACCGCGCGCTTCTCATAGCGCGTCGCCAGCCCGCGCCACTGCTTGAGGCGATTGATACAGCGCTCCACGACGTTGCGGCGAGCGTAGATCGTCTGGTCGAACGCCAGCGGACGACCGGTCCGCGCGAGACGTTCCCCGTACTACCGCTCACCAGCTACGACGACTGGCTTGCCGCGCGAGCGAAGTGGGGCTAGCGTCAACATCCGCCTTGAGCGCAGTTTCATGACGAGAGCGCAGCACGCTTCATGCGCTGCATGAAGCGTGCTGCGTTTTTCGACACGCCACAAGTTGGTGCGGCTTGCCTACGCAATTGACACGTGTTCATCCTGCGTGTGAAACTACCTCAGGCGCAGATACAATCTTCACAGTGGCTACGCCACACGTGTATATGAACTCTACTTCACCTGACGCACTCATAAGGAAGCGGTGAAGAGCATGACGCATGACATTGATGCGGTATCCGATTCTGATATTCCGATTTTGGCCGCTATTGAACAGTTGTTTGTTGCCCTCAGCGGCGAACGAACAACTGCACAGCTATTTGAGTCTCTTGAAATAAAGATCCTCTCGGTTGTCCTCGACGCCAATATCATATTTATAGACATTGGCCGATTCCTTAGGACTCAGAAGGCGACCGCGCTGCTACTCGCCGCAAGGAGCGGCTTTGTTCGATTCTACTACTCAACTGAGGTTCGCAGTGAGGTGTTGGAACATCTCGCAGAACTGACAAGCAAGCACGCGACAAGCGACGAAGCCTTGCGTGTATGGAAGAAACACTATGAGCCATTCATCACAGCATTAGACCCTGCAAGCATTAAGAAACTCTCTTCCAGAGCGCTTCGCGTCCAGGCCGTTGATCCTGACGATCTCGATACTGCCAAAGTGAGTGATTTGCTGCGTCCACACACTGTGCTCTCGCTAGATCACAGCCTGAACCCGTATCATCCAGGCCAAACCTTGACTGAGAAAAACTGGACGGAACTGGCGGCTGCCTACAGGGATTGGTCAAACGGCCAGATGGTCTTTGTCAGCTTGAGCTTTGGAGGAGGTGTCTCGCTTATGGTGGCAATGTCGTCCATCGAAGCACTCATTTCGCTTCTTCTCAAGGTAGACAGTCGCATCATGTTTACGGTGGGATTAGGTTTGATGCTTGCAGGTGGCCTCGCTTTTGCTCACCCCACTTCCCGCAAGTGGCTTAATGAGCGGATGCGCGCTGCTGGCACGTGGAGTCAGGAACATCTTGTTGAGCGGGTGGTGGAAGTCCTTGATACACTTGCCCAATTGGCCGACCAAACCAAAGAGGCGAATGGATTCCTCGAAGAGAGACAACTTGAGCACGAACCGCCGCAGTTGGCACGCGATTACCTGATTGAAGTCCTAGCACACACGCACGCATACCTAACTGTACGCGAAATCTCGTTGCGCATGCAGAACCAGGGGTACGAGCCGAAGGGCGAACACCCGGAACGTTACGTTGCGAGGATGCTCAGAGAGAATCCAGGACTCTTCAAGCGCTATGGCTCAAGGCTGTGGGGACTCCCATAAGCCGTATTGGGGCGCCATGAATCCACCGCGGGCAAGTTGGCAGAGTGAAATGCGGCATGAGGAAGATGGAGACGAAGCAGAGCGCAATCGAGATGCGGATTACGCGAAGCCGTTATCGAGCGACGCATGAGCGCATGTGCGCTTCTGTGGTAGGATGAATGCGCTGGGGCAGCGCTGTTGGTCAACCAAACCAATGGGCGTTGCCCCGATTGCGTTAGCTCGCTCGTTGTAGCGGCTCTCTAGAGAGGACAACGCGCATGACAATTCATGGAACGAGGTTCAAGGGTTTGGGGAGGAATTCATCCGCCAGTTTGAGACGCGCTGGAACAACACTGTTGCCGCTGCGGTAGCCAGCTTGGCCGATGAAGACCTCCTGCAAAAGGATAATGAAACGCTTATTGGCATAATCGCGTCGCGTGTCACGCCGCACGTGCCGATACTACACGTTGACCAAAGGCGTGGCGACCCTGTAGGCGAGAACGAACTTCCAGGCTACCTGTCGGTGACAGGCAGCCCGTTCGTTTCAGGTTATCGCTATGTCATTCTGGTCACAGGCGACATCAAATTGCTCAAGCTCCAGCCAAACTCGGCTCACCTACTGAGTTCTGGCAAAATGCCGTTAGTCTATATGCTGGACAACAACACGGTTGAGTTCTTCGTTGACCACAACCACGGAACCAACGAACAACTGGAAAAAGACGCGCGGCACGTAATCCAGATTCTGGAACACAACGCAGGGCAATTGAGCACGGAGCTTACCCAATACGTCGCGGGCTTGCAGCGCACCATTTCCAACAACATAGTCGCTGAAAAAGAACGTCGCCAGCAGGAGCGTCAGCGCAAAGAAGACCTGCGTAAGCGAATGCCGTAGCGGCGAGCGGTTCGCACCAGTCTGGTATCCGCTACGGCAAGTACGCCTGCCAGCGCCGCGCCTTGATTTGTCGCGCCTGCTCACGATACGCCCAGTAGCCGCGCGCTATCGCATCCGCCCAACTCGGCTCAGGGTCGCGTTCGCGTTCACGAGCGATGCTCACGAGCGCGGCCTGAGCGCGCTGGAGCATGGTGTTACCGAGCACGTCCGCCTCTTCGGTATCCGCGTCAGCGCGTGCGTTGGGCGTGACCTTGAACTCCAAGGCAGGGAACGCTGACGTGTATTCCAGGTCAGCGCGCCGCTTCTTGAACTCACGTTGCGCTGCGGTCGCGTCCGCGCGCGGGTTGGGCGGCGCGTTGTGTTCGGGGTCGGTCAGCCAAGCGTCCCAGCGTTGGGCGACATCAAGAGCGAGCGTTTTTTGCTCTCGTGTGAGCAGATCAGTCATGTCCATCTCAGTAGTCTCCTTCGCGTGGTATCGGAATGCGCATCGTGTACATGCGTGTATGCGCGCCTTCTTCAACCTCTAGCACCGGCTCAACTGTTACGTCGTCATCCGGGCTCTCATCAGCCAGAGCGGCGGCGAACGCGGCATTGTCGCGCCGGTCAGCGGCAGCCTCGTCTTCAGGGACTTGGCGCGCGCGACGCGCCCACTCGGTCAACCATCGGCGCGCGCGTCCCGTCGCGTTGGTACGGTCATCTTCCGCTTGCGCCACCAGAGCGGTCACGATGGCGTCTACTTCCGCGCGTAACGCGTTTGTCAATTTGTCACAGTCTTTCGCGCTCAACGCTGGTGTCGGGCGGAAGCTCGTGAGCGCGCGCCGTAGCCCGTCCACTTGGCGCTGGTAGTCCACGATCAGCGCATCAGATGCGTACGCAAGCTCAGCCTCATGGAGTTGTGCGCGCAACGCCGTCGCGCCCTGTTGAACAGCGCCATCCAGCGCGGCGAGCAGCGACGCGCGGGCCGTCTCCAGCGCGAGCGGTTGAACCGTAGCGCGGGCGCGCGCTTCGAGGTCTTCCAGAATCGCGCGCTCATGCCTCGCGAGGACGAGCGCTTCCGCTTTCGCGGCCTTCTGGTCGCGCTCGTCACGCTCTTTAGGCGTCAGCGTCGGTGCGGGAGTGTCGGGTGTCTTGCGCCACAGGTCAGACAATGCCATGCCGGTTACTCCTTTCGTGGCCGCTTCGGATGCAGCGCACGGTCGAGCGCATCGGCTGCGGCCTGATTGACCTGTGCAATATGCTGGCGCAGTCGCTCAGAGAGCGCGTCGTCTTGCTCGTCCGTATGCGTCTTGTGGCGCAGCCACGCGCGGAAGGCGTCGCGGTCGCCCGTTGCAATGTCGCGCCGGTTGCCGTCGTCAGCCAGCCGCCGGAAGAAATCGTCGGTCGTGGTCATGTGTGCTCGCTCCTTTACGCCCGCTGTTACGAGCGCCCAGTGCCGTTTGGGCCGTAGCCTTCGTCGGTGTACACATCGCTGGCGGTCGGCTGAGGAGAGGGCGATGGCTGCCGGCTGCTCAGCACATCGTCATACAGCGCGCCAAAGTCTATGGCGCCGCTGTCCCAGCCTTGCGCGCCCTGGCTGTGGGGATTGCCAGCGCCACTGACGGGCGGGTTGGTGTAATAGCCGAGCGGCGCGCTACTGCCCAGGCCATAGCCTGCGCTGGTCCCAGCGCTCGTCAGGTCAACTCGCGGACTGCCCGCGCTGTAGGGGTTGTCACCGTTGCTATGCAGATCGCTGTCATCGGCGGGCGTCCCGCCGGGTTGTGGCCCTCGTGGGCTACTCACGGTTGGCTCCTTTCATCAGGCGGAAGTCATCATCCGACCATCCGAGTTCGCTTTTCAGGTGTTCACGGAATAGCCACAACGGGCCGTCGGGGCGCGGGTTGATGAACGCGCCCGCTTCCAAGAGTGTCGCCAGAATCACGCGCATCTCCGCAGCGCTGGGCGCTGGTAACGTCGCAGGCGCGGCAAACGATTGACGCTGCTCTAATGCGCGGATGCGTTTGAGCCAACGTTCCACGGCGTCAGCGGTGCTCATAGTGTGTCCCCCTCTTCTTCATCCGCGCCGACATGCGTGTGTTCAGGTTGCCAGCGCACATGGGGAGTCGCAGGCGTCGGTGACGTTGTGGCTTCCAATCGTGCGATGCGCTGCTCAATCTCCGCACCCGCTGTCAAGCGGTAGAGCCGCTCTAGGTTGCGGCTGGACGTGTCCATACCTGTCCAGAACACCCGGTGATCGCTGCGCTTGCGGTCTTCCGCCAGCACAATGCGCGCGGTCTCGTCCAGTTCTTGCAACCGCAGCGCAATCGCTTGGATGTCCAGCATCTTCGTCGCCTCCAATTGTTCAGCCAGATGGTGCTTTGCGTGGCGACGTACGCTTTCTGTGTGCATCCCATGGCAGCGCGCTATTGCGCTGTTTGGCGTTCCATTCAACAGCGCACGATCAATCGCGTGATGTTGTGGATGCGTACACACCGCACATGCTCGTGCCATCACCTATCACCGTCCTCTCACCAGGCGGCGATCAACGTGTCGAGATCAGCCGGGCTGGGCCTGTTCTGTCGCCAGCGAGTCAACGCATCGCGGTCAAGCGTCGCCCGCAGCCACGTACCGAACACGATGCGACCTTCGGAGGTCGCGAGCGTGGCACGAACGCAGGCACTCGCGCGTGGCTGAGTGATGGCCAACGCGCGTAAGAAGGCGTCCAGCGCCGTTTGCGTGGTTGAAGGTCTGCTGGTCATGTCGTTCATAGGTCGCTCACTTTCTCTATAGCATGCAAGCAGTGTCATATCACATTTCACTTTTCGACCGTTTTTCAGTTAGCGTCTTAAGGGCGCATCCAGGGCGACATTATGAAAACAGACTGAAAAAGTGAAATGTGATATGACACTGCTTACTCGCTTTCAACATCAGGGTCACGATTCATCCCGCGCCCCTCTTGAACAAACAACCCAGGAAACCCACGCCCCACGCCGTTGCGCATCGTCGTCTCGACTCCGAAGCGCGCATGTATCTCGCGGCTCAGCTTCGCCTGTGTTTCCGCAGGTTCGCCTTGCTGCTGCGCCCAGCGAGAATACGCGCTGTACACTGTCGCGCTGGGCAAAAACGCCCCCTCCTCGTGGTACACGTTCTCGCCTAAGAACTGTCCGATGAGGTCGTTGGCCTCGAAGTAGCCCTTCGCCGCGTTTAGCACTCGCTGCGGCTCGCGCAGCCCGTCGCGCTGCCACTCCAGCGCGCCTTGCACCATCCAACTCAGAATGCCCGGCAGTTCGGGACGTATGACATGTTCATAGAAATCCGCATCCTTCTGCTCATCAAGGATGGTGTAGTTGAATGGCACGATACGGATACGTCGCCGGATACCACGATCCTGCCCGCGCAGCTTTGGTGCGTAATTCGTGTGGAGCCAAATCTTGAACTTCGGCGTATAGGTGAAGAAGTCTTGGCGCATGAACCGCGCGTCTATTGGCTCACCACCTGTGATGGCTTTGATGCGCGCCTCAGCCAGCCGCTGGTGCTGCTCGTTCTCACTGGTGAACACCCCGCGTACGCCAACCAGTTTGGCTAGATCGTTGGGGATGCGGTCATGCGCGCTGGCGAGCAGACTCTCTGGTGGCACTGTGCCACTGTATGTGCCGAGTACATCGCTGATGGCTTGCGTAAACGTCGTCTTGCCGTTGCTGCCATCGCCAACGAGGAAGAACACGCATTGCTCGCGCGTGCTGCCGGTCAGTGTGTAGCCTGCGACTCGCCGCAGGTAGGCAACGAGTTCGCCGCCGTCAACTTCAGGGAAGATGGTGGACAAGAATTCGAGGAAGCGCGGACACGTCGCCTGTGGGTCGTACGCGATACTGGCGGACGTTGGCCCAAGATGCCGACTATGAAACGCGGCAGGGTTGTGCGGTAGCAACTTGCCCGTGCGCAAGTCAATGACACCGTTCGCGGCCACGACATGCCAGTCATGCTGATCGAACTGGTCGGGCGTCGCCGCGATAGGCGTGAACGTGCTCGCGTCTGTCACCATCGCGTGAATCTTCTTCGTGTCGTCAAGCGTTTTCGCCAAACTGGCGAAGTCCGCTTTCTTAGCGCGGTCAGACTCCTTCACCGCTTGCTGGTACAACGCGTCTACCGCGTCATAGCCCAGCCGCACCGCTATTCTCACGTCGTCTGGTTCCCACCACTTGCCGTTGTACTCGTACCAGCGATTGAACTTCGCTATGTAGCGCAGCCGGTCTTGGTAGCGACTGACAAAGTACTGAGCATTCCAAAGCGCGCGCCCAGCGATGGGACCATCCTGACCGCTTGCTGGAATGTGTCCGTTGACACCGGGGAGATCACGCGGCGGCGTGTCTTTAACGCTGTCATATGTGCTGCGGGCGTCTTCGGCGGTGTATGCGTCTTTAGGCATGTCGCGCCTCCAGCTTCGCAATCGCGCGCTGGTAGCTCAGCATGGCGCGCATCCCAACGTCGTCGGATACCCGCAGGTCGCGCAGTTGGCAGGCAAGCCACAGCCCTGAATTGTGGCGACCGCCATCTTGCCCGTTTCGCGCGCGCTCAACCGCGCGTCGCACCATGCGTGGCACTCGGCGCTCCCGTCCGCGAAGGCGTCTCGCCGAGAGCGTCAGCGGTTCACTCACTGGCTCGACAGGCGCAGCGCCTCGTGCGCGAATGTCCGCGAGCACTGACTCAGGCAGCGGCGCGAGTGGCAGCGTCCACGGGTCATGCCCGTCCATCCATTGGTAGAGGTTGCCATTCGGATGGCGTGACGGCGGTGCGACTACAAGCGCCCCATCGGCTTTCAGTTCAATACCTTGCGCATACGTGGGGATGCTGCGCAGTCCTTCTGCTGGACATTGCGCGTAGACGTGCCAACCACCGGAGCCTGACAGCGCGATAACCGTCTCGCCCGGCCAGCCCATGCCCCACAATGTCTCCAGCGCGCCGCCGTGGCGCGGGTCAATGTCGCCCACGATCATGCCTGATCGTCTGCCGGTCAGGATGATGATGTTGAGCCACGGCTCATCCTGCCAGCGGAGCGCAATCTCGTCAGGGCTGAATGGGTTGGGCGCGCGCTGCTCGCTCCACGGCACGTTTGGGTGCTTCGCGCCGTCATTCGCGGGGCGCACGTCCCAAGCAAAATCGGTACGATAACTCCATGCGGCGGCGGCTTTCGACTGTGCGCGCCAGCGTCGCGTTGCTTCGCTGCTTGCTTGACTTTGCCCTGGGTCCGTGCTATCATACATACTAGAATCGAGCATCGGAAAACCACACTTTCTGATGCGAGCGCGAGTCGCAGCTATGCCGGGCTGTGGCTCGCTTTTTTGTACCTACTCGTCCTCGTCGCTGTCGTCCGTGCTGTGTGTGTCGTGAATCTGGGTCTTTGTTTCGCGCGTCTGCGCCCCGATGGAGTGAAGCAACACTTTGCGCGTGTAGCCGGACACCGACAGGTGTTCACGCCGCGCCGCGTCTTCGAGTTGCTCACCAATCTCATGCGTGACCGTGGTGGACACCATGACTCGACTTTTCATGGCTTGCTGCTCCTCTCGCTCGTTGGCGCGCGGTCGCGTTGCGCGTCAACAAAAAGGGCGTGTTGAAGGCCACGCTCTCTTGTGGGAGAGCCTAGCCTTCAACACGCCCTGACGAACGACTACAACGACAAACATAGCGCTCGCAGGAAGCAGTGTCTTGCTGCCCGTCGTCCTCGGCGCTTGGCGAGAATCTTGCCGATACGTGCTTGCCGTTTGGTTGAAGATATCCAATTGTCAATGAGCAAGCGTTCAGTGTACGCTGAACTGCGCTATACATCAGTATGCGCACGAAACCTGGGCGGCGTCAAGCTTCGTTGCAAGCGAGCGCTGTAGTTCACAAGCAGCCTGTGTGTGCGCTACGCGACGATCAACGTGATACGCGCTCGCTCAGGCTGCCCATGATTGTGAAACGTTGACATCCATCATCGCCAACGCCCCCGAGACGCGCGCCGTCGGCAGACCGGAGGCGCGGCAGAGGTCATCGATGTGCTGCGGGTCGCCGGACGCGCGCAGCAGCGTCACCAGGGCCGCCTCTGTCGCGTCGGCGGGCAGGACCTCACGGAGCGCGATTTCCTGCGGAGCCTGGCCGACGTTCAACTCGATGAAGATGTCTTCCGGGGCCATGATCAGTTTCGCGCCGTCCTGGATCAGGCGGTTGACGCCGCCGCTGCCGGGACTGGTGATCGCGCCGGGGACGGCGAAGACGTCGCGCCCCTGCTCGGCGGCGAAGCGCGCGGTGATCAGCGCGCCGCTGGCCGCTGGCGCCTCGATGACCAGTGTCGCCAGCGAGAGTCCGCTGATGATGCGGTTGCGCGCCGGGAAATTGCCCGCCTCGGGCTGGGTCTGCGGCGGGAACTCAGTCACCACCGCGCCCTGCTCGACGATCCGCGCCGCCAGCCGCGCGTTCTCCGGCGGATAGACCAGGTCGGGGCCGCAGCCCTGCACAGCGATGGTGCGGCCGCCCGCCGCCAGCGCCGCCGTGTGCGCGCAGGTGTCCACTCCCCGCGCCAGCCCGCTAACGATGGTCACACCTTGCGCCGCCAGCTCGCTCACCAACCGCTCCGTCACCGTTCGCCCATAGGCGCTGACCCGCCGCGTGCCGACAACCGCCAGCGCCAGCTCATCGCCCGGCTCGAGCCGTCCGCGCACATAGATCACCGGCGGTGGCGCGGGGATCTCCTTGAGTAGCCGCGGGTAGGTGGCGTCCACCACGCGCAGCGCCGCCACCCGCAGCTGCGCCATGAGCTCCATCTCCGCGTCCGGGGAGGTCTGCTTGCGCTGCCGCCCGAAAGCCACCGACGTGCGCTCATCCATGCCTATCGCGCGCCAGTCGCCGGGCTGCGCCTCCCAGGCTGCGCGCGCCGAGCCGAAGAACTCCACCAGCAGCCGGAAGCGCGCCGGGCCAACACCGCGCACGCGATTGAGCGCCAGCCACCACGGCAGGTCGGAGTCGTCGCGCGCCTCGCCCGCCACGCCTGGCTCCATCGGCTCCGGCGCCCAGGTGGGATCATCCAGGTACGGGCGCGCCGCGGGTATCCGCCAGCCCGCGCGCCCCGCGCCGGCCCCATCCCCGCCCACATCACCAGCATCTGCGCCGTCCGCCACATCCGCCACATCTGGCGCGCCCGCGAGCATGCGCAGGTCGAGGTCGCCCGTATCCGGCCCGCGCTCCAGCGTGACCGGCGCGCTCGCTGCCTTGCGACGCCCGCCGCGCCGCTTCTTCTTGACTGGATCCGTCGCTGGCTCCTCGCCCATTGCTTCCAATTCTCCGCCGCCGAACGCGCGCCACAAGTTGAGATTCATCCCCGCTACTCCTTACAACGCGACGCAGGCAAGCGCTGTCACTGCTCAGGCTGGCGCAGTGACCCATCGTCCGCTATACTGGCGAGCGACGCGATGAGGAAAGACAGTAGCATACGTCCACAGAGAAGGAGCTTCGATGACGACCAACGCCTACTCATCCCAGTGGTTCCAGCTCTTCATGCCGCTACAATCCGAGGAGATGACGGCGAAGGAAGTTGCGTTCCTGGCCCGCCAGCTTCCCCTGCCGCGCTATCGCCGCATCCTCGACCTCTGCTGCGGCTACGGGCGGCATGCGCTGGGGCTGGCGGCGCTGGGCTACGCCGTGACGGGACTGGACCGCGACGCGGACGCCATCGCTGAGGCGCGGCGGCGCACGGAGGCGGCCGGGCTGGAGGTCGCCTGGATCACCGGCGACATGCTGGAAGCCGGCGCGCTGACGGAGACCTATGATGCGGTGATCAACATGTGGCAGAGCCTGAGCTATTTCGATGACGCGACCAACGCCACACTGCTGCGCGCCCTCCACGAGCACCTCACCCCCGGTGGCCGCCTCATCGTGGACAGCTTCAACCGCGACTATTTCGCGCGCAACCAGGGCGAGCGCTTGCAACAGATCGGCGGCGTCACCGTCGCGACGCGCGCCTGGCTGGATGGTGACCGCTGGCATTCCGCGCTCACCTACCGCGCCGACGCGGGCGCGACCACCGGCTCTGACCACTTCGACTGGCGCATCTACACGCCGGAAGCGTTCCGCGCGCTGGCTTCAGACTGCGGCTTCGTCACCCGACAGGTCTGCTCGTGGGCCGATGAGGCCATCGCCGTCACGCCAGAGTCGGCGCGCATGCAGATGACCATCGAGCGCGCATAACACCACAACACCACGCGTCATACAATGAGGGCGGCGTCGCGAGACTGAGAATCCAGACGCCGCGCGGGAACTCTACCGGGCCAGGAGAAATGAGAACGTGCGTTATTTCCGCCGCCTGCCGCCACAGTTGCGGGCCTTCAGCGTCGCCGGGCTGCTGCTGCCGCTGGCCGGCATCGCGCTGCTCGTCCCAATGCTCTTCGCCCGCTCGCTGGCGCTGCCACCCGCGCTCGCGGACTACGCGCGCATACCGGGTCTCGCGCTGAACCTGATGATCATTGGCGGCGGGCTGACCACTGGTAGTCAATGGCTATACCACGCGCTTCCATGTCACAGAGGGCGCGCTGTACCCATTCGCGACGTGGCGCAGCCAGGCGCGGACCGCCGCGCTGCTGGCTCTCTTGCCGCTCTGCGCGCTGCTGCTGATGTACGCCGCGCCGGCGGCCTCGCCCGCCTTCCACGCCGCGCCAACGGTCACCATACTCGGCGCCATCGTCCTCGTGATCGCCTATCAATACACTGGTCGGGGCAAAGCCGTTAGGAAGGCGAGCGCGGCGGGCGAATAAGCGTGGGCGCTCCCCTGAGTGGCCATCCGCCGCGCTTCGGTCCAGTCCGCTACGCCTTCGCGGCCGACAGCCCCAGATCAGCCAGGATGGCGTGCGCGGCGTTGCGGCCGGGCGCGCCGGAGACGGAGCCGCCAGGATGCGTGCAGCCGCCGGTCATGTAGAGGCCAGGGACAGGCGAGCGGTACTGCGAATAGCCCGGCATTGGGCGCAGGTAGCCCTCCTGCGCCGGGTCCTGGTCGCCGCCGTGACACGACCCGTGCCAGTTGTGCGGGTTGCGTCGCTCCATATCCAGCGGCGACTCGACATGCCGCGCCAGAATCACGTCATCGGTCAGGTTGGGGGCCAGCGTACGCAGATGCGCCAGCAGCCGGTCGGAGACTTCGTTCTTGATCGTGTCCCAATGCTCCGGCCCCTCGGGTAGCTCATACGGCAGGTAGGAGATCACCTTGAGTGTGTGCTTGCCCTCCGGCGCGCGGCTGGGATCGGCCACCGAGGAGTTGACGACCAGCAGCATCGGGTCATCCAGATGCAGCCGCCCGGCGCGGAAGTCCTGACAGGCGGCCAGCAGGTTCTCCGCTGAGCCCGCCGCGCCCATCGCCACGCTGGAGACGCCGGAGCCGTCGTGCGTGCGGTAGCGTGGGGCCTCGCTCAGCGCGTAGTGCGTGGCGAAGAAGGTGATGCCCGCCTTCCAGCGGTCCACGCCCGCCATGAACTCCGCGCCCAGCGCCTGTGCGCCAACGACCTCCGGCAAATGCTTGAGGTGGATGGTGGAGACGACGCCGCGGCGCGCGCGGTACTCGCTTCCGTCGCGCGTGCGCAGGCCCACCACACGCCCACCCTCGATGATCGCCCGCTCGACCCAGCGCCCCGTCTCGATCACGCCGCCGCGCTCGGTGATGTAGGCCGCCAGCGCCTGCGGCAGCATGCCCGAGCCACCGCGCGGCGTCGTCCAGCTATACGCCTGGCGGCCGGAGGTCAGCGAGAAGGGCAGGAAGCCGGAGTACGGGCGGTCAATTGGCTGGGCGGTCATCATCGCCATCCAGAGCAGGAAGGCGCGCGTGTGAGGGGCCTCGAAGCGCTCGCAGACGACATCCCATGCTGTGGACGCCCGGACGCGCGCCATCTCCATGCCCTTGGCCGTCGCCTCCAGCGCGGCCAGCGCCTCGCTCGGCTTGCGCGGCGCCCGCTGGTTCCCGGCGTTCACTGTCGCCTTGACGCTGTCCCAGTCCGCAAGGAGCTCCAGGTAGGCGCGACCATCGCGCGGGGAGAAGCGCGCGAACTCCGCCGCCGTTCGCTCGCGGTCGCGGTACATGGTAATGGACTCGCCGTCGTTGAACGGGATCACCAGCGCCGGGTCGGGGAAAAGATACTCTAGGCCGTAGCGGTCCAGCCCAAGCTCGTTCTCGCGCAGCAGCGGATTGTTCTGGATGAGGACGTGGGCGCTGGAGCAGGAGTCGTGATGGAAGCCCGGCAGCGTCAGCTCTTCGGTGATCGTGTCGCCGCCAATCGCGTCGCGCGCCTCCAGTACCTGCACACGCAACCCCGCCTGGGCGAGATACGCGGCGGTGATCAGGCTGTTGTGGCCCGCGCCCGCGATCAGGAAATCAGGCTCGCTCATCGAGTTCCCTCCAGCAGTTCCCTTCAGCCCGACAGCCGCTCCATCGCGGACCGCCACGACGTATTGAACAAACGATTGTCCAGTACGCTACCATAGCGGCCGCGCTCCGTCAAGCCACCTGCCGAGCCGGTTGTGACCAGGCCGCTGGCGCCTCATATGCGTTGAGGGTGGAGGATTCCCGCGCTGCGGCGCGAGGCGGAATGAACCAGCTTACGAGAGGAGTGGTGTGATGGTGGCGAAGGAAACGCCGCGCAAGGAAGCGCGCTTGGCCATGAGTGAGACGCGGCGCCACGCGCTGGGATTCTGGGCCAAGCTCAACGAGGACTGGGTCTTCAACTTCTCCGGCATGCTGGCTTATAACTTTCTGACGGCGACGGCGCCGCTGGCGCTGGTCATCCTGGCCATCGCCGGTCTGGCGCTGGGCGCCCTCTCGCCCGCGACGCTCGCCTCGTATCAGCAGGGCATCGCGTCGCACCTGCCCGCGGGAGCCGCGTCGCTCACGCATGGAGCGCTCGTGGCGCTCAACAAGAGCGCGGGCGCCCTGCTGGTGATCGCCATCGTCTCGGCGTTCTACGCTGGCTCACGGCTCTTCGTCGCGCTGGAGAACTGCTTCTCGGTGATCTATCGGGTTGATAGCCGCGGCTTCGTGCCGCAGAACCTGATGGCGATTGGCATGACCGCGCTGTATGCGGTCCTCGCTCCCGTGACCTATCTGGTATCGGCGCTCTTCTCCGGCGCGTTCAATATCCTCAAATCGGCTGGGGGCGCGGCCGGCTCGCCATCGCCGGTCCAGGCGGTGATCGGCTACCTGGGCGGCGTCATCGTCAGCGTCTTTGGCGCGTTTATCATCTTCCTGGCGGTCTACCTGTTCACGCCAAACCGCGACCACCCCTGGCGTCATGCGCTGAAGGTCTCATGGCGTGGCGCGCTGGTCGCCGCCGCGCTGCTGACGCTCTACCAGCAGATCTTCCCGCTCTACCAGCGCTTCTTCCTGCGCAACGCCGGCTATGGATCGGTGGTGGGCCTGGCGATCATCGCCATCGTCTTCCTCTACTACGTCGGCTTCATCACGCTGCTCGGCGCTGAAATCAACGCCTGGTCTGAGGGGCTGCGCCCGCTCCGCGCCACCCTCCCCGACCTCTACCGCCAGCGCGACGGCGCGTCGCTTATGCGCTGAAGAGTGGTGAACCAACAGGGCCGCCGGCTGGCGGGAGAAACCGCCAGAGCGCGTGCCCGTCTCCCGCGCGGAGCGTCCACACGCCCCCCATCGATGGCGCCAGGATGACGCCGGAGCCGACCACGGGCGCCAGGGCGCTCAGGCCACCGTTGGTCGGCGCGCGCCACAACTCCACCCCATCCGACGCGCGTACCGCATAGGTGAAGTTTTCCCAGGTCGTCACGCCATCGTGGCTGTAACGGACGCCGGAGAGATCGGTGGTATAGACAACACCGCCCGAGACGGCCGCTCCGGTCATGGTCTCGCCGCCAATCTGCGAGTCATCGGGCATAAACCGCCAGCCCATGCCATTCGACAGCGCGAAGGCGCTCAGCCCGCCCATGAAGGGGATGTACGAATACCCGCCATCCACTGCTGGCGTGGCCGCTTGGCCCCACGCGCTTCGAAAGTCGCTGGTCAGCCAGAGATGCGAGCCATCGCTGGCCGAGAGCGCGTAGTAGTTCGGACTCCAGGCCCCGCTGGTTATGGCGGAGGCAGGGGTGATCAGGCGCTCGGCGAGAACGTAGACCGTTTTCCCGGCGGCGGTCAGCGCGACTGAGGTGTTGATTCCCTCTGGAGGAGCCCCCTCCTGGCGCGCGCCCGGGATGATGGGCGACGTCCAGCGTTGCGCGCCGGAGGCGGCGTTGAGCGCGACCACATGGCCCGTCGTGCCGATATAGACCGTGCCGCCCGAGGCGGCTGGGCTGGAAACCGGAGCCTCATCCAGCGGGCGGCTCCAGGCCAGGCCACCTTGCGCGATGCTGTAGGCGCTCACCCTCCCATTATCGTGAGCGGTAGCCAGACCAGGGCCTCGCATCGCGACGATAAGCAGTCTATTGGTCAGGAGCAGGGAGCTGAACTGCGGATAAGCATCTATCCAGAGATTGGGAATGCTCACACGCCAGCGCAGCGCGCCGCTGTTGGCGTTCAGCGCCAGCAGTGACGCCCCGTCCCCACCAAGCGGCGCGGCCAGCGCGTAGAGCGTATTATGATCGAGCGTCAGGCTAAAGATAGCCTGCCCCTGTGTGACCGGCGTCTGGTCAATGCCGCCCGGATACGTCCAGCGCAGCGCGCCATCCGAGGCGCGTAGGGCATAGACGCCCATGCCCGTGGGAACATAGACCGTCTGCTGGGCCAGCAGCGGGGAGAGTGTCGGCGCGGGCGTCACCACACGGCGGCTACCCAGCGCGCCACGGAAGGCGCCAAACACGTAGGTCGCCAGAACGATGACCGCGACCGCCGCCGCCAGCGCGGAGAGCCCGCCCGCCCAGCGCCGCCCTAGCCACCACCCAGCCACTCCGCGCGGGGCGGACTTCGGCGACGGCGGCGCAACAGACTGCGGGCGATCACCTGGCGCGGGCGCGACGGCGGCGAGAATATCCGCCAGGCGCAGCGGGGCGGCGGCGGGCGCGCTTAGCGCCTGGCGTATCTGTGTGGCGAGCGCGTCATCCAGCGCGGCGTCGGCCTGGCATGCGGCGCAGGTCGCCAGATGCGCGTCGAGGCGCGCGGACTCGGCGGCGTCCAGCGCGCCCACGCCGCGCAAGGCAAGCAGTGGCGCGAGCGCGGCGCATTCGGAGTCGCGGCTGGCCGTGGGTGTCTGTGGCGCGCTCATGAGTGGGCCTCCTGGCGGTCGGGGTTCTGCGAGAGGTATGCCGCGCGCAGACGCTGCTTGGCGCGCGAGAGCCGCTTCTTGGCCGCCGCGGGCGTTATCTGGAGAACGGTCGCGATCTCGGCGGCGGTGAAGCCGTGCAGGATATTTAGCAGCAGGCTGGCCGCATCCTCGGTGGCGAGCGCCGCCAGCGCGGCGAGCGCCTCGTCCTGCTCGGAGACGCGCTCCTCCAGCCGCCACGGCTCCTCCAGCCGCTCACGCAGCGGCTCCGCGCCCGCCTCCAGTGATTCCCAGCGCAGGACGCCCGCATGGCGCCGGGCGGAGATGGCGCGGCAGTAGGCGGTATGGAAGAGCCAGTTGCGCTGGTCGGGGCTGGTCGCGGCTCCGGCGAACGGCGGAGCGCCGCGCAAGCGCGCGCGCCACGCGTCGCAGAACACCTCCTGCAGGAGATCGAGCGCCAGCTCCAGGTCATTGACCAGGCCACGCAGGAAGGCGAGCAGCGCCTGCTGGTGATGGTCGAGGAGCGCGACAAAATCCGGCGCGTCCGGCGTATCAGCCGGCCGGATATCGCCGGTATCCTGGCGCATCGTCACTGTCCATCTCCCGCATGTGCGCAGGGCCTCCTATCCGCGATCAGCCCGCTATCATGTAGAACCGCGCGAGCGGGCGAAAAGGGGACAGCGGTCCCACAAACTCATCCACAACCTGAGAAGGGGCCCGTACTTCCGGTTACGCGCGGGACGCACAGGAATAGTGATGCGACGTGTCCAGGGCGCGCGTTACAATGGGACGACCGTAACACATGGTCGGCAGCTGCGCGAGCTGTAATTTCAGGGAGGAACGATGGCTAATGCGTTGCGTGTGACGCTCGAAGCCAGCCCAAAAGGCAAGCGCGTGGTGGCGGTGGCGCCGGACTGGCCCGGCCTCGAGCGCGGCGCGCCGTCCGCGGAGGCCGCGCTCACGCGGTTAAGCGCCTACCTTCCCCGCTATGCGCCGGTGGCAAAACTGGCGGGCATGGGCGCGCCATTCGCGGCCCTCTCCACCGCCGGCGTGGAAGTGGTCGCGTCCTACCCGGGCACGGGCTCCACCGACTTCTGGGGCATCTCGTTCGCGTTCTCGCCCATCGACCAACAGCCGATGTCAGGCGAAACATTGGAGCGTGACCTGACGTTGCTGCGGGCGTGCTGGACGTTTTTTGACGAGGCGCGCGCGCGCGTGTCAGCGGAGATGCGCAAAGGGCCGCGCGGTGGCGGGCGGGACCGGGACCGGATCGTCCAGCACACACTGGCCACAGAGTGGGACTGGGCCGCGAAGCTCGGGGTGCGCGCTCCCGAAGACGCGCTGTTGACCAGCGAGGGCTTGCGCGCCCATCGTGACGCCTACCTCGACGCCATTCGGGCGTTCCATGCCCAGGGCAAGCCGGCCCGCTCCTGGCCGCTGCGGTATCTGATCCGCCACACCGCGTTCCACACGCTTGACCACGCGTGGGAGATGGAAGACAAAGACCTGACCGCCGGACGCGCGTAAGCGAGCGGCGAAAACTTTGACCGCGAGGCGATCGGGGCTGGCGCGCTGGCCCGCGCGGGTCTAGCGGGATACGCGCGGCGGCGGGCGGTATGCGCCACGCGCTGGAGCCTGTGGCCGCGCCGGGCTAAAGAGCTTTGTCAGCAACGCCAGGAGCATGCCCGCGACGAAGCCGCCGATGTGGGCGAAGAAGGCGACACCCCCACCCTGCCCGTGCGCCTGCTGCGCCGCCTCGATAGCCAGCGCCGCCTCAACGATTTGCAGCAGGATGAAGAAGCCAATCACGATAAACGCCGCCAGGCGCGTCAGAATGACGAAGCCGAAGAAGACCACCGAGCGCACCTTCGCCCCGGGGAAGAACACGAGATAGGCGCCGAGCGCTCCCGCGATGGCCCCACTGGCGCCAAGCATGGGAACGCTGGTCTGATGGGCATAGACGCTGAAGGCGATCTGGGCAGCCGATGCGGCTACACCGCAGACGAGGTAGAACAGCAGATAGCGGAGATGACCGAGCCGCGTCTCGAGCGCGGCGCCAAAGACCCACAGATAGAGCATATTGCCGCCCAGATGCAGCGCGTTGGCATGGAGAAACAGCGCGGTGAGAATGGTAAGATAGACCAGCTTTGGCTCGGTAATGGCGCACCCCGCGACGAACGGGCGGTGCAGCGTGTCGGAGAGAATATCATTCGGGACCAGGGCGTAGGCGCTCGTGACGCAGTCCATGAAGCGCGGCCCGCGCGCCACCTCGGCAGTGAAGACCGCGACGTTCGCGAGAACCAGCGCATAGGTCATGAAAGCGAAGCCGCGCCGAACCGACCCCGCGGCGCTTACGGGAATGATCGCCATCGAGTCGTTCCCCCTCGATTGTCAGTCGCGTGACGCGCCTCCACGGGCTGCGCTCTCCTGGGCCGCGCGCGGCCGGCTGCGCTACGGGAGCGCCGGGCTTGCAAGTCCGGCGCCAAGCGTGGGGCGCCTGAAATGCCCGCGCCTGGCCAGCGGCGACTTGTCCGGCCCCGCGCGCTCGACGCTCTGCGTGAGGGCGCCACGCTTCTCGCGAGCAGACGCGGTCAGGCGTAAGCGAGCGGCGGTTGGCGTGAGTTGGCCTGGGGACATTTGATAGAATGGTTCCACCTCACCCATGCGCTGGATCAGTTCCGCCAACTGAAGCATGAAGGCCGGATGGAGAACGATTGTGTCCGAAACCAGGCTCCTGCCGCGGGTTGAAGCCGCCCTTGCGCAATACGCATCACCTATACGGCGCTCGACTGCGCCCCAGAGCTTGCCGATACCGCCGAATTCTGCGCGCACTACCATGTCCCGCTCGAACAGGCCGCGAACACGATCCTGGTCGCCTCGCGCAAAGTCGAGCCAGCGAGATACGCCGTCTGCGTCACGCTCGCCACGACCCGCCTGGACGTGAACCAGAAGGTCTGCGAGCTGCTGGGCGTGAAGCGCGCCCCCTTCGCCGATGCGGACACAACCGTGCGACACACCGGCATGCTGATTGGCGGCGTCACCGCCATCGGGATCACTGACACGCAAATCTATGTGGACAGCGCCGTCATGCGCAGCCCGTCCGTGGTGATGGGCGGCGGCAACCGTTCCAGCAAGCTCCTGCTCGATCCGCATGAGCTGCTGCAGCTGCCCAACGCGCAGATCGTGGAGAGTCTGGCCAGACCGCAGGAGTGATACGAAATCTGCTTGAGTGGCGCAATCGCGCATTGCGTTAGTGGGACGCCAGGGAATCGCCGCCCTGTCGCCAATCCTGGCGCCGCATGTGCGACGCCAGGTCCATGCAACGCCACGCCCCCACGGCTACCCGCACATCTCGTCGCTGGCCCAGGCTTGTGTCACTGGTGATTACAGGCCTGGTCGCGCTCGGCGTCGCGCTCGTCGGGCTGGCGCTCTTCTACCCCTACCCCGAGTCCTTCCCTGGCTTGCCGCGTCTCACCCACACCGCGTCAGGCGTCGCTGGCGACCCGATCAACCTGGTCCTCATCGGCGACCAGGCGCAGATCACCCAGAGCTTCCGCCAGGCCGGATGGCTGGTTCCCGATCCCATCACGCCACAGACAACGGCGCGCATCGCCGCCGCCAGCCTCAGCCACCAGCCATACCCAACCGCGCCCGTCAGCCCGCTGTATGTCTTCGGGCGGCCGCAGGACCTGGCGTTCGAGAAGCCCACCAGTGATGTCCAAAATCGCGGCCATATCCGGCTCTGGCTGACCGGTACGCGGCTTGGTGGACAGGAGGTCTGGATCGCGCAGGTCTCCTACGATCAGGGTATTGAGCTGAGCGCCTCGACCCATTTCCCCACCCATCATATCGCGCCAGCCGTGGACCGCGAACGCGAGGCGGCCGGCGCGGACCTCGAACATACGGGACTGGTCACGTCCACGGCCCTCACCGCGTTTGCGCCGCCGACCCTCTACGCGCGCAATGGCGGCGGCGATTTCTACGCGAGCGACGGGGATGCGCTGGTCATCAATTTCACCTCGGCCGCCGTCTCCCTCGCTCCACCAGCCCCGGTAATCGCCGGGCTGAAAGCGCGGGTATTCCTGCTGTATGACGCGCTGGTCAGCCTGCCACTGTGGGCGCTGGCGGCGCTGGCGCTCGCCGTCGCCCTTTTGGGAGCCATCCTGCTCGCCCGCCGCGCGCGTCGCTCGCCAGTATCCCGCGTGGCTCGCGGCTAGATGGTACACCATGCTCCGTTTGACCCGCTATAGCTGGCGGCCGCCGCGCCTGCACCGCAACCCCGACCGTGAGCTTGCGCTTGTGCCGCGTATCGGGCGGCCCATCTAGCGCGGCGCCGGGTAGTTGTACTACGCTGTACCCTGCGTGACGGCGCGGCCTGGCTGCCGTGGGCGTCTTGGGGAAATTGAGGCAGGGAAATGACAGCGGGCGAGCAGATCAAGCGAGTCTTCGTCAGCCACTCCCATCGGGACAACGCCATCGCGCGCGCGCTGGTCCAGGCGCTGCTCGACGCTGGCTTCGAGGCCTGGTACGACGAGCTCAGCCTGGGCGCGGGCGTCCTGGCCCAGACTATCGAGCGCGAGCTACGCGCGTCTGACGCGTACATCGTCATTCTTAGCCCCGCCGCCATCGCCTCGCCCTGGGTCGAGTCGGAGTGGTACGCGGCGTGGGAGTTGCTGCGCGAGCCTGGCCAGCGGCTGAAGTCCCTTACCCCGGTCGTCGCGGAGCCCTGCGAGATCCCGCTGCTGCTGCGCGGCATGTACCGGGTGGATTGCGCGGCGCTCGGCGTCGAGGCGGGCGCGGAGCAACTGGTGCGCGCGCTCGGCGGGCGGCGCGCGCGACCCGAGGAGCGTCAGCCGGCGCGCTGGGATGAGGCGCGCGTTATCCAGGCCCACACCCGCGGCTGCTACTGCCTCGACTGGTCGCCGGATGGCCGCTGGCTGGCCTCCGGTTCCTACGACACCCGCATCAAGGTGTGGGACACGGCGAGCTGGGAGACAGCGCGCATCCTGAGCGGCCACACCAAAGGCGTGGATGGCGTGGCCTGGGCGCCCAACAGCCAGACGCTGGCCTCCGCCTCGCTCGGCTCGCGCCTGCGTCTCTGGAACGCCCTTACCGGCGCCGAGCTGGGCGAGCTGAACGGTCACGCCGACGGCGTCACCGATCTCTCCTGGTCGCCGGATGGGCTGCGGCTGGCCTCCTGCTCCACCGACCACACTATCCGCATCTGGGACGTGGCGACGGCGCGCGCGCTCAATATCATCCCCGGCGCAGCCCCACTTACCAGCGTCGCCTGGTCGCCCGACGGCCGCTGGCTGGCGACCACCGCGCGCGACGCGGTCGTGCGCGTCTGGGACGCGCTGACCGGCGACCAGACCCGGGCGCTGACCGGGCACCAGGGCGTGGCGCACTGTGTGCGCTGGTCGCCCGACGGCCAGACGCTGGCCTCATCGGGTAACACGACCGTGCGGCTCTGGCGCGCGGCGACTGGCGAGGAGCTGGCGAGTTGCGTCGCGGGCTCGGGCCACGTCTCGCGGCTGGCGTGGCGGCCAGACGGCGCGCTGATCGCCTCCTGCGGCGCCGACCGCGCGGTGCGCCTCTGGGGCGCGCGCGACCTGCGCGGCGTGGCCATGCTCGGCGGCCACACCGACTGGATTCACGGCGTCGCCTGGTCGCCCGGTGGCAAAACGCTTGCCTCCTGCGGCGGCCAGGCCGACGGCACGATCCGCCTCTGGGAAGCCATGGCGCGCTGAGCGCAGCGCACATTTTCAAGGAGCGCGCAATGCGCAGATACGTTTCCGTTGGGCTGCTGGCCGCCGGGGCCATTGGCGCCGGGGCGGGATTCTGGCTGCTCCGAAGGCCGCTCGCTCTGGTCGCGGACATCATGCGCGCGGAGCGGGCGTCTCCTGAGGCGCTTGCCATGCTGCAGCGGGAGCGCCTGCTCGATCTCATCGCCTTCGCCCGCGCGAACTCGGCCTTCTACCGCGAACGCTACCACGACCTGCCAGACGCTGTAGATGACCTATCCACCTTGCCCGTGGTCACCAAGCCCGAGCTCATGGCGCGGTTCGATGAGTGGGTGACTGATCCCGCTGTGACACGGACCGGAGTTGAGGCGTTCGCCGCGGACCCCACGCTGGCCGGCCGGCGTTACCTTGGGCGCTACTCCGTCTGGACGACCTCTGGCACGACGGGGCGGCCCGGACTCTTTATCCATGACCGGCGCGCCATCTCGATCTACGCCGCCCTGACGCCATTGCGCGGGTACCGCTGGGTGACGCCCACGGTGGCTACGTATCTCGTGACCCGCGGGCGCATGGCGGCGGTCATTGCGATGGATGGCCATTTCGCGATCTACGACTGGCTGGAGCGCTGGCGGCTCAGCCTGACACCGTCACAGCGCGACCGCATCCGCCTGATCTCCGCGCTCGCGCCGCTCGACCAGCTTGTCCAGGAACTCAATGGCTTCCAGCCTAACCTGCTCTTCGGCTACCCCTCGACCATCAGTTTGCTGGCGGCGGAGCAGCGCGCCGGGCGGCTGCGTATCGCGCCGCGCTTCATCGGCCCTGGCGGCGAGGGTTTGGACGCCGCCACACGCGCGGAGATCGTGGAGACGTTCCGCTGCGTCGTGCGCGAAACCTACGGCGCTTCGGAGTTTCCCTGGGCCGCGTATGAGTGCGACCACGGCTGGCTGCACGTCAACGCCGACTGGGTGATTCTCGAGCCGGTGGACCGCGACTTCGCGCCCGCCCCGCCTGGCCAGCCCTCGCACACGACGCTCCTGACCAATCTGGCGAACCACGCGCAGCCGCTGATCCGCTACGACCTGGGTGATAGCGTTACCGTCAGACCCGACCCGTGCCCCTGCGGCTCCCAGCTTCAGGCGATACATGTCCTGGGCCGTACCGGCGACATCCTGCGCCTGCGGACGCCATCAGGCGGCAACGTGGCGGTGACGCCGCTGGCCATCGGCGCGGTGATGGAGGAGACGCCAGACGTCTACCGCGCCCAGATCATCCAGACCGAGCCCAGCGCGCTCGTCGTCCGGCTGGAAACCACGCCAGGGTCGAGCCGCGCGGACGTCTGGGCCGAGATGGCGCGCCGCCTGGACGCCTACCTCACGGCGCAGGGCGCGCCGGGCGTGACCCTCACCCTGGCCGGGGAGCCGCCGCGACACGATCAGCGCAGTGGCAAATTCCGCCAGGTCCAAAACGCAACGCGCAGCGCGCTTTGATCTCCGCCGCACGCGACTTCTCACCATTGGCTCACAATGCGCGGTGGAGAGGTCGCTCCCCCTGGCGTCTGGCCACCCAATTGCGACATGACTTCATCAAGCGCCGCTGATCCGGAGGCGCGACCAATAAGGAACAGAGCGAGCGGAGTGGAGGAACACGATGAGCGAGCAGGCAAACGCCGATCCCAATGAGGTGATCGTGGTCTCGTTCCCTGATGAGAACAAGGCCCAGGAAGTGTTGAATGTCCTGAAGAGCCTCGACCACGAGGGCGCTGCGCAACTGCGCAACGCGGCGATCATCCGGCGGAACGCCAGTGGCGAGATCACTATTACGGAGACGCGGGATTTCAGCGACAAGCAAGGCGCCATCGCCGGCGCGCTCGCGGGCGGCCTGATCGGCCTGCTACGCGGCCATGCGCTGGCCGGCGCGGCGATCGGCGCCGCTGGCGGGTTCGGAGCAGCCAAAGTCGTGGACCTGGGCTTCCCGGATGAGTATCTGCGCAATCTGGGGCAGCAACTCAAACCTGGAAGCTCGGCCATCGTCGCCGTGGTCACCTTCACCAATGTGGACCGCGCGATGGCGACACTCGACCAGTTCTCCGGCGGGACCATCATGCGCCAGACGCTTGCGCCGGAAGTCGCCCAGAAACTCGCCGCCGCGGTCACCGACTAGGGTCTGTCTGAAGAATCATGAGTCTGGCCGGATGACGATGGAAGCAGCGATCACCATTGACCGGTAGGTGACGGCACGCTGCTCGTCACGTGTTGCTACTCCCCGTCACTGTTTTGAGTGGAGAGGTGCGCCGTTCCACCCTCCACTCATGGCGACCGCGCCGCTTGTGCGACTTGACGCCGCGGCGGGAGGACGGTATCATAATTCTCTATATCCACCTCCATTCCCTCTATCCATGTCTTTCATCTTGGTTGTTTCAAGATGGCGCTGGCGCCCGACCCTGTCTAAACTGGGCTATCCATCGCACGAACGACCAACATGATGACTGCGAACTCCGGCAGATGACAGGCGCACATCACTAGAGCCTGTTATGAACTCGCCATCGAGCGCGTTACGATGGCGGGATACACACCCGCAAACCCTACCCGTCCGATGTGCGCGACAAGGAATGAACCTTCGTCGCGCCCTACTTGGCCTTGTTGGCCCCCGATGCGGGCCAACGCAAACACGACCTGCGCGAGGTCTTCAATGCGTTGCGCTGGCTGGTGCGTACAGGAGCGCACTGGCGGATGACGCCGCATGACTTGCCGCCCTGGACAGCCGTCTTTCAGCAAACGCAGCGCTGAATGCGCGCGCGGAGGTTTGAGTCCATCGCGTATGACCTGCGTCTGCTCTTGCGGGTGGCTGCGGGGCGAGACGCACAGCCGACGGCGGTGATTTTGGGCGGTGATTTTGGATGCGCGGACCGTCCAATCCACGCCCGAGAGCGGAGGCCGCGCGGGTTACGATGGGCACAAACGGCGCAAAGGCTCGAAGACGCACGCGGCGATGGATACACTGGGGAACCTGTTGGCGGCGCTGGTCGCCCCGGCCAACGAGCAGGAACGGGAGCAGATGGCGGCGCTGGTAGAGCAGGCGCGGGAGGTGACCAGTGAGCATGTCGAGCTAGCCTATGTCGATGTCGGATACACGGGCGAGGCGGCGCCCGCTTCTGTCGCCTGGCGTGCGACTACGAGCGGCTCTCGGCCACGCTGGTCAGCCTCTATTTCGGGGTCTTCGCCTGTCTCATGCTTCAGCGCTGGATTCACCTCCCGTGAAGTTCATAAAGGCTCTAAAGTTGCGCCGCGCATGAGCGCGCGTGAGCGCAGGGGAGAGACGACCATGGACAACGAGACATCGACACGACGCATGGCCAGCCACCCGGGCCAAGGAGCGCGCGTCGAACCAACCGACGAAGCGCGTGCAGCTGCCGCGTCGATCATGCGGATGACCCAGGGCATCCATATCTCGCGGGCCATCTATGTGGTGGCGCGCCTTGGAATCGCGGATCTGCTGGCGCATGGTCCGCTGTCTGTCGCGGAGTTGGGTCAAGCCACTCAAACGCATGAGCCCTCGCTCTATAGAGTGCTGCGCCTGCTGGCGGGCCTCGGCGTGCTCGCCGAGGATGAGCCGCGCACCTTCCGCCTGACCGCGCTCGGCGACCCGTTACGGAAGGACGCCCCGATTTCGATGTGGGCGTGGGCAATGGTGTTCGACTCGCTTGGCGGTATTGAGCCGTTTAGCCCCATCCTCCAGACCGTCAGGACCGGTGAGTCGGGTTTCACCCTGGTTCATGGGATGACGCCCTTCGAGTTCCTGGCGCAGAACGAGGAGAACGGTGCGATGTTCGATGCGGCGCTGGCGGAGCGGACGGCGGCGTTTGCTCCCAGCGTTGCGGCTGGCTGTGATTTCTCACGTATGCGCACGGTGGTGGATGTCGGGGGAGGGCAAGGGATCTTGCTGGCGGCTGTCCTGCGACGGCATCCCCACCTGCGCGGGGTGCTGTTCGACATGCCCACCGTGGCGGCTCGCGCCGAGCAGGCGCTGAAGGCAAGCGGGATCGCGGATCGCTGCGCGGTGGTCGCGGGAGACTTTTTCGAGCAGGTTCCACCCGGCGCGGATGGCTACCTGCTGGCGAATGTCCTGCATGATTGGCGAGACGACCAAGCGGTAGCGATCTTGACGAACTGCCGCCAGGCCATGACCACGGAGGGCCGGGTGTTGATCATCGAGCGACTGATCGCGGATGACCCGACGCAGGCTGCGCCGACGCTGTTGAGCGATATCAATATGTTGATCTTCAGCGGTGGAAAGGAGCGGACCAATGCGGAGTATGGGGCGCTGCTGGACGCCGCCGGTTTACGTCTTGTTACGGTACAGCCAGTCGCCTTTCCCTACTGCGTGATCGAAGGGCTGCCGTCATAAACGAAGCAACCTGACCTCGTCACACACAAAGCCAAACTCAGTTCGCGGTCTAAACTTCAATCATCAGCCCCACCACAACGCTCTCCCGTGGCCTCCTCCTCTGAGGCCAGCGAGCGCCGCGGTGGGGCTGAATGGCGCTCACTTCCCCGCGCCATAACCCGCGCCACGTCGCTGGCCGCCCCAGCCCAACAACGCGCGCGACGCTCAATTTGAGCGGCAGCCACCCATGCGGGGCCAGGTTGCGAATAATCGCCGCGTTGCTATAAAAGTCTGGGCGCAAGGGGTGTCGTGGACCCAGGCGGAATAGCGGAATACGCGCATAGAGAGAGGATCTCAGATGGCGATTTCCCAACCGGTTGAAGATGAGACGTGATTTGGCGCGCCACTTGGCGTGTACAAAGGAATGGGCCGCTTCTACACCATTGGTGGCGTAGCGCTGCTGGTCGCCGGCGTGCTGGCGCTGCTGGTCGTTCATCCAGGCCTCTTCGACGCCGCCAGTAGAGAGTGCAGGCAAACAGCGACGCCTGGCGTGAACCGCCAGGCGTCGCTTTTCTGCTACTGGAACGGCTAGGCGTGCGCCGCGCCGTCGCTGGTGGTCGCCACGGGGGCGGCATCGAGCGCGCGGGCAAGGATCTCGGCGATGTCCTCGACGCCGAAGCGGTCGCTGGCCTCGACGGCCTTGATGCCATCCTCGAACATCGTGATGCAGAAGGGGCAGGCCGCGGCCATCGCGTCCGCGCCGGTGTCCAGCGCCTCCTGCACGCGCGTGTTGTTGATGCGCTTGCCGATCTTCTCCTCCATCCAGACCCGGCCGCCACCGCCGCCGCAGCAGAACGAGCGGTTGCGGTTGCGCGCCATCTCCTGCACGCCGTCGCTGTTGATGACGTTCAGGACGCGGCGCGGCTGGTCGTAGATGTCGTTCCAGCGGCCGATGAAGCACGGGTCGTGGTACGTCAGCTTGCGGCGGTCGAAGCCCGCTGGCAAGTGGAGCTGGTCGGTGGCGATCAGGCGGTCAATGAACTCGGTGTGGTGCATGACCTCGAAATTGCCGCCCAGCTGCGGGTACTCGTTCTTGATCGTATTGAAGCAGTGCGGGCAGGTCGCCACCACTGTCTTCACGTTGTAGGCCCGCCCCGGCTCAACACCCACACCGCGATAGGGCGTCGCGGTCGCTGTGGTCCCGCCGCCATTGCCATTACTGTGACCGTTCGCGCCGTTCGCGCCGTTCGCGCCGCTGGCGTCCGCCGTCGCGCCCTTGCCGAAGCCGTAGCCGTTGAGCGTCTCGATGTTCTGCTGCGCCAGCATCGAGTAGAGGTACTCGTTGCCGATGCGCCGCGCCGGATCACCGGTGCAGGATTCTTCCGGCCCCAGGATGCCGAAGCGCACATGCGCCGCCTGCATCACCTTGGCGAAGGAGGTCGCCACCCGCTGGTTGCGCTCATCGAACGAGCCCATGCAGCCGACCCAGTAGAGCACTTCCACTTCCGGGTCCTCGGCTAGCGTCGGCACATTCAGCCCGGCGGCCCACTCGGCGCGCTTGTCGTTCGAAATCGTCCACGGGTTACCGTTGCGCTCCAGGTTGTTGAAGAGCGGCGTGACCTCCTGCGGGAAGCTGGACTCCTCCATCACCAGGAAGCGGCGCATATCGTCGATCTTCTGCACATGCTCGATACTGACCGGGCAAATCTCGACGCAGGCGCCGCAGTTGGTGCAGGCCCAGAGCGTGTCTTCCTTGATGAGGCCGCCGACCATCGCCTCGCGCTTGGCCTCCTCGACCACACCCTCCGCGCCGGCCAGCGGCATATTGGCCGTAGCGAACAACTCCTCCTTGACCGCCAGGATGATCTCCTTCGGCCAGAGCGGCTTGTCGGTCGCCAGCGCGGGGCAGACGGAGTTGCAGCGGCCGCACTCGGTGCAGGCGTAGCCATCCAGCAGTTGCTTCCAGGTGAACTGCGTCACCTCGTGTACGCCGTAGTCCTCACGCTCCTCCAGGTTCTCGATCGGCTGGAGCGCGCCGCGCGCGCCGAAGTTGCGGAAGAAGACGTTGAACGGCGTCGCCAGCAGGTGCAGGTGCTTGGAGTACGGCAGGTACATCAGGAAGCCAAGCACGGTCAGCGCGTTGGCCCACCACGCCACCGAGGCGATGGCGACAGCGCCCTCCTTGCCGACCCCGGCGACCATCGGGCCGAGCCACGCGCCAAATGGCGACCAGTCCTCGCCGTTGGTCGCCGCGTAGGCGAAGATCTCGAACGCCACCAGCGTCACCAGCACCAGCGTGATCAGGCCGAGGATGGTGAAGGCGTCGGCCATGCCGTGATGCTGGCTGCGCAGCGCCTTCGGACGCAGGACGGTGCGGCGGAAGGTGAAGAATGCCAGTGAGAGGAACGCCGCGACGACGAAGACGTCCAACACCCAGGCGAAAGGCTGGCTGGAGAGGACCGGCAATTTGAATCCCAGCCCCATCGCCCAGAGGTTGAGCGCGTCGAGCTGGATGATGATGAAGCCCCAGAAGGTGAAGAAGTGCGCCAGACCAGGCAGCGGGTCGCGCAGTACGCCACGCTGGCCCAGCACCATCAGGGCGAAATACTTGACGCGATCACCGATACGGTCGAAGCGGTTCTCCGGCCGGCCCGCGCGCATCATGCCTACCAGGGTGCGGATGCGCAGCGCGAAGACCGTCCACGCCGTCACCAGCACGATGGCGAAGATGACCGCGCCGATCACGCCGCCCGACGGCCAGAACGTGAGACCCATGTGTATCACCCGTTTCTCTTACGCTGAGCCACGCTCAGGTCGCCGGGACGGACGTTGACGGCGGGGCAACGGCGCGGGGCGACGGGGCGAATGAATGCGCGCCTCGATGGCCATCCGGCCACCACGCCCGCCTGCGCGGGCGCCCCGCCCCGTGAGGCGTGATTTCAATCGCCCGCCGTCGGCCCGCCCGCGCAGCCCGCCCGCGCTCTGCCGTCCGCTACTGTCCTTTGCGCGCCTTCACCTTCGCCGTCAGTTCCGGCACAATGCTGTTCAGGTCGCCGACGACGCCGAGGTCACAGAAGCCGAAGATCGGCGCGTCTTTGTCCTTGTTAATGGCGATGATGAGCTTGGAGGACCCCATGCCCGATTTGTGCTGCACCGCGCCGGAGATGCCAATAGCGACGTAGACCGCTGGCTTGACGGTCTTGCCCGTCTGCCCCACCTGATAGGCGTACGGAATCCAGCCATCATCCACGGCCGGGCGTGAAGCGCCAACGCCCGCGCCCAGCGCCGTGGCCAGGTCCTCGACATCAGCGAAGCCTTTGGGGCCGCCGAGCCCGCGCCCGCCAGCGACGATGATCTGCGCCTCTTCCAGCTTGGGATGATTCGAGGCGGGCAGCCAGATATCCTGGCCGTTAGCGGCCTTGCCCAGATGTCCCGCTTCCCCCGCATCCTCGACGCCAAACGGGCCGGAGAGCTTCGCGCCATTGGTGGGCGCGCTGGCCGCGGCGACACTGACGACCTCCGCGGTGCCACCGTTGCGGCTGGCGTCGAAGGCGTTGGGGCGCGCGCCCACCAGCTTGGTTCCGCCGCCGACAAAGAGCGCTTTGACCAGTTGCGCCCCATCGAACGCCGGAACGGTCAGCGCCAAATCGCCGCCTTCGACGTTGACATCGGAGACGTTGTATTCCAGGCCCAGGCCAAGACGCGCGGCGAGACGCGCCGCCACATCGCGCCCGTAGTTGGAGACGACGAACAGGATCGCCGCCGGCTGATGCTGCTCGATCAGCGCGGCGAGGGTATCCACATGCGGCTGAATGAGATAGTCATCGTAGACTGCGCCTTCAGCGGCGTAGACGGTCTTGACGCCTACCGCGCCAAGCTCGGTGGCCGCGGCGGCGGTGTTGGTTCCCATCGCCACGGCCGCGGAGGAGCCGCCCAACTGGCCAGCCAGCTCAGCGGCCTTCGAGGCGACCTGCAGCGAGACGCTGGTCAGCTTGCCACCGGCGATTTCCGCCAGGGCCCACACATCGTTCGCCATGTTAGAGCACCTTCTGTTCCACCAGGAAGGCGACGATGCGCTCAGCCGCCCCATCATTGCCGTTGTAGATCTCGCCCTTGCGCTGCGTATTCACAGGCGAAGAGCCCGTGGCTTTCTCTTTCGCGGCCGCCACGCCAACCTGCGCGGCGTCTACGCCGAGGTCCGCCAGGCCGAAGGTGTCGATCGGCTTCTTCTTGGCGCCCATGATGCCCTTCATCGAGGGGTAGCGCGGCACGTTGATGGTCTGGATCACGCTGACCAACGCCGGGAGGGACGCCTCCGCGACCTGATAGCCCGTCTCAGCGGCGCGCTCGATTTTGGCCTTCTCGTCAGCGATGTCCAGCTTCGAGGCGAACGAGAGCAGAGGCAGGCCCAGGAACTCCGCGACCGCCGCCGGGACGACGCCACCGTAGGAGTCCGCCGCGGCGCTGCCGAAGAGCGCCAGGTCAAAGGTCAGCTTCTTGAGCGCCGCCGCCAGGACGCGGGCGGTGGAGATGGCGTCGGAGCCCTCAAGCGCCGGGTCAGTCACCAGGACACCACGGTCGGCGCCCAGCGCCAGCGCCTTGCGGAGGTTCTCGGTGGCGGTGGCGGGGCCCATGCAGAGCGCGATGACCTGGCCGCCGTGCTTTTCCTGCTGCCGCAAACCTTCTTCGATGGCATACTCATCGAACGGGTTGATCTCGGCGTCCTCTTTGCGGCGCTCCAGTCGCATCTCGGCTGTGAAGCGTTTGGCCGCCGTTATAGACGGCGTCTCCTTCATGCAGACGACAATATTCACGAGGCTCGTTCCTCTCCTGATCGACCGACAAACCGTGGCGGCGCCACAGCGGATAGCCTACCATATCGCGCCGGACGGGATGCGGCCAGAGCGTGTAGCGGGCGGCGATAGCGCCGGATGGAGGCGAGTGGCTGTTAGCTGGCTCCGCCAGCTAACAGGTCACGCTGATGCCAACGCCAGTGGGTTAGAGGGGAAGCCGGCGTGACAAAGCCTCGTGGGACGCCAGCGTGTCAGAATGGCTCGCGCCAGAAAGCATCTACGCTGGTGGCCACCTGGAGGCGAACGCCGCTGTTCCCCCAGTCTAAAACTACGCCCATTGTAGCTGTGCGCTCAAAGGGGTGTCAACGGTGTAGCTGGCTGACAAACGACGCGGAGCGAGCCGCTGTTACCGCATTGTGAGCGCCGCCAGCCCAGGCGCGAGCGTCAACAACGTCCTCGCCATCACCGGGCTAGTCGCGCCGGACCAGTTCGAGGGCGAGTTGCTCCAGCCCGACGAAGCGGAGCCTTTCAGCGCCTTCCGGCGCGGCGTCATCAGCGAGAGCCGCGTGGTCGAAGCGGAGCGCCTCGTCATCCTGACAGGTGTGGCGCGCATCATCGAGGCGTGAGCGCACGCCGCGGGTCAAACCGGGACTGATACCGGACGCCAGCGCTACCTGCCGCGCGGCCAGGCCATGAGCCAGGCGGGAGGCGCGGAGCGCAACGGCCTGGCTACGCGCCTAGAGCGCCAAGGCGCATGGGTTGGACTCCTGGCTCGATGTGGACGCTATAGCGCGCGATCTCGCTGGCGCACGTGGTCTGGATCTCGGCGAGCAGCTGCTCGCACTTGCGCGGCGTCACGCGCAGGAAGACCAGATTGAGTTGCACATGCGTGACGCCGGGCTGGCGCAAGGGAGGAAGCGCCGCCGGAGCCACGCCATTCGCGAGCGCCGCCTCAAACTCGGGTGAGCGCGGAACGAAGGCCAGCCAGTAGGCGGACGCCCGCCCGCTGGATTGGCGGTAGATCGCTATCCATGCGATCTCACTCCATGACAAAGGCTGCGGATTCCGGAGCGGGAGCGCGTTCTTTAGCCGCGCGCCCTCGGCGGTGATCTCAAGCAGCGGTTGACGCGCCACCACCAGCACAATGAATTGAACGGCGAAGACGAGCGTCGCCAGGCCAAACAGAACGAGCGCAAACCAACCGATAACGGTGTTCCAGACGCTGGGGCGCGCTCCGGGAGCCAGCACCATCAGATAGCCAATGGCGACGAAGGCCACAGAGCCAAGCAACAGAAGCCCAATCTTCCACGGGCTGGCGTAGAGTCGAAACGGATATCCTGATCGCACAGACACCGCCTCCTGCAGTCAGCGCTCATGAATAGCGGTGGGCCGCATGCGCGCGGCCCGCCTCAGTATAGCAGACACGCTCGATGGCGACTCCCCGCTCACCCCCCGTGAACACGCAACCCTGCCAGCGGCCGCGCCTCGGGGAGTCCTGGCGCTGGTTGACAGGGGCTCTCAACCGGGGTATACTCACTTTTGCGACGCGGGGTAGAGCAGTGGTTAGCTCGTCGGGCTCAATTCCGTGAAGTGAGCGAAGTGAATACGAAGCTCAAGGGTGACATTGCCGAGCAAGCGGCCATTCTTCAGGCGATGAAGCGTGGCTGGGGAGTCCTAAAACCGCTCGAAGACAGATTGGCATACGATCTGGTCTTCGATGTCGATGGCACTCTCATCAAGATCCAGGTTAAGTCCGCATGGTTCGACGGTCCGTCTGGCAACTTTGTTGTTGACAATCGCCGAACAAAAACGAATCGTCGCGTGATGGTTCGTGAAGCGTATTGCGCTGACGATTTTGATTTCGCTCTGGTGTATGTCGAGGACATGGATATTTTCTATGTCTTCCCATGTGACGTATTTATCGGCTACGGCAGTGAGATTCACATCGTCGAAGCCGACAAGCGCCAGCGAAAACCCAAATCTGCTGATTATCGCTGTGCGTGGGAACTCATCTCACAATGGGCTGTGCGCCGGGAAACTGGCGTACGAACACCTCACAAATTCGGGGAAGCCGTTAGCAGGGTAATCCCGAGCGAAGCCTCTGAAGGCGACAAGCCTGTAGAGGAACGTGTAGAGACTTGATGTGAGGCCCCTAACGGGTAATGCCGAGGGTGAAGGGAAAGTCCAGACTACAAACCGGTTCGCCGGGCAGCGAAAGCTGTAGTGGTACGCATAACCCGGAGGTCGTCGGTTCGAATCCGGCCCCCGCTACCAATTCGCCCTCACACAGACCACTGGTGTGAGGGCTTCTTTTTGTTTGCGCGCGACATTCGTTAAGCACAATAGGCGCTCTCTGTCGGAGCTGATTGGCGCGCCTGACCGGCTACCGTTCGACGCGCCGTGAACTTCGTGGCGGCGCACCACACGAGAGTGCGTTTCAGCCCCTATGCCAGTAACGATGAACGCGACTGTCCTCATGTCGGGCGTGGACCATTTCGATGATCGCGCGGCCATCAATCCGTTCATGCGCGCCGACGTCGCCATTGACCGCGCGCGGGCCTGCGCTGAGCACGATCACATCCGCGACGCCCTGGAGCGGGCAGGCATCACCGTTTTGCGCGTCGCGCCTCCGGCTGGCTGCCAAGACGGCGTCTACACCGCGAACTGGGCGCTGGTGCGCGGCGACCAGGCTGTCATGTCCGTGTTGCCCAACGCCCGCAAGGGCGAGGAAGCCTACGCCGCGCGCGCCCTGCGCGATCTGGACAAGACCATCATCAAGGTCCCCGACGGGCTGCGGTTCAGCGGCCAGGGTGACGCGCTGCCCTGCGGCCGTTTCCTGCTGGCAGGCGCAACCTATCGCAGCGACCCGGACGTTCACCAGTTCCTCGCGGACACGCTTGGCTACGAGGTCATCAGCCTGCAAACGGTTCCCGAGCGCGACAGCGACGGCGCTCCGGTCGTCAACGCGTCCTCCGGCTGGCCGGACAGCTTCTTCTACGATATTGACCTCGCCATCGCCGTCCTGCGCGATGACCTGATCGCCTGGTGCCCTGACGCCTTCGAGCCGGAGAGCCAGCGGACCCTTCGAGCGCTCCCGCTGCGCAAGATCGAGGTCTCGCTCGGGGAGGCCGTCAGCGGTTTCGCCTGCAATCTCGTTTCCACTGGGGAAACGGTGATCATGAGCGGCCACGCGCCCCAGTTGCGGGCGGCCATCGAAGCGGAAGGCCTCGCGACCATTACGCCCGAGATCAGCGAGCTCGTCAAAGGTGGCGGCTACATCCGCTGCACGACGCTGACGCTCTCGAACCGCTGACATGCCCGGCGCTGAGAGTGGTAGTGGGGTTACCGCGGCCGGCTCAGCTCGACTTCCGGCTGCGGCTCGCTCCCCCGGCCGAGGTGATAGGGAACGTTGGTGACGACAACGCCGCGCATCGCGTACAGCGCGAGCTTCAGACGCAGCGCTGTCTCATTGTGCAGGACGCGCTCCCAGAAGCGCGCGGGCACGTACTCCGGCAGGAAGACTGTCACCAGGCTCCCGGGCGCCGCTCGCTGCCGCTGGCGCACGTATTCCACAAACGGCCCCACCAGCCCACGATAGGGTGAACGGATGACGACGAGTTGCGGCGGTGGGCTGGGCGCGGCGCCAGTGGCCTGACTCCGCTCCGCCTGCTCCATGTCGTGGACCCAGCGGTAGAACGCCTCGCGGAAATCGCTGTCGTCCTCCTGCTCGGTCGTGACATGCACCGCCGTCACCTGCAGCCCCAACGACCGCGCGTAGGTCAGCGTGCGCTCAGCTACGCGATCCATCCGGGAGATGGGGGCGAGCGCCTGATGGCGGACCGCGGTGGTTGGCAGCGCCTCCAACTGGCGGATCTGCTGGCTGACGCTCCGGTAGTGACGTGCGATCCTGCGAAACATCATCACCAGCAGCGGCACGAGCAGGACGACAATCCACGCGCCACGATCGAACTTGGTGACCATGATAACCAGCGCCACCAGCCCTGTCGTCGCGCCGCCAATGCCGTTGATGACCATCGAACGGCGCCAGCCGCTTCCCGGTTGAGCGCGCAGCCGCCACCAATGCATGACCATACCGCCCTGCGAGAGCGTGAACGCCGTGAAGACGCCCAGCGCGTAGAGATTGATCAGCGCCTCAGTGTTGCCCGAAAACATGACCATCAGCGCGGTGGCCAGAATGGTCAGCGCGACGATACCGGTGGAGAACGCCAGCCGGTTGCCGCGGAAGGAGAAGCCCTTCGGCAGCCAGCCGTCGCGCGCCAGAATCGAAGCGAGACGCGGGAAATCGGCGTAGCTGGTGTTCGCGGCGAGGATCAGGATCAGCATCGTGGCGAGCTGGATGACGTAATAGAACCAGGTGGTGTAGGCGCCGCCAAATAGCAGTTTCGCCAGTTGCGACGTCACCGTCGGCTGGCCGCCGTTATACGGCTCGATGCCGAAGCGCCAGGCGAGATAAGTCGTCCCGAGATACAGCGTGACGAGGATGCCTACCATCCACAGCAGGGTGCGCGCGGCGTTCTTCGACTCCGGCGCCTGGAAGGCCGGAACACCGTTCGAGATCGCCTCCACTCCCGTCATCGCTGAGCATCCTGATGCGAACGCGGTGAGCGCCAGCAGCACGGTGAGCTTTTCAGGCGCCCAGCCGAGCGGCGGCCCAAACGGCGCCACATGGGGAGGGAGCGGAGTAAACAAGCCGCCGGGCGCCAATGCGGCGTGCGCGACACCGGTACAGATCATCACCAGGAATGCGCCGATAAAGAGGTAGGTAGGCGCGGCGAAGATGGTTCCCGACTCCCGCACGCCACGTAAATTCACTACCATGATCGCGAGAATGAAGACGACACCCAGGGGGACGGAAAACACTCTCAGGCTCGCCGTATCAAGCGAGACAATCGCGTCCACACCAGCCGAAACGCTCACCGAGACCGTCAGCACGTAGTCAATCAGCAGCGCGGCGGCGGCCACCAGGCCCGGCCAGTCACCCAGGTTGGCGCGCGCGACGATATATGAGCCGCCGCCCTGAGGATAGGCGTGGATGGTCTGGTAATAGGAGGCGCCAACAATCACCATGAGGGTGACGATGGCGCACGCGATCCAGGGATTGAAACGCATCACACCCAGGCCCGCCGTGATCAGGATGGCGAGCGAGGCCTCCGTCGCATACGCCACCGAGCTAATGGCGTCGCTGGAGAGCACGGCCAGCGCCTTGACCTTGGTGAGTCGCTCGTGGATCTGCTGGGCGGTCGTGAGCGGCGGCCCAAAGAGCGTGATGCGGGCGCGGCGCAATAGCCGCTCCGTTCCTGTGCGCGGCGCGGGCGCCGGAACCCTCGCCTCAAGCTCGTCGAAGGCTTTTCTGGCGAAATAGCCCCGCTCGGGAGATCGCACCCGCACGTACGTGTCGCCCAGCTGCCCGCCTTTGACCATCTCGCGGCGCTCGAGCGTTGGCGACACGTCTTCATGCGCTACATGCCCGCGCGGTGGCGGGATGAGCGACGTTGCCGAGAGCGGAGAAACGGGCTCAGACGTGCGCCCGTTCCCGGGCGGTGGGGCGGCGGTTTCCTCGCGCTCATCGTCCGCCTCGCTCTCCCGCAGCGCCCACAGGAGGGCCTCATCTTCGCCGGCTTCATCAAACAGGCTGAATGCGACGCCGGGGGCCACGGACGCAGGCTCCGGCACATCGCTTCCGCCATCCGCGGCCGCGCTGGCGGCGTCGCTTGGCTCCACTGGGGCATGCTGGTCAGCGCGCGCGGGCGGCTCATTCCAGCGGCGGACACCGAGATGTTGTGAATCACCATTCATAGGAGAGATACGCTCGTCACTTCCTGTCTCAGGTCTGTGGAACAGCCAGGCGCGCCTCCGCGCCATGTCAGTCCGCGCGCAGGCGTGAGGCGGGACGGCCTCGCAAGCGCGCCGCGACGATGGTATGCCAGTCCGCGTCAAGAGGGCGTATGGAATTAGCGGTTTGGCGTCTGGATTCCATCAAGATTTCTGCGCATCTCTCAACCCCTGTGCAGTCTGAAAGAAGTTGTGTGAGTGGGCGGCATCCCTGCGCCCAGTGATGGTCAAGCGCATCCAAGAACCTTGACTGCTCATAACCTTTGCCAATCCGCATAGGCGTGACGAGTGTCAATGAGGGACTCACGCTGGAACGGAGGCCTGCCGCCGCGCCGCCGTGATGCGATCCAGCAGGGCGCCGATCGGAAACGGCTTGACCAGCGCCGCGCACGGCGCGTAGTCCGAGAGCCATCCGGCTGCGACCGGCAAAGGGCTGATGACGATGACGGGGATCGCGGCGAGCGCCCGTTCGCCGCTGGTCGCGTCGTAAACGCGCGCCATGCGCAGGAGGTCCCAACCGGGACGCTCGCGGAGATGCGTTTCGAGCACAATGACATCGAACGAGAGACCCGCCTCTCGGGCGGCGAGCAGCATATCAAACGCCATCTCTACCGTATCAGCTTCGGCGACCGAGTAGCCTTTCCGCACGAGATTGAGCGTCACGATACGCCTGAAGGTCAACTCATCTTCAACGAGCAGCGCGTGCGGCATCGCGAGACCGCCTTTCCCGTTTCGTCGACGACATCGAGACATCCCCACGACGCTCCCTGCGTTCAGAGGAAATCTGGAGCGACTGCAAGCGTCGCCACTCGTGAGCATAGAGCGGCGCGCGTCAAGAAGGCGTACGGAGTCGCGGCGCGCACGTCTGGAAGGTGTCAAGATCTGGCCGGGTCAGCGCCGCTGGCCTTCGTCGGGCGTGCGAATCCGGTAGCCGACGCCAGCCTCCGTGATGAGGTAGCGTGGCCGGCTGGGCTCAGGTTCGATCTTGCGCCGGAGCTGATTGATGAAGACTCGCAGATAGTGCGCCTCGGCTTCGTACGATGGCCCCCACACGGCGTGCAGCAACACGCCATGTGTGACCACCTTGTCGGCGTTGCGCATGAGATACTTCAGCACCTCGTACTCGGTGGGCGTCAGGTGCGCCTCCCGCCCGCTCACGGTCACGACCCGCCGCTCCAGATCGATCTCCAGTTCACCCACCTTGATCCGCGCCCCGGCGGACCCATCCGCGGAGCGCGCGACATGCCGAAGCGCCACCCGAATGCGCGCGATGAGCTCGCCCATGCCAAACGGCTTGGTCAGGTAGTCATCCGCTCCCTGCTCGAGCGCCGCGACCTTATCCTGCTCGCGCGAGCGCACGGAGAGCACGATGATCGGGGTTTGTGTCCACGCTCGTAACTGGCGGCAGACCTCGACGCCATCTATATCCGGCAATGAGAGGTCGAGCAAGATTACGTCAGGACGCCACTGCGCCACACGCTCCATGCCCTCCTCGCCCGTCGCCACCCAGTCAACAGTGAAATCCGCGACACGCAGCCCCGCGCGCACCGCGCGCCCAATCTCCGGCTCATCGTCAATGACCAGCACCCGCGCGCCACCCGCGCTGGCGCCTGCCCTCACCGGCTCGTCCGTTTGCGTCATCCCGCGACCTCCCGGGCAGATCGCGCCGCTTCAGGCGGCGCTGGAGCGACGCGCTGCTCAGGGACGCCTGGCGCCTCGGAGACCTCTGGCAGCGCGCCACCGGGCTGCTCGCTCGCGAGGGGCAATGTGAAGGTGAAGGTCGCTCCCTGCCCTGGCGCGCTTTCTGCCCAGATACGTCCACCATGGGCGCGAATGATACCCGCGCAGATCGCCAGACCAAGCCCGGCGCCAACTGGCGGACGAGCGGACGGCGGCTCCGGCCGTGATGTCTGTGGTGGCCTGACCCGATAGAATTTGGTGAAGATGGCTTCCAACTCGCCACTGGGGATGCCCATTCCCTGATCTGAGACGGAGACGGCCACGTCCGTGTCGGTGACCGAGACCCGTACGCGAATGGGGCTGCCTGGGGGAGAATACTTCAGGGCGTTTTCGATCAGGTTGGTCACTGTCTGTTCGATCTGCACATGGTCCATGAGAACCAGTGGAAGGCTCTCAGGCTCCTCGGCCTGGATCTGCGCGCCGCGTAACTGGCCGGCAAGCTCCAGCCGGTCCAGGGCAGCGGCGATGACATCACTGATCAGCATCCAGTCGAACTCAGGCTGGGCGACTCCCGCTTCGAGGCGAGAGAGATCGAGCAGGTCGCCAACCAGGCGATTCAGCCGGTCTGCGCTGGAATCAATGGACTCCAGCAGCTCGCGCCTCTCTGGGTCATCCCAGCGGATATCGTGACGCAGCAAGCTGCTGACCGCGGCCTTGATGGAAGCGAGCGGCGTGCGCAGATCGTGAGTGACCAGGCCCAGCAGCGCGTCTTTTAGTTTGTCGCTCTCGCGGAGCGCCGCCGCGTGCGAGGCCTCGCGCGCCAGCGCCGCGCGCTCGATCGCGAGCGCCATCTGGTCGCACATCGCGGAGAAGAGCGCCGCCACACGCGGGTCCATGTCGTCATCAGGATGGGCGCCAGCGCCTTCTGGCCAGAGCGCCACGATGGCAGGCGTTCCCTCCAGTGTGAGCGCGCCGATTGATCCACGTGGCGTCGTGAGTGGACGCCGCAGGACAACGGGCGGGGCGGCGCTGACAGCCTCGGCGGCGCTCGCCACCACTGACAGCGCGCCTGTCTCGCCGGGCAGTAGCAGCGCGCAGGAGCGCAAGCCGCTCACCGCGAAGACTGTCAACGCCTGCGCCGTCAACGCGGCATACAACGCGCGCTCATCCTTCGCATCCGCGATCACCTGCGCTAGGTGATAGAGCGTATCTGTCTGGCGCTGGCTCTCCTCGGCCTCCTGCGCGCGGGCGCGCACCAGGGCCGTCAAGTGTCCCAGGGTCAGCGCGGTGGCGAGCAGCGCGACGAGCGAGATCCATCCACTGAGGTCACCAACCGTGAATTCATGCAGCGGGGGAATGAAGAAATAGTCATAGGCAAGGAAGGAGCAGACCGAGGCGAGGATCGCAGGCCAGCGGCCATACCGCGCCGCCAGCCAGAGCACGACGGGAAGATAGAGCAACGTACTGTCGCTGATGTGGGCGAACCGTTGGGTTACGCCAATGACCAGGGTCGCTCCGGCGACACCCACGATTGCGAGCGCCCCTTGCGCCACCCACGCCCGCGCCGAGCGGCGGCGCGTCACGCCCAGCAGCGCCGCCACCCGCTGCGAGAACCACAGGTTGAGATCACGCAGATCACGCCACATCGCATCGCCTCACGCAGGAGTCCGCGCGACACGCGCAGGTCCACCTCGTTCCCGCATGAGCATACGTCGCGCGCTCTCCGACCGTCCATGACTCGCTAACCCGCTCCAATCCCTGCGAGGCCCTTTCTCATCAGCTTGACGGAGTCGGGGGCGACGTTGTATCGTGCTGTGGCGCTTTCTTGCCCTTCCCCTGATGTTGGGGTAGAATGGATGGCGCGATATCCATCGCCTTCCGGCGGCGTAGCTCAGTGGCAGAGCAAGGGACTCATAAGCCCTAGGTCGTTGGTTCAAATCCAACCGCCGTCACCCAGTATTCAAGCGGGTTCGTACAGCGTTGTACGGCCCGCTTCATCGTGTCAGACCCCTCCACTGACCCCTTACACTCTACAGGGACGACTATTTCTC
>DASVZK010000065.1:0-37560 GCA_036391685.1 Ktedonobacterales bacterium
AACAATGTGTACACTTGATGACGGAAGGCTCGGAGCACTTCCTGCTCTGGTGTGTTCATATCCAGAAGGATGGGCTCTCGGGCCTCTCTCTGTCTACTCCACCTGGGACGGCCACTTGGTGTTGGTTAAAATGCAAGCTGAGTGCGCTACCCAAGCATGCGCTTCGTCATCTCCAGCTCGATGGCGCCGGGGTCGGTCGCGCCGGCTGGGGTGAGGACCTGCCAGGCGGGCGCGGCGGGCGTGGCGGGCGACGGGGGAACAGCCTGGATCAACGCCGCGCGAATGCGGTCGGGCATAGTAGGATGCGTGCGTTGCAGCGTGCGATACTCGCGGGTGGCCTTGAAGCGCATCTCGCCGTGGTAGTCCGCTGGTAACTCCGCGTAGTGGCGGCGCAACTCGCTGAAGAAGTTGGGATTGTTGTGGCGCGCCATCTCCTGGCGCAGCCCAGCCCCTGCGCCGCGCAGGGTAGCCCCTGCCGCCAGGACGCCTGTCTGCATGCTGATGAAGGTTTCGGTTCCGTAGAGGCGGATGGCCGCCGCGTCGGCCTGGAACTCGTGGAGGTGGCTGAGCCGCAGGTCGAGCAGGTGGAAGACGGTCCAGAGCAGCCGCAACGGGAGGGTGACGACCCAGATGAGGATCACGCCTAGCATAACGCCCACATTCCCAAACTGGTTGCGCCCGATGCGGGTGCGCATGGCGGGGGCCGTTTGCGTCGCCATGCCCTGTCGCGCGGCGCTGACGATGCCATACAGGCCGAACCCGGCGCGGCGGATGTACTCGCCGAGCAGCGTTTGGGCATAGCGGCGATGGGCCAGCTCATGCGCCAGGACGGCGCGCAGTTCCTGCTCGGAGAGCAGCGCCAGCCCGGCGACGCCTATACCCAGAACATGCTGCGGCAGGAGCGCCTTGCCCCAGAGCATACGCTGGCCGATGAAGAAGTTGGCGCCGGGGAAGACGACCACCCAGCGCGGCGCCGGAGCCTTCAGACCCGCCGCTACTTCGCGCGTGAGCGCCTCCAGGCGCGGATAGTCCGCGAGCCGGGCGACGAGCGCCCGCGAGCGGCCCGGTAGACCAAAGAGCGAGTAGTACAGGTAGAAGAGGATTGCCCCCGCGAGCACGACTCCAACCCATGCCCCAGTCTCAACATAGCTCACAAGCAGCGAGATCACGAGCGCGCTCAGCGCGCCGAGCGCGAGATAGATGAACGTGGCCAGCGCCACCAGAAGCAGCACGTACAGCGGGTTCGCGCCACGGGCGGGGCCTTTGCGCGCGGCGATGGCCTTCAGGTCGCCCCAGGCGATGGACGAGGCCCAGCGCCGGTCGAGCAGGGTGACGGTCCGGGAGAAGCCGCGCGCTGATTCAACCGGGTCGCCTGGCCCGCCCCAGCCGCAGCGGCACTCCAGAAAACCGGCGGAATCCGGCAGGACGGGCTTTTGGCAGACAGGGCAGGAAGCCGCCGCTTGGGAAGGCGCTGTCATAGAGGCCATCACTCCTGTGTGGGGTCGCGCGTTGGCGCGCCGCTCGCCTGCGTCCAGTATACGGAAAGGCGCCGATTTGTCCAGACTGGAGCGCGCACAGGGCGGCGCCCATCCCTATCACCCTGCCATGACGGGATGGACGCCGTAGACGCGGAGTCAGTTCGCCAACTAGCGAGTCAGTTCGTTACGCGGTGACTTTGAACTTGCCGATCGCGCCGGACATCGCCGCGGCGAAGGAGTGGGTGACGAAGGCGTACGTTCCTGGCTCCGGAATCGTAAGCTCGACGACCGCGCCGCCACCGGGCGGGATGGTGATGGTCTGGTCGCCGACCATGTGGTTGGCCGGGTTGCCATCGGGATAGTAGTCGCTGAAGATCGCGCCGATCACGTGGAAGGCGGAGAAGCCCGAGGGGCCGGCGTTCATCACGAAGATGCGGATCTTCTGGTTGGCCTTCGCCGCGATCGGCGCGGCGACGTACTGGGCGGCGTAGCCGTTGAAGGTGACTTCGTCTGGCTGCATCGCCATCATCTTGGACTCGCTCAGGCTATAGGAGCCGTCAGCGTTCTGCTGTGTGTAGAACTCGCTCTGGACCAGCACATACTCCTGGGCGGGCGACCAGCCGTTGGCAGGGTCCACGATGATCGCGCCGTACATGCCATTGGCGATGTGGTCCATCACCGGCGTGGCGCCGCAGTGGTACATGAAGACGCCAGGGTACTGGGGCGTGAAGCTGAAGCTAATGCTGCTGTGCGGGGGAACCACGCGGTAGTCGATGTTCGGAGGAACCTGGGCGGCGTGGAAGTCGATCGAGTGGCCCATCGTGCCATCGTTGACCAGCGTGAAGTTGACGGTCTGGCCAACACGCACCCGCAGGACCGGCCCGGGGATCGTGCCGTTGAACGTCCAGGCGTGGTAGGCGACGTTCGGCGCGATGGAGAGTATGGTCTCCTTGACGGTCAGCGTCAGGTTGACGCTGGATCCGCTGGCGGCGACGGGGGCCAGCGCGCTGTAGGTCTGGTGGGCGGGCGCCGGATACTTCGCGTTATTGCTCGTGGAGCTGGAGCCGGACATCGAGCCGGACATCGAGCCGGACATCGAGCCAGACATCGAGGAGCCCGTGTTTCCGCTTGAGGCCGGCGTCGTCATCACCGCGGCGCGGATGGCGATGATCATCGTGAACAGCAGCAGGCCGATCATCAGGCCCATGCCGACGTGCTGAAGCTGGGGGAAGGAGCGCCCAGCCAGCGGGTTGCGCGGGGCGCGGACGGGGCGCGTGGGCTGGATCGCCGGCGCGCTCCCGGTGGGCGCCTCGGCTTGGGAGACAGGCGCGGCGGGCGGGCGCTCCGTGGTCGCATCGGTTGGAGCGGGGCCTGGATGGAGGCTCATACGGAAAGCTCCCCTTTGTCGTGTCACATCGTTGTGTCACATCGTGCCAGAATCAATAATCAACGCAACAGAAAGACAGCGCATTCGCGTAGGGGGAGCGGCGCCTCGCAACCGATGGCAAGTGATCCGCCGCGCCCCAGTGACCACGGTACGGCAGGCCGCTGTGACGGGCATGTGAGAAAGGTCGCAATGTGACCGCGCTGTGAGGAAGGCGTGATGTGGCTGTGAGGAGCGCGCGCTAAGCGCTGTGTTTCCAGTCGCGGAAGGCCTGGAGCAGGTAGCGTTCAGCGGCGGGCGGGACATCCTCCGCGCGCAGGCCGCCAACCAGCGCGATGGTCTCGCGCATCTGCTCGACGTAGATCGTGCAGCCAGGGCAGACGCTGAGGTGGCGCTCGAAGCGCGCGCGGTCATCGCCGGGGAGCGCGCCCTCGAAGTAGGCGGTCACCAGCTCTACGAGCTCTTTGCAGGTCATCTCTGCCATTGTTCTCGATCTCCGCGCTTACTCTTGGGCGAAATAGGCTTCGAGGGCCTGTCGGACCCGCGAGCGCGCCCGGTGGAGCAGTACGCGCTGGTTGGCTTCGCTCACACCCAGGATATCGCAGACTTCGCCGGCGGGATAGCCTTCCATATCGCGCAAGCGGATGACACGGCGCTGGTTCACAGGCAACGCCTCGATGGCCGCCAGAATGCGCTCGCGTGTCTCGCGTGAGTCCAGTTGCGCTTCGGGAACCTGCTCCCAGCTCTGCGGGAAGGCCAGCCAGCCGCCGGCGCGCTCGCCCTCCGCGATGAAGCGCTCCGGCGCGACGCTCGGCTCGCCGGCCACCCCGTCGCTCTCCTCATCGCTTTCCAGCGCCGAGAAGGGGACGGTGCGGCGCTCGCGCTGTCCGCGCGCTTTCGCCCCGTTCACCAGAATATGAAAGAGCCAGGTCTTGAAGGAGGAGCGCCCGGCGAACTGGTCGAGATGGGTCAGCGCCGCGAGCCATGCCTCCTGCGCGACCTCCTCGGCCACCGCGCGGTCGCCGGTGTAGGTCTGCGCGAGACGCACCATCGCCGCCTGGTAGCGCTCGACCAGGCGCATGAAGGCCGCCTCGTCGCCGCGCCGCAGGCTGGCGATCAGCTGCGCCTCACTCTCCCGCTCCGCCTGACCGGAACCATCCACGCCATGCCACCTCTTCCACAGCGCGCCGCTCTGGCGCGGGGCGAAATCCCGGTGTCAGTATATCGCGTGGGACGCGGTGGGGTGGACAGCGCGCGGCCGCGGCGGCGCGGTCACGCATAGTGGCATAGAGTAGCCGCGGGGGCAGAACGTTACACGGCGAGAGTCGCGCCGTGAATCGCCGCCTGCGCTCAGATGGTTTGCAGGTAGGGCGGCAGGTGGCCGGTGTCGCTATGGCGCAGGAGCAGGGACTTGCGCGGGCCGCCGATGGCGATCTCACTCACGCCGCAGTGCTGGATGCTGGTGGTGACCCACTGCTTGCCGGTCGCGCCGAGGGAGCGGGCGATGAGGTAGCTGATGAGGTTGCCGCTGGAGACGACGATCTCGCGGGAAGTCTCGGTAACACCCTCAGGTAGCGGCTTGAACCACTTGCGGAAGACCTCGCGCGCCTGGCGGTCGCCCTGGGCGAAGTCCGCGGGTGAGGCGCCTTCCAGGTAGGGGATGTAGGCGGCGGGCACGGTGGGCAGGCACTCACGCAGCAGCGGCGAGGGACGCAGCTCCACTCCGGGAAGGTAGTGGGCGATGATCTCCGCGGTCTGGCGCGCGCGGATGAGCGTGCTGTGGTGAATGACCGAGATGGGAAGCCGCGCGAGGCGGCGTCCGGTCAGCTCCGCCTGAGCGGCGCCCATCTCGGTCAGCGGGCCGTCGGGTGTCTCGTAGGGCAGGGTCGTGCGCTGGTACTGGCCGTGGCGCACGAGGTAGAGCACGCGAAAAGGCGTCTGCGTATAGGTCGTAATGTCCAGCATGGCTCCTGCTCCCGCGGCTTTCCCCGCACGCCACAATCATGCGCCGCCGCGCCGTCCTGGCAAGCATGCGCGCCATCGGGCGCGCAGAATACACCATCGCATCTCGCATCATGTGGGCAATCGTTCGCGCCGTCAAGCCAGAGACCCAAGCGGGTAGGGCGCGATAGGCCATCTGGGCGGGGTGTGGGTGTGGTGGGCTGGCGTATACTGGTGGGGCGCGCGGCGTGGCGCGGCGCGGCGGCTTGGTTCAGGAGTGGCGGCGAGATGAGCGAGACGCGGAAGAGTCATGGCGGCCAGGCGGACGGCCAGGCGGGCGGCGGGCCGCCGCTGCCCCCCCTGGTCGAGCCGGAGGCGCTGGGGCGCTATCTGGCGCAGGCGCTGCCGGGGCCGGACGTGGGCGAGCCGCTGCAGGTGGAGCGCATCCGTGGCGGGCATTCCAACGAGACGTTCTTTGTCACGCGCGGGTCGACGCAGTGGGCGCTGCGGCGGCCGCCGCGCGGCCCGCTGCTGCCCACCGCGCATGACGTGGCGCGCGAGTACCGCGTGCTGCGCGGGCTGGAGCATACGAGAGTCCCCGTCCCGAAGCCGCTGCTGCTCTGCGAGGACACCACCGTGATCGGCGCGCCGTTCTACCTGATGGAGCGCGTACCGGGCGTGGTGATCCGCGCCGCGCTGCCGCCGGCCTACGCGGCGGATGTGGCGGCGCGCGCCGGGCTGGGCGAAGAGTTGATCGACCGGCTGGCGGACCTGCACGCGGTAGACTGGCAGGCGGTGGGGCTGGCGGACCTCGGCAAGCCGGCGGGCTATCTGGAGCGCCAGCTACGCCGCTGGACGGGGCAGCTGGACGCCTCGCGCTCGCGCCCACTGCTCGACCTCGACGCGGTGACGGCCTGGCTGGCGGCGCATCTGCCCGAGTCCGGCCCGGCGACCATCGTGCATGGCGACTACCGGCTGGACAACCTGATCTTCGCTCCAGAGCCGCCGGCCCGCGCGCTGGCGATCCTCGATTGGGAGATGGCGACACTGGGCGACCCGCTGGCCGACCTGGGCTATCTGCTCTCCTTCTGGCGCCAGGCGGATGACCCGGACCTCGGCGGGCTGGCCAGCCTGGGCGACGCGTCGTGGAACATCTCGGCGCAGCCGGGCTTCCTGACCCGGGCGCAGCTCGTGGCGCGCTATACCGAGCGCACGGGACGGCGGCTGGACCACGTCGCGTTCTACGTCGCGCTGGCGATCTGGAAGCTGGCGATCCTGCTGGAGGGCAGCTACAAGCGCAGCCTGGCCGGCTCGACCGACGACCCGTTCTTCAAGACGCTGGACGGGGGCGTGCCCGCGCTGGCGGCGCGCGCGCTGGCTGTCTGCGAGGGCGCGGAGCGGTTCTAGCGTGGGCCAGCGGCAGGCGTGGGCCAGCGGCGGCCCCAGTAAGGGAAGGGACAGGGAGCGGACGCCTCGTTGGGGGAAGATAGTTTGCGCTGACGGGACCCGCTTGCCGCGCGCTCCCCTCTGCGCTGAGGAGGGGGTCGGGGTGAGGTCGCTTGCCCCGCTGACACATCCAGATCAAGAGAAATGCGAGCGAAATGACTACCGAGGAGACCACTCCACAGACGCGCGACCCGTTCCTGGGCTTGAAGCAGGGCGGGACAGAGCTGTATTTTGTGCGGCACGGAGATGCCTTGCCTGACCAGGATGAGATTGTGCTGGGCGACTACGACGCGCAGGCGCTGAGCGATCTGGGGCGGCGTCAGGCGCAAGCCCTGGCGCGGCGCATAGCGCTCTACAAGCCCACAGCCATCTACAGCAGCCCCACTGGCCGCGCGGCGCAGACCGCCGCGCCAACTGCCGAGGCGCTAGGCCTGGAGGTGCGGATTGACCCGGACCTGCGCGAGGTGGAGCTTGGGCCAATCGGCGGCGAGACGGAAGGGCTGACTGACCCGGCGGCTGTGGCGAAGCTGCTGCGCGAGCGGCTGCGGGAAATCGCCTTCATCGCGCTGAATGGCGACTGGAGCGTGATTCCGGGTAGCGAGCCACGGGCAGCGGCGCGCGCGCGTGTGTTAGACGCTGTCGCGCGCATCCACGCCGCGCATCCCGGCGAGCGCGTGGCGATATTCTCGCATGGCGGGCTGATCAATGCCTTCTTCGCCGCGATCCTCGATCTGGACCGCGACTACTTCTTCCCTGCGGCCAACACCAGCGTCTCGGTGGCGCGGGTCCTGGGCGAGCGGCGGCTGCTGATGGCGCTCAACGACATCACCCACCTGCGCGAGGCCAATCTGCTCGAAGAGAGCGCCCGCCTGCCCGCGGAATGAACGGAATGAATCAGGAGTGGATATGAGCGACTCGCCGATCACATCAAATGCCATCGCCGCCGCGCACGAGGCCATCACGCCCTACATCCGGCGCACGCCGATCATCGCGGTGGACGCCGCCGACTTTGGACTGGAAGGAATCGCGCCGCTGACGCTCAAGCTGGAGCTCATGCAGCACGCGGGCTCGTTCAAGGCGCGCGGCGCGTTCGCCAATCTGCTGCTGCGCGACGTGCCCACGGTGGGCGTGGTGGCGGCGTCAGGCGGCAATCATGGGGCCGCGGTGGCGTTCGCCGCGCGGCGTCTGGGCGTGCCTGCGACGATTTTCGTGCCGACTATCTCCTCGCCCGCCAAGATCGCCCGCATCCGCGAACTGGGCGCGAACCTGGTGGTGACCGGCGACAGCTTCGCCGACGCCTACGCCGCCAGCGAAGAATTCCGCGCCCGCAGCGGCGCGCTGCCGGCCCATCCCTTTGACCAGGTGGAGACGCTGCTGGGCCAGGGAACGCTGGGCCGCGAGCTCCAGGAGCAGGACGACGGGCTGGATACGCTGCTCATCGCCGTCGGCGGTGGCGGCTTGATCGGCGGCGTCGCGGCGTGGTACGCGGGCGGCGTCAAGATCGTCGGCGTGGAGCCCGAGGGCGCGCCGACGCTCTACAACGCGCTGGCGGCGGGCCATCCGGTGGATGCGCCAACGGGCAGCGTCGCCGCCGACTCGCTGGCGCCGCGCCAGGTCGGCGCTTTGATGTTCCCTATCGCCCAGCGCTATGTCTCCGGGGTGACGCTGGTGAGCGACGACGACATCCGCGCGGCCCAGACGGCGCTCTGGAAGACGCTGCGCGTAGTGGCCGAGCCGGGCGGCGCCGCAGCCTTCGCCGCCATCCTCTCCGGCAAATACCGCCCCGAACCCGGCGAGCGCGTCGGCGTCATCATCTGCGGCGGCAACACCGATGCGGTGGACTTCAGCCGCTAGGACGGGCGGAGACGGAGCGGTATAAGTTCACAAGCCAGGAGCAGGCGCGAATGCCGCTGACGGATCGCAACTGGTTGAGCACGCGGCGCACAGGCTACGTGATGATCGCGCTCGCGATAGTCTGCTGGCTGGCTTATGCCTTCTACGTTGCGCTCCGCGCGAGATCGATCGCGCCCGTTCTGGAAAACTGGCAGTACGCGTTCCCGGCCCTCGCGATAGCGCTGCTGGGCTACGCTCTGATCCATATTTCGCGCGACGCTGAGGCGCGGCAGCGCCTGCGCGAGCGAGCGCTGGCTGGCGACACCGGCGCTATGCCGCTCGCCGATGTCTCGCTGCGATCTCCGATGCAAGAGGCGGCGACCGCCGACTCGCTGGCGCTGCTTTGGCGCGCTGAGGCGGACGCCTGGTTTGCATGGGCGATAGCGCTCCTCGCGGTGGCGCTTACGACGTTAGTGGGCGCAGGTGTGCTGGAAAATGCGGTCGCACGGCCTTCGACGTCGCTCTGGTTGGCTATCGCCGCTCCGGCGGTGGCGCTGGAGATGAGTGTCGCTGTGTGGTGGTGGCTCAGGTGGCGGCGAGCGCCGCGTGGCGTGGTTGCGGATGCGTCCGGTCTGCGCTGGCTGAGGCCCGGCAGGCGAGAGGTCTTCGTTCCCTGGAACGAGGCGCGGCTCTTCGAGGTCTGGTGTGTACAGGCGGGGCAGGCGGCGGAGGCGTCCGGGTACGCGCTCTTCGGCGCGAATGCGATCATCCAGTGGCGTGACTATCCGCGCGGCAAGGCCCAACGCGCCGCTGATGGCGTGGACTATGACGCGATGTGGCGGCGTTCCCAGGCGCTGGTCCAGATGATCGTCGCCAGGACCGGGCTCGCGGCGCGCACGAGTGCCCCGGCGCTGGCGGCGCGGGACAGCAATGTGGCCGCAAGCGCACAGCATGCAAAAAGCCAACGGCGCGGCGCGCTCATTGACATCGCGCTGCGCCGGGTAGCGGCGGCGGCTGTAGTGGCGACGGCGATGGGCGCGCTGCTGGTCCCACTCACGCCCTCCCTTGCGCTCAACCTTTACGCGGCGGTGACGTTCGCCGCATTGGGTGTGGCGCTTATGGTGCGCTCACAGCGCGCCATCGCGAGGACCACACCGTCCGATCAACCAAGGGTGGATGCGCTGTACGTGAAGCTGCCGCCGCCGCCAGCGCACGCAGGGCGGTTGTGTCTGCGGCCTGCCCATCTGTGGCTCCGGAGCGCGGCGCTGCTCGCGACCGGCGTACTCGCCGCTGGTGACGGCTATGTGGCCGTTCAAGCTGCTCGCGCCTACCGTACGTATCCCGTGGCCGCGCGTTCTGAGCTGTTGTGGTGGACGCTGTGCGCGGCTGCGCTGATCACCTGGGGAGTAGTTCTGGTTACAATCCGGCTGGCGTTCGAGACGCGGAGGCGCTACATCGCGGATGAACATGGGGTGCGTCTGTCGCATATGCTTGCGTCAGTCGCGATTCCGTGGGACATGGTGTCAGAGTTGGAGGTGGTAGTCGCGCGAGGGCAAGTCACGTCGTACCGGGTCACTGGCCCGACGGCGCTGTCTGTAGCGATCACGTGGCCCGCTGGTGGCGCGCTGGACGGCGTCGCGCTCGCGCCGGGGGAATCGCCGGGGACGGTTTTCGCCGCCGCGGTGGCGCAGCGCGCGGGCGTGACGCCGCGAGTGGTGTATAAATAGGCCGCGCGGCGGCGGGGAGGTCTGGCATGCTGAACCATAGTTGGGATGATTTCTACCGCGCGACGAAAGACAGTCCATCCTGGCCGCTGGTGGCGCGGGCCGCCGCGTTCGCGCCGCGCGGGGCCGATGGAGGCTGCGCGCTCGACCTCGGCGCGGGGGCCGGGCGCGACACACGTTATCTGCTGGGCCAGGGCTTCGCGGTGACGGCGGTGGACGGCCAGCAGGCCTCGATGGCGTTGCTCGCCGGGCTGCCACAGGAGCGCCTGCGCGCTGTCCAGTCCAGCTTCGAGGATTTCACGTTCGAACCCGCAACATATGACTTGATCAGCGCGCAGTATGCGCTACCCTTCATGCCGCCCGCCCAGTTCTTCCCCGTCTTCGCGCGCATCAAGACCGCGCTGGTTCCTGGTGGCGTCTTCGCTGGCCAGTTCTTCGGCGTCCACGATGAATGGAACACACCCGACACGACGATGACATTCCTCACACGCGCGCAGGCCGAAGACCTACTGCGCGACCTCGAAACGGTCGAGTTGACGGAGGAAGACGCGGACAGCGGCACGGCCGTCGGCGCGTCCAAGCACTGGCATGTCTACCACATCCTCGCGCGCAAGCCAGCCTGATCGAGTCCCTGTCCACCGTCCCGTTCCCGCTCGCCCTGGGCGAGCGGCGCTTGCATCCGTCGCTCTGCCCCCTCCCTTACTGGCGCCCCATGGCCACCACCGCCGTTTGGCGCGCGAAGGCGGCGTGGCGCTGGTCGCGGGTGGTGAAGATGGCTCAGAGGCGCTGTGCGCGACATCCGGCGTCGCATCCGGATGCGTTGCTGCGAGACGTGAACGAGTGAACTCGACGTAGTGGGGCTGAAGGTGCCAGGCAGGGTGTTTCGATGACCCGAAGATGGTCACAGCCTCACGGTACGCCACCTCCGCTCCCTGAGCGTCGCCGCCAGCGCCCGCGATTTCTCCCCGCAGCACGGCCAGATTGCCGCGCACGTGGACGCGGACTGGGAGAAGCAATGGGTCGCCCGTCGCTGTCGCTACTTCGCTCAGCGCCTGCTCGAAGAAACCTGCCGCGGTTCCGAGGTCGCCGGTAGTCATGGCTAGCTCCCCGAGCCGGTCCAGAGCTATTCCGACGCCGAGAATGTCACCTATAGCGCGAAAAATCGCGAGGCCTTCTTGTGTGCGCATGCGCGCCGTGTCGTAGTCGCCCTTCAACATGGAGATATCCGCAATATTGTTGAGCGCAACCGATTCTCCGACTGTATCGCCTTCTGCCCGAAACCTTGCGAGCGCCTTCTCCGAAAGCAGGATACCTTCGTTCAGATAGCCCAGCGCGCCCGCCGCGCGGCCCAGATTATTCACCACCCGAATCGAAAATTGACCCTCCCCAAGGGTATCGAACATGGTCCGCGCTTCCGCGTAATACGTCCGCGACTCTTCCGTCGATCCACCATCAATTGCGTAGCCAGCGAACAAGGCAAGGACATCCGCCAGCGCTTGAGGGCTCCCAGCGGTACGGGCAAGCGCCAGCGCTTCATTCAGATAGCGGCGTTCTTCGTCTTGCTGCTCTACATTACTGAGCAGCACGCTAAGACGCGCCAGCGCTTCGATTTCTCCGACTGGATCACCCAGGAGACGCGCGCACTCCAGGCGGATGCGACGCAACTCCAAATCCAGAGCGAAACTGCGGACGTAGGCGAAGTCACATGCGGCGACGGTAGAGATCACGACCGGCAACGCCACCCGTTCCGCGTAGGCGCGGCGGATCGCCCCAGCGATCAGGTCAGTATCCTGGACAAGAGCCGCGGTGTCTACTCGATGCTCCCCCACCCACGCATCCACGCCGCGCATGAGTCCATCGAGCGCCAGCGTCTGGGTCTCAACCGGCAGTCGCGCCCACTCCTCGCGCGCCAGTTCCCGCACGAGCGGGTGCAGCCGGACACGCGGCGCCATATCCCCCTCGCCCGAGACGAGGCCCACCAGCGAGTAGGCGACCAGCGCCTCCAGATCGGCGCGCGCCGTGGCGGACTCTGGCGGAGCAGGCGCCTGGCCCGGCGCGGCGGTGAGCAGGCGTTCAATCACCGGCGTTGGCCAGTCCGGCCCCTCTGGCAGGCCCAGCGCCGCGAATCTCACCCGCAGCCGGGGCGCGAGCGCGGCAAGCGTCTTGCTCAGCGAGTACTGCACACTCGCGCTCGGGCCCAAAGGGTCGGCCAGGCGCCCGAGCGCATCCTGCCCATGCAGTTCCCCAGCCAGCGCCGAAAGTGACAGCCGCGTGCGGGCGGCGCGCGCAGCCGCAAGCTCGATGGCCAGCGGCAGCCCGCCTAGCGCCTCAGTGATCGCCTGCGCCATCGGGAGATCGCGCGCGGCGTTCCACACGCCGCCGCGCGCCGCGAAGCGCTCAGCAAAGAGTTCGGCGCCGGCGGCGGCGTCAAGCGCGTCGAGACGCGCCAGACGGACGCGCGGCGAGGAGAGCTCGGCCCGGCTGGTCAGAAGCGTCACCATCCCGAGCGGGGCCAGCGAGTCAAGGAGCCGGGCGATGGGCAATCCGGGTTCGACATTGTCGAGCAGTACGAGAGCGGCGGCGGGCTCACCCGCTCCGTCAGGAAGCAGCCGCACACGCAGCGCCCGCTCGCGCAGCGCCAGCGCCTCCTCAGGATTCGTGGCGACGCGCGCCGCCACCTCCGCCGCCACCTCCGCGCCCCAGCCAGCGAGCAACTGGTCCAGAATCCACGTCAACCCTTCTACTCCCACGCGCTCGTCGCAGCGCACCCAGGCGACGCCGCCGGGATACGCGGTGGGGGGAGAGGCCAGCGTATGGACCACCTCAGCGGCCAGCGAAGACTTGCCGAGCCCACCCATGCCCACTACCGCGGCGCAGGCGACGCTGGCCGGGCCTGGACGCAACGCGGCGCACAGCGTCTGCACGTCGTCCGCGTGGCCGATATAGCCGAGGGCGCGCGGGGGAAGCTCATGCGGTCGCGTGTCGAGCGACTTGAGGGGCGGGAAGTCAGATGGCAGGCCAGCGATGACCAGTTGGTAGATGCGCTCGGGACGCTGCATGTCTTTGAGTTGATGCGGGCCGAGGTCGCGCAGCGTGACGCCCTCAGGCGGCCGGTCGCGGGCCAGTCCCTCGGTGGCGTCGGAGAGCAGGACCTGCCCACCGTGTCCGGCGGCGGCGATGCGCGCGGCGCGGTGGACATCCATACCCACGTAGCGGTCGCCGGCGACCTGCGGCGCGCCGGTGTGCAGACCGATGCGCACGCGCAGGGCTTCACTCTCCGGCCAGTCATGGGCGGCCAGGGCGCGGGTAGCTTCGGCGGCGGCGGCGAGGGCCTGGGGAGCGGAGGAGAAAGCGACGAAGAAGCCGTCGCCGGACGTGTCCACCTCGACTCCGCCGTGCGCCGCCCAAATCGCGCGCAGGATGGCCTGGCTCTCGGCGAGCGCGCGAGCGTAGGCGGCGTCCGAGCCGAGCCGCCGCAACAGCTGCGTGCTACCCTCGATGTCGCTGAAGAGAAAGGTGACGGTCCCAGCGGGCAGGTCCGGCATCGCGCGTCTCTCCTTCTGACTTGCGTGGCCAGACTAACGGCATGCGGTCACGATGGAGCCGCGAACGAGCGCTCGGAGGTCGCGGGGGCGGCGGCCGCGTCGCGGCCGCCAATGAGCCGGTGTTTGCTGTACTGTATCGCAGACGCTAGCGGTTTGGCTATGCGTGGACGCGACGGAGGCCTCTAGCGGCGGTACCAGAAGTTGTCCCAGATGTCCCAGAAGGTCTGGTCTGGCGCGCCGCGGGCGATGACGGTGCGGGCGTTGACAACCTCCAGCCCGGGGCGGCCCATGTACTCGCGGGCATGGTCTGGGGCGGCAAGCTCGACGGTGAAGGTGATGGGCTGGGCGGGCTTCCAGGGGGCGGGCCAGTCGTGGCGCTCGATAGCCTCGCGCGCCCGCTCCTCGATCAGGTCGCAGGCGTCGGCGTGGGAGAGCGAGCGCGCGGAGAAGCGGCCCAGACCCTCTTTCGTCTCGGCGGTCACCAGCTTCGGGCCGAGCAGGTCGGTGACCTCGGCGCAGGTGGCGCGGTCGCCCGCGACGAAGACAATCGGGACATCGAACGCGCCGAAGACGGCGGCTTCCAGCCCGCTCTCGCCGACCAGCGTCTCGTTGACGCGCGCGTTATACCAAGCCTCGCTGGAGACGGTGTGGCAGAGGACGCCGTCTGCCGTCCCGGCCATCGCGTGCGCGCCGACGAGCAGGCAGGCGTCGCAGCCCCGCAGCGGCTCGACGTAGCGCAGCCACGGATGGCCGAGAACGTAGCTCGCGCCGCGCTCCAGCCTATCGGTGATCAGGGTCTTGAAGCTGTAGGAGCCGCCCGCGCCGTGGCAGTCCACGACGATAATCTCGTCAGCGCCCGCGGCTTTGGCCCCACGCACGGCGGCGTTGACCTCACCGGTCATCAGTCGGCGACCTTCCTCATATTGGGGATGGCCGCCGGTGACCTGCTCCCAGGCCTCGATGCCTGCCATGCCTTCCATATCGGCCCAGATCATCACGCGCATACGGATCCTCTCTGGAATGCGGGCTCTGGTTGGGCTAGATCTCGCGGGCGCGCAGACCGAGCGTGAGCCAGTGCAGCGCGCCGGCGCCAAGGTCGCTGACCTCAGCGTCGAAGGTGACAACGGCGTCCACGGCGAGATCGACCCCATCGGGCAGACGGCGCTGGCGCAGCATCGCGCCGCGCATGGCGTCAGCGAAGCTGGTGGAGGGGCCGAGCGTAGAGAGCGCGCCCACTTCCATGTCTTCGTCCACGATTTCCCAATCGTCGCGTGCCTCGATGGCGGCGCCCAGCGCCGCGAATGGCCCGAAGAGGTCTTCGACAGCGTCGAGCGCGTCGGCGATGCCCATCTTGCCGGGACGGTACCGGAAGGCGATCTTGCGGACGTGGACGGCGTCGTTCGCGGCGGGCTCGATCTTCATCATGCCGGCGGAGGCGCGCGCGAGCCATTCGCTGTCCACGAGCGTCAGGCGGTCCAGGACGAGGTCCTGTGTGATACGGCGCTGCCGGAGGGATTGCGCGCGCGAGCCAGAACTGGAGCGTCCCATCGTTTCCTCCTCATTGTAGGGCGTCTGCCTGGCGTCTTCTTTCTGGCCCGCTGGCCCAAAGGCCGTGAAGCCAGTCTAGGCGCCAGCATAGGCGCCTCGGCGCCCCGCTGACTCCGCCGCTCTGCCCTGTGAGCTTCCACATCCAGGTGGGCCAGGGAAGACTGGCGCGGCGGAAAGCGATCGCGCGGATGGCCTGGCGCGGTGAGCCGCGATGGGATGGCGACCGCGCGCGGCGCTGGGATTCGCCCGGCGCTCTCCGCGAAAGGTCAGGACGATAGCCGCATGCTATCACGCGCGCCCGGCGCCATGCCAGCAAGCGCGCGCTATCTGGCATGGCGCCGGGCCGCTGGGTTGCTCGGCGGTTCGGCATGGATGTTGCGTGAGCCTGCCGCACGACCGTACCCCAGGTCCGGCCGCTAGGCTGGGTCCAGTCTGGCGCGCGGGCCAGATGGCTATGACGCTTATCTTTAGGAATTGTAGACGGGAGGCAAGGCGCATGGCGCAAGATCGCAAGTCCCGCCGGCGCGGGTTCGCGGCGATGGATCCAAAGAAGCAGCGCGAAATCGCGCGGAAGGGGGGCCGCGCAGCCCATGCGCACGGCACAGCGCATGAGTGGACCAGTGATGAGGCCCGCCGGGCTGGCCGCAAGGGCGGCGCGTCTGGTCGCAACGGCGAGGGAGGACTGCTCGCGCACTAAGACATGGTAAGACGTGGAATCTCACTTTTAGCCCCCTTTTCTCATCGGGAGAGGGGGCGTTTTGTGCGCGTGTCTACGGTAGTCGTGGGTCTATTGAGCGTCGTGGCTTGCGTGTAAGCGAGGCTAATCCTGAGAGACAGTTTCGGGGATGGCCCGATAAAGTGGAATGGTTCTTGCAGACTCGTTACAGGCCTCACGGTATTAGGCCGCCTGGCGCGCTGGTCGCGCCAGTTCATGGGGTCTCGACGGCGTGTCGAGAGGTTAAAGGTAAAGGAAAGCAAGTAGAGGAGAAACGCATGGCAAGCGCTATGAAGTCTATTGATGTACATGTTCCAGTGCGCGTCGCGTACAACCAGTGGACGCAGATGGAATTCTTTCCCCAGTTCATGGAAGGCGTGAAGGAGGTCCGTCAGCTCGACGATACCCATATGCATTGGATCGCCGAGGTGGGCGGGAAGCGTCAGGAATGGGACGCGCAGATTACCCAGCAGATTCCCGACCAGGGCATCTCCTGGACCGCTACTGGCGGCGACTACAACGCGGGCGTCGTGACATTTCACGATATTGACCCAAACACCACACGTGTCACCGTGCAACTCGACTACCAACCAGAGGGCGCGCTGGAGCACGCCGGCTCCGCTCTAGGTTTCATGGATCGGCGACTGCAAGCTGACCTGGAGCGCTTCAAGACATTTATCGAGTCAAGGCAGCAGGAGACCGGAGCCTGGCGCGGCGAGGTCCAGGATCATCCGGACGTGGAGCGCCCATAACCCTGAGATCGCGCTCTTTATAAGAGCATGGAAACGCTATCGGACCATCTGATGTAGGTTGGGCTCATGCGCTCATCCTGCTGGACGTCCGAAGGCGCGCGTCTGGGGAGATGAACCGCGCCAGGATAGTAGGCGCGGTTCATCTCCTAGATGGTGTCCACCCGCGCGTTTCCCTGACGCCAGAGGGCGAGGACGAAGCAGAAGAGCGCGATGGCCGCGTCGGGGGGAAGCGCGTCGGGCAGGTCGGCGGTGGCGTCGCGCCCGCGCGCGGCCTGGCGAATAGCGCCGGTTGCGGCGTCGGCGCCTTCTATGAGCAGGTAGTCGCCTCGCCAGGGCGTCTCGGCGCGCAGCGTGTACAGGTGGTCTCCGATGGTGATGCCGTAGGCGCGGCGCAGCGGGCTGGGGCGGGTGGCGCGTAGCAGCGTCCGTGTGGCGCCGGCGCCTTCCGCCGCGATGGTGTATCTCCCAGCCAGGGGAGCCTCACGCTGCAGTAAGAGGATGGCGCCACTCGCGAGCTCGATGCGACCGAGCGCGCCTACGCGCAGCGTCAGCGCCGCTACCGGCTGCCCGTCGCGGGTGATGTCGTAGTGGTTACGGTCGTGTGCGGTCGCCAGCAGCCTCATGCGCCTGGCTCCTTCTGGCGGGCGCCGGGATATCCCACCCGTCGCGGCCCAGTCTACCATGCGGCCGAGAATGGGCGCAACGCGACGGCCCAAGCGCAGGCTCCGCCTGCGTTGAGCGCGTCGGGATCCAGCGTGCGCCAGAGCGCGCTAATGGCGTTGCCTGCGACCAGCTCACCTGTGCGCCGCTGTGCGTCGCGTCCAATCACCTCGATGAGGTCGCCCGCATGTTGTCTGTCAGCGTTCGCGTTCCTGTTTCTAGAACAGGCGCGCGCCGAGCGGGGCGTCCGCGCGCGGGGCGATGAGGATGACCGCGCCGTCTTCGTCGGGAACACCGAGCGTCAGGACCTCGGAACGGTACCCGGCGATGCGGCGCGGTGGAAAGTTGACGACCGCCAGCACCAGCGTCCCCACCAGCGTCTCCGGCGTGTAGTGGACGGTGACCTGGGCGCTGGACTGCCTGACGCCCAGCCCGGGGCCGAAGTCGATGCGCAGCGCATAGGCTGGCTTGCGCGCGCCCGCCAGCGGCTCGGCCGCGATGACGCGCCCGACGCGGATGTCTACCCGCTGGAAGTCATCGCTGCTGATCTCCGGGCTGGCGCTCGTGGCCTCGTCATGCTGGCTCATCGTGTGAGACGCTCCTGTCTGGCTCGCGCGCGGTGAGTGGCGGAGCGATCTGGCGGCGCTGGCCGTCCTGGCGGTCTGGCTGAGCCTGGACGTGCGCCTGTCTTCCCCACCGACGCCCTATGAGCGATACTCTCTGGCAGGCGCCGCTCGTTCCTCGCGCGCAGACGCGCGGCTTGACGCCGTGGTCCGCCCGCATCGCCAGCATAGCACGCGCCCGCTCGATGCGGCGATGTATCGCTGCGCGGGCGCCGTGGCGGGGGCGCAGCCTGGGGTGGCATGAGGATGGCGCTGAAGGCGCGGTCTGGTGTCATTGAGCATGATCAGCGGGAGGCTGGTAATGGCGCATCCAAATGTCGAGCGTGTGCGGGCGGCGCTGGCGCAGTGCGGCCTGATCGTGGAGCCAGTAGAGTTCGCGGAGTCCACGCGCACCTCGGCTGAGGCGGCGGCGGCGATAGGGACGGAGGTCGCGCGGATCGCGAAGAGCCTCGTCTTTCTGATCGGGGACACGCCTGTTCTGGTGATCGCCTCGGGCGTCAACCGCGTGGATACCGCCAAGCTGGCGCGGCTGCTAGGTGGAACGGTCAAGCGCGCGGACGCGGACGCGGTGCGACGGGCGACGGGCTTTCCGATTGGCGGCGTGCCTCCGGTGGGGTATGCGGAGCGGCTGCGCGTGGTCATCGACGAGGACCTGCTGCGCTATCCGACGGTCTGGGCCGCGGCTGGCACGCCGAATGCGGTCTTCGAGCTGGCGCCGGAAGACCTGGCGCGCATCACTGGGGGTCAGGTAGCGGATGTGCGCGCGGAGTAGCGTCCGTGCGTGGGTCATTCCGCTCCACCCCTGTGCTACTTGACAGGAGGGCTGGGGCGCCCGCAGAATACGCATACCCACTGGCGAATGGCGGTGGGCGCGTCAGGCAAACAGGCGATAAATCGCTGCCTGGCGGGGCGCCCCGCCCGGCGCCGCGTACCCGGATCGTCTCAGCGCGCTCTCAGCCCATCGCGCTCGCGGTGGCGGAGAGCAGTCACGATCCGGCGAGCGCGTTGTGGCGCTTCCCCGCATGGGGAAGATGGAGCGCGCAATTCTGCCCCGACCCTTCCTGATATTCCTGAATTTTTCGGGGCTGCGACAACTGACAAGCGAACGGCTGGTGAGGTCTGCGCCCAAACCGCTCAGTCCGCCTGCTCGCGATGCGCTCGTGACGTCCCAGGTGTGGGGATACCTTGGGGCTAGCCCATCTGGCTGTATCCCAGATGGCAGACGGTGTCGCGCGCAGGTGAGATATGCTGACCGGGTGACGTAGTACACGCAGGTGAGATAGTCAATCAGGCAATCTCTCGGGCAACAGGCTTACACCAGTTACCGCACACATTGGACGGCATGACACCGGAGTCACTGGCCATCCCTGAGTCCCAGCGCGGCGCGGAGCGTTCGCTCGGCGCGGCGGGGAACGGACTCTGCGGGCGGCGCGGGCGCGGCTGAAGTTCTCAGGCGGGAACCAATCAGCGGCCGGCGACGTCGAAGTTCGGGATGGCATGCTCGCTGGCAACGGCGCCAGCGAGGACCAGTCAGGCGCCTTTCAGGAGTGACGTGGTGCAAGACGAATGGCCTGATGACGCTCTCTATGCAGGGCTGGTCGCGCGAGACCCGCAGGCGCTCGAAGCGCTGATGCGACAGTACGCGCGGGAAATCACCTATTTCATTCGGTCATTGCTGAATGGGACGGGCACAGCCCAGGACGCCGAGGAGTGCGCGCAGGATCTCTTTGTCACGGCGTGGCGGGAGATCGAGACATTCACTCCAACTCGTGGTTCGTTGCGGACCTGGCTGACCATGCGGGCGAAATACATTGCGCTCGACCGGCTCCGCCAGTTACGTCGCCGTCAGGCGGCTGTGACCTCACTCGATTGTGAGGGAACGGCCACGCGGCCGGGTGAAGCGCATCCCGGCGAGCGGCCGCCCAGCCATATGACTGACCACAATATGGAAGGTCTTCTCGAACAGCGAGAGCGTCGTGAGGAGCTTCGCGCGGCGTTAGAGGCGTTACCAGAGCTCGATCGCTATCTCGTGTACATGCGGTATTTCCGGTTGGCGAGCACAGAGGACATTTCCGCGAAGACTGGCCTCACTCGCCACGCGATAGATACACGTCTCTGGCGCGCGCGCAAGTCCCTGCGCGACGCCCTCGAGGAGCAGACCTATGAGCGGGTACAGGCGCTCAAACAGCCCGGAGCATCCGGAACGCCCTGACGGCCAGGAGGCCCAGGACGCTGGATTGCTCTGGCCGGCGGACTTTACCCTCGAAGAACAGCAATTTGCCAAGGAATTGCGCGAACTGTTCCCCATCGAGGAGGAGATCCTGCCCCCTCTTTACGTGCAGACGCTGCTGGATGATGACCTCCGCGCCCCGCTGCGTAAAGGGTACACGCGCCGCCTGATCTCCCATGTGATGCGCCGCCTTGATCTGCCGCGCACACTCACTCCGCCCAGAAGTGGCCTCAGACGGCTTGAAGGGCTTACCCTGCGCGCGGTGACGGAGCCGGTCCGCCGGGCGGGCGCGCCCGTCATCGCCGCGTTCTCGCTGCTGATGGCGCTGGTGATTGGCAGTGTCTATCTGGCCACGCCTTCCTTCGCGGAAGGGTTGCGACTGCTGCTGGGCCAGACTGGCGCGCAGCAGTTGACCAAGTATCCCACGGTGACGGCGCTGCCGCGTCAGCATGCCAGACAATCGACGCCCAACGCGTCCATGCCGCTCTTCTGGCTAGGCTTGGTCTACGATAATTACTCCTTCCTGGGCATGAGCCAGAACGACCAGCAGGACTGGTCGAACGGGCCGGTAATTGATATCCAGTACCTGTTGACCGCGCCGCCGCAACAGAGCCAGCCAGCGACCGCCAGCGCCCAATCCGCCACTAGCGCCAAGACTGACGCGACAACACAGGGTGGCTCCGGGCTGCTGGACATCCGCGAGTTCCAGATTTCCAGCGCGGATAGCGCCGTGCTGCTGGCCGTGCGCGATGGCTCGGCGACGATGACCAGCGTCAATGGGCAGTCGGCGGTGTATGTGGATGGCATGTGGACGCAGGCGCATGGCGGCCTCAAGACATGGCAGAGCGGGACCCGCAGCATGCTGATCTTCGAGCGCCAGGGGGTGATCTTCTGGATTACCGGCGATCAGCGCGACGGACTGACATCCTATGCGCTGACGCAGATCGCCGCCGGGCTGATCCCAACCAGCCTGAGCGCGCTGCGCCCGAACCGGCTGACCGCGCGCTTTGGCTCCGGCGCCCCTGACGCCGACCTGCGCGCCTCGCTCGGGGCGAACACGGATGTGCTGGAGGTGATCGCGCATGGGGATGGCTCCGATGCGCCCGCGAGTACGTTTGTGACCCTCAACCTGCCCGCCCCTACCCCGTGACGGCGCTGCTGCGCTCGTCGCGAACGTCATGATGCGCGCTGGGTCGCCGCGCGTGCGCGGTGAGGGTGAGAAGGATCCACAGGATGCAGGCTGCCATTGCGCGCCCACGCGCGCCCATTCGTGGCGCAGCGGGCAGGCTGGTCGCAGGGCTGCTGATGACGCTGGCGCTCGCCGCGTGCGGCGCGACCGCCCAGCTGCAGCCGCCCGGGCCCGCGCCCGACGCGCAGCAGATCCTGCGCATGCCGATTGTAACGACACATGCGCTCGCCCTTGATCCGGCCCTGGCCGTAGATCCGGCGTCGGCGATGGTGGCGTCGCTGATCTATCCGACGCTGATGGCGCTGGATTCCCATATGGCGGCGCACCCGTGGGCGGCGCAGAGCGTGGATATCAGCGCCGACGGCCTCACGCTCACCTTCCACCTCCGCAGCGGCATGCGCTTCAGCGATGGCGAGCCGGTGACCGCGGCGACCTTCGCCTTCTCGCTCAACCGCGCGCTCGACCCGTGCCTCGCCGCGCCTGATATCCGGCCGCTGGCGATGATCGCCAGCGCCGAGGCGTTCCACGCGGAAGCCTGCCTGGATGCGACAACCGATACCGTCGCCGCGCCGCTCACCTCACTGGTGGGCGCGGGTCAGCCCATCGAGGCGACCGATCCGCTCACGCTGACGCTGCGTCTGGCGCGTCCCTGGGCAGGGACGCTGGCGGCGCTCACAGCGCCCATCGCCGCCGCCACGCCCCAGGCGCTCGTGACGAGCGCGGGCGGCGTGGGGAGCGCCTGGACGGCGCGCCTGACGGCGGGCGCCGGCATTGGCGGCGGTCTCTTTGCGCTGGCGCAGGCGCCCGATGGGCCACCAGGCGTCCAGCCAGTGAAGGCCCGGCTCACGCGCAATCCACAGTTTTGGGGAACGGCCCCCACGCTGCGCGAGATTGACCTCTCACTCTACGCCAGCGCGGCCCAGGCCTGGGGCGCCTTTCAGGCTCGCGCGCTCGACGTCGCCTATCCGCCAGCCAGCAAGGTAACCGCCTCGACGCATCTGGCGCCACTTCTGCGACTCCTCTATATAGGGCTGAACCTGCGCGCGGACCCGCTCACAGATATGGGGTTGCGCAAGGCGCTGGCGCTGGCGATTGACAAGCCGGCGCTGGCGGCGAGCCTCACCGGGGCGCTCTTCGCGCCGACCAACCATGCGCTTCCCGATGGGACACCGGATTACAATGGGGCGCTGGTTGGCCCGGACATGACGCAGAATCTGACAGGAAATGCGTCAGAGGCTGTAAATCTGGCCCAGGCGTTCGCGTCAAGCAGGTGCGCAGGACAGTTTTCGCGCTGTCCGCCGCTGACTCTGGAAGTCTCGTCCGGCGACAGTCAGGCGCTGGCTGCCGCGGCCACGGTCGCGCGCATGTGGCGCGTGGTTGCGCCGGGTTATCCGCTCGCGCTGGCTCCCGAGCCACGCGCGACGCTGGATGAGCGCATCGCGTCAGGCGCGGCGCGGCTGTATCTGGATACATGGCAGGCGGCCTATCCTGACCCGTCAGCCTGGCTCGACGCCGCCTTCGGTCCGGAGGCGGCGGCCGCGACCGCTGGCTCCGCGACCTCTGATGTGGCGGCGCTGCTGGCGCAGGGCGAGGCGGAGCAAGACCCGGCGCAACGGGCGCAAGACTATCAGGCGGCGGAGCAACTGCTGGTGAACACGGTCGCGTGGATCCCGCTGGCGCAGGAGCAGCTCGCCTGGCAGGCGAGCCCGCTGGCGACGGGGCTCACGCTGGATGCGCAGGGGACGCTGGCGGTCTATGACACGGCTCCCACGGTGGTCATCATGCGCGCGAATGGCGCGCAGTGAGAGCGGGTGAAAAGCGTTCGCGCGCTGTGAGCGTTCACAGCGGCTGAGCGCCGTTCTGGGGGAATTTTCAGGCGTCGTACCCCCATCGTATTTGGGCGTGCGCTAAACTTGGGTATGCTATAATGCGACACAATCACGCCAGCGTGTCGCGGCATGGAGCCGGCGTCGGAGCCCCCACACCGACCCTCCATTCGCCGTCGTTTGGTGTGTACACGCGGTGAGGTGAGCTGGGCGTTCCGCTTTAAGTGTAATCCGGCCGGGGCCTCAGATGTCCGACGAAAGGTGACACATGGACCTCTCGAATCTTCCAGCGATCATCACCGCGGTGATCGTGCTGGCATTCCTGGCTTTTACAGGAATCCGGTTGGGGGCGCAGTTCCTCGTGCGCAGGCTCGCGGGTTTACTCTTCGTCATTCTCGGCGTGACGTTCATCACGTTCATCCTGGGCTTTTACGCTCCCGGTGACGCGGTGGTCGCGCAGCTGGGGCAGCATTACGCGCTCAAGGCCGCACGCATCGCGTTGCGGCATTTTTATGGCCTGGACCTGCCCTGGTATCAGCAGTATGGGAATTATCTCTGGCGCCTGTTGAACTTCGATTTGGGCACTTCCTGGTCGGATCGCACGCTCAGTGTGTGGGATGCCCTGAGGCTGTACGTTCCCGTCTCCTCCATGCTGGGTCTCTCCAGCATCGCGCTCTCGGTGCTGATTGGCGTGCCGCTGGGCATGCTCGCCGCGGTGCGCTCCAACACGCGCTACGACACATCCATCCAAACGATTGGCCTGGCGCTCTATGCGGTGCCGACCTTCGTCGTCATTCCATTCTTCCAACTGGCGATGGTATGGCTGTCCAACAACAATCTGCCGCATCTCGCGGTCTCTGGCTGGGGCACCTGGGATACGGAGTTCGCGCCGATCACGATTACAGCGGTGACGAGCTTCGCTTTCTACCTGCGCTTTACCCGCACCAGCCTGATCGAGGTGTTGCGCCAGGACTATGTGCGCACGGCCCGCGCGAAGGGCCTGAATGAGCGCGTCGTCCTCTGGCGGCACGCGTTCCGCAATGCGCTGCTCCCGCTGATTACCATCCTGGGTCCGGCGATTGGCTACGTGGTCACGGGCCTGTTCATCACTGAGACGCTCTTCAACATTCCTGGCATCGGATCTGAGGCGCTGAACGCGATTGTCCAGCGCGATTTCCCCGTCGTGCAGGGAGTTGGCATCCTTCTGGCGATTTCCGTCGCCGTGATGAATCTGGCCGCCGATGTGGTCTACGGCCTGGTGGACCCGCGCATCAAGGTGTCATAGGGCGCATGAGGGCGGCCCGCCAGGCGGGCCACCCAGTCGCCCATGACGCGCCACGATGTTGCGGACGTTGGGGCGTGGCGGCGCCGGTGAGGCGCAGCGCGCGAGATTCTCGATGGTATGACGCCGCCTTACGCTGGCGTCCCAGCAGCCACCAGGCGCTTCCAGGGTGAGAGGAGCACAGGAAAGATGAAGATAGACGAGACCCCAGAGCGTATTGGGTCGCTTGATATGAGCAGCGCGCCGGGTTCGCTTGAACCCTCGGTCAGCGAGATCAACGCGCTGGGCGGCCCTTCCAGAGGGTCGCTGACAGAACCGACCCAGGCGGACCTCGACCGCGCCGCGAGCACGATCGAGACGGTCACGGAGGGGCAGTCACTCTCGCCGATGCAGGCCTCCCTGCGGCGGCTTGGACGCGACCGGCGGGCGATGATCTTCACCGCCATCACGCTGATGATCATCGTGATCGCCTACGTTGGCCCGCTGCTCTATACGCGCATTGGGCCGAACATCTCCAATGCTGGCGTCACAGGTACGGACACCCTGACTCCGCTGCAGTACCACAACTACGTGCAGGTGGACATTACCCAGCAGGACGCGAACCCCGGCTTTAACATCATCCACCCACTCGGAACCGACGCCCTGGGGCGTGACATCCTCGCGCGCCTGATGGCCGGCGTCAATGTTTCGATCGAAGTCGCCCTCCTGGTGGAGATCCTCGACATTGGCCTGGGCGTGACGATTGGCACGCTGGCGGGCTACTTCGGCGGCTGGCTGGCGACCTTCCTCGACCGCTTCACGGACATCATGTTCGCCTTCCCCGGCTTGCTCTTCGCCATCCTCGTGGCGGCGACCCTCGGCCCGGCCTTCCAGTCCCGGTTTGGTCTGCCCGGCCGCCTGATCCTGGTGAGCATGGCGCTGGGCATCGCGATCTGGCCGTTCATGGCGCGTCTCGTGCGCGGGCAGACCCTGCAACTGCGCGAGCAACAATTCATCGAGGCGGCGCGCACGGTCGGCACATCCAATTTCAAGATCATCATGCGGCACATCGTGCCGAATCTGTTCAATATCGTGATTGTCGCCGCTGTGCTGGATATGGTCGGTACCATCGTGAGTGAGGCGGTGCTCTCACTGCTCGGCCTGGGCGTGCAAACGCCAGGCTCCAGTCTGGGCCTGATGATCAACGACGCGACAGGGCAGGTGCAGATAAACGCCTGGGAGGTCGTCTGGCCGACGCTCGTGCTGACGGTCCTGGTGCTCTCCTTCTCCTTCATGGGTGACGGCGTGCAGGACGCGTTCAACCCACGCACGAAAGACTGACGCGGCGGTTGGATAGTCGCCAGCGCATGCGGGCAGCAAGTCAAGTCGCTCCCCGGCGCTGGCGCCTGGCCCTCTCCGCAAGCGCGCGACTGGCGCGCATCGGGCGCGTGACGGCGCGTAACACGGTGATATAGAGGCTCGGCGTGGGCTCACTTGAAGCCCGCTGACCGCAGCGATGGAGCAATATCGAGCATGGCAGAACGGCTCCTGGACGTCCAGCATTTGCAGACGCACTTCTTCACCCGTGGTGGGGTGGTGAAGGCGGTTGAGGATGTGACGTTCCATATTGACCAGGGCGAGACCCTGGGCCTCGTGGGCGAAAGTGGTTGCGGCAAGAGCGTGACGTCGCTCTCCCTGATGCGGTTGGTCGAGAGCCCTCCCGGCAAGATTGTCGGCGGCAAGATCCTCTTTCAGGGAGAAGACATCGCGGCGGTCCCGGATGATGAGCTGAACAAGCTTCGCGGTGGCAGCATCGCGATGATCTTCCAGGACCCGATGACGTCACTCAATCCGGTCTATACGGTCGGCTTCCAGATCGCTGAGGCGGTGAAGGCGCACCTGAACCTGGATGACAACGCGGCGATGGACCGGGCGGCGCAGATGCTGGACCTGGTGCGCATCCCAGAGGCCCGGCGGCGGCTGAAGCACTATCCCCATGAGTTCAGCGGCGGCATGCGCCAGCGCGTGATGATCGCCATCGCGCTTTCCTGCAACCCGAAGCTGCTGATCGCGGACGAGCCAACCACCGCGCTGGATGTGACCATCCAGGCGCAGGTGCTAGACCTGATGAAGGGCCTGGCGCAGGAATTCAATACTGCGACGCTGCTGATCACGCACGATCTCGGCGTGGTGGCGGGCACTTGCGACCGCGTGGCGGTGATGTACGCGGGCCGCATTGTGGAGTCGTCGTCTACCCGCACGCTCTTCAAGACGCCCGCTCACCCGTACACGCAGGCGCTGCTCAACGCCGTGCCGCGGCCGGATATGGCGCGCGGCGCGAAACTCGCCGCTATCGGCGGGCAGCCGCCGAACCTGATCAATCTTCCGCCTGGCTGCCCCTTCGCGCCGCGCTGCCGCAAGGCGCAGGATCGCTGCCGACAGGAGCTTCCGGTGCTGCGGACGGTGTCTGAGGGCCAGCAGGTCGCGTGCTTCTATCCGTATTGAGTTCGACGGGATCTCGTTCGTCACGCCCCGCGCGCGAGCATGCGCGCCTGGTGGCGTGACGCGGTTCGACAGTGTTTGAAGGGAGCGGTCCCGTTGGAGACGACGGCGGCGCAGCAGGCTGTGGCGAGTCCCGCGGCCAGTAACACGCTGATAGATATCAAAGGGCTCAAGGTCCATTTCCCCATTCGTGGCGGCCTCTTCGGCCAGACCGTGGCGTCGGTCAAGGCGGTGGATGGCGTGGACCTGGCGGTCAAGCGCGGCGAAGTGCTCGGACTGGTCGGCGAGAGCGGCTGCGGCAAGTCCACCCTTGGGCGGGCGGCCTTGCAACTGATCAAGCCGACCGCTGGCCAGGTGATCTTCGAGGGCGAGGACCTCGTGAAGATGCCCGCGGGGCGTCTGCGCCAGCGCCGCGCCAATATGCAGATGATCTTCCAGGACCCGTTCAGCTCCCTGGACCCGCGCTTCACCGTCGGCGCGGTGATCGCGGAGCCGCTGGAGAACTTCAACTACGGCACCCGCGACGAGATGGACCAGCGCATCCGCTACCTGCTGCAGGTGGTCGGCATGAGCCCGAATATCCTGAACCGCTACGCGCACGAGTTCAGCGGCGGCCAGCGGCAGCGCATCGGTATCGCGCGGGCGCTGGCGCTCAATCCGAGCTTCATCGTCGCCGACGAGCCGATCTCGGCGCTCGATGTGTCCATTCAGGCGCAGGTGCTCAACCTGCTCGCGGACCTGCGGGCGGAGTTCAACCTGACCTATATGTTCATCGCCCACAACCTCTCGGCGATCAAGCACATCTCCACGCGCGTCGCGGTGATGTACCTGGGGCATATCGTTGAGATTGGCCCGGCGGAGGAGCTTTACGACGCGCCGCAGCATCCTTACACCATCGCGCTGCTCTCGGCCAGCCCGTTCCCCGATCCGGACATGGAGAAGTCGCGCCGCCGCATCATCCTGACCGGCGATGTGCCCAGCCCGGTGAACCCACCGTCCGGCTGCCCGTTCCATCCGCGCTGCTGGAAGGCGCAGGCGATCTGCCGCGAGAAGCCGCCATTGCTGGAGGTGAAGCCCGGCACGTCCGTCGCGCATACGGCAGCCTGCCATTTCCCTGGACTGTAGCGCCGCGCCTGTATCCCAGCGTGTCCTGCCAGCGCCACGAGGCTGTCTCATAGCCTCGTGGCGCTGGCGCGTTTTGGGACTCCTGACTGCGATGGACCGCTCGTATTTGTTATTATGCCAACTACGTTTGCGGTCCCGAGTCGCTGAAGGAGTTTCCGATGATCAAGCCCTACACAGCCGTTGGACTCATTCCCACGGTGCGGGGGATCCGGACCCGCGCCGGCATTCAGCGTAACCTGGAGCATCTCGCCCACCTCATGAACGCCGCTGTATGGCTGTCGAGCCTGGACCTGCCCGTCAAGCTGGTCGCGTTCCCGGAAGGCGCGCTACAGGGGTTCAATGACGAGGTCCTCGACTCGGAGCATGTGCAGTACGCGCGTGACTGCGCTATCGACATTCCAGGCGAGGAGACGGAAGCGCTGGGGGAACTGGCGCAGAAGTACAGCACCTTCATCATGGCGCAGGCCAAAGCGCGCCATCCTGAGATTGAGGACCGCTTCTTCAACGTCGGCTTCATTCTCAATCCCGCGGGCGAGCTGATCCTGAAGCACTACAAGGTGTCCCCGCTCTTTCCCGTCGAGCACTCCGTCTGTCCACACGACATCTACGACTGGTGGATCGAGCGGTATGGCAGGACACTTGACGCCTTTTGGCCCGTTGTGGATACCGAGATTGGCCGGCTGGGGATCATGATGGCCAATGAAGGGTCGTATCCCGAGAACGCCCGCGCGCTCGCGCTGAATGGCGCCGAGGTCGTCTATCGCGCCTCGTACCCGCACCCGGCGACGGGCAATGAGATGTTCGAGATCCAGAGCCGCGCGCGCGCGCTCGACAACAATCTGTATCTCGTCGCGCCCAATATGGGAACCTATTACCTGTTTCCGGAGGAGGATACCCCGATTGACACCTTCGGAGGGCGCTCGTTCATCATCAACTACAAGGGCCAGATCGTCGGCAAACAGGAGTATGGCGCGGGGTCAACCTATGTCTCGGGCGTCATCGACATCGAAGCCCAGCGCGACCACCGCGCGCGAGCGCAGTGGGACAACTGGCTGAAGGATGTGCGCGCCGAGCTGTACCAGTTGATCTATGAACAGCCCATCTACCCAAAGAACCTCTATCTGAACCGGGCTCCCATGCGCCATGCCGAGTACCGCGAGCAGGTCACGCAGAAGCAGATTGACCTGCTGCATGAGCGCGGCGTCTGGGCCAAGCCGGAGCGCTGAGGCGCGCTCGTATGGCGCTTGCCAGGCTATCTCTGCTGGGGTGGGCTTGCGCGGTGTGTCATACTTGGATGTGCGACCCGGTCAGGCCCCGTAGCGCGAGATCGCGCGCGAATAAGGAGCGAGCCAGTGGCGACAGTGATGACGCGCGAGGAGCTGATCGCCGCGCTGACGGCGCAGCGTGAGCGGCTCGAAGCGTGGTTCGCAGCGCGGACTCCGCAAGAGCTTGAGCGACCGCTAACAAAGAGCGAGATCGCGGACGACGTGATGTGGCGGGCGAAAGACCATCTGGCGCATGCCCTGGGGGTCGAGCGCTATCTGCGCGGCGTGGTCAAGCGGACGCTGGCTGGCGACGAAGACCCGGCGGGCTTCTTCACGCGCATTGGAACGCTGGAGCGCGAGCCGCTCATGCGCGCGATCAATGAATCGAACGAAGTGGCGCACGCGAAGTATTTCGGCGTGGAGGCGGCGGCGCTGCTGGCCCAGCTGCGCGAGACGCGCCAGGAGACGCTGGCGCTGCTGGCGTCGCTGAGCGAGGAGCAGCTTGACCGGACATCGCCACATTCGCCGTTTGGCCGTGGCGCGATCCGCGATCTCTTCCGCCAGATGGCGCGACACGACGGGCAGCATGTAGACTGGCTGACGGCGGCGCTGGCAGGCCAAGAGGAGCAGGCCCACTAGCGGGCGGTCTGGGGCTGCTCGCTCCGAGAGGGAGGCAAGGCGCATGGCGAGCGGAGCGCGCGGGTTCGAGGACGACGGGCGTCCCGGAGGCGCCGCCTTTGCGCTTGCGGCGGCGCACGAGGCCGAGCGGCGCATGCGCCAGGTAAAGGCGATGGTGCGCCTGGGGGCGGCGCTGCGCGCGGAGGTGGGCGTCGAGCGCATCTGCGCGCAGGTCGTCGAGGCGGTCGCTGACGCGACGGGTTTCCGCATCGCGGCGATCAACCTGACGCGGCCGGATAGCGAGTTCGTAGACGTGGTGGCGACGACGGGGCTGAGTGCGGAGAACGCGCGCGAGCTCCGCGACCATCCGCCGAGCCTGGCGGAGCTGGCGGCGGGCATGCAGGAACGCTTCCGCCGCAGCCGCTCGTATTTCATTCCGCATCAGGACCGCGAAGTCGTGCGGGCGGCGGGCGGCGTGGTCGAGCCGCCGACGGAGCCGCCAACGGGCGCGCCTGATGAGTGGGACCAGGAAGACGTCCTGCTGACGCCCCTCAGTAGCCCCCGCACAGGACGCATGCTGGGCCTGCTCTCACTCGACCAGCCTGAGGACCAGCGCATCCCCACCCTGGAGACGATCGAGATCCTCGAGCTCTTTGCCGATCAGGCGGCGCTGGCGCTGGACACCAGCCGCATCTTCGCCGAGCGGGAGCAGGAGCGACGCATGCTGGACGAGGGGCTGGCGTTGCTGCGCGCCAGTCTGGAGCAGGCGCGCGACCGCGATCTGCGCCAGCCCGCGCCGCCACTGAGCGCCGGACTCGCGCCCCTGGCCAGCTCGCTCAATGACGTGCTCCTGACGCTGAACGGGCTGCTGCTGGAGGCGCGGTCGGCGAGCGAGATGGTCAACCAGCACGCCAGCGAGGTACGCGCCGGCGCGACCTATCTGGCCGAGAGCGCCCAGGACCAGGCCGAGCGCATCCTGGAGCTCTCGCATGTGGTCGAGGGAATGACGGAGAATGTGCGCCATATCGCCTCGACGGCGGAGGAATCGAGCGGACTGGCGCAGGTGGCGAGCGAGGTTTCGCGTGAGGGCAATCAGGCGGCGGGGCTGGCGGCGGAAGGCATGCTGCGCGTGCGCGAGCTGACCGTGCAGACGACCAAGAAGGTGAAGCGGCTGGGCGAGACGGTGCAGGACATCGGCATGATCGTGCGCGTGGTGGAGGACTTTGCCGCGATGACCAATGTGCTCGCGCTCAACGCCTCCATCGAGGCGGCGCGGGCGGGCGAGCACGGGCGCGGCTTCGCGGTAGTGGCGCACGAGGTGCGCAATCTGGCGAACCATAGCGCCGAGGCGACGCGCCAAATTCAGGCGCGCATCGAGGCGGTGCAGAACGAGACCGGGCAGGTGGCGCGCCAGATCGAAAACAGCGCCGAGCAGGTCGCGCTCCAGTCGGAGCTTGTCTCGCAGGCCGGGGCGGCGCTGGAGGCGGCGGACGCCTACACGCAGCGCGTGGCGGCCGCCATCCAGCAGATCAGTGACATCGCGATCGAGCAGGCGCGGGTGGCCGAGCAGGTGATCGAGGCGATCCGCGAGCTGGCGGCGGTCTCGACGCTGGCAAGCGATGGTATGGAGCATGCGCGCGCCTCGATGGACTATCTCGTAGACCTGGCGGGCGCGCTGCAGGAGCAGATCGGCCTGTTCCGCCTGCGTGAGGATGCGCTGGGGTCCAGTTCCTGGGGAGCGCCGCTGACACGCCGCCTGCCGGAGTCCGCCCCGCCGGTGAGCGCCCTGCGCCCCACCGACCGCCCCGCCTTCCACGACGCGCCCCTGGCAGATGAAACGCCCGACCCCACTGAGCAGCCGACAATCATCATGTCCCCGCAGGACAGCCAGCCGGGAACGTCGCCCGCGCCAGGGGCGCGCTCGGGTGTGCTCGAAGTCGAGATGTGGTCTATGGACGCGCCAGAGAGCGGTGTGGATGATGTGGACACGATGTATCTGCCACCGCTCATGCCCGCGCCTATCACGCCGGAGACCTTCAACTTGCCCGAAACCACGCTCCTGCCGCCGCTGGTAGTGAAGGCGCGCGGGCTGGCCGGAGAGCTTGACCTGACGGAGACGGCGCTGCTGGAACCAGCGGCCAGCGCGCCGCAGCCAGCGGATGTGATGGAAGCCACGCCGGCGCGCTTCGCGGCGGATGTCGCGGAGGACCCCTTCGCCGACGAGGAGGCGCTATTGGAGCCGACGGTCCCGATGCTGCGCGTGACTCCGCGGCAGCCGGTCGGTGGCGATGAGCCGGGCAATAGCCCGGGGTCCGCGGGCGCGTGAGTGGAATGTGGCGGAGCGGAAAGAGACGGGTATGCGGTATTTCGTGACGGGCGCGACGGGATTCATCGGCGGCGAAGTGGCTCGGCGGCTGGCGGCGCGCGGCGATGAGGTGGTGGCGCTCGTCCGCGATCCCGCGCGCGCGAGGGCGCTGGCGGCGCTGGGCGTGACCCTGGCGGCGGGCGATGTCACCGACCGGGAGAGCCTGCGCGCGCCCATGACCGGCGTGAACGGCGTCTTCCACATCGCCGGCTGGTACAAGATCGGCGCGCGTGACCGGCGCCCTGGCATGGCGATCAATGTGGATGGCACACGCAACGTACTGGAGACCATGCGCGAACTGGGCGTGCGCAAGGGTGTCTATACCAGCACTGTCGCGATCTTTTCCGATACGCATGGCCAGGTTCCGGATGAAACCTATCGCTATGATGGCCCGCACCTCACCGAGTATGACCGCACGAAGTGGCTGGCGCATTACGATGTGGCGGAGCCGCTGGCGCGCGCCGGGCTGCCATTAGTCATCGTCCTGCCGGGGCTGGTCTACGGGCCGGGCGACACCAGCGCCGTCCATGATTCGCTGGCGCAATATGTGCGCGGTAAACTGCCAGCCATTCCCAGCGTCACTGCGTATTGCTGGGCGCATGTGGGCGATACGGCCCAAGGGCATCTGCTGGCGATGGACCGCGGGCTGCCGGGCGAAGAGTACATCATCGCCGGAGAGGTGGCGACGATGGTGGACGCGCTGGCGATGGCTCAGCGCGTAACCGGCGTGCGCGCTCCCACGCTGCGGCTCGCGCCGGGGATGCTGCGGGTGTCCTCGGCGCTGGTCCGCCCCTTCGAGGGGCCGCTTGGCCTGCAAGGTATGTACACCGCTGAGGGGCTGCGCGATATGGCGGGCGTCACCTATCTCGGCTCCAACGCCAAGGCCCGCCGCGACCTCGGCTACGCTCCGCGCCCGCTGGAAGAGGGGCTGCCCTCCGCGCTGGCCTGGGAGATGGAGCAGGCGGGAATCAAATCGACGCGCTGAGTTCGCCGGACCTCACGATGCAGGAGTCAGGCTGAAACCTGTCACGACCATCGAGCCGCCTGTCGTGATGGTGGTGGCATGGATCGAGAGCGCGCCCGGTGGGCCTCCGTGGCGTACTGAATCCAGCAAGATTTTGCCGTTGGTACTGAAGGTGACGGTGGCCGTCGTGGCGAGCGGGTGTATCTGGTAGACCGGCGCCCGAGGAAATACGCCGAATCGCGCGCCCAGCGCAATGAAGCAATCCCCCGCTCCCGGCTGAGGCGGCAGCGGGGGACAGCGAGCAGTGACAGAGCGCGCTAGGCCGTCTGGATGGCGGCGGCCTGCTGGAGGCCAAGCTCCTCGATGGCCTGCTGGCGCATCGCATATTTCATGACCTTGCCGGTGACGGTCATCGGGAAGCTGTCCACGAACGTCCAGTAGCGCGGAATCTTGAAAGTCGCGATCTGGCCGCGGCAGAACTCGGTCAGTTCTTCAGAGGTCGCCGTCTGGCCTTCCTTCAGCTTGACCCAGGCCATCAACTCCTCGCCGTACTTGGCGTCGGGCACACCGATCACCTGCACATCGCTGATCTTGGGGTTGGTGAAGAGGAACTCCTCCACCTCGCGCGGGTAGACGTTCTCGCCGCCGCGGATGATCATGTCCTTCAGGCGGCCGACGATGTTGACGTAGCCGTCACTGTCCATGGTCGCTAGGTCGCCGGTGTGCATCCAGCGGGCGGAGTCGATCGCCTTCTCCGTGGCCTCGGCGTTGTTCCAGTAGCCGACCATCACGGAGTAGCCGCGGGTCAGGAGCTCGCCCGGCATACCGCGCGGGACGACTTTCCCGGTCGCGGGGTCGATGATCTTGACCTCGACGTGCGGGTGGATCTGGCCGACAGTGGCGACGCGCTTCTCCAGCGGATCATCGGTATGCGTCTGGAAAGAGACGGGGCTGGTCTCGGTCATGCCATAGCAAATCTCGACGTCGCGCATGTTCATGTGGTCGATGACTTCGCGCATGACGGAGACCGGGCAGGGCGATCCGGCCATGACGCCGGTGCGCAGGCTGGAAAGGTCGTAGCCGGCGAAGTCAGGATGCGCCAGTTCAGCGATGAACATGGTCGGGACGCCGTAGAGCGAGGTGCAGCGCTCGGCCTGGACGGTTTCGAGCGTCGCGCCGGGCTCGAAGGCCTCGGCGGGGTAGACCATCGTGGAGCCGTGGGTGGCGCAGCCGAGGTTGCCCATCACCATGCCAAAGCAGTGGTAGAGCGGGACGGGAATGCAGAGCCGGTCGTTCTCGGTGAAGTTTTGCAGGCTGGCGACGAAATAGCCATTGTTGAGGATGTTGTGGTGGCTGAGCGTCGCGCCCTTGGGGTTGCCGGTCGTGCCGCTCGTGTACTGGATGTTGATGGGGTCGTCGAACTCTTGCTCAGCCTGGCGCGTGGCCAGCGCCTCCGGGCTGATCTCCTTCGACCGCTCCAGGATCTCGCCCCAGACCCACATGCCCGGCGCGCGCTCGGTCCCCATGCGAACGAGATGGCGCAGCTGCGGCAGTTTGTGACTGTCGAGCTGGCCCGGCGCGCTGGCGCGGAGCTCCGGGCAGAGCGTCATCACCATATCGGTATAGCTGGTCGTGCGGAAGTTGGGAGAGAAGATGAGCGTCGAGCAGCCGGACTGGTTGAGGGCATACTCCAGCTCATGCAGGCGGTAGGCGGGGTTGATGTTGACCAGGATCGCGCCGATCTTGGCGGTGGCGAACTGCGTGATGGCCCACTCGGCGCGGTTTGGCGCCCAGATACCGACGCGGTCGCCCTTTTTGACGCCAAGCGCCATCAGGCCGCGGGCGCAGCGGTTGACCTCGTCCTGGAGCTCACGCCAGGTGTAGCGCAGATCCTGATGGCGCGAGACGAGCGCCTCGCGATCAGGGAAGCGCGTGACGGTGGCGTCGAAGAGATCGCCGATGGTGACGCCGAGCAGCGGGTGTTCGCTGGCGCCACTGACGTAGCTCCAGGAGGTGGTACCGTGTTGACCGTTGGTGGCCGCGATGCCGGTGGTGGGCTGATCCATAGGGGGCGAAACCTCCCGCGCCAGCGCTGGCGTGTACAAGCGGACGTCTCATATCGCATGAAATTGGGAGGCGGAGTGGCGGCGTCAACACCGCTCCGCGCCGGGCTAGATGGCCGTATTGTGGGGCGGTTGGCGCAGTTCTGTCAAGCGCCCCTCCGCCATTGACCGCGCTCGCGGGCGCCGTCATACTACGGGAGGCCGGCGCTCCGGAGCGCCATGGTGGCGCGCACGGAATGGAGAGTGGGAGCGTGGCGGAAACAGGGCTGGACGCCGCGCGTGGCTGGGCGCGGTCAGCATGGGGGCCGGCGGTCGTGGTCGCGGCGGCGCTGGGGGCGCTGCTGGGAATGTACCTTGCGCTGGGCGGCGACGCGCGCGACTTCATCCACATCGGCACGCGGTTCCTGGCTCAGGGCGGGCGGGCCAGCGCGGTCATTCGCTATGACCCCAGTTACTCTGGCTACCCGTCTGACATGATCGGTAACGACGGCCAGTTCTGCTATTATTTCGCCCTCGACCCGCAACATTCCCCGGCATATATGGATATTCCCGCCTATCGCCTCTCGCGCCCGCTCTATCCGCTGCTGGCGCGGGCGCTGGGGCTGGGCCAGCCGGCGCTCATCCCCTGGACGCTGCTGCTTCTCAACTGGCTGGCGATCAGCGCGACCGTCCTGGCGCTGGGCGATATCCTGCGGCGGCGCGGCTGGTCGCCCTGGCTGGCGACGCTCTACGCGGCGTATCCCGGCGCTCTGCTCGCGCTGCACGCGGACATGACGGAGCCACTGGCGTATGCGCTGGTGGCGCTGGGACTCTGGCTGCGCGAGCGGGGTGTGGCGCGTGTCTGGCTCTGGTCGGGCCTGGCGTTCGCGCTGGCGGTCCTGACGCGCGAGATCGCGGCGGCCTTTCCGCTGGCGCTCGCGCTGGGCGAAGTGGCCAGCGGGCTGCGCGCGCGCGGTGGGGCGCGAGCGGCGGCGCGGCCCACGATCTGGCTGGCGGCGGTCATGGCGCCCTACCTGGCGTGGAAAGTGGTTGTGCTGGTGTGGACCGGCTCGGATGGCGCGCCCGCCGACCTGACGCCCGCGCTCTATCCCTTTCAGGGGCTCGTTCAACAGTGGCCGTGGGCGCCGTCCATTTGGGCCGCCGCGGTCTTCGTCGCCATTCCCGGCGCGGTTGGGCTGGGGCTGGGCGCATGGGCGCTGTGGCGGCGGCCGGACGCGCCGGAATTTTGGGCGCTGGCCCTGAACTGCCTCTTCTTCTGTGTGCTGCTGCGCTTCTCCTCGTGGTATCTGATCTCCGCCTTCCGCCTCTCGATGGGTGGCGCGCTGGCGCTGCTCTGGGCTGGGCCGTCGCTGGCGCGGGTGGCGGGGCGCGCGCGGCTCTGGCTGGCGGGCGTCTTCACCCTGTGGGTCAGCCTGGCGCCGCTCGCCGCCGTGACCTTCTTCCCGGCGCTCTCGCGGCTACTTGGCGCGGGTTGAGGAGTTGCGGCGCGGGCTGTGTCTTGTTTGTGCGCTACGCGTCTCTCAACGTGACGCGGCGGTGACGCCTGTGTGGCGTGTGTAGGGATGGTGGACGGAGGTGGACCGTGCGCGGCCGCTCGCATGGCGAAGATGCTATGGATGGCCGCGCGGAAAGAGGGGCGTAGTCATGTTGAAGCAAGAGGAAGAAGCGCGCATCGAGACACCGTCGCCAGCAGCGACCCCGCCAATCGCACAGCCTGAGGCGCTTCCGCCAGTGGCCGGGCAGGAGACGCGGCCATCCCGGCGCGGGATGAGTGGCGCCGTTGTGGGGCTCGTTCTCGTGGCGGTTGGTGTCATGGCGCTGATCGGCAACCTGTGGCCTTCCGAGATAATGGGCCTGCTCGTGCTGCCGACGCTAGGCGCGATATTCCTGGTATGGGCGTTCTGGGCGCGGGTGGCCGGCCTGCTCATCCCGGGCAGCATCCTGTTCGGCCTGGGGCTGGGTGTGCTGCTGCAGCAGACGCTGTTCATCGCGCTTACCGGGCAGAGCCGCGGCGGAATCGTCGTCCTGGGGCTGGCGCTGGGTTTCCTGGCGATTATGCCGCTGGTCCAGATACTGGAGCGGCGCTTCCAGTGGTGGCCGGCGATACCAGGCGGCATCCTGCTGGCGGTCGCGCTGGCGCTGCTTTCCGGCTCGGGCGGCATCGCCGTGCTGGAGGCGCTCAATACCCTGTGGCCGCTCGCGCTGATCGCCGTCGGGGCCTATCTGCTCTGGATGTTTTACTGGACACGCGGTCGTGGACGTGACCGCGAGCGCCACGGCCTGCCCAGCTAGCGACGCGACAGGCGCCGCTCACTCATGAACAGCGCCCGCGCGCCAGCCGGGAACGGCTCGCGCGCGGGCGCTGTATCTGCGTACGGAAGGGAGTCGCCGGGCGCGCGAGGCGTTGCGGCGGGCGGGCGGGTCTGGCACAATCTCAGCAAGGGCGTGGCGATGCGCCGCGCGGCGAGTGAGGGACCATACAGCATGGCGGCGGTGACGGAGA
>DASVZK010000066.1:0-62398 GCA_036391685.1 Ktedonobacterales bacterium
GCGGCACGCGCTCACCGCCTGCTCCACGCTTCCCCGCGGTCAAATTGACGCCGTAATCTACCTCACGCTGTGGCTGTTCGACTTCGTGCCAGCAATTATCCTGGTTGCCGGCCACTTGGTGTTGGTTAAAATGCAAGCTGACACCAACTCGGGCCAGGTTATTGGCGTTTGGCGCGCGGGACCCCATCCGGCCTTCGGCCACCTTCAAGCCCCATTATCATGGGGTCCCCTAAAAGGGGAAGGGGCGAGGCGAGAAGGGGGCGAAGAGCAAGCGCTATTGACCGCGAAGGATTTGGTATGACTCCAATCTATCGAAACGATTCCGGGTCGTGCGGCGACGCGACAGGATTCGACGCTCATGGGGGGTAAAAGTGGGTCAAATGGCCCGGTCGAGCCGTAAAAGATCAACGGCGACCGGGCCATTTTCGCGGGAGTGATGAGGGTTTCTGGATGGAGCCGATGGTGGGATTTGAACCCACGACCTGCGGTTTACGAAACCGCTGCTCTGCCACTGAGCTACATCGGCTGGCGTGACGCATGGTAGTGTACCGCAGCGGGCGGCACGCGTCAATAACAGGTTTGCCCTGTGGTCTGACCGCTCGCTTGGCGCCAGGCCGGGCACATTGCGAGCGGGCGGCGCGCGGGTGTATACTGGCCGGGAGCGCCGTCGTTCGGTGTCGAACATCGCGACGGCGCTATTTGTATCTGTGTGGCCCCACTCGGGGCCGGTTCTCGCGCCCTTGGCCAGTGGCCCGGCGCGAGCGAGCGCGCGGAGTTGGTGGAAGGCTCCGCGCGGAGTTAAGGTGAGGCGTCACGATGCCTGGGAAGCGACAGCCAGACGGCATGAACGAGCAGCGGCGGGCCACCCGACCCGCGACTACCCCGCGGACGGCGCGCGCCGCCGCGGTGGGCGCCGCGCGTGCCGCGAACGCTACCCAGGCCGCTGCGGGCGGCGACGGCGATGATGGCCTCGGCGGCATGCTCAACCTTTCAGGGGCCGAGACCCGCGAGCGCTTCCTGACTTTCTTCGAGGAGAAGGGCCACCAGCGCCTGCCTAGCTCGTCGCTGATCCCGACGGACCGGACACTGTTGCTGACCACCGCGGGCATGCAGCAGATGATCCCGTTCTTCCTTGGCCAGGAACAGGCGCCGCGCAAGCGCCTGACGACTGTGCAGAAATGCTACCGCACCACTGACATCGATGAAGTGGGCGACACGTCGCACCTAACGTTCTTTGAGATGCTCGGCAATTTCTCCGTCGGCGACTATTTCAAGCGCGAGGCGATCCAGTACGCCTGGGAGCTCTTGACGCAGGTCTTCAAGATTCCCGGCGAGCGGCTCTACCCGACCGTGCATCCGGACGACGCCGAGTCGCCAGGGTATTGGCAAGAGACGACGGGCATCCCGGCGGCCAGCGTCACACGACTCAGTGACAACTGGTGGGGCCCTCCGGGCGACCGCGGCCCCTGCGGCCCAGACTCCGAGATCTACTTCGACCGCGGAGCGGCCTACGGCTGCGGCGCCTCGGACTGCGCTCCGGGCTGCGAACGCTGCGATCGCTTTCTGGAAATCTGGAACCTGGTGTTCATGCAGTACTACCAGGACGAGCACGGAGTTCGCACGTCCCTCAAGCAGCCGAACATTGACACCGGCATGGGGTTGGAGCGGCTGGCGTCTGTCTTGCAGCGCAAAGAGTCTGTGTATGACACGGACATCTACCGCACGCTGATGGATGAGGTCGCGCGGCTTGCTGGCATCAAATATGGGGTAGACCACAGCCACGACCGGGTGTTGCGCATCATCGCCGACCACGTGCGCGGGCTTGTCTTCATGGCCGGCGATGGTGTGCTGCCTTCCAATACCGGGCGCGGCTACGTCTTCCGCCGGGTGCTGCGCCGCGCGGTGCGCTTCGGCAAGACGCTCGGCTTGGACAAGCCCTTCCTGGCGGACGTGGCCGGCGCGGTCATCCGCCAGATGAGCGGGCATTATACCGAGCTGGAGATGCGACACGACCAGATTCTGGATGCGCTCACAATGGAGGAACGCAAGTTCAACCAGACGCTGGCGACTGGCCTGGCGCTGCTGGAGAAAGAGTTGGAGCGGCTGGAGTCGGCGGGCAAGAAGGTCCTGCCAGGCGCGGTCGCGTTCCGGCTCTATGATAGTCACGGCTTCCCAGTGGAGTTGACCGAAGAGGTCGTATCCGAGCGCGGACTGAAGATCGACCGCGCCGGATTCGACTCGGAGATGGAAGAACAACGCAAACGGGCGCGCAGTCTGAACGCGTTCCAGCGCGAGAAGGGGGAAGAGGCGTGGACCAATCTGGTGAAGGTCCTGCCCGAGACAGTCTTCAGCGGCTACGCGGGCGTGGCGGACGAGAGCGAGATCGTGGCCGTCCTGGTGGACGGCCAGCCGGTAGACATGGTGACGGCCCCCGAGCGCGCGGCGATCGTACTGGCGCGGACTCCGTTCTACGCGGAGATGGGCGGCCAACTCGGGGATCAGGGCGTGTTGAGCAGCGAGCAGGGCGCGTTCCAGGTGGAGGATACGCAGCGCCCCGTGCCCGGGCTGACCGTCCATTTCGGCGAGATGACGGAGGGCAGCCTGCGCGTGGGCGGGTCGATCCGCGCACAGGTGAATGGCGACCGGCGCCGCGCGATTATGCGAAACCACAGCGCGACGCATCTGCTGCACCGGGCCCTGAAGGACATCCTCGGGGAGCAGGTGAATCAGCGCGGCAGCCTCGTGGCCGAAGACCGGCTCCGGTTCGATTTCAGTCTGAACCGGCCGATCACGACCGAGGAGTTGCGCGAGGTGGACCGCCGCGTCAGCGCCTGGGTGCTCGAAGACCTGCCCGTGACGACCGAGGCGATGTCGTACCGGGAGGCTATCGCGAGCGGGGCGATGGCCCTGTTCAGCGAGAAGTACGGCGACAAGGTCCGCGTCGTGACGATGGGGCCGAGCAAGGAGCTCTGCGGCGGTACCCACGTCGCGGCGACTGGTCAGATCGGCCTCTATCTGACGACGCAGGAGACGAGCGTGGCGGCCGGAACGCGCCGTATCGAAGCGCTGACCGGCGTGACCGCCGATTCGTTCCTGCGCGGCCGCAGCGACCTGCTGACGGCGGTGAGCGCGAAGATACGCGCCCAGCCCGACGAGGTGATGAACCGCGTCGAGCAGTTCCAGGACGAGTTGAGCGCGGCCCGGCGCGAGCTGGCGGCGGCCCGGCGCGCCCAGGCCCACGCGGAGGCCGACCGGCTGGAGGCGGCCGCCGTCCGGGTGAGCGGCGTCCCGGTGGTGGCTGGCGTGACCTCGGTGACGGACGACGAGGCCCTTCGCGCGCTGAGCGATACCATCCGCGGGAAGACCGGCCCGGCGGTGGTGGCGCTGGTCTGGGCGAGCGGCGACCAGGCGCGGTTCATCGTGATGGTGGACCCCGCGCTAACGGCCCGCGGGGCGGACGCCCGGGGGATCGCCGCGGCCCTGGGCGCGCGCCTGGGCGGGAAGGGCGGCGGCCGTCCTGACCTGGCGCAGGGTGGCGGCAAGAGTCTGGCCGCCGCGCCCGACGCGCTCTCTGTAGTCAGTGAAACGGTCGCCAGCCAGCTCGGCTAGCGCGAGTTGTGAAGAAGCCGCCCGCCTTCTGTTACAGCCGGAACGCGGGCGGCTTCTTTCGGTGGGCAGGCGGCGACGTCGCGCGCGCCCATCCGCATGTGTATCCTGACCTTCCCCATAACTCATCCGCTTGCGCCTCCCCCCATATCGTTTGATATAGTCTCACTATATCGAATGATATATTGACCGGTCGCTCTGCTGGGCGTCGCGTAAGTTGAGGGGGAGAAGCTTGTGCGCAGGCTGGATTACAAATGGCGGGTCCTGATCTCGGTCATCTTTGGCCTGTTCATGGTCATCCTCGACACGACTGTTGTCAATGTGGCGTTTCCGACACTGCGGGCGGAGTATGGCGCGAGCATCGCCGATTCGCAGTGGATCATCAGTATCTATGTGATGGCGCTGGGCGTCAGCACGCCACTCTCGGCCTTTTTGGCGGAGCGCTTCGGCATCAAGGCGACGTACGTGACAGGGCTGGCGCTGTTCGTGATCGGATCGGCAGCCTGCGGAGTCTCGCCGTCGCTGGGTGTGCTGATAGCGGCGCGCGCGTTGCAGGGGGTAGGCGGAGGTCTGGCGCTGCCGCTAGGGACGACGCTGCTTTTCAGCGCGTTCACTGCCGCTGAGCAGGGATTGGCGTTCGGCGTGTTTGGCATCGCCCTGGTGGTTGCGCCCGCGCTGGGACCCATCCTGGGTGGCGCGCTGGTGGACCACGGCGACTGGCGCTGGATCTTCTTCATCAACATCCCCATTGGCGTCCTCGGCTTTACGCTGGCCTCGCTTTGGCTGCGCGAGAAGCGCGCCGATCGCCCCCCGCGCTTCGACCTCTTGGGCTTTATCACCTCGACGGTCGGCTTTGGCTCGGTGCTTTATGCCGCTTCGGTCGCCTCCAGCGATGGCTGGACCGCCCAGCACGTCGTAATCGCCTTCGCTGTGGGTGGCGTGAGTCTGCTGGCGTTCGCGCTGATCGAGCTGTTCGTGGCGCGCGAGCCGATGCTCAACCTGCGGCTCTTCAGCATTCCGGTCTTTACGCTGGCGACGGTGGTGGGCTGGGTGAGCGTGCTGGCGCTCTTCGGCGCGGAGTTCCTGCTGCCGCTCTACCTCCAGACTCTGCGGGGCAAGTCCGCTTTCGAGACGGGGTTGATCCTGCTGCCGCTGGCGGTGGCCTCGGGGATTGTCGCGCCATTCTCAGGCAAGCTCTATGATTTGGTCGGTCCGCGCATCATTTCCGTCGTGGGTTTCGGATTGCTGGCTGTGAACACCTGGCAATTCGCCCAGTTGCGGGGGGACACCTCAATTTCGCTCATCCTGCTCCTGCTCGCGTTGCGCGGTGTAGCGTTGGGGCTGACAGTGCAGACCACGCTGGTGGTGGCGCTCTCGCGCGTGCCAACACAAGAAGTGGCCCGCGCCTCTTCGCTCTCCAATTCGACGCGCCAGGTGGTACAGTCAATCGGTGTCGCTGTATTGGCGACGGTGCTGGTCAGCACGCTTTCGGCGCAGGTCAAGAGCTTCGAGACACAGTTTCAGACTGATACGGTAGCCACCGCGACGGTCTCTAATCCATATGTCAGGCAAATAGCCGACCAGTTCAAGGCGCATGGCCTCTGCGGCGTCAGGATCCCGGCGATACCGTCCGCTCCAACCGGGGCCCCAGTCAGCGCCCCCGCTGGCGCGCCGACACAGGCGCTGGTGGATAAGGCGTGCGCGGAGAGTCTGGCTGGCTACCAGCAGGCATACCAATGGACGTTCGCCTTCGCGCTGCTGGCGACGGCGCTGGGCCTGTTGCTGCCGGGCTGGCCGCTGAAATGGTCTGGCCGGGCGGCGCCGGGGGGCGAGGAAAGCGCCGAAGCGCGCCAGCCCACACCAGCGCAAGGACTTTGAGTGGAGGCGGATCGTGACGGCTGCAGCGCAGGCGGCGGAGAGCCTGTTCCTATTCGATATCGATGGCACGCTGCTACGCGGGGCGCCACCGGTACACCGGCAGGCGCTCTGCGCGGCTGCGCGCGGTGTCTATTGCGTCAACATCTCGCCCGCTGACCTGGGGCAGACCGCCGGGATGACTGATAGCGCCATCGCGCGGCGCGCGCTGCGCGCGGCCGGGTTGCCCGATGGCGCGATCACCCGCCGCCTGCCCGCGTTCTTCGCTGCCGCCGCTGATATCTACGAGCAGACCGTTCCCAGTGACCTCAGCGCCTACCTCACGCCCCACGCCACGGAGGCGCTGGCGTGGCTTCGCGATCGCGGCGCGACACTAGGCCTGGTGACCGGCAATATCCAGCGACTGGCCTGGGCCAAACTGCGCGCGGCCGGACTGCTCGACTACTTCCGCATCGCGGGCGCGGAGGAGCCCCACCCCTGGATTGGCGCGTTCGGTGATGACGCAGAGGAGCGCGAGGCGCTGCCACCGCTGGCGCTGAGTCGCGCGGCGCATGTCCTTGGGTGGGAACACGCCGCGAAGAATACCTGGGTCGTCGGCGATACGCCCGCGGACATCGCTTGCGGGCTCGCGTCTGGCCTGGGTGTGATCGCGGTCGCCACTGGCCCCTCGAACACAATTGAGGTCCTGCGTTCTCACAATCCAACCCACGCGATTCTCGACCTTACTCATCTCGGCGCCCTGCCGCTTTGGGAGGCGAGCGCGTAACCCCCTAGTCCATGCGAACGCCGCCTGACCCGTTGCGGCGTCCATACCCGTGCTGAGGCGCCAGACTGGATGCGCGCTGGAATGCGCGCCGTCGTCAATGATCGCCACTCCTGGCGCCACGCTGGTAAAACTCCTCGCCGGGCAAGCGTCCTCATGATGACACGATATGTCGTCGAGGAGCCAGAGCGGGCGAGGAGGCGATAGCATATGCGACGGACGTTTCTGTCTGCCTGGCTGGTAGTCGCGGTGCTCATGGGCTTCGTTGCGCTGTGGCTTTCCGCTTGCGTACAGCGCACGCCCATTTGCCTTGCCTGTGGCCCCTCCGCCCAGCCTCTGCGCTTGCCTGTCTCGGGAATGGGCGACCTTCGGAGCCTCGACCCGGCCGATGCCGCTGACCTGAATGCCGCCCAGTTCGCCGGGATGGTCTTCCCAGGCCTGGTCGTGCTCGACCGGCGGTTGACGCCGGTTCCCTGGGCGGCGCAATCATTGCCAGCAGTCAGCGCGGACGGGCTGACCTGGACCTTCACGCTGCGCCCTGGCCTCAAATGGAGCGACGGAGCGCCTATTACGGCCCAGACGTACGCCTACTCGATGGACCGCGCGGAGGACCCTTGTAACGCCTTCGGCGCCGCGTACTATCTGTACGCTATCAAGGACGCAGTGGCCTTCAACTCTGAAACGTGCGACGCTTCGAAGAACACAGCCAGGGGCCCGATCCAGACGCTCATCGGCGACTCCATCAACGCGCCCGACCCCCTGACGCTGCGCATCCAGCTTGCCCAGCCCGCCACTGCTTTTCTCAGCGCGATGACTTATCCGACCTCCTATGCCGTTCCCCAGCAGCTCATCCAGCGGTACGGCGCGATGTGGACTGACCATCTAGCCGATGGCGCTGGCTTCGGCGGCGACCTGTTCAAGGTGACCAAATGGGACCATGCAGGCCATCTCATCCTGCGGCGCAACGACAACTTTTGGGGCCAGAAGCCAGCGCTGCGCGAAGTGGACGTGACCTTCTACAGAGACGCAGCGCTCGCGTACAGTGACTACCTTGCTGGCAAGGAGGATGTCGGCTCCGCGCCGGTAGAAGAGGTAGCGCAGGCGCGCAGGCACATGACTTTCCACCAGATCGCGGTGCAACAGATCGACTACTATGCGATGAACTGGAGGATGGCGCCCTTCGACGACATACGCATGCGCCAGGCGTTCGCCATCGCCATCGATAAGCAGACGCTGGCCAGCGATATCTTCCACGGGGCCGTCCTACCAACCAACCACATCGTTCCTGAGGGCGCCCCAGGCTACAACCCGAACCTGCTCGGCCCGGATGGCGGGCGAACACTGTTTGGGAACGTTGCGCTGGCTAATCAGCTGGCGACGCAATACGCAACGCAGACGAAGTGCGGAACGGCGACTGACTTTAGCCACTGTCCGCCGGTCTCGCTGGCGCTCTATGCTAGCGGCGGGAGCGCTCAGACCGAGGCCGAGGCGGTGACACAGATGTGGCTGAAGGCGATGCCACACTACCCTATCACTAGCTATCAGTGCTGCGGCGGTCTGTTTACCACAACGAGCGCCCATAATCTACAGTTTTGGAGCCTGAGCTGGATCGAAGACTATCCTGACCCGCAAGACTGGCTCTCGACGAACCTGCTCTGCGCGAGCGCTTATAACAACGGCAACGCCTGCGACCAGCAGGCTGACGCGCTACTGAAGGCCGCCGACGCCAACCCCGACCAGACCAGCCGCCTTCAGCAGTATCAGCAGGCCGAGCAGCTCCTGGTCACCGATGTCGCCTGGATTCCACTGGACCAGCGGACAGTCTGGTGGGAGACTAGCCCCAAGCTTCAGGGCTTCACGATCGCGGCCACCGGCCTGATTCCGCGCGAGTCCTGGCAGACGATGTACCTCGTCAGATAGCTCATGGTGGCATGCCGCCACGAGATTCACCGGCCAGCCGGGCGCGAGCAAGCCACAGGCCAAGCGCAGTCACGGCGGCCGCGGCGCTGTCTTCGCTTTCGTGCAGGCAGGCCGCGTAGGCGTCCTCCATGGGGAATTGGCGGGCGATCATCGCTACCTCGGTATGTTCGCGCCGCGCGTGCCCCACGGTCAGATGACGCGCAAGAAAGAGGTAGCTGCGCTGGGTCAGGATGCCGGGGCTGAGGTAGAACGCGCCCAGCTTTTCCCAGCTTGCGGCGGTGAGTCCTGTTTCCTCCAGCAATTCGCGCCGCGCGGCCGCCAGTGGCTCCTCACCGGGCTCGACGGCGCCGGATGGCAGCTGCCACGCCCGTCGCTGAATGGCGTAAATGAAGTCCTCGATCTGCCAGACCGAGCCGCTCTCGGTAACCGCGGCGATAGTGACGTTGTCGCCTGGGTCCACCAGCCCGTACATACCGGGCTGGCCATCAGGGCGGGTCACCTGGTGTTCGGTGACGGTAATCCACGGGTTGCGATAGACCTGGCGGGAGGTGTGGGTGCGCCAGGGGCTCCCTGGCGCGTCGGGGCGTGGCGTGTCGTCATCGCCAGGCATGAACCGTTCCCTTTCATTGGTATCCAAGTGGATTGTGTAAGTGGACTATGAGAATTTACGTGGAACCTTGTGTGATAATTCACACTTTCATGACGTAGTCAAGATAAGTCGTCCATCAGGCGCGCTCTGCCTTCTCGTGAGAGATGAGCGGAACCGCGCGGTCTTATCGTGTTTCTGGCATGTGTGGCGACCCAGAAACAGGAAGCCGCGCGCGGTGTGGCTGACGCGACCGGCGCCGTAGGCGCCACCCGGATTCTCGAAGAGGCGCGCAACAACCCTCGGGAATCTAGCCCGCATTTGGGATGGCGAGCAAGCATCGCCGCCTGGATGTGGCGCCTGGAGCGGGCCGCGCATACATGTTGGGTCGCTTCTGGCTCCTCGGGTATTGATGTCCGGCGTGATCATGCGCCGGACACGATTTAGGAGGTTATTTTCGCATGCGACTGGGCGCACGCAAAGCCACGCTGGCCAGCATTGTCACGCTGGCTGGCAGCATCGCGCTGCTTCTCGCCGGTTGCGGTACTTCGACAAGTGCCAAGGCATCCGACCAGAACCAGATTATCCGGCTACAGGGCACCGGTACTTCCGATGTGAAATCAATGGATCCGGCGAATGGCACCGATGTCTACTCGGTTGAGTATTCGTCGGTCGTCTTCCCGGGCCTGGTGGTCCTCGACAAGAACCTGACGGCGATCCCGTGGGCCGCGCAGGCGCTGCCAACAGTGAGCTCCGATGGTCTGACCTGGACCTTCAAGGTCAAGCCCAATCTGAAGTGGAGCGATGGTACGGCGATTACCGCCGAGACCTACGCCTTCTCGATGAACCGCGCCGAGAACCCCTGCAACGCCTTCGGCGCCGCGTACTATCTGTACGCCGTCAAGGACGCGCAAGCGTTCAACTCTGAGACCTGCGACACCACCAACAACACGGTCAAGGGTCCGATCCAGACGCTCATCAACGACTCGATCACTGTCGTTGACCCGCTGACCCTGCAGGTCAAGCTGGCCGCCCCGGCCACGTACTTCCTCTACGCGATGACCTATCCGACGTCCTATGCGGTGCCGGAGCAACTGGTCAATCAGTATGGGAACAAGTACACCGATCACCTGGCGGACGGCACGGGCTTTGGTGGCGACCTGTTCAAGGTCACCAAGTGGGACCACACTGGCCACCTGCAGTTGCAGCGCAACGACTCCTTCTGGGGTACGAAGCCAACGATACGTGAGGTTGACGTGACCTTCTTCAAGGACACGACGACCGCCTACAATGCGTTCCTGGCTGGGCAGTATGACGTTGGTGGCTCGCCGGCCTCGCAGATCGCGAAGGCCAAGACCCACAAGACGTTCCATCAGATCCCGGTGCAGCAGATCGACTACTACGCGATGAACTGGCACCAGGCGCCGTTCGATGACCTGGGCATGCGCCAGGCCTTCGCCATCGCGCTTGACAAGCAGACGCTGGCCAATGTCATCCTGCACGGCACGGTGGCGGCGAGCAACCACATTGTGCCGAGCGGCATGCCGGGCTACAATCCGAACCTGCTGGGTCCGGACGGCACAACCAGCGTGAGTGGTGACACCTCCAAGGCCAACCAGCTCGCGACGGCGTACGCCACAGCCCACAAGTGCGGCACGGCGACTGACTTCACCCACTGCCCGCCGGTCGTCCTCACCATCGTCTCCGGCAGCACCGACGGCCAGAACGAGGCCGCGGCGGCGCAGCAGATGTGGCTGAAGGCGATGCCGAACTACCCGATCACGATCACCTCGATCGACTTCAACACCCTGCTCCAGAAGACCTCGGCCCATCAGCTGCAGTTCTGGCAACTGGGCTGGATCGAGGACTATCCGGATCCGCAGGACTGGCTCTCGACCAACCTGACGTGCGCCAGCGCGTACAACGCGGGCTTCGCCTGCGACAGCGCTGCTGACACCCTGATGAACAAGGCGGACGCAAACCCCGACCAGACCAGCCGCCTTCAGCAGTACCAGCAGGCCGAGCAGCTCCTGGTTACCGATGTCGCATGGCTCTCCCTTGACCAGGCGACCACGTGGTGGGAGACTGGGCCCAAGCTTCAGGGCTTCACGGTCACCGCTGGCGGCCTGATCCCGCGCGAGACGTGGCAGACGATGTACATCACCGCCTAACACACCTCACCCGAGGATATTTGGAGTGGGGGCGCGCCGCTGACCGCCACACGTCAACGACGCGTTCCCTATCCGGCGAGGCGCCCCTCAGCAATGAGGGGCGCCTCGCCGTTTGTCGGCTTTGTGCGGGTTCCGGCCTGCTGTGGGTCCCAGTGAGGCTTGGTTACCAGCGCCTGGCATGCTATGCTGCGCCTATGGCTTGATGTCCAGGCGCGCTTTCGCCGCCTGCTATCCGCGATAGACTCCCCTGTACGATGGATGAGGCAGCGGTTGGCCCGCGCGTTTCCCAAGTCGCGGGGCATGCGCGAGCGGTTCCCACAAAGGATGCTGGAGACGAGCGTATGGACGCGAGGCCTGACCAGGTTTCCCGGCAGGCGTCATGGGCGGGCGCGCTGAGTTTGGCTGAGGCGGGCCTGCTGACCGATGTGGGGCTAACGCTGGATTTGGCCTCGATCTATCTGCCTGTGCTCGGCGCGGCGTTCATTCCTCTGACGCCAGCGCCCTTCGCCATCCTCTACTTGCGGCGGGGCGCGCGCGTTACTGTGCTGGCCGCTTTGGTGGCGGGCTTCCTGATGACGGTCCTGACGGGGCCGCATTTTGGCTGGCGTCTCAGCCTGCAGGCGCTGGTGGGGATGGCGATGGGCATTGCCATGCGGCGGCAGTGGCGTCCGATCCCGGCGATTGCGTTGGGAACCCTGGTCGTGACGGCGGTGGCGTATGGGGCCGCGTTCGCCGGCGTCTTCGCGTTGGGCCTGCCGCTGCGCGACCTCTACCTTGGCTTGCGCAACGCTTTGAATGCGCTGACCTGGATCCTGCATGCGGTCGCGACGCTGCTTGGCGCGCAGGCGCTCTGGGCGCCGGCGGCGCCCTGGATAGACAGCGTCACTGCGTTCGTGTTGCGCTACTGGGTTAGCATGTTCGCGCTCTATGTCGCTGCGCTGGCGCTGCCTACCGTGGTGCTCTATTATGGCGTCGCGAGCACGACCGCATATGCGCTGGGCCACAAAGTGAAGCCGTTTCCAGCGCCGTGGTTCTGGCGGGGGGCGCGAGTGGCTGGGCTGGCGCTGACGCCTGTCTGGCGCCTGGTGACGCTGGCGCTGCAAGTAGTGACCGTCCCATTGTGGGGGCCGTTCTGGGTGGGGCGCTTGCTCGCGCGCCGGCGACAGGTGACGCGTTTACGCGCTGAGCTTGCCGCGCGCCAGGCCGCGGGCGGCGTGGAAACGATGGCGTCGCGATGACCAGTAGTGACGCGCAGCGATTGCTGGATATCCTCCCCACCCATCCCGATCGAGCCGACGCCGTGATTACCGGGGTGACGTATACCTATCCACTCGCTGACCGCCCGGCGCTAAGCGATGTGAGCCTGCGAATCGCACAGGGTGAGTACGTTGCCCTGCTTGGCCACAACGGCAGTGGCAAGTCCACGCTCGCGCGGATCATCGGTGGCTTGATTGCCCCTGATAGCGGCTCAGTGTCTGTCGCGGATCTGAATGTGGCGCTGCCGGAGACTCGAGGGCGCATCCGCGGTCTGATCGGTATGATCTTTTCCGATCCTGATAATCAGATCGTCGCTACGGTCGTTGAGGATGACGTGGCTTGGAGCATGGCGGCGCGTGGGCTGCCACTGCCTGAGATCCGGGCGCGCGCGACGTTGGCGCTGGCGGCCGTTGGTCTGGCCGACGCCGGAGGACGCGCTCCCTGGGAGCTTTCGGGCGGCCAGCGCCAACGTCTGACCATCGCAGGGGCGCTGGCGCTGGAGCCGCGCATGCTGATCGCCGACGAGCCGACCGCGATGCTCGATCCGCTGGCGCGCCGTGAGGTAGCTGGGTTGTTGCTGCGGCTGAACCGCGAGCGTGGGCTGACGGTGATACATGTGACACATGCGCTCGATGAGGCGGTTCAGGCCGGGCGAGTTGTCATATTGGAGGAGGGCCGCATCGCGCTGGACGCGCCGCCCGCGGAGGCGTTCGCCAGCCTGGATCGCCTGCAGGCGCTGCGACTTGTGGTACCCGATACGGCGCGGCTGGGCGAGGTGTTGCGCGCGCGCGGGCTCGCTATACCGCGCGACGCGCTGGCGCCGGAGTCGCTGGTGAGCGCGCTGGAGCGTGAACGGGCGGCGCGTGGATGAGGGCGGCGCGTGTATCGGGTACGGGTCATATGGTGGGCACAGGCTATGAGGGAATGGTGAGATGGCGATCCTGGTGGAGCGTGTGACGGTGGTGTATCACCCGGGCAGCCCGGGTGAGCACCTGGCGGTTCAGGATGTGAGCCTGTTCGCCGCCGACGGGGCCTGCGTGGCAATCGTCGGCATGACCGGCTCCGGCAAGTCTACGCTCGCTCAAACGCTCAACGGTCTGATCGCGCCCACCTCCGGCCGTGTTGTGGTAGATGATCTGGAGTTGACAGCGCGCGGGCTGCGCGGTCGCGACCTGCGTGAGCTCCGCAGGCGCGTGGGCCTATTGTTCCAGTCGCCTGAAGGCCAGTTGTTCGCGCCCTCGATCGGCGAGGATGTCATGTTTGGGCCGCTGCAGCTTAAGACCAAGCCGCGCGAGGCGCGGGAGCGGGCTAGCTGGGCGCTGAGCGCCGTGGGACTGCCCAGCGACGACGCCTTCCTGGCGCGGTCGCCGTTCGCGCTCTCTGGCGGGCAGCGGCGGCGGGTGGCGTTGGCCGGTGTGCTGGCCATGCGCCCGCATACACTCGTACTCGATGAGCCAAGCGCTGGACTGGACGCCGAAGGCCGTGAGGAAATGTACGCGACTCTGCGCGCGCTGCGCGAGCAGGAGCGCCTCACGCTGATCCTGATTTCGCACGACATGAGTGAAGTGGCGGCGCTCGCGGAGCAGGTCTACGTACTGCGGGATGGCCGACTGCGGATGAGCGGGACGCCGGATGCGGTCTTTGCGCGCGCCGAGGAGTTGGCGGACTGCGGGCTTCTGGCTCCGCCGCTCGCGCAGGTCGCTGCGCTGGCCCGCTCGCGCGGTCTGCTGACAGACGCGCCGGCCGCGCTGACGCCCGCAACGCTCGGCGCGGCGCTTGCGTCCGCAGGTATCCAACCAGCGCTCTCGCAGGTGGGACACGGGGAGTCGCGGGCGCTTCCTCTTGGAGGGGATGAGCGGCATGCTCGATAACCTGCCGGTCGGCTCCTTTGTCCAGGGTGAGTCGGTGGTCCACCGATTGCGGGCGCGCACAAAGCTCTTGCTGTTGATCTGGCTGGCGTTGAGCTTTTTCCTGGCGAACCACAAGATGTTCCACTATGGCGTCTATGCGCTTGCGCTGGGCCTGTTGCTGGTGACGATACTTGCCAGCGGAGTCGGCCTGGGTTACCTGGCGCGGCGCATCCGCCTGCTGCTGGTCTTGTTGCTGATCGGCATTCCCTTTGTCTTGATGTGGACGGCTGGCCCAACCTGGCGCGCGTTCGGCCCGGTGACGCTCGCGTTCCACGGCGTCAGCGTCCCGATCCAGGTTGTTGTGACGTATGACGGTTTGTGGTTCTCCGTCTCCTCGACCGCGACGTTCCTGCTCCTCTATCTGGGCACGATGGCGCTGACACTGACGACGACTCCAGTGGCTTTGGCGGAGGCGGTCTCCCTGCTGTTGCGGCCAGCGCGCCGCCTTGGTTTGCCCGCCGACGAGTTCGCGCTGGTCTCGCTCATCGCCCTGCGCTTCGTGCCGACGCTGACCCAGGAGGCGAACCAGCTTATCAAGGCGCAGGTCTCACGCGGCGCCGAGTTCACGACCGGCTCGCTTGCCGCCCGCATTCGCGGCGTCGCAACCCTTGTGACGCCGCTCACCGAAGGCGCGCTGCGCCGTGCGGCCGGGCTGGCGACGGCGCTCGACGCCCGCGGCTATGGCGCCACGGGCGACGCTACGCTGCTGCATGAGGGACGGCTGCGTGCGCTCGATTGGGCTTTGCTGCTGGTTGTGCCGCTGGCCACGGTCGCCGCGTACCTCTATCTGTAGGCGCATCGCCCAATCAGCCTATCGCACTTCGAGAGAAGCCGCCAGCCGCGCCGGGCTATCCCGCGCCCTGCCCCGACGTGAGAAGATAGACGCGGCCCGAGCCTCCCAGGTCGACCACTTGGGAGCGTGCGCTGAGCCAGGCCTGCAAGCCGTGCGCTGAGTTGAGTCGGCCGGTAGCGAAGACGACCACACGCACGTTGTCCCGCGCAAGAATCGCTTCGACCTGTGAGGCGGTCAAGAAGCCGGACGCGACACGCACGTACGAGGTGTCCACCAGCTCAGGCGGCACGTTGCGTCCAATCGAGGCGGCCGCATACTGGTCATCAGTGATGATGGTCTCGCCGGGCGCCGTGTACGCCTCGATGGCGGCCAGTTGCGTCTTGACTGTTAGGCTGGGCTGCCGCGCCGCGTCATGCGCGGTGGTCTTGATGGCGCTATAGAGGCCACCGGCGAAGACAGCGCAGGTGAGGACAGCAAACCCCAGCGACAGCCAGCGACCCGTCACCTTGGTGGTGACAGGGCCGAGCATGGCTGGCGCAAGACTGGACATCAACGCCAGACACGGCACGATGAGGATCGCGATGTGATCGAAGAGCGGGAACTGCCGGAGAAGAATCAGCGTCGAGGCTATCAGCCAGAGAAGTGGCGGGCCCATACGCCAATCACGCCGCCAGTAGGCGATCCCCAGCGCCAGCGCCGCGGTGAGCCCCGCCCAGCGCGCCTCGCGGATAATGACGCGCAGGTTGCCGGTCAGTGAGCCACCCGGAAGATGGGCCGCGGCGAGATGGAACGTGACCGCCTGGCGCCAGATCTCGCTTAAATCGCTGGCGAATGGGGCGAGGACGATGCCTGTGGTGATGAGGCCGCCCACGGCGACCATGCCGAGGCCGAGCGCCGTCGCGCGCGCCCCGATACGCAGTCCCGCGGCGCTTGGCCGCTGGATGCGGCCTTCACCGCCGTCGAACGCGCGTAGGAGCGGCGCGCCGAGATAGACCGCAATGGGGACGAGCGCGCATATCTCTGTCAGCTTCATGAGCGTCGCCAGCGCCACAGCGACACCGGTGAGCGCCGCCAGCGCCAGCCGTGACCTGCCAAACCGCCGCGACGCCGCCACCCCAATCGCGACTGCCAGGATTTCCAGGGCGACCGCGGGGGCGTCCGCCTGCAAGGTGCGCCCCTGCAAGGCATAGTGATAATCCACGGTGAGCAGCGCGGCGGCGATCAGGCCACCCCACTTTCCGCCGATCTGAGCGCCAAGCCAGTAGATCGCCACAATACCTACAAGCGCATAGACAACGACCGCCGCGCGCGCCGCGGCGATGGTCTGGCCGAAGAGCAAATAGAACGGGTACAGGCTCGGCAGGAAGAGCGGCGCCTGTGAGGAGAAGACCGAGGAGAAGAGCGGGTGGCCGGACGCCATTGCGCGCAGTGACTGCCAGTAGACGCCTTCGTCGGTGTCATCGGAAAACGCGGCGATCGGCCAAAGATAGATCGCGGCCGCCATCAGGATGAGCGCGAGCGCGAGCCAGTTCGGCAGCGCGAGTACGCGGCGGGGCGTGACGCGAGAGTCTTGCGTCTGCGCCTCACCGAATCGGGACGCCATAGATGTCAACTTCGCTACCTCTCCTTCATTGGTCCGGCCCAGGCTCGCCATTGTCGCTCGCCTCCAGCGAAGTCTTTGGCGAAGACCTCGAGAAACGTCGCGAATTTCTGGCCAGCGCGGGCAACCGCTTCTTAGTATGCGCCGCCTGGCCAGCGTCAGGCGATAGCGCCTACCAATATGGACGTAGGAGCCCACATCATCGGGCTTGCCGCACGCTGCTATACTGAAAGACGCGGGTTGAGCGTCCGCGTAGTCAGCGTCTGAAAAGGCTGGCGTCACTTTCCGATCAGGGACACTCACATGTTTGATACCGAAAAGCGTATCGCCATCCAGCCTCCCGCCGGCGAAGACGAGGGGAGCGCCTCAGGCGCATCTTCCGCTGGGTCGCGTTCATGGGCGCCCGCTGAGTTTATCGCGGCGGGGCTGTTCCTCGCCGCATGCGCCTCGTTCTGGAATTATCTGGGCGCCGTTCTGCGGCCCAACGCGCTCGCGGCGGTGAGCGGGTCGTTCGGCGAGGACATCCTGCCGACGTACCAGGCTGCGCAGCAGATCCTGCGGGGCAATGGCGCGGCGATGTACGACCCGTCGATCGTCCACGGTTACACCTACTCTCCCGTCTTCGCCTGGCTGTTTACACCGCTGGCGCTGCTGCCATGGTCGACCGCCGTGCTGGTGTGGTTTGCGCTGAATTCGGTGTGGATGGTCGCCGCAATCGCGCTGCTTGAGCGGCTGTTCGAGGAGGTCCTGCCCACGCAGCTACGCTCATTGCGCATCGGCCCAATAGCGGTGATTCCCTGGCTGGCGGCGATCTGGATCGGCATTCCACCTTCCATACAGGCGATCTTCGAGTTTGGGCAGGTGGATTATATCAACCTGGCTCTGCTGGCTGGGGCGTTCTTGTGCCTGCTGCGCCGCCGCGACGGGCTGGCGGGTGTACTCATTGTGCTGGCGGCGCTGCTCAAGATTACGCCAATCGGCCTGCTGGCTATCTTCCTTGTCGCCCGCCGCTGGCGCACGCTGATCTTTAGTGTCGCGACGCTGGTTATAGCGGTCCTTGCCACCAGCCTCGACCCACGAGTCGGGTTCTCTAGCTGGCTGGGCATGCCCCACGGTGTCAACGCCAACTTCGCCTACATTTTCCAGGTCTACTCCAACGAGTCACTTGCGAGTGTCTTCGCTCATCTGGCGACCCTCGTTCACCTGCACCTGACGCCGCAGCGCGCCGAGTATGTTGGCATCGCCGTCGCGGCGCTGCTGTTCGTGGGCGCGATGGGAATCGGTCTGGCGCGGCGCAACCGGGAGGAGCCGCCCTATGTTGTCGCTGCGCTGGCGGGTCTAAGCGCGGTGCTGCTCGCGTCTCCCCTGAACTGGGACCACACGTACATCGTCGCCGCGATTCCCGCGACCTTCATGCTCGGCAGAATCGTTGCCCGCTGGCTACGGACTCACCGGCTCGCATGGTTCGACATCGCCGGCGCGCTCAGCGCAGTGATCGTCGCTAGCTGGCCGATGACCGCCGGGCTGGCCTACTCTGCCAACGGCGGGTTCCTGCGCCGCGCAGGTGACATCGTTCTCATTGGGGCCCGGCCAGCGGCGCTGGTCGCGCTGACTTGCTTGCTGCTGTGGGAGGGCTGGCGGGTCGTCCAGCAGTCGCGGCCCCGGATCCAATCCGATACCGTGGCATAGGTGGACGCGCTTCGACCACGCGTTAGGCGGCGGCCCCTGAAGAGATGCGGATGTAGATTTGATAGCCGTCGCCGTTGACGCCTCCCTGGCCAGCGCGCGCGGCGAGCGCGAACCGTCCGGGCAACCACTGCATGAACCCCGGCGTCGTGGCCAGGCGGTTGGTCGCAAGCACAACGACCCGAATGTGGTCCTGCTCGATGATCCGCTCGATCTGCTCAGCAGTCAGATAACCCGCGCTCACGCGCACGTATGAGGTGTCCACTAGTTCTGGGGGGACACTGTGGCCGGCTTCCGCCGCGGCGTACTGGTCGTCTGAGACGATGACCTCGCCCGGGGTCGTGAACGCGTTCAGGGCGGCGAGCTGCGACTGGGCGTTGGAAGATATTCCGCGGGACAGTGTGGCGCTAGTGGAAGAGACATCCGCGGCGGTAAGCCCCACCAGCAGCGCGAGCAGCGCGACAACCGCCGCCGCGAAGCTCCAACGCATTCCTGGGCGCTGGCGAAGCGGCGCGAGCAGACCTGGAGCGAGCGCGGCGGTCAGGGCGAGTGGGGGCGTTATCAGCGCCGCATAGTGTCCGAAGAATGGGTTGAGCCGCAAGACGGTAATGGCCGACGCGGCAAGCCACGCCAGCGCCAGCGTCAGCAGCCACGCGCGCCGCCAGAGCGCGAGGAGGAGCGCGATGGGCGCGAGCGCGGCGGTCACCAGTAAGGCAATATCATTCGGGCTGAAGCTGTTCGTCAATCCGGACGCCAGCCCCTTCCCCGTAGAGAGGTGGAAGGTGACGACCTGCGCCCACAGGTCGCCCAGCGAGCCGGTGAATGGCGCGAGCAGGACGAGCGCCGCGCCGAGCAGCCCCACGGCGAACCAGGTCAGGTCCGGCAGGGTCGCGCGGGCTCCCGCCCGCAGGCGCGCGCTGTCAGGGCGCTTCACGCCCCCTTCTCCGGTCTGGAACATGTGGAATAGCGGCGCGAGCAGGAGCAGGACAATAGGGGCGAGGGCGGCGACGGCAAAGAGTTTGATGAGTAGCGCCCAGGCCAGCGCGCCGCCGCTCAAGCCCGCGAGCCAGCGCCGCGATACGCCGGCGCTGCGAGTGGCGGCGACGGTCAACGCCACCGCCAGCACGCTGATGGCGACCGCCGGGCCGTCAGATTCCAGCGTATGCGTTTGCTGCAGGTAATAGGGCTGGACGGCGAGAAGGGCGGCGGCGGCCAGGCCGACCCTGTGACCACTCAGTTGCGAGGCCAGCCAGTACATGCTGATGACGCCAATCAGCCCGAAGACCGCCAGACCGACGCGAGCCGCGGTGATATCCTGTCCAAAGAGTCGGTAAAACGGATAGATGCTGAGCAGAAAGTACGGTGGCTGCGAAGAGAAGATGGAGTTGAAGAGCGTGTGGCCTGCCGCCATGGCGCGCAGTGATTGCCAGTAGACGCCTTCGTCGTAATTTCCGCTGTACTGGTAGATAGGGGCCAGAAAGAGCGCGGCGGCGACTAGCGCAACCAGGGCCGCGAGCCGTCCGGCGCCTGCCTCACCGCCCTGAATGAGGCCATCGAGCAACGCGCGCGCTCCCCGCCCGGATGTGGTCGTGGACACCTGGAAACTCCTTGCGTTGCTCGCGCAACCTGACGCTGCGCGCTCATCATCTGGGCATGCCTCGTCCGGCGTCTGTGGATGTTCTACCGCGTGACTGGTAGGCGTGTTAGCGCGGCGCGGGCTCGGCGTCCGCTCCAAATTGGAGCAGAAGCAGGTCGAGCGCCATCTCTGGCGTCATGCGACTGGTCTTGAGCGCCACATCGACGGCCAGCGCGGCGTGATGGGCCGCTTCCAACTGGGCGAGGGAGAATTGGCGCGCGATGGGAAGCGCCTTCTCGACCTGGAACGGCGCCAATCCCGCCGTCTGCGCGATCTCGCCCGCGCGCAGCCCGCGCTCGCTAAGCGTCTTAACCTGGAGCAGCGAGCGTGTCTGCGAGGCGATCAGCCCAAGGATCTGCAGCGGCGCCTGGCCATCGGCGAGAAACTCGTGGAGCAGAGCGAGCGCCTGGGCGCGCTGGCGGCGGGCGAGGGCGTCAGTCAGATCGAATCCGCGCGACCGTCGCTGGTCGGGGGTCAACGCCTGAACGGCCTTGGCGTCAATGGTCCCATCCTTTCCCGCGTAGACGCTCAGCTTTGCAATCTCATTGGCCAGCGCGCGCGGATTCTCGCCCACCGCCTCGACCAGCATCCGGGCTGCCTCTGGAGTCACGCTCGTTCCCAGCGCTTTCGCCCGCTGCGCAGCCCAGCGCTCCAGTTGCGCGCCACTGGGAACCAGAAACTGCCGCGCCTGGCCGTACTTCTGCGCTCCCTGAACGAGCGTGTTCAGCGTGGCGCTTGGCTTGCGCTCCTGGGGGTCCTGCATGGCGACGACGACCAGCGTCGCCGTCTCAGGGACTTTCGGCGCGTAGTCGAGCAGCGCCTTGACGAGCGCGCGGGCGTCCAGCTTTTTCGCTGACTTGCCCCTGGCGGGCGACGTGGTGTCTTCGGATTCATCCTCGTCGCTGTCACCATTCGATGTGTCTGCGTCGTCCTCGTTGTCTTTGCCCGCGCCGCGTCTTTGTTTGGGCAGCCCCAGCACAGCGACCAGCCGCCGCTCGCTCAGGAACGGCAGCGTGTCGCAGATGACGCGGATGCGGGCAGGATCGGCCTCATCGCCAGTAAAGATGTCGTGGTTGATGTCGAAGCCGCCGGTCGTCCGCAGATGGTCGAGCGCTTCCCGGGCCGCGTATTCATCGGTCCCGTAAAAGACGAGAAACATGGCCGCATTGTACCCCATGCCCGCTTGGGTCGCTCGCGACGCTCGGGGCCTTGTCACGGGTCAGCGGACGGCAACCTGGGTCAGGACGCAGGCGAGATCTTCGCCTAGTGGGTCCTGGCTGAGCGCGTAGGCGCGGGCTCGTGACCCGCCGCACAGGTCGCGATACGCGCAGTCACCGCACGCTCCATGGAAACGCGCCGCGCGAATATCGTTGAGAAGGGAACTATTCCGATAGAGCGAGACAATGTCGCGCTCGCGAATGGAACCAATAGCGAGTGGCAAGAACCCGGCTGGATACACAACACCCGCGTGTGAGACGAAAACGATGCCCTTGCCGTCGCGGGTGCTCGTGGTCTGAGCGCGCGGCAGCGAGCGCGGCGGCCCCAGCCGCGACCGCAGATCCGCGGCCAGCGTCGTGTAGAGCGCGCCTAACTGATACTGCTGAGCGATGCGCGCGGGTGAGGCAGATGGCTCAGGCCCGCGCTCCTTGCGCCAGGAGACCACGCGACGGAAGAACGGGCCTTCGACTGTTCGCACGATGAGATCGTACGCGGACGCGTCGTAGAACACATGGCAGACGTCCTCACACTCTTGAGGGTCAAGCGCGCCCACGGCGTGGCCACGTCCAACCGGAATGAGGAAGAACACTTCCCACACCTTCACCCCGACTTCCTTCAGGATCTGCGCAATCGCCGGTATCTCGGTCACATTGTCGCGCATGACGACGGTGTTGACCTGAACGGTGAAACCGGCGGCGACGAGCCGTTCGAGCGCGCGCACAGTGACGTCAAAGTGATCAGGGATGCCGCGGATACCTTCATGCGTGGCGGCTGTCGCGCCGTCCAGGCTGAGGGACACGATCGAGATGCCGAGGTCCACCATCCGGCGGATGGCCTCATCGGTGAGCAGAGGGGTCACACTGGGGGCCAGCCCGACGGGGATGCCGTGTGACCGGGCGCGCGCGATGAGATCGAAGGCGTCGGGCCGCATGAGGACATCGCCGCCGGTGATGATGAGGACTGGGTATGGCTTTCCAAACGCGGTCAAGCTGTCTATAAAACGCAGTCCCTCTTCTGGAGATAGCTCACCGGGGGCTGGATGAGGCATGGCTTCGGCGCGGCAATGCTTGCAGGCGAGCAGACAGGCGCGGGTTGACTCCCAGAATACGAGGATGGGCCGCTGATCGAAGTCTATAGGCATCGAGGCTCTCCAATGGCATTGGGGAAGCCTCATTGGCGCTTCGTCATCGTTCGTGTGGCAGGCTCGCCACAGCGGCGATCTCGCGCAGATATCACGACACGGGGACAGACGCCGAGCGAGGTAGGCGTGCAGGCGCTGGCGAGGCTTCGCCCCAGCGCTTCCACGAGGACGACCCGCTCAGGCTAACGGCTGACGATCACAATCCAATCACGATGGCGAGTCCGCGTGTCACGGCGCAATCACGAGGAGGGCATCACTTCGCCGGATGCACGCTGGCGCAACGTCCCACGAATACAGACAGGAAGGGACACGGTGGCTTACGCGCAGAGCGAAATACCGCGTTCGTCGCCCGGCTCGGTGGCGCTGTTCACTCATAGCTCCCCGCAAAGCGACAGGTATCATAAGAGGCGTGGGTGAGTCGCGCGCCTGGATGAACTGGCGTGGTTAGCGCCCACGCCGCACAGCAACAACCTTCGAGCGATTCGTTAGAAAGCCGGTTCAGCTATGTCACCCGAAATTGAGCGGCAGACGCCGATAGGCGTCCTGCTCATGGCATACGGCACCCCGACTACCCTCGATGAGGTGGCCCCCTATTACACCGACGTGCGCGGCGGCCATGCGCCAACCGAAGAACAACTGGCGCTAGTCTACGACCACTACGCGCGTATTGGCGGCCCCACCGGGCTGCTGGAGATCTCCCAGGCGCAGGCCGCCGCCTTGCGGGCGCAACTGGACGCAAGCGCCCCAGGCGCCTATGGCGTCTACCTCGGCATGCGTCACTGGCGCCCGTTCATCGCGGATGCTGTCCGGCAGATGGTCGCGGATGGTGTGCGCGAGGCGGTCGGCGTCGCGCTGACGCCGCAGGACGCCCGTATCAGCGTGGGCGGCTACATCACATCGGTGGAGAAGGCGCTGGCGGCGCTGGCGGAGGAGCGCGGCGTGGCTCCCGAGGCGCTCCTCCGCTTCACGTTCGTTCGCTCGTGGGGGACAGATCCACATTTTCTGTGGCTGCTCGCGCAGCGTGTGCGCGAGGCGCGTGAGCGGTCCTTCACGCCGGAGGAGCGCGAAGGGCTTCAGATTATCTTCTCCGCGCACAGTATGCCCGCGCGCATTACCACCTGGAATGACCCCTATCCAGCGGAGCTACGCGCGACAGTTGCAGGGGTGGCCAGCCTGCTGGAGCTGGCCGACAGCCAGTGGGTGTTCGCCTATCAGAGCGCTGGCCGCACGCCGGAGCCCTGGCTGGGGCCGTCGATCCAGGAGATTGTCGAGCAACTGGCTGAACGTGGCGTGCGCGCCGCGCTCGTCTGCCCAGTCGGCTTCATCGCCGATAACCTGGAGATCCTCTACGACCTGGATATCGAATTGCGCGACCTTGCGGAGCGTCGGGGCGTCCATCTGGAGCGCATCGCCATGCCCAACGCCGACCCACTGCTGATTGAAGCGTTCGCCACCGCTGTACAGCGAACCGCGCCAGCACGGGGAGTGACGAGCCCATTCTAGCGCGCTCTCTGCCAACTGCAGGGCTCCACAAACGTGGCGGTTGGCATGTAATCTGGGCATGACTGGCGAAGTACAGTGGTTGCGCCGCCATCAGGAGATACCGTGACTGAGACCCTGGCCGCCGCGACAGCATGCGTGACAGTCAGCGGGAGCTCACACAAGCGCAAGGAGGACATTGTCACCAATGAGTGAACGGTTGTGCGGTCGCGTCGCGACCTGAGAAGCGAGATCCGTCCGAGAGGTACACAACTGGTGGGCGACCGCGCGATGTGATACGGCTCGCACGTTGAGGAGCGTGTCCAGCGCCGCGTGGTCGTGCTATACTGTGCGCGTCAAACGCGGCGCGCCTTTGTGATCGAGCGGCGCGAGCGTCAATGTGTGTTTGGCAGAGCGCCACGAGAACAAAGGGGTTTGTCGGGTGCGCACGGGTATGGCGACATTCGCCGGCTTCGCGATCAGTCCACATGCCCCCTCCGGACGGCGGCCGGTGCGTATCCAGGTCGTCGCGGCCCCTCCCGCCATCCGCGCCGCGCGTGATGGATTCCGCGCGCTCCCCTGACGAGTTACCCCACATGTTTGGATACGTCTGTTCCCGCTTACGTCCCGCGCGCCTGACCGTTCATTGAGTCGTGGCGCGCGCGAGGCTGGACCTATCCGCGCCGGAGTAGCGCGAGGAGAATTCGTACGTATGGCTAGTGACAGCGGCGAGTTCATGCCCATCCGCAATTGGGACCACATCGAGTTCTACGTCGGCAACGCCAAGCAGGCCGCCCACTACTACACGACCACATTTGGCTTCACCGTCACGGCCTACGCCGGCCTGGAGACGGGCGTGCGCGACCGCGCCAGCTATGTGCTGGAGCAGGGCAAAATCCGCCTTGTCCTGACCAGTCCCCTGGTGATGGGCTCCCCCATCGGCGAGCATATTTTGGCGCACGGCGACGGCGTGAAAGATATCGCGCTGGAGGTGCCCGACGCCGAAAAAGCCTATCACGAGGCGGTCGCCCGCGGCGCACGCTCCGCACAGGAGCCCGCGACGCAGGAAGACCAGCACGGCAGGGTCAAGCGCGCGGCGATCTATACCTACGGCGAGACGGTTCACAGTTTCGTCGAGCGCATGGATTACGCCGGGCCGTTCCTGCCAGGTTACCGCGCTGTGGGTCAGGCGGAGAAGAAGAACGGCGTCGGCCTTGCGGCGATTGACCACTGCGTCGGCAACGTAGAGCTGGGCAAGATGGACGCCTGGGTCAAGTTCTACGAGGATGTGCTGGGCTTCCAGCAGATCATCCACTTCGACGACAAGGCTATCACTACCGAATATTCAGCCCTGATGTCCAAGGTTATGCAGGGTGGCCATGGCAAGGTCAAGTTCCCAATTAACGAGCCCGCTGTCGGGCGGCGCAAGTCGCAAATCCAGGAATATCTGGACTACTACGGTGGCCCTGGCGTGCAGCACGTCGCGCTTATCACCGGCGACATCGTTAAGACCGTGCGGACGATGCGCGAGCGTGGCGTCGACTTCCAGCCGGGCATCTCCAGCTATTATGAGGAGTTGGAGGGGCGCGTCGGCAAGATCGACGAGGACATCAGCGAGCTGGCCGACCTTGGCATCCTCGTGGACCGCGATGACGACGGCTACCTGCTGCAGATCTTCACCCGCAACGTACAGGACCGCCCGACGGTCTTCTTCGAGGTGATCCAGCGCAAGGGCGCGCGCGGCTTCGGTGAAGGCAACTTCAAGGCGCTCTTCGAGGCCATCGAGCGCGACCAGGCGTTGCGCGGCAACCTGTAGCCGCGGGCCGGAGGAATACCATGCCATACTACGCCCGCCTGGGCGAGGTGCCGCACAAGCGGCACACGCAGTTTCGCAAGGCTGACGGTGGCCTGTATAGCGAGGAGCTTTTCGGCGAGGAGGGCTTCAGCGGCGTCGAGTCCCTCCTCTACCACCAGTACCCGCCGACCCGCGTGACGCGCATCGTGCGTGTCGGTGATGTCTGCCAGAAAGAATGGCCTCAGGAGGTCCACCGGCATCACCACCTGAAGACGGGGCATGTCGAGCCGCGTGGTGACCTGGTCACAGGCCGCCGCACGCTCATGTACAACCATGAGTGCGTCATCTCGGTGGCGCGGCCGGCCGGGGACATGGACTATTTCTATCGCAATGCGCAGGGCGATGAGCTGATTTTCGTTCATGAGGGCAGCGGCGCGCTGGAGACAACGTTCGGCACGCTGACGTACCAGCCGGGCGACTACCTTGTCATCCCCCGCGGGACGACCTGGCGGCCGCAGCTAGGCAGCGCCGGCCAGCGCTTTCTGATCGTCGAGGCGTATGGCGGCGCGATCCAGCCGCCGAAGCGGTACCGCAACGACTTTGGCCAGCTTCTGGAGCATGCGCCATATTGTGAGCGCGACCTGCGTCCGCCGTCCGATTTGCCACGCCATGAGGAGCGCGATGAGTTCGACGTCCACATCCGTGTCAACGGCGAGATGATGGCATACACGTACGATTTCCACCCGCTCGATGTTGTCGGCTGGGATGGCTATCTCTATCCATACGCCTTCTCGATCTACGATTTCGAGCCAATCACCGGGCGCGTCCACCAGCCGCCCCCCGTCCACCAGACCTTCGAGGGGCCAGGTTTCGTCGTTTGCTCGTTCTGTCCGCGCAAGCTCGACTACCATCCGGAAGCGGTACCGATCCCGTACAATCACAGCAACATCGATTCGGACGAAATGATCTACTATGTCGCCGGCAATTTCGGGAGCCGCAAGGGTATCGAGCTTTCCTCGATCACCCTGCACCCTCGCGGCATCGCGCACGGCCCTCAGCCGGGGCTCGTCGAGAAGTCGCTCGGCGCGCAGGCGACCGATGAGTTGGCGGTCATGGTAGACACCTTCCGCCCGCTCAAGCTTGGGGCCGACGCTGAATTGCTGGATGACCCAAGTTATCCATTTAGCTGGCGCGAGTAGTGACGGAGTTGGTGGGAGCAGATCCTTCATTCAGCCTCTGGCCACCTTCCCTTTAGTGGGGAAGGAACGCGGCAAGTTGGACGCTCCAGACGAGAGGGGTTACCTGAACACGACCTGTTTTCCGCGTCCATCTCTCCCTCTCCTCAGTGGAGAGAGAGCCAGGGGGTGAGGTCGCTCGCCCCCTCCACGCAACCGATCCAGGGAGGTAGGCGCGATGACGCGCATAGTGAAGTTCTACGAAACGACGCTACGGGATGGTGAGCAGACGCCAGGCATCAACTACTTCGCCGAGGAAAAGCTGGAGATCGCGCGGGCGCTGGCGGATATGGGATTCGATATCCTGGACTGTGGCTTCGCCATCTCCGGCCAGCCGGAGTTCGAGGCGATCCAACTGATCGCGCGCAACGTCTCCAACGCCGAGATTTGCAGCATCGCCCGCTGCTATCCCGCCGACATCGACCGCGCCTGGGAGGCGGTGAAGGACGCGGCGCAGAGCAGCATCCACCCGTTCATCTCTACCTCGCCACTGCACCGCGAGCACAAGCTCGGCAAGACCCGCGCCGAAGTGCTAGAGATGGCTCGCACCGGTGTGGCGCGCGGCCGCGAGCATACGTCCAATGTGGACTTCGCCCTGGAGGATACGACACGCACCGAGCACGACTTCATCATGGAGGTTATCGACGCCATCGTGAAGGAGGGCGTGCGCTACGTCAACCTCTGCGACACCGTCGGCTACGCGCTGCCGTGGGAATTCGGCCAGTTGGTGGATGATGTGCGGCGCGAGTTCCCCGGCGTGCGCCTCTCCGCCCACTGTCACGACGACCTGGGGCTGGCGGTGGCGAACGCGCTCATCGCGCTGCAGCACGGCGCGGAGCGGGTGGATACCTGCTTCAACGGATTGGGCGAGCGCGCTGGCAATGCGGCGACCGAGGACGTAGTGATGGCGATCCGCACACGCCATGAGGACCTCGACCTCGATGTGCGTGTGGACACGACGAAGATCATCCCGACCAGCCGCCTCATCGCGCGCCTTTCCGGCATGCAGCCCCAATGGACGAAGTCCATCGTCGGCGCCAACGCCTTCGCACATGGCGGTGGCATCCACCAGGATGGCGTGCTGAAAGACGCGCGCACGTACGAAATCATGCGCCCAGAGGACATTGGCCTGCCTGCCGCCGAGCGCCGGATGTTCGTCGGCAAGCTTTCCGGCCGCGCGGCGCTCAACGCACACCTGCGCGAGTTAGGCTACGAGTTGACGCACGAGCAGTTGGGCCGCGCCTTCGTTCTCGTCAAGAACATGCTTGGCAAGAAGAAGACGCTGGAAGAGATGGACCTGCGTCAGTGCGCCGCCACCGCCATCAACCCAACGGCGGCCGTCGAGGCTCTGGAGGCGGAGGAGACGGCGACAGCGGAGTAGAGGCGTTGAGGCGGCGCGAGGGTTCGCACTGGGGAACGGCCCTGCGAAGATATTCGCGCCTGGCTGGCCCGGAGGCCACGAAACCCGCCTGCGCGGTTTCGGGTTCAACGGACGTTGTGGCGGGATCGGCGCGAGACGCGAATTCCTTCGCCCACCGCACGAGTTCGTAGGGCGCCTACGCTTCATACTATGCGATTCAGAAGAAGGCGGAAGACACCATGGCGAAGGCGACTTCGATCCACCGGACGACGGGCGCGGGCGGGATAGATAACCCCATCGCGGCGCTGCTCACACCTGATGGCGTCCTGACCGAAGAAGGGGAGCGGGTCGCGGCGGTCAGTGATGAGGCGCTGCGCGCGCTCTACCGGTGGATGGTTATCGTGCGGCGGCTTGACCAGGAAGCGCTGAACCTGCAGCGACAGGGCCAGTTAGGTCTGTGGGGGCCGATCCAGGGGCACGAGGCGGCGCAGGTCGGCGGCGCGCTGGCGATGCGTGAGACAGACTGGATCTTTCCCTACTACCGTGACTTCGGAATGGCGGTCACGCGCGGCATTGACCCTGGGGCGATTCTCACCATTTTCCGCGGGCTACGCCATGGCTCCTGGAACCCACGCGAGTACAACTTTGGCCCGTTCATCATCCCCGTGGGCACGCAGATCCCGCACGCCGTTGGCTACGCGATGGGCTGCAAGCTGGACGGCGAAGATACGGTGACACTGACCTGCTCCGGCGAGGGCGCGACATCGACGGGTGACTGGCACGAGGCGATGAATTTCGCCGGTGTCTTCCAGGCGCCAGTCGTCTTCCTCTGCCAGAACAATCAATGGGCCATCTCGGTGCCAGTGAGCGAGCAGGTCGCCGGACGTATCGTGGACCGCGCGGCGGGGTATGGCATGCCGGGCGTTCGCGTGGACGGCACGGACGCGATGACGGTTTACGCGGCGGTAAAGCTAGCCAGCGACCACGTCCGCGCTGGCAAAGGCCCATATCTGATCGAGTCCTACGCCTACCGCGACGGCCCACACACGACCGCTGACGACCCCACTCGTTACCGCAATGAGGAGGACGCGCTCGCGTTCTATCGTCAGCTGGGCGACCGTGAGCCCGAGAATACAGCCGGGTGGCGCGCGCGTGACCCCATCGCGCGGGCGGCGGGTCGCCTACGGGCGCGCGGGGCGTGGTCAGATGACTTTAGCCGGGAGTGCGACGAGGACGCAGAGGAGCGCGCCACCGGTATGCGGCAGACGCTGCAGGGCGCGACGCCCGACCATCCAGGCAGCGTCTTCGGGCTGGTCTTCGCCAATCCGCCGCAGTCATTGCTGCGCGAGCGCGACGCGTTCGTCGCCGATCTGGCAGATAGCGCGGGAACGGAGGGTCGCTAGCATGACGACCGCGACGATGACGGTGACGATGGGCAAAGCGCTGAACCTCGCCCTGCGCGATACGCTGCGCGAGGACGCGCGCGCGCTGGTCTTCGGCGAGGATGTTGGCAAACTGGGTGGCGTCTTCCGCGTGACGGATGGGCTGTTCGACGAGTTTGGCCAGAGTCGCGTCTTCAACACGCCGCTGGCGGAGGCGACGATCGTCGGTGTGGCGCTTGGGCTGGCGGTCAAGGGCTTCCATCCGGTGGCCGAGATGCAGTTCGACGCCTTTTCGTACCCCTCCTTCCAGCAGGTGACCTCCAATATCGCCAAATACCATACCCGTACTGGCGGCGCTTGCCCGATGTCGCTGGTGATCCGCATCCCGTATGGCGGCAATGTCGGCTCGATCGAGCAGCACGCTGAGAGCCCAGAGACGTACTATGTTCATACCGCCGGGCTCAAGGTCGTTACGCCGTCAAACCCTGCTGACGCCTATGCGCTGTTGCGGGCGGCGATCGCCGACCCGGATCCGGTGATCTTCCTGGAGCCCAAGGCGCGTTACTGGATGAAAGCTGACCTCGAGTTTCCCATCGCGCCGGAGCCGCTGGACCAGGCGCGCATCGCTCGCGCCGGGACGGACGCGACCTTGATCGCCTACGGCCCAACGGTGGCCACGGCCCTGGCGGCGGCAGAGACAGCGGCCAGCGAGGGCGTCTCGCTGGAGGTGGTGGACTTGCGCAGCCTCTCGCCGGTAGACTTCGAGACGCTGGACGTGTCGGCGCGCAAAACGAAGCGCGTGGTGATCGTCCACGAGGCGCCGGTCTTCATGGGGTTAGGCGCCGAGATCGCGGCGCGCCTGGCGCACGACCTCTTCGACACACTGGCTGCGCCGGTGGAGCGGGTGGGCGCGCCCACAACGCCATACCCGCCTTCGCGCCATGAAAAGCTCTTCCTGCCGGATGTAGACCGCATCCTCGAAGCCGTAGACCGCACACGGGAGTATTAAGCCGTCATGGGACAATTCATGTTGCCCGATCTGGGCGAGGGCCTGGAGGAGGCGCAGGTCACGCGCTGGCTGGTCGCGGTCGGCGACACGGTGGCGCTCAACCAGCATCTTTGCGAGGTCGAGACCGCCAAGGCGCTAGTCGAGATTCCCTCGCCCTGGGCGGGCACGGTGCAAGCGCTGTACGCCAAGCCTGGGGAGACTGTCCTGGTCGGCGCGCCGCTGATCACCATCGCCGAGGCTGGCGCGGTGAGCGCGCGGCCCGCCGAGGATGGTGAGGGTCCGTTGCTGGTGGGCTACGGCGCGCACGCGCCGGCGCAAGCCTATATCCGGAGGCGGCGCGGCTCCTCGGCCGGCGCGGAGGCGGCGCCAACTCCCATCGTGGCGACGCCCACGTCTGTGGCGCCCCCGGCCGGCGCTGACGAGGTGAAAGCCAGCCCGCTGGTGCGCAAGATGGCCGCCGATCGCGGCGTCAATCTGGCGACGATCGTCGGGACTGGCCCGGGCGGGCGCATCCGCGTCGAGGACCTGGACGCCGCGCCAGCCGCGCGCCCGGCGACGCCAGCCGCTCCAGCGAGCGCGGACGAGGAGCGCATCAGCACGGTCGGCCTGCGCAAGGCCATCGCCGCCAAGATGGTCCGCTCGGCGACAACGATCCCACACTTCACCGAGTATGGCCTCTTTGACGCTACCAACCTGATGGCGCTGCGCGAGCGGCTGAAGTCGGACCATGCCTACGCCGGACTGCGGCTGACATTCCTGCCGTTCTTCGTCGCCGCAGTAACGAAGGCGACCCAGCAGTTCTCCATCATGAGCTCACGCTGGGACGAGGAGAACTCGGCGATCGTGATCAAGAAGCGCATCAGCGTCGGTATCGCCACCGACACCGCGCGCGGGCTGGTCGTGCCGGTCATCCGTGACACGCATACGCTTTCGCTAGCCCAGGTCGCGGCAGAGTGCGACCGGCTGGCCCCGCTCGCGCGGGATGGCAAGCTCTCCCCAGCCGAGATGACCGGCGGCACGATTACCATCACCAATGTTGGGGCGATGGGGCCGGTCGAGACGGGCGCGCCAATTATCAACGCGCCAGAGGTCTGCGTTGTTGGCTTCGGCGCTATCAAGCCGCGCCCGACGGTCCTGGACGGGACACGGCTGGAGGTGCGACCCGGCGGCTGGATCTCGATCGCCTGCGACCACCGCGTGGTGGACGGCGCGACGGCGGCGCAGTATATGGGCGCGCTGGTCGCCGCGCTGGAGGAGCCGGAGGGGCTGGCGTAGTGGAAGCCGAAGCCCTATTCCCGCGCGGCGCCTACATCGGGGAGGCGTTTGAGGCGCTGGAAGCGGAAGAGGCGGTCTTCGATGGGATCGAGTTCGAGGACTGCCAGTTCCACCGTTGCCGCTTCCCATCGTCCACGTTCCGCGGCTGCGCTTTCGTCAATTGCGCCTTCGAGGGCTGCGACCTCAGCCTGCTCAAGGTCCCTGGCTCGCGCCTGACCAGCGCGCAGTTCACCGATTGTAAGCTGATTGGCGTCGACTGGTGCGAGGCGTCATCGCTGACCGGGCTGACGACCAGCATGAGCTTTACGCGCTGCGTCCTCAGCTATAGCTTCTTTGTCAAGCTCGATCTCTCTGGCGCGCGCTTCGAGGAGTGCGAGGCGCGCGAGGTGGACTTCAGCGGCGCAACTCTCCAGCGCGTCTCATTCATCAAGAGCGACCTGGAAGGCGCGAAATTCGTGGAGACCGACCTGCGGGAGGCGGATTTCACCGGCGCCCACAGCTATGTCATCGACCCTACGCGCAACAAGGTCAAGAGGGCGCGCTTCTCGCTCCCCGAGGCCATTGGCCTGCTCAAGACGTTCGGCGTGGTGGTCAAACTGCCAGGCGAGTAGCGCGCGTGTGCGGCGCGCGGGGTGGTATGGCGGGCAGTTGGCGTCCGGGTGGGTTACACCTCGCCGATCGAGCGCGTCGTAGGTATAGAGCGGGCAGCGCATGACCGCAACATGGGACGGCCGCTGAGGTGGGGGAGTGATCGGGGACGATGAACGCTGACCTTGCGCCAGCGAAGCAACGCGAGAACGCCCAGGGCCGGCCTGCGCTCAGTCGCATGGGCTGCCCGCGTCCCACGTGGTGGTACGCGGTCGCGGCCTGGCTGGGCCAGCGATTGTTACTTCTGGCGCTCGTTGTTCTCTGGAAGTCGTTGACAGGAAGCCTAACGCCGAACCGCCTGCTCGCCATCTGGGCGCAGTACGATGGCCAATGGTACGTCAGCATCGCGCAAACTGGCTATCGTAGTATCGGCCAGGCGGCATTCTTCCCGCTTTTCCCAGCCTTGATGTGGCTGGTCGCGCCGCTGTTCGGTGGAAACGTCGCGCTGACTGGGATCCTGCTCGCTAACGGGGCGGCGCTCGGCGCATTCATTGCTCTCGGGCGCTTGATTGAGGCCGAGCTTGGCGCACATGTGACTCAGCGCGCATTGCTGTATTATGCCGTTTTGCCTACAGGCTACTTTCTGGCGTCGGCCTATACCGAGAGCATCTTTCTGCTGCTCAGTGTCGCGGCCTTTTTATGCATGCGCCAGCGCCGCTGGCTGCTGGCGGGTCTCCTGATGACGCTGGCCACGCTCACCCGTGCGCCGGGCGCCCTGCTCACGCTGCCGCTAGCCATCGAGGCCTGGCGAACGCTGCGCCCCTCGCGGACGACAATCTGTACGCGACAGCGGATCAGTGAGGCGCTATCGGTGGCATGCTCGGTGATCGCGCCGTTCGCGGCGATCCTCGGATTCCACGTCTATCTCACCCATGTCTACGGGGTCGCCGACGCGATGAGCCGCGCGCTGGCGCTGCCGCAATGGCGGCGCTCGCTGGACTGGCCGTGGACCGGGCTGGTCACTGATCTCACCTCAATTGGGCCCGCCAACCATGCAGGGCGCCCGCCATCCTATCCGGCGACGGTGGTGATAGACCTTGTCTTTCTGGCGCTGTGGCTCGGTAAGTGTGTCGCCATGGTGGCGCCGGCGCGGCCCGCATTCGCGCCACGTCTACCTTACTCCTGGGTCACGTATAGCTGGGTGGCGCTTCTGCAGGTCCTTATCCTTCCTTCCCATGTGCCTGGATATGGTCTCATGTCTCTGCCTCGCTATGTCATTGTCGTCTTTCCCTGTTTCACCATGTTGGCGCTGTTCAGCTTGCGGTTCCCGCGCGCGCATGTCCTCATGTTTGGACTGTCTCTTGCCTCGATGATCTTTCTGTTCACCGTCTGCTGCGCTGGCGGATTCGTCGCGTGAGCCCGCGCCAACAGAAATACAATAGCGCTGGCGCCGATTGGTCATCCATCTAGCCCAGTCGCGCGAAACGCCCAAATTCCAACTCATCCGCCGTCGCCAGCTCGCTGGGAAGCCAGGCGGCGCGGGTGAGGCGAGCGTTGTGGCCACCGCGCAGCTCGCGCTGGACGGCGGCGATGATACGCCGCGCCGCGATTGGGCGCCCGGCGGCTACGTTCAGGCCGATGGCGGCGCAGGCGAGGCGGGCGCTGAGTGCGCCGCGCGCATCCGGCGTGAGAGCGAGCAGGTTGGCGAGGGCGGCTGCATTGAAGCGCAGGTACACACCCGTCTGGAAGAGTGTCCCAGCGCGGCGGCGCACCTGACAGAGGCCGACCAGCTTGCGTGGCGGCTCATCGCTGACCACTTCCCATGGCGAGAGGGCGCCATAGCAGGCGAGGCGCAGCGGCTCATCCTTCGTCAGCGGCGATATCGCGCGCACGTCGGCGGTTGGGATGGCGCGCGCGTCGCTGGCTCCAAGGGAGCGCAGCGCGGTAGCCCATAGCTCGCCCACCCACTCGTAGGCGCGCACGACATCGCGGGTAGCGAGCGGGTGATCGTGTGGCAGCGCGATATCCAGACTAAGGAGCGTGCGGTCCACCAGCACGGCCGTTCCGCCGGAGGGGCGCTTGTAGAGCGCGGTGGACTCGGCGGCGAGCGTAGCGTGATCTGCGGATTCAGCAGACTGGCCATTGCCGAGCACCAGCGCGCGCTCGGTCGGGATATACCAGCGCAGCGCGGGGAGGCCGGTTTCCGCTAGCGCCGCCAGCATGCCTTCGCTCAGCGCCAACTGACGCCCCATCGGCGCGTCAGAGAAGGGCAATATTCGCCATGTGTCACGCATGGTGGGCCAGCCGGACTGTTTTGCCACGCCGGATGACGCCGCCTCGCTTGACGAACTCGCATGCGTCCCGTGTGAGGCTGTTCTCTCTGTGTTGCGCCATGCCTCTGCGCTCTCACTTCGCCGCTGAAATGCCCGATCAGTCCAGTATACGCGCTCCACTACGTCCACGACGCCGAGCGCCTTGTAGGATGGCGTGCGGGTCGCGGCCGTTTCCTGGCTCGCTCACAGCATGTCCCTGCGGGCTCATAGCAGCGCGGCCAGCGCGTCGGCGCGGGCGATGCGGTCGGGCCAGCGCCCATCGTCCTCGCCGTCTTCGATGCCCCACGCGGCCGACATCGTCGCCTGTGTCACGCCCCACGCGACGATGCGCTCGCGAGGGAAACCGAGCCGCTCGGCGAGGATGTCTACCCGACGGGCCATGCGCCCGGGCCACTCGGCGCGCGGCCAGGCCATGACGCGGTGATACGGGTTGTTGAGCAGCGCGCCGACCTCATAGCAGGGGTCGCCCGTCACGCCTTTGGGGTCGATGACCAGCCACGGCATGCGTTCCGCCGAGGCGATGTTGTCCTGATGCAGATCGCCGTGGAGCAGCATAGGCTGGGCTGGCGCAGAGGCGAGCAGGTCACGGCTGAGTGTCTCCGCGCGCGCCAGCGCGGCCTCGGGCAGCGGCCCGGCCGACCCACCATATGTGGCTCGGAGCCGGTCGAACGTGCGCAGCCAGCCCGCGACTGTCGGGAATGGACTGGGGTCAGGCGCCGGCCTCCACAATGCGCGCATGACGCCGGCCGCGATTGCTATCGCCTGGTCGTCATCGTCCATGCGCGCGAGCGGAGCGCCAGGCAGCGCGCGTTCCAGCAACATCACGCCGCGCGGCGGGTCGGCCTCCAGCAGATGGACCATTCCCTGGCCATCGACGAGGCGCAGCGCGGCGATCTCAGTCTCGATCTCGTCGCGTGGAACACCCGCCTTGAGGACAGCGGCTGAGCCATCTGAGCGAGTAACAGGAGCGACGAAATTGAATGTCAGGCTGGAGAATGGCGCGAGCAGGGTCAAATGCCAGCGGGCAGCGTATTCGGCCAGCAGGGTGGGCAGCGCGCCCAGCCACGTGGAGCCCTCGTCGCCCCAATAGCTGGCGATGAACTGGGAGAAATAGTCTGGAATGTCCCGGGATATAGCGATGTCCGCCTCCATGCTACCCTCGCTGGGCCGCGGACCGCAGCGCGCGGAAGTACTCGAGGCCCGCATCAATGCGGTTCTCCGGCGCGGCGGCGTCCACGGTGTTAATCAGCGCGCTGGCGATCACCGCGCCATCCGCCATGCCGCCTATCCTGGCGACATGCTCCGGGCGGGAGACGCCAAAGCCCACAGCCAGCGGCAAACTCGTCGCCGCCCTGACGCGCGCCAGGAAAGTGGGTAGCTCGTCGGGCAGATCGGACCGCGCGCCGGTGACCCCACTGAGCGAGACGCAATAAATGAAGCCGCCGCCCGTCCTAGCCGCCGCCGCGGCGACCTGGGCGATACGGGCGTCAGGGCTGGTCGGCGTCACCAGGAAGATGAGCTCAATGTCGCGCGCGGCTGCGGTGGCGCGCAGCGGCTCAGCCTCCTCCGGTGGCAGGTCGGGGACGATTAGCCCAGTGACGCCCGCGGCTGCGGCTTCGTCGCAGAAGCGAGTGAGACCGTGGGAGTAGAGCGGGTTGTAGTAGCCCATGAGGACAAGCGGCGTGGAAATGCGCTCGCGGATGCGCGCCGCGAGCGCCAGCGCCCTGTTCAGCGTCATGCCGCTGTCCAGCGCCGCCTGGCTGGCGTGCTGGATGGTCGCGCCGTCGGCCAGCGGGTCGGAGAATGCAACGCCAAGCTCGATGACGTCAGCGCCGGCCTCGCCCAGCGCGACCGCCAGCGCTTCACTGCTTGCCTCATCGGGATAGCCCGCCATGACGTACGGAATGAGCGCTACGCGGCCCTCAGCCCGCGCCCGCTCGAAAGCGGCCGCGATTGGCGCGCTGGTATGGGTCGCTTTGCTCATAGGTCTTTCCCTGCTTTCGCCTTTTGATTGTCGTTATGACGTCGCGCGCCGATGCAGCCTGCCGCCGCTACGCAAGAAGCGCGGGAGCCCTGCGTCATCAAGGAGAAAGTCCACGCGCGCGCTCGCGGCCTCCTCAGGCTCGGTGATGATGAACTCGCGCTCGCCGATGGGGCGCAGAAGTTGGGGCGGATAGGTTTCGTTCTTCCCGCTCAAGACATCGCGGTACTCAGTCGTGGCGCGCAGCCCGCTCGCCGTCGCGACGACCTCAACGCGTACGTCGGGTAGGGTGTAGACGCCAGCGAATCGCGCCAGCGCTTTCCTCGGCAGCTTGATAGGCTGAGGCTGCGGCGCCTGGAGTCCAAATCTTTCGGCCAACCGCGCCTCCAGAATCTCCTGGTACATGGCAGAGCCGCGGCCGCTGTTTGTCAGGATGACGAGCGCATAGCGCCGCTCAGGGATCAGGAGCAGGCGGGCGTTGAAGCCATTGGTCGAGCCACCGTGACCTACCACTCGTACGCCATCGAGCCGGCGCGTCTCCCAGCCAGTTCCGTAGGCTTCAGCGAAGTTGGCTGCGGCCATGCGCGGTTCCCACATCGCCCGTGTCGCCGCCTCCGCGAGCAGGCGCTTGCCGTCACGTGTGACGCCGCCATCCAGGTGAAAGGCGGCGAAGGTGAGCAGGTCGCTAACGCTGGAGATGACGCCGCCGGCGGGATTGACCGCGCGCGGTAGCGGATAGAGGCGAGCGACCTCGTGCTCGTCGCGCGCTGGCGTTATTTGTGTATGGCCGACCGAGACTGGATAGGTGATGGCCTCATGCGCGAAGAAGAAGGTGTGGGTCAGGCCGAGCGGTTCAAAGATACGCCGCCGCACTACTCGCTCGTAGGGCTCGCCGCAGACGCGCTCGATGACCGCCCCCGCCAGGCAGAAGCCGGCGTTGTTGTAAGCCCAGCTGGTCCCCACTGGCGTTTGCTGCTCCAGCGTATCGAGCCTGGCGACGTATCGGCTCAGGGCGTCGTCACCCATGCCGAAATCCTCGAAGTAGTCGCCAAAAAACCCTGCGCTGTGGCAAAGCAGCATGCGCAATGTAATGCGCTCGCGCGCGTCGGAGTCCGCCAGTTTGAGTTCGGGAAGATAGGTGTGGACGGGCTGGTCGAGGTCGAGCTTGCCTTCTTCCACCAGCATCATGACCAGTGTCGCGGTAAAGATCTTGGTGATACTGCCGATCTGGAACAGGCTGTCGGCGCGGATTGGGTAGCCCGTCTCCAGGCTGGCGACACCGAATCCGGCGACCGCGCTCGCGCCACCACTCAGCTCTCCTACCGTCGCGCCGGGGATATGCCAGCGCGCCATCCGCTCGCGCGTGAGGACTTCGAGGCCCTCATCGAGCCCCGTTTCCGTCGCCGGTTCAGCCATGCGTTTACTCCTGACTGCGCGCGGCGGAGCTCGCCTGGGCGCGGCGCTTACTGGATTCCCGTGGCCGTGCCGTGGTGAGCGCATCTTCCTGTAGCGGCCATGATTCATACTGTCCGCCAGCGCGCTACCTGTCATTCTATTGCCTCAGCGACCGCAGCGGCAAGCGGAACGCCGGCCTGTTCGCTTCGCGGTGAAAGGCCAGCGTCCCGCCGCCGGAGTACGCATGCGTCGTTAGAGCGTGACATGCAGCGCGGCGGCGACGGTGTTGATGTCTTTGTCGCCGCGGCCGGAGAGGTTCACTACCACGACCTGGTCGCGACGCAACTGACCAGCCTCGCCTAGCGCCAGCAAATGAGCGACGGCATGCGAGGATTCCAGCGCGGGAATGATGCCTTCATCCTCGCAGAGGACCTGGAATGCGCGCAGCGCGGCTCCGTCATCGGCGGCGACATATGTCGCGCGTCCGGTGGCCTTCAGGTAGCTGTGCTCGGGCCCGACGCCGGGGTAGTCCAGCCCGGCAGAGATGCTGTGCGTCTCGATCACCTGGCCGTCCTCATCCTGAAGGAGATAGCTGAGCGCGCCGTGGAGGACGCCAGGGCGGCCCGCTACCAGGGTCGCGCTGTGCTTGCCTGTCGCCACGCCCGATCCGCCCGCCTCAACGCCGACTAACCTGACGCTGGGGTCGCCAGCGAAGGGATGGAACATGCCGATCGCGTTGGACCCGCCGCCGACGCAGGCGATGACTAGATCAGGTAACCGGCCTTCTGCCTCCTGGACCTGCGCGCGTGTCTCAGCGCCGATGACTGACTGGAAGTCGCGCACGATGCGAGGATAGGGATGTGGGCCAACGGCGGAGCCGATGATGTAGAAGGTATTGGCGACATTGGTCACCCAGTCGCGCATGGCCTCGTTGATGGCGTCCTTCAGCGTGCGGCTGCCGCTGGCGACGGGGCGGACCTCGGCGCCGAGCAGTTTCATGCGAAAGACGTTCAGCGACTGGCGGTGGATGTCCTCCTCGCCCATGTAGACGACGCACTCCAGGCCAAGCTTGGCGCAAACGGTGGCGGTAGCCACGCCGTGCTGGCCCGCGCCGGTTTCAGCAATGATGCGGCGCTTGGACATGCGCTGGGCGAGCATACCTTGACCGAGGGCATTGTTGATCTTGTGGGCGCCGGTATGGGCGAGGTCTTCGCGCTTGAGGTAGACACGCGCGCCGACGCGCTCGGAGAGCCGGCGGGCAAAATAGAGCGGTGTCGGGCGGCCGACGTACGTTCGCTCCTGCTCGCGCAATTCGGCGACGAAGGCGTCATCCTGACGGGCGCGATCATACTCGGTTTCCAGCGCATCCAGCGCCGCCATCAGGCTTTCCGGCGCGAAGCGCCCGCCGAAGTCGCCGAAACGCCCGCGCGCGTCAGGGTAGATCCCATGCTCATATGGCGGCGCCGCGCTTGCCGCCCCCGTCGCCTTCGTCGCCTTCGTCGCTTTCGCCTTCGTCGCTTTCGCCTTTGTCGCTGATGTTCGCTGCGCCATGATCTTGCCTTCGCCTTCTATGAATCGCTACGCGCGCCGCGCGCCGCCGCGATGAACGCGCGCATCTTGTCCGGGTCTTTCGCCTGTCCATGTGGGCCGCTGGATTCTATGCCGCTGCTGACGTCTACACCGCGCGCGCCGCTCATGCGCAGGGCTTCGGCCACGTTTTCCGGAGTTAGGCCCCCGGCCAGGACGACTGGCCAGTCGCGCGCGACGCCGCTCGCCACGCGCCATTCCCCCGTCTTCCCCGCGCCGCCATAGGTCCCGGCAGGCGCTGATTCCAGCAGGATGATCGCGCCAGCCTGGGTGTAACTGAGACATGTGGTGTGATCTGGTTCGCGAAGCGCCTTGATGACTGGTAGAGCGGTCGCCCGCGCGACCTCCGCACACTGCATTGTGGACTCGTCGCCGCTGAGTTGGATAGCGTCAATCCCTACGCGCGCAGCGATCGCGGCAATATCGCCGGCTGGTTGGTTGACGAAGACGCCCGCGGCCATTGGGCGCGGCGCGCCGGGTGGGGGCAGCGCGGCGACAATCTCCGCAGCGCATTCGTGAGTGAGTAGACGGTGAGCGGGGGCCATTGGCGCGAAGACCAGCCCTATAGCGTCCGCGCCCGCCTCCGCCGCGATACGCGCGTGTTCTGGGAGCGCCAGCCCGCAGACCTTGATGAATGGGCGCCGTGTCCCGGCGAAGAAGGCGGCGGTCGCGCCGCCTGGCGCATTGGCGAACTCACGCGCGAGCGCCACCGGATCATCCGCGCGCATCAATGTCTCGCCAATGAGCACGGCGTCTACTCCCCACGCGCGCGACTGCGTGATGCGCGGCGAGCTGCTCAGGCCGCTCTCGGCGACGTAGACGCAGTCGGGTGGGACGAGCGCGCGCAGGTCGCGAGCGGTGTTGGGGTGTTCCTCGAAGGTGCGCAGGTCGCGATTATTGACGCCGATCACCCGCGCGCCCAGCGCCAGCGCACGACGGACCTCGTCCGCGTCGTGCGCCTCGACCAGCGCCTCCATGCCCAGCGCACGGATCAGGCCGAGCAAGTCGGCGGCCAGCGCGTCGTCGAGCATCGAGAGGATTAGCAGGGCGGCGTCAGCCCCGGCGGCGCGCGCCTCGTAGACCTGATACGGGTCGAGCAAGAAGTCTTTGCGCAGGATAGGCAGACTGACGGCCCCGCGCACGGCGCTCAGGTGATCGAGCGATCCGTGGAAGAATTGTGGCTCGGTCAGCACGCTGATCGCCGCTGCGCCGCCCGCCTCATAGGCTCGCGCCTGCCGCACAGGATCGAAGTCGCGCGCAAGCAGGCCCTTCGACGGCGAAGCGCGCTTGATCTCGGCGATCAGCCGCGCGGGGCCGGCAGGCGCGGGTCGCAGCGCGGCGGCGAAGTCGCGCGGCGCGGGAGCGTCCGCCGCGCGGGCGCACAGCGTCTCCAGCGGCTCACGGGCCTGGCGTAGGGCTAGCTCATTGCGCGTGGCGGCGGTGATGCGCGCCAGAAACGTCGCGGGCGCGCGGTCTGACTCGACTGTCATTGCTGGCCCGCCCCGGTCGCTCCGGCGTGGTCGCGCAGATACACGTAGATGGCGCGCATGGTCTGACCGAAGCCGCTGGAAAAGCCCCAACCCTCATAGGCGCTGGGGATAGGCGTCGCCGCCGCCTCGTCCTCGCTCTTGCCGGAGGCCAGCGCGTCACGACAGAGATCGAGGACGGTTGCCAGATAGGCGCGCTGGGCGGCGATAGCGCCGTGGTCGCCCACTAGGCCATGGCCGGGGACCAACTTATCCACCGAGAACTTCTCCATCTCGCCGAGGATGCGCAGCCATTCGTATGGGTCGCCGGTCTCGATTGAGGCGTGCGCGTGGTGGAAGATCAGGTCGCCGGAATAGAGAATGCGCGCATGTGGCAGGTAGAGGACAACGTCGCTCGGCGTGTGGCCGCCGCCCCAGGTGATCAGCTCGGCGTGGCGCGCGTCGCCGTGCAGCGTCAGGCGGGAGGTGAAGCGCAGGTCGGGCAGGCGCGAGCGAGCCTCATGCGCCTCATTGAGCAATACCAGGAGGTCATCATTCTGCTCGTCCATGTCGCGGCGGATTGCAGGGTCGGCGGCGGCGGCGGCGGCGCGCGCCTCGGCGTCCAGCGCCATTCCGCGCTCGCGCATCGTTGCCAGGAAGGGATCGTTCTCCTGGGTTATCATTTCCGCCGCGCGCGATGTGCCAATGATGGTGGCGTCATCGAAGATTTGATTGCCTTGCGCGTGGTCCAGATGGTGATGGCTATTGACGACGTAGCGCGGGCGCTGGCCGGTAAGGCGCTCGGCGGCTACCCGCAAGTCGCGGGCGGCGGCCAGTGAGAGGGTAGTATCAAAGATCAGCGTCAGGTCGCCCAGGTCAACGATGCCGGCGTTGCCCATCGTTCCCCTGCCGGGGATGGCGATCGCAGCCCAGGCGCCTTCGCCCACGCGCTCGATGGTGAAATGATGCGAGGTCGGCAGGCTGGAAGCTGGCGTTGACATGGCGTCTCTCCCTGTTGGCGTGAGCGTGGCGCGGCTCAGACGGCGGCAGACGCGAGTCGCTGGCTGGTGGTGACCAGCGCGTCGAGCGTTGGGATAGCGAGCCCGGCCTTCAGCGCGTCCTGCGCCTGACCTACGCCTTCAGCGATGGTCGCGGCGCGGCCGGTAACATAGAGCGCGGCCCCGGCGTTATAGGCCACTACGTCGGCAGGCGCGCGGCCCTGCTCGCCGCTCAGTGTGCGCCGCAGCAGCGCGGCGTTGTACTGCGCGTCGCCGCCACGGATCTCCTCGCGCGGGCGACGGGTCAGCCCGACACTCTCCGGCGTCACCTCATATTCGACCACATCGCCGCGCTGGCCGCGCACTTCGACTACGTGGGTCGGAGCGCTCAGCGAGAACTCATCCACGCCGTCCATGCCGTGAATCACCAGCGCACGCTCGCAGCCCAGCCGCAGCAGCGCCTGCGCCATGAGCGGGGCTAGCGAGGGATCGGCGACTCCGAGGCACTGGTAACGCGCGTCGGCGGGATTGGTCAGCGGGCCGAGGATGTTGAAGACCGTGCGCACGCCAATCTCGCGGCGTGTTGGGCCGACGTGGCGCATGGCGGGGTGATAGGTTGGGGCGAACATGAAGCCGAAGCCGACCCGTTCGACGCACTGGACTAGCGCCTCTGGTCCCAGCTCCAGCTTGACGCCAAGCGCCTCGAGGACGTCGGCGCTGCCGCAGCGGCTGGATGCGGCGCGGTTGCCATGCTTGGCGACGGGCTGGCCAAGCGCGGCGACGAGCAGCCCCGCCGCCGTCGAGACATTGAACGTGTCCGCGCCATCGCCGCCGGTGCCACAGGTGTCCACCGCGTTGAGTTCTGGCGGCAGTTGGGCGTGGACCGAGGCGTTCCGCATGCCGCGCGCCATGCCGGTTACTTCATCCACCGTCTCGCCTTTGATGCGCAGGGCGACCAGAAAGGCGCCTTGCTGCGAAGGCGTCGCCTGCCCGGTCATGATCTCTTCCATCGCGCCAGTGGCCTCGTCTTCGCTCAGCGATTTGCCCGCCACGAGCATTGCGATCGCCTCACGGATCATGCTTCAGTCTCTCTTTCTCCCGCCTGGGGATGGTCTCGATCGAGGATCATGTCGTCATGGTCGCCGCCCGCATACTCGCCAAGCAGCGCCAGCAGGTCATCCAGCGCCGCGCGCACCGTGGCGCGCGCCGCCGCGTCGTGCGCCTCAACAGTGATGAGCGCTTGAGTCGTGTCCTCGCGCGCGGCGCTCTCGTTACTCTGCCGCCAGCACCAGCGACGCGCATACACCAGCGCTGTCTCGTCGGCGAAGATGACTTCACCGGCGACAGGATGCTCCGCCTCGGGCGCGCCTAGCTCGGTGAAACGCTCGGTTCCGGTAGCGAAACGCACGGTGAGCGGCGGCTCAAGCGCGCGGGTATCGAAGATCGCGACCGGTAGCGCGTAGCGAATGCTCACGAGGTTGCCCAGGTCCACCAGGGTGTTGATGCTGGGGATGTCGCCCTTCTTGGTCAGCCGGCGCAGGAGCGCCTCGGCGGCGCACCGGTATTGAGTCGGGTCGACGTCGAAGGCCCGGAACGCGCTCCTCCAGGCCGCTAGCGAAGGAAGCGCGCTCAGTGGCGTCTCTCCGATGCGGCGCAACGTCGCCGCCTGCTCTGCGGCAGCGGCGGCGCGCAAGCCGTCGGACGCCGGCCAGTTGCGCAGGTCCCTGGCGAAGATGACGCCGCCTACGACGTTCGGATAGCGCGCGGTAAGCTCAGGCGAGTATCTGAACATCGCCATAGATAGCTCCTTTCCGTGCGCCGTGCGCGCTACGCTCAGGATTCATGCTCGCGAGGAAATTGCGCAGCAGGTCCTTGCCCACTCCGGTCATAATGGACTCGGGATGGAACTGCACGCCATGGATGGGGTAGTCGCGGTGGGACAGGCCCATAATGAGGCCGTCCGCCGTCTCTGCCGTGATCTCCAGCGCGTCTGGCAGCGTCACCCGTTCGACGATCAGGCTGTGATAGCGGATGGCCTCGAAAGGTTGAGGCAGGCCTGCCAGCACGCCCGCGCCGTGATGGTGGATGAGCGAGGTCTTGCCATGGACGGGCTCTGGCGCGCGGACGATGCGACCGCCGAAGACGTCACCGATGCACTGGTGGCCCAGACAGACGCCAAGCGTTGGAATGCGCGCGCCAAGCGCGCGGATCAGATCGTTGGAGACGCCGGCGTCGCGCGGCGTGCATGGTCCTGGTGAGATGACGATGCCCGCCGGGGCCAGTCGCTCAGCCTGGGCGACGCTGATCTCGTCATTGCGCCGCACCTCGACCTCCGCGCCCAATTCAGCGAGATACTGGTAGAGGTTCCAGGTGAAGCTGTCGTAGTTGTCCAGCAGCAGGATCATTGGGAGCCTTCCTGTCGGGCCTGGCGGTTGGCGCGGTCCAGCGCGCGCATGACCGCGCCGAGCTTGTTTTCGGTCTCCTCGAACTCGGCGTCGGGCTGGGAATCCGCGACGATGCCACCGCCCGCCTGAGCGTAGGCCACGCCGTCCTTCATCACCAGCGTGCGTATGGCGATACACGTGTCGAGAGAGCCATCAAAGCCGATATAGCCGACTGCTCCCGCGTAGACGCCGCGCCGCTGGCCTTCGAGCTCAGCGATGATCTGCATCGCGCGGATTTTCGGCGCGCCGCTCACCGTTCCCGCAGGGAAACCCGCGCGCAGCGCGTCGTAGGACGTCAAGTCGGCGCGCAGGCGGCCGGTGACGTGCGAGACGAGGTGCATGACGTGCGAGTAGCGCTCGACATCCAGGAACTGTGTGACGGCTACGCTCCCGGGCTCGCTGACGCGGCCAACGTCGTTGCGGCCCAGGTCGACGAGCATGATGTGCTCGGCGCGCTCCTTCTCATCGGCGCGCAGCTCGGCCTCCAGCGCGGCGTCGGCGCCGCGGTCGCTGTCGCGGCGGCGTGTACCAGCGATGGGGTGGACCGCGACTTCGCCTGATTCGACGCGCACCAGCAGCTCCGGTGATGCCCCGGCGATAGCGAAGTCCTCGAGCGCCAGATAATACATGTAGGGTGAAGGATTGATGGAGCGCAGCGCTCGATACACCTCGAATGGGGGAGCGGCCAGCGGTCGCGCCACGCGCCGCGACGGCACCACCTGGAAGCAGTCGCCCGCGCGCACATACTCTTTTATCCGCTCAACGGCCGCGCCGTAGGCCGCGCGTGACTCCAGCGCCGAGGACCGGACCGCCGCCGGGCTCCGTCGCGCCCGCATGCGTGGCGCGCTGGCGGGCGCGCCACGGCGCAAGCGCCGCTCCATGGCGTTCAACCGCTCGTGGGCGGCATCGCGCGCCGCCGCTTCATCTCCCGCTGTCTCACCTGGATCAGCCCAGGTGAGCAGTAGCGCGGTGGAGCGCGCGTGGTCAAAGACCAGCAGGGTGTCGCTGAAGATGAAGACCGCATCGGGCAGGTCGAGCGGATCGATGTCAGGAATGGACACGGCCGGCTCGAAGCGCGCCGCCGTCTCATACGCCAGGTAGCCCGCCGCGCCGCCGGAGAACCGCGGCAGACCGGCGACCGGCGCGATAGGCCGCCGCTCCAGCTCGGCGCGAACGGCAGCCAGCGGGTCGGCGCACTCCTCGCGCTCGACATCGCCCGCCCGCGGCCCGCGCAGCCAGCGCCACTCCGCCACACCGCTCTTCACGCGCAGTGTCACGTACGGGTCAGCGCCGACAAAGGAGTAGCGGGCGACGCGCTCGCCGCCCTCGACTGACTCCAGGAGAAAACCGTAGCGCCCGTGCGCCAGCTTGAGGTACGCCGAGACGGGCGTCTCTAGGTCGGCCGCCACCTCGCGCCAGACGGGCGCCATCGCTGGGCCATGCGGCTTGCGTGGCGGGCGCCGCCGCGTCGTGGCGCGTGGAGCCCGCTGGCTGGCGGGCGTCGTTGTGGCAGCCATGAGAAGTACTCCTCGCGGACGGGCTAGAGCAGCCCGACGCGCTCCTTGACCGTGCGCAGTGTGTTCGCGGCGATAGGCCGCACGCGCTCGGCGCCGCGCGCCAGGATGCGATCCAGCTCGGCGGGATCGCTGGCGATGGTGTCGTAGCGCTGTTGAATCGGTTCAAGCGTCGCCACCAGCAGGTCCGCTAGGGCGGCCTTGAACTGGCCGTAGCCCTTGCCGGCGAACTCCTCCTCGATGGCCGGCTGCGTCTGGCCAGACAGCAACTGGTAGATCGAGAGCAGGTTGTAGATCGCCGGCCGCGACTCGTCGAAGACGATGGTGGTATAGGAGTCGGTGGTCGCGCGCTTGATCTTCTTGCGTATCACATCGGGCTTGTCCAGCAGGGCGATGTAGGAGCCTTCCGCGCCGGACTTGGACATCTTCTTCTCCGGCTCGTCGAGCGCCATGATCCGCGCGCCAACGTCGCGGATCAGCGCCCGCGGCTCGGTGAAGGTCTCTCCGAAGCGGGCGTTGAAGCTGTTGGCGATGTCGCGCGTCAACTCGACATGCTGGCGCTGGTCATCACCAACGGGAACGGCGTCGGCGTGATAGAGCAGGATATCGGCGGCCATCAGCACGGGATAGGTGTAGAGTCCCGCGCTGGCGGACTCCTGGGCGTCGCCAGCCTTGACCTTGAACTGGGTCATGCGGTTCAGCCAGCCGGTGGGTGTCATGCAGTCGAGGATCCATGCCAGCTCGGCGTGCTCGTGCAGGTGCGACTGGATGAAGATCGCGCTGCGTTCAGGGTCCAGGCCACAGGCCAGCAGCATCGCCGCCAGGCGCCGGACAGCGTCGCGCAGCTCGGCTGGTTTCTGCGGCAAGGTGATGGCGTGCATGTCTACGATGCAGTAGATGTTGTCGAAGATGTCCTGCTCGGCGACCCAGTGACGGATGGCCCCCAGGTAGTTGCCAATGTGCGGCGTGTTGGTCGGCTGGATGCCGGAGAAGACGCGCTCGCGCTTGGGATGGGCGGTCTTCGCCCGGGTCTCAGGCGCCGCTTTGGGCGCGCGGGCCTTCGCCGCGCCGCCCGACTTCGCTGGGGCGCTCATGGGACATCGCTCCTTTCGCTGGGGGCCTCACCCCTTGCCCCCTCTCCCTGCGGGGAGTGGGGCTCGCTCTGCGGGATTGATTCTGTTGGGATAACAAGTTCGGTGAGTGAACAGGATGCGGCGCGGGGCCGAATGTCCGCCAGTTAAAAACAACAGCGCCTCTCATCCGCTTCGGGACGAGAGGCGCTAGCCTTCGTGGTACCACCCTGGTTCGAGCCGCGCCGCCATGGGCCACCATCCGGAAGCGCGCCAGGACTGGCGGGCTCGACCGGAGGCCACCGGCGTGTGGCTCCTCATTTCACGAGCGCGGGCCGCATGCCAGATGACCTGACCTGTGACCGATGCTCCGCCTCTGTAACGGGAGGTCCCCGGCGATGCCCTCAGGCGCGGGATGCGCGCCGGTCGGGTCGCTGCTCACAGGCCCATTCGGCGGGAGCGCCAGCGCCGGGTTTCCACCCCCTCCGGCTCGCTGGGAACTGGCGCGTTGCCCGCGTACTTCATCCTGATCGCCGCTGTGCTGCGGTATGTGGTTGTTGGCTGGCATGATAGCGCGGCGGGCAGGTGGGTGTCAAGCGCGGTACGAGAAGTGGAGCGCGAAAGTCGCGCCTTGTTGCGAGCCTCATTACCAGATGAGCGGTCTGCACTCTGGCGCAACGATCGAGGGCCGAGCCCACTGCCGACTACTGGCGCGCGCTGGCTTCGCGTGTGTAGGGGAGACCATACCGCGCGGCGGGCTGGCGGTCGCGCCAGAGAGTTTGAATGCGTACAGCGTGCCGCCGTACGACGCAATATACACCATCCCGTTGAGAACGACCGGCGAGCCGAAGTGCTCGGCGGTACTGGGCGTGCACGAACCCGCTGTGCAGTAATTCCAGACAGGCGGACAGCTGGCGGCGCCACACCCGTTGGCGTTGAACGCGCGAACTGTGCCATCTTCTGCGCCGGCGTACACGAGCCCATTAGCCACGGCGGGCGCGGAATCGATCATCAAGTTGGCGGTCTGACCGGGCTCACTCGTCTGTCCAATCCAGCTTGGCGAGCAGGTGGAAGCGCCACAGCCACCTTCAGGGAAGGCATATAGCCCAGCGCCGCCAACGAAGATCGTGTTATTTGCAACAGCCAAGCCGGTGGCGTTCGCATAGCTGCCCATTTGTGAAATTGACGCAGTCCACAGCGGCTGGCAGGTTGACTGTCCGCAACCGGACGCGCTGAAGGCGTAGAGAGTTGATGGAATGGTCGAATTGGAGGTGGCGTACGCGATGAATACGTATCCGCCATCCGCGACGATTGAGCCATCATAGCGGTCAGACGTAGTGATCGCGCCACTCCAGAGGATTTTGTGGCTGGCGGCATCTACGGCGAATATCCCTCCATTCCCGGTGGCCGTATATCCGCCAGCCACAAGGTAGGTATTCCCTGATGCCACCATGTTGCTGCCAATCCCGATTCCCTGGCTGAGAAATGAGAGTGTCCAGTTGGGCGCGCATGAGCCGCTAGCGCATCCGACAGGATTGTACGCCGCAAGCATGCCGCTATCGTCCGCATAGACGAGTCCCTCGGCCAGATACACTGGGTCAGCGCTAACCTGGCCAATGCTTGCCCATGCCTGTTTGCCTGAATTCGCGTTCGCGGCGTAGATCGAGGCAAAACTTCCGACAAAGAGCGTCCCGTCATAGAGCCCAGGCGCCTGGCTGCCAGCTATACCGAAATTACCGCCAGGGGTGGATGCCCATACTGGCGCGCCGGTCGCTGCGTTCTTCGCGAATATGCTGCCGTTATTGTTTGCGAAGTAGATATCACCATTGACGACAACTGGCGCGATGAACCCAAAATTGCTCGCATAGGTCCAGGCGACTTTCAATGTCGAGACATTCGCAGGACTGATGGCTGTCTCATAGGTATTCAAGCGGGTGTTGGTCGGTGAGAAGCCGAATTGCGCCCAACTTGCCGCGACGGTAAATGCTGTTGAGGCAGTGAGGTTTCCCGATTGCTCCTGCTCCACCGCTTGCAGGGTATGCGCGCCAGTCGCCGTCTCGTATGGAATGGTATAGGTAATCTGGAATCCACCGACGTATAAGCCAACGACGCTGAGCAGTTGTTTTACGGGGACAGTAGCTATCTGCGTTGAGCCATCATAAAGGGTTGCGACACCGTTTGGAATGAAATACATGCCGGAAATTGTTAGCGTATTCCCCGGGGTCGCATATCCAGACGCGCTGAGCATTGGCGAACTGCTCGCTGCTGCCCGTGGGGCGGTTCCTCCGAAAATCGCCATGGCCAGCGCTGCCGCCGCCAGCCACCGCAGATAGTGATATCCGTGAGATCGTCCCATCGCCATGCCTCACCTCTCACCTGGCCGCGTGTTTCAATCTGTTACCGATCACCTGGCGTTTGTCATGTGAACATCGTTGGGTTGGTTTCATTGTAGCACGGCGTGACGAAATTGCTTCGACTGTGTATGGAGACGTTTTCAAGCAGGCGCCTTGCGCTGGGACGGCGCGACGGGCGGTGAGGCGAGTCCGCTAGCCAACCTCTCGCAGTCGGCGCTCCAGATAGCGGCGTTCGACCTGGTTGTGGCAGAGGGCGAGGGCTTGCTTGTAGGCGGAAGCGGCTTCGGCGCGGCGGCCGGCGCGGCGCAACAGGTCGGCGCGGGCGGCGTGGTAGTGCAGGTAGTCGCGCAGGGCGAAGGCCAGGGCGGGATCGTTGAGCAGCGCGAGACCGGCGAGCGGCCCGTAGGCCATGGCGATGGCGGCGGCGCGGTTGAGCGTGACGACTGGCGAGGGCGAAAGCGCGAAGAGCGCATCGTAGAGTAGCGCGATCTGGCGCCAATCAGTCGTGGCGGTGGAGGGCGCCTGAGCGTGGAGCGCGCCGATCGCGGCCTGGATCTGATAGGGGCCGCGGCGCCGGGCGGCGAGCGCGCGGTCGAGCAACGCCAGCCCTTCAGTGATCTCGGCCTGGTCCCACCGGTTGCGGTCCTGTTCTTCGAGGACAATCAGGTCGCCATCATCTGTCGCGCGGGCATGGCGGCGCGCGTGGGTCAGCATCATCAGCGCCAGCAGTCCCAGCGCCTCTGGCTGCTCGGCCTCCAGACTGGGCTCGCGCGCCAGCAGCGCCAGCAGCGTGCGCGTCAGCCGGATCGCCTCATCGCAGAGGTCGCGGCGGATCAGCGCATCACCCGCCGAGGCGTCGTAGCCCTCGTTGAAGATCAGGTAAAGTGTGGCCAGGACGCCGTCGAGGCGGTCGGGCAGCAAGTGGACGGGCGGCACGCGGTAGGGGATGCGGGCGTCGCGGATCTTGCGCTTTGCGCGGGTCAAACGCTGGGACATCGTTGTCTCGGTGACGAGGAAGGCGCGAGCGATCTCTTCTGTCGTCAGCCCACCAAGCGTGCGCAGGGTCAGCGCCACGCGGGCGTCGAGCGCCAGCGCGGGATGGCAGCAGGTAAAGAGCAGCTTCAGCCGCTCGTCGGGGAAGTCGCCGGAGCTGTCAGCGGCTGGCGCGGGGGCAAAGGATTGGGCGGTGTCGAGTTCGGTGAGCGCCTGGAGGATGGCCTGCTTGCGCTGCAACGTCTGGTCGCGGCGCAGACGGTCGATCGCCTTGCGGCGGGCGATGGTGGTGAGCCAGGCGGCGGGCTGACGCGGAGCGCCCTCGCGCGGCCACTGGCGCAGCGCCGCCTCGATGGCGTCCTGCAGCGCGTCCTCGGCGATGGCGAAGTCGCCGGTGGCGGCGATTAGCGCCGCCAGGATGCGGCCGGCGTCAGCGCGATAGACGCGCTCGATAATCTGAGAGATCGTCGGCGCCTGTCCCATGCTTCCTTCCCGCACGCGGTGGTTCCCTGATGGGAGAGCAGGACAGCCCGCTCGCTTCCTCTCCCATTCCACTTCTCATTCTCTCTTGACCGCCACGGCGCGGAAAAGTAACCCAAGATGCGCGCCAGCGACGCCGCAACGAGCGCATTGCCGCGCACAATTGTGCGCGCTGGTGGCATTCCCGCTTGACATGCGTATTTGTGTCAGGTATATACATGAATATAAGTAATGTGATTGCCCGAAAGGAAAGTAGCATGTCTTCCTCGCCTCATGACGCCGAAGAGCGCTTGAACGCCATCCGCAACGCGCAGGTCGCGGCGCGACGCAACAGCAACGACAATGGGGTCTTCTACCTGATGTGGGGAACCGGCATCGTGATTGGTCTGGCGATGTTCGACCTCTTCGCTGGCCCGGTGGCGACGGGTATCTGGGTGACCATCGCCGCGCTGCTGACGGTCTGGACATCTGTCTACATGCGGCGCCAGCCGGTGCGGGTGAAGTTCTTCAACCACTTCATCTGGTGGGGCTTCTACTACGCCGCGATCCTAGTTGGCGCCATCTACCTGTTTCCATCCCGGCCGCCGTTCCTATTTACAGCCGTTGGTCTGCTGGCCGCCGCGCCGATGCTGGTTATTGGCCTGCGCAAGCGCTTCGGCGCGCGGGTAGCCTAGCCATGTCCAACGACCAGGATACCAGGCGCGACGCGCTCTCACATCCACGGCACCAGCTCGACGACACGATTCACCAGCCTGTGCGGCTCTCGATTCTCGCGCTGCTGGCGCAGAGTGAACAGGTAGACTTCGCCTTCATCCAGCGCTACGTGGAACTGGGCGAGTCGAACCTCTCACGCCACCTCTCGGCGCTGGAGTCGGCGGGGTATATCGCGATCACCAAAGTCTTCGAAGGCAAGAAGCCGCGCACCTGGGTTTCACTGACCGCCGCTGGCCGCGACGCCTTCGCCCGCCACGTGACACTGCTGCGCCAGATCGTCGGTGAGACGCCGGGCGCGCCCTAACCCGCCTCACTTGCTTCCTCCGTACCTAGCATATCGCCTACGCGCTCGACGGTCCGCAGGCGATGGCGGCGCGTTTTCTCGGTATCCTCTTGATCGCGCCGACCTTCGCGCACATGCTGGTGGACTATGTGGGTCTGGGATTTGTCTCACTCTATCTGGCGCTTCAGCTCCATTGGCCTGGAGTCGCCAGAACCGTGCGGCGAGATGGTCGATGACCGCACGCGGCGAGGCGTGCGGTCATCTGGGCTCCGATGCGATGGAACTACTCTTCGCCAAACTCCATCACCGGGCGCACCTCGACCGAGCCGAACTTCGCGCCGGGGATGTTGGCCGCGATGGCGATGGCCTCATCCAGGTTCGCCGCCTTGACGAGATAGAAGCCGCCCAACTGCTCCTTGGTCTCGGCGAAGGGGCCGTCGGTGGTGAGCGACTTGCCATCGCGAACGCGCACGGTCGTCGCCGACGAGGTCGGGTTGAGGGCCTCGCCGCCAGTGATCTGATCTTTGTACTGCTCGCCAAATGCGTTGTACGCGGCCATGACCTGATTCATCTCTTCGGGGGTCGCCTGCGTGTCCTGGGTTTCGTCGGTGTAGATCAGCAGGGCATACTGCACGCCAGAATCCTCCTCGCGATCACGGTTGAACCCGCGATCGCCGCTGGGTCATACATAGGATGAGCCATGCGCCCCTCCTCATGGGTATGTCGAACGGATGTACGATGAAACGACAGCGCGTGAGCGCAGTTTCAGCCGATTGGCCAGCGCGCCGGATGGTAGTTAGCGAGTAGGTATATTCGCAGCCAGCGACGCGGTATGGAAACTACAGGAGGAGAAAGCCGTAGCCGAGGACGGCATAGGCCAGCAGCGTGGCGGCGGCGAAACTCAGGACCAGGCGCGGCTTCAGGATCCGGGTGAGCGCGGCGACCTCTGGCAGGCTAAGGCCCGACGCAGCGATCATAAAGGTCAGCGCGACCGGGGTGGGCAGTCCGTGCTGGATCAGCGCATAGCCCAGCGGGATCAGCAGCAGGATGTCGGCGTAGATCAGCCCGCCCAGCGCCGCGGCCAGCGGGATCGCCAGAACCACTCCCACCGCGCCCAACCGCGCGACCGTCGAAGTCGGGATGAGCCAGTCAATCAGCAGTCCGGCGGCGGTGGCCAGTGCCAGCCAGGGCAGGAATTTCCAGGTCAGCCGGCCGCCCAACCCGGCGGCGCGCCTGAGCGCCACCCGCGTCGTCGTCTTCTCCGGCTCGTCTTCCTCGAACCAGAGGTAGTCGCGCAGAGCGTCCTTGCGCGGCGTGCGCCCCAACAGCCAGCCGACCAGCACCGCGGCGGCGAGGCAGACAGCGAGATAGAAGAGCGCGACGCGCCAGCCGAAGACCACGAAAAGCAGCGCCACCGCTCCGAGGTTGATCGTCGGTGAGGCCAGCAGGAAGGAGACCGCCGGCCCAAGCGGCGCCTCTACCTCTAGCATGCCGAGGAAGAGTGGCAGCGCTGTGCAGGTGCAGAACGGCGTCGCCGCGCCTAGCAACGCGGCGTAGAGGTTGCCGCGCACACCGGAATGCGCGTTGAATACTCCGCCCAACCGCGCCAGCGAGAGACGCTGCTTGAGGTAGAAGGCCAGCGTCGCCGTGGAAAAGACCATCACCCCGATGAACGCGAAGAGCGCGGGGAAGAAGGCTAGCCCCTGCCAGGGCAGCGCGGTGGGGACCAGGTTCGTCATCCACCTACTCCCTCATCATGCCTGGCTTCGGTCCGCGACCCTGAGTCACGCGCTCTCGGGTCTTGGTCATGTGCTTTGGGCGGTGGACGGTGTTGTACGAGCAGAAGGGGATGATCTTGCCGTCGGGCAGGACATTGTGCACGCAGCACTTGTGCGCCGAGCGGACGTCGAAGTTCCAGGCGTCCATGAAGTACATGATGACGATACGGAACATGTTCTCGTAGAGCAGCGAGCCGTGCTCTTTCTGGCTGAGCATGCCTGGCGCTGCCGGCAGGCAGCAGCTGAAGTCGTAGAGCGTGTTGAGCGTGGAGAGCGGCGCGGAGGCCGACCACAGCCGCATCAGCGCCGAGCCGACGACGCCTTTCATATCGTCCACGCGGAAGTTGATCTGGTTGCCAATGACGTCGAGGTATTGGCGCACATCCACATAGCGCGGCAGTGGCCTGACCTTGCCGTTCTTGGTGTAGGCGTAAGTGACGCTGATGCAGTCGCTATGGCAGGGCAGCGGCACGAAGTCGCTGGCCTGGAAGACGCCCGCGGTCTGCGCCTCGATGGCGTGAATGACGTCAGGGATTGTTGTGCGGTCGAGCGGGTCGAAGTCCTCATGCCGGCCGACGTTGGTGATGGGCTGGAAGGTGACGCCGCGTACCATCTTCTGCGCCAGTCCGTACTTGACGATGGCGCCGACTTCATCCTCATTCACGCCGCGCTGGATGGTCGCGGTGAGGTTGATGGGAATTTCGTATTTCGTCAGATTGGCGACCGCGCGCTCCTTGACCTCACGCAGGTCCACGCCGCGAATGGTCTTGTAAGTCTCCTCGCGGAAGCCGTCGAACTGGAGGTAGACCTCGAAGTTGCCCCGGAAGTCCGCCAGTCGCTTGACGAACTCCTCATCCTTGGCGATGCGCACGCCATTGGTGTTGATCATCAACGCCTTGATGCGCTTGGACTTGGCCAGCTCCAGGATCTCGAGAATCTGCGGATGGATCGTCGGCTCGCCGCCACTGATCTGCACGACATCGGCGTAGCCTTCGTTATTGACGACGGTGTCGAGCATGCCCTCGACTTCGGCGAGCGAGTAGTATTTGCCGACATCCGAGTCAGCGAAGCAGGTAGGGCAGCGGAGGTTGCAGGCCTCAGTGACCTCGATGAGTGCGAGGCAGGTGTGCTGCTCATGGTCGGTGCAGAGGCCACAGTCCAGCGGGCAGCCCTGCTCGACCTTGGTCTGGAAGTGGCGCGGCAGTGTGCCGGGCTTATTGAACTGCGCTTGGCTGAGGTAATACTTGGCGTCTGAGGACAGCAGCGTCTTCATCGCGCCATGCTCGGGGCAGGTCTTGTACATGTAGACCTTGTTGTCCTGGAGCAGGATCTTGGCCTGGATGACGCGCAGGCAGGATGGGCAGAGGCTGTTAGTGAGGTTGTGGTAGATGTAGGGGCGCTCGCGACGCTCGATCGCCATCTCATCAGTCTTCGTCGTGATCTGCTCCGGCGCGATAGGCGCGGGCGCGTGGGCTGCTCGTTTTCTCATGGAAACTTTCTCCTGATTCGCGACGACGCTACGGGCCGATGGCGTGATTATGCAGCGGCTGACAACTGATGCCGAATATGACCAGACTGGCGAGGAGCGCGGTAAACATGCCCGCCGCATACTTGCGGGCAGGCGCTGAATTCCTCTCCGCCAGCGCGACAAGGAATGCGGTGAAATAGAGAATTCCCGCGACACAGGCCAACGCAGTTAGACCTTGGACACCGACCCCCACCATCGCCAGGATGAGTGGCACGATTCCAATAACCAAGCCAGTCAAGAACTCACGAACCGGGTGTGATTCGTTTGGCTGAGGTGTCGAACCCTGGCTTGCGGCTGCGTCTGGCGGCGGCGCAGCGACACCTGGCGGCGGCGTGTAGTCGGACGGCGGCACGGCGTTTGGCGTCTCAGACGGCGGGTTTACAGGCGGCTCCTCTGGAATGCCATCAAAAGCCATGTGTGTCCGTCACCTTTCGTACCGCTCCGCGCCCTGTTCTGTTGCCGCCGCATACCACTTATGTGCTCGACCCGCCAGACGGGAACGGATGGGTAACTATGACCAGGCAGCTAATGAAGAAGACGACCGGGCTTACCAGGAGTGCGGTGAGCATGCCGAGCCCGAACCGCCGAGTCGCCTGGATGGCGCTGAGGACGATGGACAGGACAAGCGCAACGACGTACCCAATACCCCCGGCCCACAGGAGGAGCCCGAACGTCGCGCTGGTTGTGGCCGTAGTGAAGTTGCTGTTACCACCGAAGCCGACTAAGGCGAGGATTAGAGGGATCGCCCCGACGAGTATCCCCAGGATGAACTGGCGGCGGCTCCCGGGAGGCGGCGAGGCCGGTGGACGCAGTGGTGGAGGCGGAGCGCCCGGAGGCAAGCTATTTGCCGGTGGCGACGACTCGGGCGGTGGCGCGCCAGTCTCCAGCTGCGGCTCTGGCGCATCTGGTGGCTGCAACGGTGGCTGCTCATCTGACATGTTCGGTGGACTCCTCTGGCTAGGTCGAGCTACCGTGGTTCGCAGAGTTCACGACCATGCAACCGATATAGTAGATGATCGGGCTTGCAAGCAGCGCTGCCAGCATGCCCTGACCTACGCGGCGCGCTGGCGTGTCCGGATTCTGACTGATCAGGATGATCGCCGCGACCAAACCTACTACACCGAGACAGCCGCTGGCAAAGAATGTGTTGGCGGTGACGGCGGGGTAGTTGAGCCCGGAAACGTGGTAGTTGACGTAGCCGCCCAACCCGCCCAACCCGATAGCAAGTGGTATGGCTCCAATCCCTAGTCCTGCCAAAAACGGGTAGATTGACCTCCTCGGGGGGCCGCCATCAGTAGACATGCGCGCCTCCTGTCTCGGGTACATGGGATCTGGCCAGGGTTGGGCGTGGTGTCAGGCGGACGCGGCGGGGTCAGCGCCGAGCGCGGGAACAGGGCCGGGCGTGGTCGCGGCGAGCGCGCGGTGTTTCAGATAGGAGCGCAGCAGCATGACGCCGAACTGGATGACGGCGATGGCGTCAATGCACTGTACGAGTGTGAGACCCCAGAGGACATGCGGGTCGGCGCGCGTGAAGTCCACCAGGAAGCGCAGCGCGCAGTAGCCCAGCACATAGAGATTGAAGAGGTCACCCGAGCGCCACATGCGGTCGCGGAGGATATAGAGCAACGCGAAGAGCGCCAGGTCCAGGATCAACTCGTAGGCCGCGGAGGGCTGGCGGCGCACTCCCTGCTGGATGATGCCCCACGGCAGCGTGGTTGGCAGGCCGAAGGGGTCGCCGCCAAGCAGGTTGCCGAGCCGGCCGATAGCCTGAGCCACCGGCAGCGCTAGGGCGAAGACATCGCCTGTGGCGTAGGTGATATGCCGCCAGCGCTTGACGATCAGCACGCCCACGTAGCCGCCGAAGAAACCGCCAGTCCACGCCTGGCCGCTATACCAGAGGTAGGGCAGATCGCGGACCCAGGTCTGCGGGCCGAGGAAGATAAACATGCTGACTTTGCAGCCGATCACCCCGCCTGCCAGCGCGCCCAGCGCGACGTACAGCATCTCATCAGTGGCGCGGCCGCGACGGATGGCCTCGCGATAGACCATGTTTCCGCCGGTGATGAAGGCGGCAAGGAAGCAGAGGGAATACGTCGAGAGATACACCGGGCCGATCTGGAGCCATGGGTACATCTGGGCCACCTCATCTCATGGTGGGACGCCCTCGGAGGTGGCTCAGTATAAGCATTGCGCCGCTGGGAATGTCAATCAGCATTCGCGCGTTGTGGTGTCGACCACAGTTTTGGGAGCGCATGACGGTGACACGCCTGCCGGTCCCTGTCACGGACTGGCAGGCGTGCGGTTCGGGGGAGCAGGAGTGATTATTCGCCCTTGCGGCCAGCCAGTAGGGAGGCCAGCTCCGAGAAGAGGCGCACGCCGTAGCCAGTCGCGCCAGCCTCACCCTCTACATCGCGGTTATCGCGGACGGCGGTATAAGCGATGTCGAGATGCGCCCAGGGCGTGGAGCCAGCGAAGTTGCTGAGAACTTTCGCGGCGGTGATCGAGCCTGCGAGTCGGCCACCGGTCTGCTTCATATCCGCGATGTCGCTCTTGATAAGTTGATCGTAGTCGTCATCCATCGGCATAGCCCAGACGCGCTCGCCCGACGCGCTCGCCGCCTGCTCGATCGAATGGGTGATCTCCTCGTTGTTGCTGAAGAGGCCAGCGCGGAATTTGCCTAGCGAGATGCCAATGGCGCCCGTGAGTGTCGCGGCATCCACGATAGGCGCATAGCCGTGCTTGACGGCGTAGCTGATGCCGTCGGCCAGCGCCATGCGCCCTTCCGCGTCGGTGTTGTTGATCTCGATGGTCTTGCCGTTGGAGGCGCGGACGATGTCGCCAGGGCGGTAGGCTGAGCCGCTGGGCATGTTCTCGGTCGCCGGGACAATGCCGACCACGCTGATCGACGGCTTGAGCAGGGCGATGGCGCGCATCGCTCCCAGGACCGCCGCGCCGCCGCACATATCCATCTTCATGCCGAGCATGCCCTCGTTCGGCTTGAGCGAGAGGCCGCCGGAATCGAAGGTAATGCCTTTGCCGACGAGCGCGAGCGTAGAGCCGCGCTTCGGCCCGCCGGGGTAGCGCAAGACGATGAAGCGCGGCTCCTCAACGCTCCCCTGGTTGACCGCCAGGAGCGCGCCCATCTCCTGCTTGCGCATCCAGGCTTTGTCGTAAATCTCGCATTCGAGCCCGACCTCAGCGGCCATGCGCCGCGCCCGCTCGCCCATCTCGGTGGGTGTCAGCGTGTTGGGTGGCTCGTTGCCGAGATCGCGCGCGAAGTTGGCGGATTCGGCGAGGATACGGCCGCGAGCGACGGCGGCGCGCAGTGCGGGCTCACGCCCTTTACCAAGAATGGTGATGGTCTCGATGGCCTTGCGCGGTGCGCCGTTTTGACCGTTCTGCTGGGCCTTATACAGGTTGAACTCGTAGAGACCGAGCAGTGCGCCTTCAGTCGCGGCGCGCGCGGCGAGCGCCAGATTGACGCCCGACTCCGCCCACGCCAGCGCCATGCCGACCCGCTTCGCGCCAGCGGAGCGCAGCGCCCGGCAGGCTTGCGAAGCGGCGCGGCGCACACGGTCGGGCGTGAACTTGTCACGCGCTCCCAGGCCAACGATGGCGACGCGCGCGGGCTCGATCTTGCCGAGCGTGTGCAACAGGGTGATCTCATCCGCGGCGCCAGTGACCTCGCCGCTGGCGATGAGCTCGGCGATGACGCCCGCCATCGCCTCGTCGAGCGCGGCAGCCGGGCCCTGGAGGGCCGTCTCGCCAGAGAAGAGTCCGATCGCCAGTGCGTCGCCTTCAAATTGCTGGACATCACGGGTGCTGACCCGTACGTCTGCCATAATGATTCCTCGTGTTCCATATGCGATGCGCGCTGATAGCGCTGTCCGTCACGCTGCGAACTCTCAAACGGCAATGCCCAGCCCGAACCAGTCGGCGGGGCGCTCGCATCCAGGACCACTCCATACGCCAGATCACGCCAGCGGCATGGATGGCGACGCGGCGATGGAGAGGGGCGTTGAGGGTCGAGACGCTGGCGGGCATTGCCAGCGTCTCATGAGGCGCGGCGGACGATGTCTGCTATGACAGCATATTGCGCTTTGGCGCATCTGTCCAGCGGGCAGGGAGAGGCGGGAGATTCGGCGGCGATTCCGCGGATTACGGGTGTTTGGTCGCGATCCATCGCTGGATGAGTGGGAGTAGGGTCGCCGCTGGGGTGGGCTTGATCAGATATTCCGAGACGCTGAGCGCCTGCGCGCGAGCCCGCGCTTCCTGTGCACCCATGCCGGTGAGGACGATGATTGGGAGCGCTGAATAGCGCGGCGTCGCGCGCGCTTTGGTCACGAAGGTGATGTCTTCCGCGCGTGTCAGTCGTACATCGGCGATCATAAGCGCGTAGGTCGGCTCTGCCTGCGCGAGAAGCGCGTGCGCCTCGTCTTTGGTGTACGCGACATGACACTGGTAGCCTGACAATCTGAGAATGGCAGCCAGCGGGTCGGCCTGATCAGGGTTGTCCTCGAGCAGCAAGATCCAGGGTTTGCCGGGCGGGCGGGGAGCAGCGGATTGGTTGTCCCCAGTGCCTTCCTGAGATGCTGGGGGGTCAGAGAAGGGCGCCATGGGCGATCGCCTCAAATAATATATCACTCGCGGTTGGGTTCTCTGGTCAGGGCTGGACAGGGTTGGAGAGGTTTTGACGCTTCACATATACCGGCACAGTTCATGCCCCTCGCCAGCCCTGTAGAATCAACGGTACATCATAGTGAGGATGCGTGTCAAGGTAGATGGTAGATCGTAGTGCTCTCAACGAAATGGCTTCCACTCTTGAGCGTCATATGACTTCGGCTTCTTGCGACCAAATTGAGAGTTTAATGTGGTTCGTGGTTATGCAGTGTCAGTAGATGCAGTCGCGCCACTGATTGTGAAAATAGATTACACGGGATAGTGAGGACTGCGGTTTCCGGGCGTGAGCCGCTCCCTGGTCGTGGCGCCTCAGGCTGGATCTACCGGTATCGTTATGCCATGCGCGATCCGCGTGCGGACCCGGGCGTATGGGTGGGCTGCGTGGGCTCGCCGAGTTATTGTCGGATTATAACGAATTGCGGCATTTTGTCGAACAAGAGTAATGGCATAGCTGGACGCCGGTTTGTTTGGGATGAAGACATTCGCGCGACGGCTAACGTTCGGCCGGGCGCTGCGCTCGCGGCGGTTCGCGCTGCTCTGGTGCGGCCAGACGGTTTCCGCGCTTGGCGATGGCGCATTCTATACAGCGCTCGCCTGGCAGGTGCTTATTCTGACACATTCAGCGACGGCGATGGGGCTTGCGCTCGTCGCCGAGACAGCGCCGCTTGTGCTCTTCACCCTGATTGGTGGCGTGGTCGCCGACCGCCTTCCACGGCGGCTGACGCTCCTCTGGTCGGATGGTGGACGCGCGGGCGCCGCAGGCATTGTGGCCGCGTTGGGCCTTGCGAATGCGCTGAGCTATTGGCATATCGTGGCGCTCGCGTTTGTATTTGGTCTGGCGGAGGCGTTCTTTCGGCCCGCCTATCAAGCGATCCCTCCAGAACTCGTTCCCGCCGAGGACCTCTCATCGGCCAATGCGCTTACCAGCCTCAGCCGTAACCTGAGCGTTCTGGTCGGGCCAGCGTTGGGCGCGGCGTTCGTGACGTTGACGACCGCGTCGCTGGCGTTCGCTTTCGACTCGGCGACGTTCGTGGCGTCGGCCGTCTTCCTGATTCTCATGGGGCGAGTAGATGGGCTAGCGCGGGCGGAGCCAGAGGGTTCTGCGCCGCTCAGCGCGCCCGTGGGTGGTGTGGAGGCCGCGCTGGCGGTTCGCGCAGAGGCGGAAGCCGTGACGCCGGGTATCGCGACGGTCCAGCGGGAAGAGCTGGCGCCCGCACGTGCGCCGGGGGGCCTGCGCGGCGCGCTGGCTGACATTCGTGAAGGGATTGGGTATATCACGGCGTCAACCTGGCTCTGGTTAACCATCGCGCTGGCCTCGCTTGGAAACGTCGCCAATGCGCCGATTCAGGTGGCGCTGCCCAAGCTGGTTCATGATGTCTACCATCAGGACGCCTGGCTCCTCGGCGCGGTCCTCTCGGCTTCCGCCGCTGGGTCTATGGTGGCGGCGCTCGCTATGGGGCAGTTCAAGCGATTGCGACGTCGCGGCCTGATCGCCTATTTCGGGCTGCTGGTGGTTGGCCCGGCGCAAATCGCATTGGGCTTACCGTTCGCGCGCCTGTTGGCGCCAGGACTGCCGTTGTTCGCGGGGGCGGTCATCGGCATGGGTTTTGGCGTTTTCGAGGTAATCTGGCTCACGACACTGCAAGAGCTCGTGCCTGCTGAGAAACTGGGGCGCGTGAGCAGTGTGGACTGGATGGGATCGCTGTTGCTGCAGCCGGTCGGCCTGTTCCTTGTCGGCGCGCTGACCGACGCCATTGGGCCGTCGTGGGTCTTTGTCGCTGGCGGCGCGCTTAACATGCTCCTTACGCTGATTGGTCTGGCGTCCCGCGATATTCGCCATCTGGACTGAAAACCGAACTGAGCATGGGTGAGGCCGCCCACGGGCTGCTCGACGGTATATCTCCGCGACCTGGAGAGTGGCGCCCCGAATGGGCCGGGCCGTTTGGGTGACTCGCGCCGGAGTGAGGAGATTTGGGATAAATTGGCCCGGCGCCTCTTGACACCAATCCGGGCGGTATGGCATGATAGACGAGCGCCTCCGACACGGGCGTTCGCTGCGGACGGTACACAACACCCTCTGCAGGGACCCCTAACGGAGGCCAACCTATCGCCACTCGACCTATGTCGGGAGCATGGCGAGACGTTCCTTGAACAACCGCATATCGTGATGAGAGTGCGATGCGCCACTGACGAGCGTTGGGCGCATCGTGACTACTGCTTCAATTTTGCCGTAGCGAGCGAGTTTGCTTGCGAAGGATGAATTGTGTGCGCGAGTGAGAAACGCCCGCTGAGCTACCAGCGGGTATGATGCGCACGCTCGCATGGTGAGACACCCAGGTCCTCGATCGTGAGATCGGGGAGCGTTGGAGGAATTGCCAAGCGGAGCAGGGCGTTGGGAGGATGCCTAGGGGCCAGGAGCCGATGAAGGGCGCGGAGAGCGGCGAAACGTGGATGGGGAGCTGCAAGCGAGCGAAGAGCCATCCGGACCCGAATGGGGCAACCTGCCCGCTGTCAT
>DASVZK010000067.1:0-61200 GCA_036391685.1 Ktedonobacterales bacterium
CATCCTGCGCGCGCGTCCGATGCCGGGGTGAGGGATATCGCCGTCACCGGCGATCTCATTGGAGGTATCGACGACGACGACGCGCTTGCCCAACTCATCGGCCAGTACGCGCGCCGCCTCGCGCAGCAGCGTCGTCTTGCCGGCGCCTGGCCGGCCCAATATCAAAATGGACTTACCTTCATCGACCACGTCGCGAATCAGGGTAATGGCGCCGCGGACCGCGCGGCCGACGCGGCAGGTGAGGCCGACGACCTCGCCGCGGCGGTTGCGGATGGCGGAGATGCGGTGCAGCGTGCGTTCGATGCCCGCGCGGTTATCGTCGCCAAATTGCCCGATGCGCTCGACGACATACGCCAGATCGTCTCGTGAGACCACCTCCTGACTAAGGATGACATCGCCCTCGGGGAAGCGCCCCGCTGGAAGCCGGCCCAAATCGAGCACGATCTCCAGCAATTCCGCGCGGCGATCGAGACGGTTTATCGCCTCGATAATACGCGGGGGAAGCGCGTTGACAAGGGAACTGAGATCATCGGAGATGACTTCTGGCATAGGGTGTCGTTACCACCTTCACTCAGGCGTGTTGGGGATGGCCCAAGCCCCTTCACGTCATACGCCATCCGGGTTGATTGCGAAGAAAACGCGGGAACGCCGTGTGGATAGGCCAGCCGCGCGGCGAGATGGCGCACCAGCAGCGCGTGCGCGCCCTGCCGCTCGAATCCGGCGGCGCGCAAGGCGTCAATCGTGGCGGTCTCGTAGTCGCGGGTCGAACAGATGACCGAGCGGGGCGCGTCGGCGGCGAAGACGCGCAAAGCGAATCGCAGCAGCGACAGCGCGACACCCGGCTCATCGGGATGCGCCAGCAGCGTCAGGCGGTGTGGCCGGTCGCCACGCCCCTGCCGCAGGCGGAGCCAGCCGCTCATTAGCGGGCCGCTCTCATGGACGTAGGCGGCGCTGGACGGCTCGATGACGGGGAGATACCACGTCCGCCCGCCGGCCGCGCGCGTATGCGTCAACTCATCTACGGTGAGGCCCTCGGCCAGTTGCGTGACGCGCGGCGTGCAGGCGTCGTAGAGCCGCAACAGGCTCCAGGCGTCCTGCCGCCGCCACTCGCGCAGGCGCATCCCGGCGTAGACCTCGATGGTCTCGGGCCGGACACGCGTGGTGGGCCGTCCAGTCGCCAGCCCGCGCCGCCCCTGGGTTTCGGGCCGCTCCGGCGCTTCCTGTCCCTCACGCCTCTCATGCCCTTCACGTCCGCCATTGTTCCGCAGCAGCCTGGCGGCGTCATGGTCGTCGAGCGCGCGCAGACCCAGCTCCGCGCTGGGCAGCGCCCAGGTGGACTCGCGGGCGTAGCGCTGAAAGCTCAGCTTGCCGAAGAGCTCCAGCTCCGGCCGCTCCTCCTCGATGCGCGCGAAGACGCGCTGCACGCCGTGGCCGATGGCGGCGTTCAGGGCGTACTGGAGAAGCGCCAGAAGCGTCTCATCCGCGGTAGGTGGGGCGGGCTGCGGCGCGGCCGCGCCGTCCGGCTCTGGCTGCGGCGCGGGTGGCATGGAGGCCAGGTAGGCGAGGTCCCAGGCGAGGCCGCCGGGACGCGTGCGGGCCTGCGCCAGGCCGAGCAGGCGCCAGTGATCCTCGGCCAGCCAGGTCTGGGCGTGTGGGGTAATGGGTAGCAGGGCGGTGGCGATGGCGCCCAGGCCACTGCGGGGCTCGTCATCGTCTGGCGCGGCCACGAAAGAGGCGAACTCGCTCTGGCGACCCCTCGCGCGCTGGTCCAGCGCGCGTACGATGCCCGGCAAGTTCACATTCAACACCGGCCGTATCACCAAGACGCAGCCCCCCGTGTCGTTGTGGCGTTCCTTCGGACGGCGGCGGTTCACGCCTCGCGTGAGCCCTACGCCGCAGGGACGCCGGGAACCTGGACGGTCGCGCTTTCGGTCACGCCGCGCTGGAACGAGCGGCGGTCGCAGTACGCACGATTTCCAGGAAATAGGCATGGAAACGCAGATCGCCGGTTACTTCGGGATGGAACGCCGTGCCGAGCAGCGGCCCCTGGCGCACGGCCACAATGTCGCCGGGCGCGCCGAAGAGGCCGGCCTCGATGCGGGCCAGCACGTCAACGTCGGGTCCAGCGGTCTCAACGATAGGCGCGCGAATGAAGACGGCGTGATAGGGCGCATCGCCGATGGCGGGCGCGCTGATCTCCGTCTCAAAGCTCTCGCGCTGGGCGCCAAACGCGTTGCGGCAGACGCGGATATCCATCGCCGCCAGCAATGGCTGCCCGGCCAGCGCGTTATCGGTCTCGCGGGCGAGCATGATGAGCCCGGCGCAGGTGCCCCAGACGGGGAAACCGCGCGCGATGAGATCGCGCAGAGGCTGGTCGAGGCCATAGGCGACCATCAGCTTGCCCATGACCGTGCTCTCGCCGCCGGGGATGATCAGACCGTCGAGTCCCTCCAGGTCGCGCGGGAGACGCACCTCCCGCGCGCGCGCCCCAAGCCGTTCCATGGCTCGCGCATGTTCGCGGAAGTCCCCCTGGAGCGCTAGCGCGCCAATCGTCAGGGGTCGCTCCGTCTCTGTTTGCGTCATGCCTGTGTTCGCCTCCGAGCCGCCTTCGCCGCTCTCCGGCCGGGTGGGGTGGCGGCGCCGCCTCCGCGCGTCCAGTCTGGTCACATTGTACCATGTCGCGGGGTCACCCTGGGGGGTCTTCAGGCGGCCAATACGCGTAGGAGGGTGAGCGCTCCATTCTCGATAAGGCCGCGAGCGCGAGCGCTTCGTTGTGGATCATCTCCAATGAACCACAGAGAGGCGGAGGTATCGAGCGGCAGTCCTATTCCATGAACTCAGCGAAATCGTCGAGCGGGGCGTCGAAGTCAGGTGGCGAATCAGCCCAGGAAGGCGAAGCTGGCGAGGATGGGCAGGAAGCTGGCCTGATCGGCGTCGGCGAAGGCCGAGGCGGCCTCAGACGGGTTGGATACAGGGACCAGACGCACGATGGTGTAGAGGTAGCCGCCGTGGTTGACTGACATCGCGACCGCATGCGCGTACTGCTTGCCCGCTGGCGTCTGGATCGCCACATCGGCGGACTCCTGCGTCCATGTTTGCCCGGCGAGCGTGATGGCTTGCGGATCCGAGAGGTTGGTGGCTTTGGTCCCGGTAGACGCGGCGAGGCCGTTGAGGTAGTTGGTGTCGTTGGTGGCGGGGTCGGTAAGCAGGCTGACCTGCTGGGCGGTGATGGACACGCTGGCGCCGCCCTGGGGATTGTAGACCACGATGTGGTATGTCGTGGGCGGGTTGTTTTGTTCCTGGTTCAGCCAGGTGTTGGGGTAGGTGATCTGGTAGAGGCCGGCGCGGGTATAGCTCTTTGTGGTGGGCGTCGCGGTAGGCGCCAGGGTCGCGGTCGCCGTGGGCGTAGCCGCCTGCTGCCCGAACGGCAGCCCGCCATTGATGAGCAGCGCGGCGGCGGCGACCACCACCAGCAGCAGCGCCACCAGCGCCACCACGCCGAGTACCCGGCCCGCGCCCGCAAGCCGCGAGCCCGGCGGCTGCGGCGGCTGCGGCAGCGCGGAGGCGGGCAGGTCGCGGGTGGCGCCGTCATCGGGCGCGGCCGCTGGAGCGGCGTCCACGCCGGGCGTTGGCGCGCCGGCGGGCGCTGGCTCGACGCGCCGTGTTGGAAGCTCATCGATGAGGACGGGACGTGTCGCGCTATCGTCGTCTTCGCGGAACTGCGCGCTGACCGGCTCCTCCGCCGCTGTCGCGCTCGCCATCAGCGACGCGCCGCAGGCCGGGCAAAAGGAGGGCGCGGTCGCGCCATCGCCCTCGCCGGAGGTTACGATGCGCCGCCCGCAGACAGGGCAGGAAATGTATGACATACTATGCTATACCCCTGTTCTCCTGAGGGTTGTACGATTGAGCGGTTCCAGCCGTTATATGCATTAACGGATGGCGAGCTCCCGGAGGGCGGTGGTAGATATTACCAGGCCCTGTGCGGCGCTGTCCTAATTTGGCGCCGTCTGCGATGTTCTCTTGTCGTTCCTTATACGGAAGCGAGACGGCGCTACGCGACCAGCGTGGGCGTCACAGGACTCCCGGCCTGGCGTGTTGACGCGCTGCGAACCCGCCCATTATAGTGCGAGGCGAACGGTATCACACACAAGACCCGCGCCGCTCGCCCCCTGAACGCATGGCGATGCGCGGGCGCCTGATCAACGCGGGTATGAGGTGAGGTGGTGTGGAGGCATGGTCAGGTGGCCCTGGCCATAGGTATGGGACCCCTGAGATGTCTCTTCGAGGAGGCGCGAGCGCCTGCGCGGCCACGCGCGAGCGACGCGCCGCTGGGTGCGCGCCTGGAGATGGCGCGGAACGGCGCGGCGGAGAGCCGTCGCGCGGTTGCGTACGCGCCAGCTTGCAGGAGGGGGATGTAAGCAGCATGTTCAGACGGGGCGATGAGCCAGACGCCACCTGGGGTGGCCCGGGCAATCAGGACAATTCACGTGGACCGCTCTCGGGGCGCATCCAACCCTCAGGTTCAGGCGGCGTCAGCCAGGGGCTGTTCGGCGCGCCGCCGAATACGCCTTCACGTGTCGGCGGCGGAGGTGGCAGCGGCGGATTTGACGGGCCGTCACGTGGGGCGGCGGCCGCGCCAGCGGCGGCGGCTATCACCCAGCGTGATAACAACCTCTTCGAGCTCAAGCGCAAGGTCCAGGCGGCGCTGATCGCCGAGCTTGACCCCAAGACAGACCTCTCGCAGACGGCTGTTGTGCGCAAGCAGATTGAGGATCTCTTCAACCGCATCCTCGAGCAGCAGGGCATCAATCTCGCGCGGCAGGATAGACAGCGCCTCTTCGAGGCGATCGCCGCCGAGATCCTGGGCTACGGCCCGATCGAGCCTCTCCTGAATGACGACAGCGTTACCGAGGTCATGGTCAACGGGCCACGCTCCGTCTTCGTTGAGCAGAACGGCCGCCTCTTCCGCACAGATGTGCGCTTCCGCGATGATGACCATGTCATGCGCGTCGTCGAGCGCATCGTCTCCCCGCTGGGCCGCCGCGTTGACGAATCGCAGCCCTACGTGGACGCCCGTCTGCCAGATGGCTCGCGCGTGAACGTGATCATCCCCCCGCTCTCGCTCATCGGCCCGGTCATCACCATTCGTAAATTCGCCCGCCGCCCGCTGACGCCGGATGACCTGATGCGGCTGGGCACACTCTCGGGGCCGACCATTGACTTCCTGCGCGCCTGCGTTGAGGTGCGGCTCAACGTCGTTGTCTCCGGCGGCACTGGTAGCGGCAAGACGACGCTGCTCAACGTGCTCTCGGGCTTCATCCCCGGCGACCAGCGCATCGTCACCATCGAGGACGCCGCCGAGCTTCAGCTGCGGCAGGAGCACGTCGTCCCGCTGGAAAGCCGCCCGGCCAACATCGAGGGCAAGGGGCGCATCGCGGCGCGCGATCTGGTAGCGAACGCCCTGCGTATGCGCCCTGACCGCATCGTTGTTGGTGAGGTCCGCGGTGGCGAGGCGCTGGACATGCTCCAGGCCATGAACACTGGCCACGACGGCAGCTTGACCACCCTGCACTCCAACTCCCCGCGCGACTCACTGCGCCGCCTGGAGACCATGGTGCTGATGGCTGGAATGGACCTGCCGCTGCGCGCCATCCGCGAGCAAATCGCCAGCGCGATTAACCTGATCGTCCACCAGGAGCGCATGCGCGACGGCACCCGCAAGGTCACGCACGTTACAGAGATAGTGGGCATGGAAGGTGACGTGATCACCCTGCAGGACCTGTTCGTCTTCGAGCAGTCGGGCCTGGAGGATGGCCGCGTTGTCGGCCGGTTGCGGCCAACCGGTATCCGACCCTCCTTTATCGAGGAGTTCGAGATCGCCAACATCCATCTGCCACCACAGATGTTCGGCTACGGCGACGGGCCTCAGTGGCGCGGTTAGCCGCCAGCGGTTGCGGGATATAGGGAATATGGAAGCCTTTTCACTGGCCCTGGGAGCGCTGTTGTCGGGCGCGCCGTTGGCGGCGCTCCCTGCGCTGGCGGCGATCACCACAACCACGCTCGGCGTCGGCTTGCTGGTCATGGGCGCTGTCATTGTGCTCTTCCTGGGTTTGCAGCGGGTGATCGACGGCCGGGCGAACGCGGTGCGCGACCGCCTGGAGGCGGCCGGCATCATGGCCGCTCCGGAGCAGATGGCCGGCCAGCCCAAGAAGAAGCCACGGGGCTCGCTGTTTCGGCGGGGCCGGGACCGCCGAAAAGGCAACGCCCAAGATGTTATCGACTTTGAGCCTGCCAACCGCACGTTCAGCCAGCGGATGGCGAGCGAGCTGGCGCAGGCCGATCTGAAGATCACCGTGGGTGAGTTCTTCTCGATCTGCGGCGTGCTCGCGGGCGCAGGCGCGCTCGTAGGCCTGGTGATGCCACTCTCCACGCTGCTTGGGCGCGCAATGCTGGCGCTGATCCTGATGCTGGCGGGTATGTATGGCCCGCGCATCTGGGTCGCGCGGCGGCGGGCCGCGCGTTCGAGGAAGTTCAACGAGCAGCTTCCGGACATGGTCAACCTGATGGCCGGCGCGCTGCGCACGGGCTACGCCTTCATGCAGGCGCTGGAGTTGGTCTCCCGCGAAGGCCCGGAGCCCTCGCGGCAGGAGTTCGCCCGCGTCGTGCAGGAGGTCGGCATCGGCCTCTCGCCTGAGGAGGCGCTCTCGCATCTGGTGGACCGCATGCAATCCGAGGACCTGAACCTGCTGGTAACCGCGGTGAACGTGCAGCGTGAGGTGGGCGGCAACCTGGTGGAAGTCCTCGAAGTCATCGCCATGACGATCCGCGAGCGCATCAAGCTGATTGGCGAAGTGGGTGTGCTGACGGCGCAGCAGCAACTGTCCGGTTACATCATCTCCGGGTTGCCAGTCGGGCTGGGCCTACTCCTTTTCATCATCAGCCCAACCTATATGCTGGGGATGTTCACCGAGACGCACTGGTTCGGTATCGCGATCGTCTCATGCAGTGGGGTGATGGTCCTGACAGGCCTGTTCATCATTCGCCGGATCGTTGACATCAAGGTATGACGCGCGCGCGCTTTTCCCGACTGGTCCCGCGAATGATCCTGGAGGATAACTCACCATGTCACCACTATTGGGCCCGCTAGCGGGGTTCATGACGTTCTTTGGCATTCTGCTGCTCATCTTCGGGATGGCCAGTCGCCGGCGGCCGAACGCGATGGACGAGCGCATCAAAGGCCTGGTCAAGCCGCGCACGCTGGAAGACTACGAGATGCAGCAGCCGTTCCGCGAGCGGTTCATCCGCCCGCTGCTGGCAGGCATCGCGCGGTTCTTCTCGCGGCTGACGCCCTCCTCGTCGCTGGATAGCACGCACAAGCGGCTGCAGGCGGCGGGCATGCAGGGCAGGATGCAGGTCTCGGACTTCGTCGGCCTCAAAGGCATGGGGACGGTGATTGGCCTGGGCGTCGCGTTCCTCTTCGCGTTCCTCGGCCATTCCGCGCTCGGCTCCATCCTGCTGATGATGGGACTCTTCGGCGCCGTGGGCTACTTTGTGCCGGACCTCTGGCTGCGCAGCAAGACCGACCAGCGCAAGCTGGAAATCTCGAACGCGCTGCCAGACACGATTGACCTGCTGACTATTAGCGTCGAGGCGGGACTAGGTTTCGATCAGGCGATGGGACGCATCGTCTCCAAGTCCAACAACATGCTGAGCCGCGAGTTCGGCCGCGTGCTGCAGCAGATGCGGCTGGGTGTGCCCCGGCGCGACGCGCTGCGCCAGATGGCCGACCGCACTGGCGTGGATGATGTGAGCCAGTTTGTCGGCGCCATCGTGCAGGCGGAGCAGTTGGGCGCGAGCGTTGGCCGGGTGCTGCGCGTGCAGTCGTCAGAGATGCGCGTGCGGCGGCGCCAGCGAGCGCAGAAATTGGCACAGCAGGCGCCGATCAAGATGCTCTTCCCGATGGCGTTCCTGATCATGCCCTCGATCTTCGTCGTCGTCCTCGGCCCGGCCATCCCGCGTATCGTCAAGGTCTTCGTCCCGAACGCTCCACTGTAGGCGAGCAGGAGCGGCGCGGTCTCAAGAAGGCTGGCGCACGCGGACACAGGCGTACCTGCCCAAGATGCGGGGCGCGGAACCTGACCATTTATGGTCTCGTCCCGCGCCCCGCTTTCTCATGCTAGTTGAGGGGACAAACGCTCAGAGCCGTTCGATGACAGCGGCGATACCCTGGCCGACGCCGATGCACATCGCGGCCAGGCCGTAGCGGGCGTTGCGGCGGCGTAGCTCGTGGGTGAGCGTGGTGATGAGGCGGGCGCCGGAGGCCCCCAGCGGGTGGCCGAGAGCGATGGCGCCGCCGTTGACGTTCAGCCGCTCATGCTCCAGCCCAAGCTCGCGCATGCAGGGAATCGCCTGCGCCGCGAAGGCTTCGTTGATCTCCGCCACGTCCATATCGTCCGCGGACAGCCCAGCCCGCTGGAGCGCCTTCTTCGTGGCCGGGATCGGGCCGAGACCCATAAACGCCGGGTCTACGCCCGCGACGCCACCCGTTACGATGCGGGCCAGCGGGCGCGCGCCATGCGCCTCGGCCCAGCGGCGCGAGGCGATGACCAGCGCCGCCGCGCCGTCGTTGATGCCCGAGGAATTGCCAGCGGTCACCGAGCCATCTTTCTGGAACGCGGGCTTGAGCTTGGCCAGTTTCTCCAGCGTGGTGTCGCGGCGCGGCTGCTCATCCAGGCTGACGGTCGCCGTCTCTCCGCGCCCGGCGGGGACCTCGACGGCGACAATCTCTTCGGCCAGGCGTCCGGCGTCCTGGGCGGCGATGGCGCGCTGGTGGCTGGCGAGGGCGAAGGCGTCCTGCTCCTCGCGCGCGATGTGGTAGCGCCCGGCGACGTTCTCCGCCGTCTCGCCCATGCTATAGGGATGGTGCAGCGCGGAAAGGCGCGGATTGATGAAGCGCCAGCCGAGCGTCGTGTCCTGAACCTGTGGTGGCGTACGGCTGAAGGCGCTCTCGGTCTTGCCCATGACGAACGGCGCGCGGGTCATGGACTCCACGCCGCCGGCGATGAAGACTTCGCCTTGCCCGGCCCGGATGGCCTGCGCGGCGGAGAGGACCGACTGCATACCGGAGCCGCAGAGACGGTTCACCGTCTGGCCGCCCACCTCGATGGGGACGCCGGCGAGCAGCAGCGCCATGCGGGCGACATCGCGGTTGTCCTCGCCGGCCTGGTTGGCGCAGCCCAGGATGACATCTTCGAGGTCGGAGGTGATCGTCTCGCGGTCGAGTCCGGCGCGCTCGATGGCGGCGGAGATAGCCAGCGCGGCCAGGTCGTCCGGGCGGACATCCTTCAGCGCGCCGCCGTAGCGCCCGAACGGCGTACGGACAGCGGCGAGGATGATGGCGTCATCGGGTTGTTGCGGTTGTGGTGACATGACCTCACCCCCGGCCCCCTTTCCTCGCAGGAGAGGGGAGTCAGAAGAGCCCGCGGAGGCGGGCTTCGTGGCCGCCAGGCCCATAGCCGCGGATTCATCCGCCGGCGATTGGCCCGCCGCGCTCCCTGTTCGACTACTTGCCGCTGAACCTGGCGGGCCGCTTCTCCATAAACGCCGCCATGCCCTCTTTTTGGTCTGCGGTAGCGAAGAGCATGGCGAAGAGGCGTTTCTCGTGGGCCAGCCCAGCGTCCAGCGGCGTCTCCAGCGCGGTCAGGACCGCCTCTTTGGCGAGCATGGCGGCGATGGGCGCGCGGGCGGCGATCTTGGCGGCCAGGGCTTTTGCCTCGGCCAGCGCCTGCCCGGCGGGAACGACGTGGTTGACCAGCCCCCACTCCGCCATCTGCTGCGCGGTGAACTGGTCACCGGTCAGGCAGATTTCCATCGCGCGATACTTGCCCAGTGTGCGGGCCAGACGCTGTGTGCCGCCCGCGCCGGGGATGACGCCGATCAGGATTTCCGGCTGGCCGAATTTGGCCTTCTCGCTGGCGATGATGATGTCGGCGTGCATCGCCAGCTCATTGCCGCCGCCGAGCGCGTAGCCCTCGACCGCCGCGATGACCGGCTTGCGGATGCGGCGGATGCGTTCCCAGCCCTCGAAGGGACCAAAGGTCATCTGCGCCGGGGTGGCGTTCGCCATCTCGGCGATGTCGGCTCCGGCGGCGAAGGCGCGCTCGCCCGCGCCGGTCAGGACCATGCAGCGGATGCTGTCGTCGTAATCCAGGGCCTGCATTTCGCCCGCTAGCTCGGCGATCAGGTCCCAGTTGAGGGCGTTGAGCTTGTCGGGGCGGTTGAGGGTCAGCGTGGCGACGGCTCCGTCGCGCTCCACTAGGATGTATTTCGTATCTTCTGTCATGGCGCGTCAGGCTCCTCACAGCTCTGTGCGGACTCCGCGGGCCGCGCGCTGCGCCCGCTATGGGGCAGTATAGCATCGCGAGCGCGGGTGGAGCCTCATCCGGCCTTCGGCCACCTTCTCCCTGCGGGGAGAAGGCCCGCGGCGAGAGGGGTTGGCACGGCAACATAGGTTGGCAAGGCGAGGCTGGTCTGCAGGGCGAGAAAGTTTGGCAAGGCGAGGCCGGTTGGCAAGGCGAGGCTGGTTGGCGCACGGCGACAGCGCTCACCATCTACGAGACACGCTGCCCCACGAACTCCCCTCTCCCTGCGGGGCGAGAGGCCGGGGGTGAGGCCGCCCGCCCAGAGGGGTCGCCAGCGCCTCCTTGCGCCAGCTCCCCAGTTGGCGCGCATACCATGTGCGGCTCAACTTACTTGAGGTTGGGCAGTGGGAGGCTGGTCCACTGGCTGTTGGCATAATAGTAGAACAGCGGCGCGCTCTGGTCGCCTGGGGCCGTCCCATTGGTCAATACGCCCGCTAGCCAGAGGTCGCCAGCCGGTGTCGTCGCGACGACGTTGAACGACGCCTGGCTGACCGCGACCACATCATTGCTGGACTTGATGGCGGCGATCTGCGGCAGGGCCACAGTGGACCAGCGCGCGCCGTCGAAGTGCGCCAGGTAGGTGTTGTCGCTGGCGTACTGTTTATTGGCTGAGAGAGTCGTGTTGTTCGAGGGCCCCACCAGCCAGGCGTCAGACGGACTGGAAGCGACGAGTTGATTGAACTGCATGCCCAATTGGCTTTGGGTGAGCGGAGGAATCGCCGCGGGCGCCCAGCGGGCTCCATCCCACGCCAGCACGACTGGGTCCTGGCTCGTGACGGTATAGGGCACGGTGGTCACCGCTATCCGGGTCGTCTTGATGCGCTGGCCGATGATCCAGCCCCGGCCCGCGCTGGCCATGACGATGCCAGTATATTGGTAGTCTTTCGCCACCTGCGCCACATGCCACGCGCCAGCCATGTGGTGGTAGATGTAGCTGATCCAGGTTGTAGTATTGCCGTTCTGGTCCCCGACCTGGATCCAGCCCGTCGCCCAGGCGTCACCACCTGGCGCAACGGAGATGGCGCTGATCTGGATGCTCTCGCCAACATAACTGGTCGAAGACGAACCTGGGCCAGGAACCTCCGCCACTGTCGCCGCCTGGTCCGCTGGCTCGATATGCCAGTTGGCGCCGTCATACCGGTAGAAGGCAAACTTTTGGACCGACCCGTCAGTTCCAGGTGAGAATTGCTGCATCACGCCATACGATATGATCGCCCAGCCTTCGGTTGGTGAGACCATGTTGTACGCCTGAACCGCGACGCCATTGCCCTGCGCGTTGGCGGGCGCGGGCAGGATGGGCTGCATCCAACCTATGCCGTCGTAGTGGTAGAAGTTCCCCGTTCCGCCGGTCTGGAACAGCAGCCAGACGTTGGTGGGCGAGAGCGCCTGGAGGGTCACAGGTCCCGACATGCCACCCGGCAACGTTGCCTGCTTGACCGCGACGCCATGAGTGATATGCAGAATCGTCGTGCTCGTGGGACTCATCTCGTTGACGACGACTGCCCAGCCATCGGTGGCCGAGTCCATCGAGAGCGCGGCGATCTGGTAGTAGGCGCCCCCTCCGGGCTGGGTGAGCCCTTGCGCGGTCTGGGTCGCGACGGCGTTGATATGGTGGCCGCCCAGCGCGCCATGGAGCCGCCCCGTGATGGACATCGCGCCCGCGATGCCGCCGACCAGCGCGACCACCGCGGCGACGGCGACCAGCCCGGTCAGCGCGCGGCGCCAGGTGGGCTGACGGCTCGCGGGCTTGATTGACGGGAGGGGCGCGAAGGTCGGCGCGCTGGCAGCTTCGCTGGTCTGGGCAAGGCTCGGCGCATGCTGAGTTTCGTCGTCCATGTCGTAGACATCCTTCATTCTCACCACGCTGAGCATCGGCGTGCGGCGCTCGCGCGGCTCGTGGTCGGCGCCGATGGCCGCCAGCAGGTCTGCGGTACTGAAGTCGGGCGCGGCCCCAGCGCGCATGGTTGCGCGCACCGCGTCATCCAGCCGCGTCCAGGAGTGGCGCCGCTCCTGGCAGTTGGCGCAGGACACCAGATGCGCGCGGGCGGCGTCCACGGCCTCCAGGTCGAGGCCAAGTTCCTCATACTCGTGCAGCGCGGCGAGGACCGGCGCATGGATGCGGCAGGGGTCGTTGGTGCGCATAGCCGTCACTCCGTTTCCGCCGGCTGGCTGGCGCTGGATTTGCTGGATGGGCTGGAATTGCTGGATTCGGGTGGGTTCTGGGCGAGATAGATAGCCCGCAGCCGGCGGCGCGCGCGTGAGATGCGCTGGGCCATGGCGGCGGGCGAGATACGCATGATGGCCGCCGCCTCCGCGGCGCTAAATCCCTCGACGGCGCGCAGCAGCAGCGCGGCGGCGTCTTCGGGGGCCAGCTCGGCGAGCGCGGCGCGCAGCGCGGCCCCTTCGACGATGCGCTCTTCGAAGGCGGCGCTTGCGTCGGGGCGCTCGATCTGGCCAGGATCTAAGGCGTCCGCCGCGCCAAGGGCCTCCTGGGTAGGCTTCGGCCATTCCAGCGGCAGCCAGTGGATAATCTTGCGGCGGCGCAATTGCGAGATGGCGCGCCAGTACGCGGTGTTGAAGAGCCAGCGCCGCCGCGCGTCCTCGCCGCCGCGCTCATCCGAAGCCGTCCAGGGCGAGTCGCCACGCTGGGTGGCGCGCCAGGCGTCGTGGAAGGCATCCTGGGTCAGGTCGAGCGCCTGCTCGGTGTCGCCGACCATGCCGCGCAGGAAGGTGTAGAGTGGCCGCTGCAGCCGCTCGACGGTTGCGGTGAAGGCGGCGAGCGAGAGCATGGTGGAGCAGTCCTCGCCCAGCGGCGCCTCTTCGCGCATGGCTGGCCTCACCCCCAGCCCCCTCGCCCCGCAGGGAGAGGGGGTGACAGCGCGGCGCGACGGTTCGCGCGCGCTCTACTGTGTACATCGTGTACATCGCGCGAGCAGGGGGATTGTTGACAGGGAAGTGGTTATTTGGGGTGGTGGAGGCCTCACCGGGCCTTCGGCCACCCTCTCCCTGCGGGGAGAGGGAGTGTGGGGCAAGGCGCGGGGAGCTTGGCGAGGTGTGCGGCGCGCGACCCTGTAACCCGATGATCCCGCCCTAGGTTCCCCCTCTCCCTGCAGGGCGAGGGGGTCAGGGCGTGAGGCCCCCCAGCGCCGCCCCGATCCGCGCCATGACGTCCTGTATCCGCGGTCGCACATCGTCATTGGTAACTCGCCAGGTGCGCAGGCCGTATCCCGCGAAGATCGTGTCACGCTCAGCGTCGGCGACTCCCTGCGCCTGATGAATCGGCCCATCTACCTCGATGACCAGGCGAGCAGGATGACAGTAGAAGTCAGCAATGAAGCCCGCTATGACTTGCTGGCGGCGGAACGTGAATCCGCGCTCGCGGTAGGCGCGCAACCGCAACCAGAGCATGCGCTCGGCTGGCGTCATATCCTGTCGCAGTTGTCGCGCCCGCAGCCGTTTCCTTGGCGCCGAGGGGTCGCGCGTGGGACGAAAGCCTACGGGCTGGCGCTCATTCTCTGGGGTGTCGCCCACAGGTCCACTCCTGCTGGAAAGCGGTGAGGGGGCCTCATCCGGCCTTCGGCCACCTTCTCCCTGCGGGGAGAAGGCCCAATGCAAGCATACCGCGCGGAGCAAGGCGCCTGCTTGCCACCAGATACGCCCGTAACCGCAGCCGTTCGCAGAGCAAACTCCCTCGCCCCGCCGCTGCGCCCACGCCGCCACGTTCCCCCTCGCCCCGCAGGGAGAGGGGGTCAGGGGGTGAGGCCCCCACCATCGCCCTACAGCATCCAGGCGGCCTCGGCGAGGGACTTGGTAGCGGCGCCAGTTTTGCGCTCCTGCTCCAGTTGGAGTTTGGCTTTCTCCACGATCAGGTCAATGAAGCGCGGAGCGCTGCGCCAGCGGGCGGTCTCGCGCTCGGGATCGTAGCCGTGGGCGCGAACGAGCGCGCGCAGGGGCGCCAGATCGAGCTTCGTGAGGTAGGCGCGCAGGGCGTCCTCACCTCCGGTGTCGAGGATGTCCACTGGGTTTGTGCGCTCGCCTGAGCCGAATATATCGAACAGGCCAGTCTCGAAGATGGCCTCACGCGTGGCGGCCGCCAGCTCCGGGTTGGTGTTTGCGGCCTCAGCGATGCGCCGCAGGGCGTCTGCGATCCATGCCCCCGTGACGGGTTCCATCTCGCTCTTCCTGCTCGTCTCACTCATCTTAGAGCCATCCTCCCACTGCGTCGTCAGCCAGCGCGACTCATGTTCTCAGCCTCGATTGTACGGGTGGGCAGCCAGCGCCGCAAGCCGCACATGCGGGCTAGCCCGATTTGCTGGCGAGTATGGCCGTGGATGGCGGGTATGGTCGGGCGCGTGGGACGCCCGGCGAATAGATTCACCTTTGGGAGACGCGCCGCCACGAGCCCACTTGCGCCGGACGCTACACCCGCGCCATCTCCGCTTCACCCGCGCCGAGCGACGCCGCCAGCCTGCCAACCACCGGAACGCCGCCCTTCATCACCAGCGCGCGGCGGCCCGGGTCGGCGATGTGGGCGATGTCGGAGAGCGGGTCGCCGTCTACGATCAGGATGTCGGCGAGCTTGCCAGGGGCCACGGAGCCGAGCTGGCTGTCGAGATGAAGCAATGTGGCGGCCGCGCTGGTGGTGGCAACGATTGCCTGCATCGGCGTCATGCCGTGCTGCGCCATCAGCACGACCTCACGGGCGTTCCCGCCGTGCGGGCCGACGCCGGAGTCGGTGCCCATCGCCACCTTGACGCCCGCCTCGACGGCGCGGCGGAAGCTGGCGCGATGATCGGCCATCACCGCCCGCGCCTTCTGCACGGCGTAGTCGGGCATCATGCCGGGATGCGCCTCCGCTTCCAGTACCACATCCTCAGGCGCCTTCAGCGTCGGGACGAGATAGACATCGCGGTCGAGCATCATCTGGATCGCCTCATCATCCAGCCAGATGCCGTGCTCTGTGGAAGCGATGCCCGCCTTGAGCGCGTTCTTGATGCCCTGCAGGGACTGGGCGTGGGCCATTGTCCGCTTGTCCTGGGCCGCCGCCTCATAGACCGCGACGCCGATCTCCTCGACGGTGAACTGCGCCGAGCGCGGCGAATCGGCGGAGGAGAGAACGCCACCGCTGGTGCAGAGCTTGATCCAGTCGGCCCCAGCGCGCAGTAGCTCGCGCGTGCGCTGGCGCACCTCGTCCTCGCCGTCCACAACGCCATTCGGGATATCGCTGGTGTGCGCGCCCACGGGGCCATGCAGGTCCACGCCGCTGGGCATCACGCTGTCGCCATGCCCGCCGGTCTGCGAGAGGATCGCCACCGCGACCAGCATGCGCGGTCCGGGGAAGAGCCCGCGCTCGACGGCCATCTTGACGCCCGCGGGCGTCCCACCTGCGTCGCGGACGGTGGTCACGCCGCCCTCCAGGGTAACGCGGCAGTTAGGGACGGCGTAGAGCAGCGAGAGCGAAGGTGGCGTGAGCAGTCCGCGCAGCAGGTCGTAGCCCCACTGGCCGCAGAGGTGCACATGGCAGTCAATCAGCCCCGGCAGGACCGTCGCGCCGTCCGCTTCGACGACTACCGCGCCGCGTGGGATGCGCGCGTGGTCGCGCTTGCCCACCGCGACGATGCGCTCGCCCTCGATCAGCAGCGCGCCATCCTCGATCGGGTCCGCGCCCGTCCCATCCACGATTCGCGCGCCTACGATCGCTACGGGCTTCTCCGCCAACGCCTGCGCGCCATTTGCATTGCCGTTCCGCTTGCTTGCCATCGCATGCTCTCCTTCGCGCGCTCGCGCTCTCGCCGCGCGCCGGACTATGTCAGGCTTCGTGGCGCAAGTATAGCATGGCGCGAGGGAAGAGACGCTGCGTGACGGAGTCAGGCCGGCTTTACCGTCGCAACCACAAGCAGGCGGAAGTGTAAGGCGCTATTATTAGGATAGGAAGATGAAGAGATGGGCAGGTAAACCGTGGGGCACGGGCGGGTGAACCCGCGGCTAAGGGCCCTGCGGGACCCCCGAACCCGCGGGGCCGCTTCGCTGGCGCTCGCCCTGGCGGCCGCGAAACCCACCTTCGTGGGCTGGGACGCGGGCGTAACCCAGGCCGCGAAGGCGGCCTTTGCGGCGGAACGCCTTCAGGCGCGGGTTCACCCGCCCGCCGTATCTGTCCGCCTGTCCGCCGCGCCTACTACCGCATATCCAGGATAAGCGCCGCACCCATGCCACCAACCGCCACCGTTACCATCGCCGGGACCATCGAGCGGATCGTCTTCCGCAACGAGGAGAACGGCTTCACCGTCGCCCGGCTGAGTCCCAGTGACGCCGGGCGGCTCTTTCGTGAGGAGTTGGTGACGCTGGTCGGCGCGCTGCCGGGGGTGAATGTTGGCGAGCTAGCGGAGGTCACGGGCGAGTGGGAGATGAGCCCGCAGCACGGGCGGCGGCTGCGCGTCATCTCCTTCACGCCGCACGCGCCCGTCAGCCCCGAGGGGCTCAAGCGCTATCTGGGCTCCGGCGTCATCAAGGGCATCGGGCCGAAGCTGGCCGAGCGCATCGTTGAGCGCTTCGGCGAGCAGACGCTGGCGGTCATCGAGCTGGAGCCGGAGCGGCTGACCGAGGTCAACGGCGTCAGCGGACGCAAGCGGGATGCGATTCTCGCTGGCTGGCAGGCGCAGCGCAAGATCCGCGAGATCATGATCTTCCTGCAGGGGCATGGCGTCTCGCCGGGGCTAGGGGCCAAGATTTACGCGCGCTATGGCGCCGAGTCGCTGGGCGTTATCCGCGAGAACCCCTACGCGCTGGAGCGCGATGTCGCCGGGGTCGGCTTCAAGACCGCTGACGCGCTGGCCGTGCGCCTGGGGTTGCCGCGCGATTCCCTGCCGCGCCTGATGACCGGGATCAAGCACACGCTCTCCGAGGCCGCCACCGCCGACGGTCATTGCTACCTGCCGCGCGGCGAGCTACTCACCCGCGCCGCCGCCCTGTTGGAGACGCCTCCCGGGGCGCTGGACCCGGCCATCGAGCGGCTGAAGGCCGAGAAGGAGGTCTTCGTCGAGCCGGACGCCGAGAGCGGCGACGCGAGCGCGGACCATATCTACCTCGCGCCCTTCTTCTACGCTGAGAACGGGACGGCGCGCCGCCTGCGCCTGCTGCTGAGCGCGCCCTCCAGCCTGCCGCCGCTTAGCGACGCGCAGTGGGACGCCATCTTCGCCGCTATCGCGAGCACAGGCGGGGCGGCGCTCTCAGACGGCCAGCGCGAGGCGGTCACGCTGGCCTACCGCGCGAAGGTCGCCACGCTCACCGGTGGTCCCGGCGTTGGAAAGACTACCGCGATCCGCGCGCTGCTCGATGCGCTCGACGCCCAGGGCGTCAGCTACGCGCTGGCGGCGCCCACCGGCCGCGCCGCGCGGCGCATGACCGAAGCAACTGGACGCCCAGCCTCCACGCTGCACCGCCTGCTGGAGTTCCAGCCGGGGAACTACGACTTCGCCTACAACGAGAAGCGGCCACTGCCCCAGCGCTTCATCATCGTGGACGAGGTCTCGATGCTCGATATCCTGCTGGCCTACCGCCTGGTCCGCGCCATCGCGCCGGAGGCCAGCCTGCTGCTGGTAGGCGACGCCGACCAGCTACCCAGCGTGGGCCCCGGCGCGGTGCTGGCCGATATCCTCGCCAGCGAGCGCGTCCCGAGCGCGCGGCTGACCGAGCTCTTCCGCCAGGCGCGCGAGTCGGCGATCATCGTCACCGCGCACGGCGTCAACGCTGGGATAGTCCCGCCGCCGCGCGCCGACCCCGATGGCGACTTCTTCTTCCTGCGCGCCGACAGCCCCGAGGCCGCCCAGCGGCTGATCGTGGACCTCGTCGGCCGCCGCCTGCCCGCGCGCTACGGCTTCGACCCCATCCGCGACATCCAGACGCTGGCGCCGATGTATCGCGGCCCGGCGGGCGTCACCGCGCTCAACGACGCGCTGCAGGAGCGGCTGAATCCGAGCGGCGAGGGTGTGACCTTCGGCGCGCTGACGCTACGCCCCGGCGACAAGGTGATGCAGACACGCAACAACTACGACCGCGGCCCATCCGGCGTCTTCAATGGCGACACCGGCTACGTCGTCGCGGCGGATGTCGCCGAGGGCCGCGTCGCCGTCGCCTTTCCTGACGGCGATGACCAACTGTTCGTGACCTACGAGGCGCATGAACTGGATGAGTTGACGCTGGCCTACGCCTGCACCATCCACCGCGCGCAGGGCAGCGAGTACCCGTGTGTCGTCATCCCGCTGGTCACGCAGCACTACCTGCTGCTCCAGCGTACCCTGCTCTATACCGCCATCACCCGCGCAAAGCGACTCTGCGTGGTCGTCGGCGACCCCCGCGCCCTGCGGCATGCCGTGGAGAACAGCGCCCGCGCCGCGCGCAACACTGGCCTGGCCGCCCGCCTGCGCGGCCCGACGCTGCTGGGGCGCGATCCACTGGCCGCCGCCGCGCCCGCGTCATCCGGCGCGGCCCCGGTGGATGACGAATGGGGCGATGAGGATGAGGCGTTCCCCGAGCCAGGAGATCTATGAGACTAGGCCAGCATGGTATCGCCCCCCTCCTTGATCTGATAGTCTTTGACGGCGCCCTCCAGAAGGAATGGGTCCGAAGCGGCGAATGCTTCAGCCGCGGCCCGGCTGCGGAAGAGCGCCATATTTCCGCCTCCCGGGTCGGTGAAAGGGCCGACCCCTACCACCTCGCCGCGAGCGATGAACTGGTCCAGGAACGCCTTGTGGCGCGGATAGATGGCCGTGATTTCCTCGCGCGTCTTGCCCGCGCGGCTGCCAATCACCGCGAACAGCATTTTCACCTCCTGCCGGGTAGAGAGTAGTATACGTGAGTCTCTTTCCCCATGAGGGGCGCGCTGGCCCCGCGCGCTGGGCCCGTTCGGAGGCGGCGACACATTTCCGGGACGGGGAAGTCTCCAGATGTCCATGCGCAGTGGAGGAGTTCCATGACAGCGCCGCCGGAGTTTTCCGCGCTGGAGACAGCGCGGCTGCGGCTGCGGCGTTTCACCGAGGCCGATATGCCGGCCTTCCTCGCTTATCGCAACGACCCCGAGGTCGCGCGCTACCAAAGCTGGGAGCGCGTGACCAGGCGCGAGGCGCGGAGATACATCACCGGCCAGATTGACCGGCAGCCGGGCGAGCCGGGAACCTGGTTTCAGTTCGCCATCGCGCTGAAAGCGACTGACGCGTTGATCGGCGACTGCGCGCTGCACGCGCGTGACGACGACCCGCGCCTGGGCGAGATTGGCTACACATTGGCCCGCGCGGCGCAGGGACATGGCTATGCGTCCGAGGCGGTCCGCGCGCTGCTGGCGTATGCCTTCGAGACGCTGGCGCTGCACCGCGTCTCCGCCATCGTGGACTGCCGCAACGCGCCGTCCGTCCGGCTGCTGGAGCGCGCGGGCATGCGCCGCGAGGGCCACCTCCTGCAGTGCGCCTGGTATAAGGGCGAGTGGTGCGACGAGTATCTCTATGCCATGCTGCGGTCAGAATGGTCTGGATAGGCGCCACACGGTAGAGCGTACCGCTGGCTAGACGGCGAGGGCGTTCAGGCGCCTGACGCGCCGGTGGCGCCAGCCAGCGCAGCCCAGCGCAGCCCAGCGCTGCGCGTTCACCCCCATGATGAGCAGCCAGAGCATCAGCGCGACTTCGGCGGCGAAGCCAAGAACCTGAATGTACGGCGCCAGCGAGGCCGCCAGTGGTGGCCAGAGATACGTCAGCCAGCCAAGACCAGCGAGCGCCAGCGGCGCGCCCAGCATCCGCGGCAGGAACGTTGACCGGAAGATGAGGTAGCCGATCAGCAACAGGAAGAGGCCGTCAAAGACCAGGCCGACGCCCAGCGCCTGCGCGTTCAGGTTCAGAAACAGCAATTCCAGCGCCTGCGTCTGGGGCGCGCTGAATACACTCAGATACGGGCTGCCTGCCTGGATGACCAGCGGCGCGATCTGAAAGACGCTGGCGACCGCCTGGACAGCCATCCCGGTGAGGCTGAAGAACGCCGCCATCAACACCGCGCTCCTGCTCACCGGCGCGAACAGGCGATAGAACAGCGCCGTCACCGCGACATAGAGCGCGACCGAAACCAGACCGAACGCAAACCCAAGCCGGAATGCGACGCTGTGCGCTGTGAGGCTGCGCGCTATCGTCGCGGCGTCGCCCGACGCGGCATGTATCCCGCTCACCCCCGCTTGCTGGAGGAAGACCTCGCCCACTATCGCCGTCACAAAGAACAGCAGATAGACCACTCCGGTCATCCTCGCCACTGTGCGCGGCCCCACCTCGGCGTATGGCGCCGCTATGCCCTGTGCGCTCATGCCCGCTCCTTTGCCCTCATCGCGCGGCGGCCAGTTTCGCTGGTTGCGCGCCTATTCTGGGTGTGGGTACGCGCCAGAGTTACAGAACACGCATGACGCGGCGCAGCGGGCTGACCGCCCCGCCGCCCGCACCGGCGCTGCGCGCGTGTCCACATGTCATAGACGGCTTCCGGAGACGATATATACGCGACGACGCATAGACGCAACGAGAATCTTCCCTGACTGCCGTCCGGCGCTGTAACCCGTGCGAGTATTCCGTATCAGGGGTATTTTGTACCGCGCCACGATTCTACAGACACTCTCTGGGTCCATCCATTCATCTATTCGCCGCCTCCAAGCGTGTTTCGGCGGCCTCCGCGCCGCGGCGACGCTCACGGGGGAGCCGTCGCCTGAAACTGACCCGTCGCCACACCAGGAAGCATATGGTGGCCCCGCGGGTTCTGAGGGCCAGTACTCGGATAGGGATGTACGACGTGAAGTTGGTTCACTCCGGTCGGTGAAAGGAGGGCGCGCTTCCGTGATGAGCGCCTCGCGCCAGGTGGGCGGGGCGTTGGGTGGAACGATTCACCTTAACCCCAAGAAGGGAAGGGCTATGCGCAAGTTCGTGCGGGTCGCGATTAGGGGGCTTGTGCCTCTGGTAGCGATTCTGTCGCTCGTAACATTCCATGCGCCCTACACGGTTCACGCCGATGACGGCAGCGATCTGCAGGCGCTGACCAATGAGCATATCGATCTCTCAACGCTCACTCTGGACGGCGGCGCCTTCCCGGCAGGCCCAACAAGCCCGACTGGCGCCGGTAGACCGCCGCGCGTCGGGCCAAATGTTCGCGTCAACGATCCCCAGCAAGGTTTCCCAAACGGCCTGTTCGGCCGGAGCGAGACCTCGATCGCGGCAACCAGCGACGGCCAGCAGATAGTCGCTGGCTTCAACGACGCGCAGGGCTTCTGCGGCGCGCCGTTCGGCGTCGCCTGCACGCCACAGACCCCCACCGGACTCTCCGGCTATGCGTTCTCGACCGACGGCGGGGCCAACTGGACAGACGGAGGCGCGCCACCGCTGTTTACCTTCGCCGGCCATGCGGTCTTCACACGCGGCGATCCGTGGATAGCGCGTGGCGGGCTGGACGGCGCCACATTCTATTACGCCAACCTTTCCGTTGACGCGACCAGCGGCGCCGATCTCGGCGTCAGCGTCCATCGCGGCCACTTCGACTCCAGCGGCGGCTTCGCCTGGGAGGACGTGCAGGTCTTGCCGCCTCCTGGCGCTGGCGACTTCTATGACAAGGAGTCCATCGCCGCGGCGACGGATGGCAGCGGCGCGGTGTACGCCACCGTGACGAACTTCAAGCAGGTTTGCGGCGTGCCTGGAAACGGGTTTGGCCAGATCGAGGTCTGGCGCAGCCACGACGGTGGGGCTACCTGGCAGGGTCCGGCCATCGCCGGGCCTGACCTGACCGCGATCACCGATCCTGCGAACCCCGCCTGCGGGCAGACAGGCGTGCTGCAGCAGAGCTCAAACGCGGCGATTGGCCCGCACGGCGAGCTCTATGTGACCTGGTCGCAGGGGCCCACGTTCACCAGCTCTGGCGTTACGACAGACGCCCGCATCGTCGTCGCTACCTCGCTGGATGGCGGCGCCACCTTCAGCGCCCCAGTGGTGGTCGCGAACACCAACTCGATGCGCCAGGATCCGCCAGTCGGCTATAACCGCAACCGTCTCAACGACCACCCACGCATCGCGGTCGCCACATCCGGCCCTCACGCTGGGCGCGTGTACGATGTCTATTACAGCGCCAACGCGCCGGCCACCCCAGTTGGCATCGTCGCTTGCCCTACGGGGACACCCGCGAATTCGGTCTGTATTGACCAGAACCTCATTTCGTCCCAGGTCTATGTAACCTTCTCGGACGACCATGGCGCGACCTGGAGCGCCCCGACGGCGCTCGCGCCCGCGGAGCCAGCTACGGGCGTCAAGCGCTTTTGGCCAGTTGTGAGTATCGAATCGGGTGGCACGGTCGATGTCGTCTATCTGGAAAGCCAGGAGACTCCCACCGCCGCGAACCCTATCTGCCGTGAGCGTGTTGGGACCCTCGCCTCTGGCAAGACGCTCCGGCGGGTGGGCAGCGCGAACTCGCTGGTGAACACCTTCTGGGTCCAGTCCACTGATGGCGCTCACTTCGGCGCGCCGCTCCAGATGAGTAGCGCCACGTCGAACTGGTGTACGACTGCCAGCAACGTGACGCCTAACTTCGGCGATTACATCGGCAGTACGAGCGGCGGCAACCGCGTCTTGGCGGTCTGGGCCGACGGCCGCAATGGCGTACCCGACACCTTCTACGCCACCGGTCTGGGCGCTGGCAAGTCGTCGTAGCGCGTACCTCATAGCGACATGCCGCCGCGGGGCGCGGGTTGGCCATCGTGAAGGGCCAGCCCATTCGCTCCGCGGCGGCATGCCTGCTCTGTTTCCTACTCCCCACAGGGAGGACGCGATGCCGGAGCAGGATGCGACCTGTCCTAGCAGCTCAGCTATCCAAAAACGCCAGCACGTCGCGGTTGAAGTCGCTGGCGCGCTCGATGATCGGGATGTGGCCGACGCCAGGGTAGACGATGTGACGCGCGCCGGGGATGTTCGCCGCGAGATAGGCGCCGTTCGGCGGCGGGACCAGCGGGTCGACGTCGCCGTGGATGACCAGCGTAGGCGCGGAAATCTGGCGGAAGGTCCCGGCGACGTCGTGGGCCAGGGCGGCGCGTAGCTGGCGGCCGTAGCCGGCGGGGCTTGTTGGGCGGTAGCGCGCGGTCTCGGCGATGCGCTCCAACGCCTCGGGATGCGCCGCGACGAACTCAGCGGCCATGATGCGGCTGTAGTTGCGGATCGCGCGCTCACCAATTTCCACACCCGGCTCCGGCATGAGCAGCATGGCAATCTCCGGCGCGGGCTGCACGTGCGTTGGGCCGCCCGCTGAAGTTGAGACGAGGACGAGGTGGTCGAGCTGGTCGGGATGGCGCAGCGCGAACTGTAGCGCGGTGAAGCCGCCGAGCGAGATGCCGATGACATGCGCGCGGACGACGCCTAGCGTGGTGAGCAGCGCAGCGGCGTCATCAGCGAGATCGGCGGGCGTGTATTCCTCGCTCACCTCATCGCTGTCGCCGGTGTCGCGGTGGTCCACCGCGATGGTACGGTAGGTCTGGCCGAAGACGGGGAGTTGATTGTACCATCCCAGCCGCTTCGATCCCAGCCCCGTCAGCAGCAGGATTGTCCCCTTCTCGCTGGCTGGGTCGGCCGGCCGCGCTTCATCATAGGCGATTTTGCGCCCGCCCGCGATGAGCGCAATCTTTGGCGCTGGCGTGTCCATGGCTGCGTTCCCTTCTTTCACGATGTCGCTGGCCTGCAAGCGATGGCCGGGCAGGCGGACGCCGGGCCTCCCAGGCGCGAGTTCATTCGCCGGGCCGCTACGGGTGCGTGCGGCGGTAATAGGCGCGGCCGGCGCCATCTTCGGCGCGGTCGGGGTCGTCGCGCGTGCGCTGGATGAGGAGCGCGATGTCGGGGTTGGGGGCCAGCGTCAGGTCGCGGGTGTTGTCCCTGGCGGCCTGGAGGATAGCGTCGGCCACCTGCGCGGGAGTCAGCATCACCTCGATCGCCAGCCCCTCGGCCTGGGCCGCCTCCTGCTGGAACATGGGGGTATCCACCCAGGCGGGAAAGACCGTTGTCACGCCGATGTTCGTGCCGTAGAGCTCGGCGCGCAGGGCGATCGAGAAGCCGCGCACCGCCCACTTGGAGGCGCAATAGCCGGTGAGCGCTGGCGCGCCCAGCTTGCCCGCCACCGAGCTGATCAGCGTGATGTGGCCGCCGCCCTGGGCTTTCATCACCGGGACCGCCGCCTGGACGCTGTTGTAGACACCCATGACGTTGACATCCAGCATCTGGCGCATCGCCGCCGACGACAGGTCTTCGATGCGGCCGCCGCGCCCGATGCCGGCGCAGGCCACCAGCAGGTCCACGCGTCCGGTCAGCTTCTGCGCATCGGCGATCATCGCGCGCGTTTGCGCGTCGTCGGTCACGTCGGTTCGCACGGTGATGACCCGCGCGTTCACATTGGGCGCGCTCTGGCGCACGTCCTCGGCGGCTTTCGCCAGCCCCACCTCGTTGACATCCGCCAGCGCCAGGCTCGCGCCCTGCGCGTAGAGCGCGCGCGCCGTCGCCAGCCCGATGCCGCTTGCGCCTCCCGTCACCACCGCGACCGCGCCATCAAACTGCTCGATGGCCATCGTTTCCTCCGTTTCGTCACTGTCCCGCGAGTGGGCGGGCGCGCCACTAGTGGCTACTGCGGCGCCCGGGTCTGCGCGGATACTACCATGGAATCACGTGGGACCGCGCCCTATTCACGCCCATCACCGGCGCGGACCTCAGCATGCCATACTTCGAGGTAGTTGGCTGAAGAGAGGAGCCACTCTGGAATGCTGGTCGCGCACACACTGATCGCCGTCAGCCTGGCAGCCCTGGCGCTCTATGCGGCGCTGCTGGTAGCGCTGCATCTGCCGCCTACGGGGCTCAACCCACTGCGCGACCCGGTAAGCCTGTATGCGGCCGGCCGCTGGGGCTGGCTGTACGCGCTGGCGCAGGGGGCAGCGGGACTGTGCGCGCTGGGGATGGCCTGGGCGTTAATCCTGCTCGGCGCGGCGCTGCCAGTGGTCGGGCTGGCGGCGCTGGTCGTGTTGGGGCTGGCGCGGCTGGCGTTGATCACTGTGCCCGCCCGGCTCAGTGACCGGGACACGCCGCCGGGAGCGCCGCTCAGCCGCCGGGTGGTCATTCACCAGTTCCTGGCGGTCTTGAGCTTCGGCGCAATCGCGCTGACGGCGATCACACTGACCGCGCCGCTCATCGCCTGGCCTGGGTGGCGCGGCCCCGCGGCGGCGCTGGTGGCGGTGGCGGTCTACACACCGCTCGCCGTCATTCTATTTCCCGTCTCCGGAGCCGTCGCCTGTCTCCGCCCCTACTTCGGCCTGTTCCAGCGCGCCATCTACGCCGGAATCATCCTCTGGCAGGCGCTGGCGTTGCTCCCTCTGGCGCGCTGAGCCTTCACGCGCTGTTTCACTGCCCGATCAACGGCCACCTCAGCGAGCGCGCCGATAGTGAAGAATGTTGACTTGCGAAGTATACATTCCGCGGGTATACTCTGACCGGCGCCGCACGGCGGCCGCCACATGAACGATGACGCGGATGGGAACATCGCTATAGCGCGAGCGCAATCGCGAAAAATGAGGAGCGGAACATGGCGGAGGCCGAGACGGCGCTGACCCCGCAGGGGTACGCGCATCCTGAGGTTCTGGTAGATACGGCCTGGGTCGAGTCGCATCTGGACGACCCGGCGGTACGCATCATCGAAGCCGACGAAGACCCGCTGCTCTATGAGATCGGGCATATCCGCAACGCTGTCAAGCTCGATTGGCATGTGGACGTGCAGGACCCAGTGCGGCGCGACTTCGTGTCGAAGGCGGATTTCGAGGCGCTGATGCGGCGCTACGGCGTCAGCAATGATACGACCATCGTGCTCTACGGCGATAAGTCCAACTGGTACGCGGCGTACAGCTTCTGGCTCTTCCGCATGTACGGCCACCGCGACCTGCGCATCATGAACGGCGGCCGCGCCAAGTGGGAGACCGACGGCCGCGCCTACACCAAGGACGTTCCAGCCTTCGCGGCGACCAGCTATACGGCGCGCGACGCCGATGTCTCGATCCGCGCCTTCCGCCGCCAGGTCGAGGATGTGGTGGCGGGAAAGACCGCGGCGCTGATTGATGTGCGCTCGCCCGATGAGTATTCAGGCAGGCTGCTGCACATGATCAACTATCCGCAGGAGGGCGCGCAGCGCGGCGGGCATATCCCCGGCGCGCAGTCCATCCCCTGGGCGACCGCCGCCGCCGCCGATGGCACGTTCAAGTCAGCCGGCGAGCTGCGCGCGATCTACAGCGGGAAGGGCGTCACGCCCGACCGCCCAGTGGTGACGTACTGCCGTATCGGCGAGCGCTCGGCCCACACCTGGTTCGCCCTGACGCAGCTGCTCGGTTACCCCGATGTGCGCAACTACGACGGCTCCTGGACGGAGTGGGGCAACCTGGTTGGCGCCCCGATCGAGAAGAGCGAGAACCCCGGCGGGTAGCAGGCTGGTGGGGTGAGTTCCGGCGGGATGCGCCCCGGCGGATGAATCCGCGCCTAAGGGCGTGCCGCCGCCAAGCACGCCTGCGCGGGCTCTCCTCGTTCCCTCTCCTTGTGGGAGACGGGCTGGGGTGAGGTCGCCCACCTGTCGCATAATGGCCGCCGCGTGATGAATCACCATCATGCGGCGGCGCTCTTGTGGACAACTTGACCGGGTTATCCACACGAATGGGCCACTTTTCCACATTTGTGGGGAAATGCGCGCTCCCGGCGCTTAATCCACGCCCACCAGCCCAAGCAGCCAGCCTGGCGTGGTCACCCGCCACGCCAGGTGATGGTCGCCGTAGGTCTCGTAGGCGCTGAGTGTGGCGCTGAGATACGCGGCGACCACTACGCCGCCCGCGCGCGCCAGCGGCGCCTCTCCCGAGGTCGACCCAGCCGGAAGCGGCGCGGACCATTGCGCGTGACCGTCACTGGCGCTAAAGGCGAGGAGGCTCGCGTTCCGCTCGGTCGCTCCTCCGCGCTGAATGAATGACGTCATGGCGTAGAGCGTCGCGCCATCCATCAGCATCGAGCCAACGAGCAGCGCCAGTGGCGTCCGCCAGCGGACCGCGCCTGTGGACGGGTCCAGGCCGGCGAGCGAATAGCCGTCGTTGGTGATGCTCTGGACATAGAGTATGTCCGGCGTCATGGCGGCCAGGGGCAGGTAGCTGTCTGTGTCGCCGGTCGAGGTGGTGACGCGCCAGCGGGTGACTCCAGTGGCTGGGTCGAGCGCGACAATGCGCAGCGTGAAGGTTAGGATGGGACTGCCCGGCGGCTGTTCCTGGGCGATCGAAGTGGCGTAGAGCAGACCGTTGGCGGCGATCAGCGGGCCGATAGCTGGCATTGGTACGTTCCAGCGCTCCGCGCCGTCGCTGGCGCTATAGGCCGCTACCTGTCTGAAGGGATTAGGCTGCGTTTCGGAAACGCTGGTGACGACGGTATACAGGGCGCCACTCGTGACCACCGGCCGGCCGATGGTCCCAGCGTCGGTGACTCGCTTCTTCCAGAGCCGCTTGCCGTCGCTGGCGCGCAGCGCGAGCAGCCAGGCCGCGCCGCAGGTGTCGAAGCAGGACGGGTTTGAAGCGTCATAGACCGCGCCATTTGCTACCACCAGGGTGTCTTCGACGCCGAAGCCCTGATCGGGCGGGGCGCCCGCGCGGTTCTCGGCGTGGAGGTCTGCGCGCCAGATTTGCTGGCCGGTGTCCGCGCGCAGAGCAAAGAAGGAGGTGACGACTTGCCCGGCGCTGGCGAAGGCGATCCCGCTGGCATAGACCACGCCGCCGCTGACCACCGGCTCGGAGCTCAGCGCGCCTGGATGGGCGGTCCAGACGGTGTGGCCGTCCCGCTCGCTCAGCGCCGTCAGCGAGCCCACGGGCAAGGTCGCGCTGGCTGTCGCCGGGAGCGCGTCCGAGGAAACGTAGATTATCCCGCCCGCCACCACCGGGGCGCGGTGTGCGCGCAGCGGGCTGATGGTCGTCTCGTACGTCCAGCGCGCGATGCCGTTGGCTGGGTCAAGCGCGGCGATGTGCAGCGTCTCGAAGCCCGCGCTGCTCGCAGTCGCTTCGGTGGCGCTGGTGATGATCACCGCAGGCAGCCGCCCGCCGGCGGGGCGCGGGCTTGACAAGGAGCCAGGCGCGCAACCAGCCAGCAATGACGCGAGTGGCGCCAGCGCCACTGCGACGATCAGCGCCCGACCCGCGAGCCAGTGCGATGCGCGCATGTGGCAAGCCATCCTTCCTCGCGCCGCTGGCCAGCGTCTCCCAGTCCGCCGTCGCGGCGGGGCCGCGCGCTCAGGAAGACCTGAGCGCGCTCACGCTGGTCTCTGGCATATACCATCTACAAGATAGACGATATGATGACGCCTGATGTACAGAAGAGCTCCTGGAGCGGGAAGATGGCGATGCGGGCACAGCGACCACGCCTGCGGGGACGCTCCCGGTGGCGGTCACTCGCGACGGCGCTGGGCGTCTGGTTGGCGCTGGCGTCGCTGGCGGGTTGCGCCACGGCGTCTGGCGGCGCGGCCACACCAGCCAGCGGGGCCACGCCCGCCGCGACGGCTGCGCCAGGAACGGACTATACCGACGCCAGGCTCGGCTACTCCCTCCGCATTCCCGCTGGCTGGGGAACGCGACCGTATCCCGGCGCGGCAGGCCTGGCGGGCGTGAGCGCGGTGATGCTGAGCTTGCCGGGCAGTCGCGTGGCGAGTGCGCAGGTGGCGGTGATCGAGTCGGCGGCCATGCCCGCGGCTTTCGCCCGGCGCGGGACGCCAGACGCCAGCGTGGGACGCTACCCCGCGTTCGAGCTGGATGTCGCGCTGAACGGCGCCCGTGTGCCGTGCCTGATGCGCGTCTTCCTGGCGGCGCGCGACTATGTCATCGCCAGCCTGTGCGCGCTGGACGCGTCAAGCTGGCGCGCGGTGTTCGAGCGCCTGCTGGCGACCTACCAGCCCGCCGCGCCGGGACTCGTCGCCCGCGCGGAGGCCGCGCCGGCGGCCGCCACCTGCGCCCAGGCATGGGCCGCGCAACGCGATGGGCAGCTACCGGCGGGATGGGGACGGACGCTGGCGTCTGCGGGCGCGGCGGGCTGGCGCCAACTGGGCGCTGGCGTCACGGTCTGTAGCAACACCGGCTCGACCGACGCCTATTTCTATCAGTGCACCGAGCTCGTCAACCGTTTCCTGCTGGAACGCTGGGGGCTGGCGCATATCCCCGGCAACGCCGCGCGCTACATGGACTATGTGCTCAATGGCGCACGCTATCCGGGCCGCGCCCGTGAGTTTCCGCCGGGGATGGTGGCGTTCTCGGACGACGCCAGCCAGGGGATGAGCGCATTCGCGCCTCAGGCGGGCGACCTGCTAATCTTTCAGGATGTGGCGAATCCGCACGCCGGCTGGACCTCAGGCTTAGCCGCCTCGCCGGGACATATCGCGCTGATCACCGGCGTGGACGCGACGCACGTCTATGTCGCCCAGGAGAATTACAGCGACCGCGCCTACTTTCAGGCGCTGCCGCTGCTCCATAGCGCGCGTGGCTGGGCGATCAGTGACCGCAGCGGGATTCCCGACCGCATCACGCGCGGCTGGATCCGCCTGGAGATCACCGCTGGTTGAAGGCTGGCGCGCGTGACGGAGCGGAACGCTACCCACATCGTGAGGGAGCAGGGATGCGCGAGGCGCCTATTCCGCGCCCAGCGCCTTCGAGATGGCCTGTGTCTCCTCGCGCAGCGCTCCTGCCGCGCGCGTCAGCGCCGCGTCATCGAAGTAGGCGCTGAAGCCAACGATCCAGACCAGCGCCAGCAACTGGTGATCGAAGCCATGGATCGGGGCGGCGACGGCGTTCACCCCAGTCAGGTATTCTTCGCGGTCCACGCCGACGCCCGTGCGCGCGGTCTCCTCGACGGCCGCCAGGTAGGCGTCGGGGTCGGTGATTGAGCGCGCGGTGAAGTGTGGCAGCGTCCGCGCGCGCAGGTAGTCCTCGCGGCGCGCGCGCGGCCAGCTTGCCAGGACCGCGCGCCCGATGGCCCCCGCTAGCAGGCTCACGCGGTCGCCACGGCGCGCGGAGACCCGTAGCGCGGCGCGCCCTCCCGGTTCATCCACCCGCTCGCTGATGCGCACGCCGTCCGGCTCGATCTGGCCGAGGAAGACCGTCTGCCCGCTGAGCGCGGCGAGGCGGCGCATGGCGGGCAGGGCGAAGCGTCGCAGGCCGCTGCGGCGGATGTAGGCCTGCGTCAGGTTGTAGAGCCGCGGGCCCAGGGCGTAGCGCCGCTCGCTATCCTGCTCGACCACGCCGCCGCTTTCCAGCGTCTTGAGCAGACCGTGGAGGCTGCCCTTGCTCATCTCCAGCAGCCGCGCCAGCTCGGAGAGGCTATAACCCGCCTCGCTGGTGGCCAGCAGATCGAGCAGCCGGAAGGCGCGCTCGACCATCGGCGCGGGGGCCGCGCCGCCGCGCTCCGCGTCAGGCTCGCCGTAGTGGGGGTCTGTATCATGAACGGTCGGTTTGCTCATGAGAACCATCGTGCGTCGCCGCCCGGCGCTGTGTCAAGCGCGCGATGGCGACCCGGTGGATGAATCCGCGGCCACGAAGCCCCATCTGCGTAGGCTGGGACACAGAGGTCAGCGCCTGTGAAGCTGATCAGTAGCCGGCCTGGCTCTCCGGGTTCTCGCATCTTGACATATCGCCCGCACTCAGGCACACTGTTCCTGTCACGGAACATATTGTTCTATATGGCGAACGAATAGTGAGAATGGAAGGAGGTAAGAGCGGGCATTACATCACTGGACGCTACGCGCGGCGCGCCGCACATCGGTGTGCAGGGACGGTAGCGTACGTGGAGCGGGCGGAGGCGCCTTGTGGGCTTCGCGCCGTTCCAGAAGGGAATGCGTGCGTATGCCGGCGAATCAGCAGACAGCCAGTCCGGGTGATGTCGTCGCCCGGCAAGACAGAATCCAGGTTTGGTCGCTTCCCTGTCTCTACGTGTTTGTTATCGGCATCGGCTTCCTCTTCACCTTCTATGACATCTTCGACATCAACGTCATGTTACCTTCATCATGACATACCTGGGATGAGGCGGGACGTAGGACGAGGCTCCCGTGTAACACGACCTCCACACGATCTTCCGCGCGGGTCGGTCCACGCTCGGCCCACAGGACTCGTGGTCGTGGCGGTGTGACGCGGACGGTGACCTGATGCGTGCGCAGGATGGCGCGCAGGTGGTCGCGGGACAGGTTGCGCAAGCAGGCGTAGAGGACATCAGCGGTCAGCACCGTATCGGCCTCCCGCTCCCGCTCCCACCCTTCGGTCGTTTGGTAGAGGAACGGGTGGCCGGTGCGGACCGGGAGGGTGAGCGCATCAGTGGAGGGGAGGCCGAGGAAGGCTGCTGCGTGGCGCGTCGTCATGCGGGACCCGATAGATAGGTAGGCGTCACCCACCTCCTCCATCCCACCATCGGGGCGGAAGAGGAGGTCGCGCGTGGTGAAGAGGGACCGGACGATCACGGCGCGAGCGGCAGCGTGCGTGATCGCGACCTCGTGCCGCACGCTGAGGAGTTCTTGCTGTTCTGCTGTGAGCGCCGTGAGGCGGGTCCGCAACCGGGTGATCTCCGCGCCAACCCCGGTCACTGACGCGAGGGCGGCGATGGCGGTCTCGACATGCTCCTGCTCTGCGGCGAGGGCGGTCAGGCGGGTGGTCGTCGCGGCGTCTTGGGCCTCGGCGAGTTCGAGGTCCGCCTCCGCCGCGCGCCGTTCCTGCTCCGCCGCGTCGGCGATCTGCATCAGGTGTTCAGGGTCGGTGAGCGCGTGCGCGAGTGTCTGCAAGACCAGCGTGTCCACGGTCGCGGCAGCGATGGCTTGCCGGGGATGCTCGTGGTAGGGGACGCCAGCGACCTTATTGCACTGGTAGTAGGGGTGCTTGTCGCGTCGCTGCCAGAACCGCGTCATCTTATTGCCGCACGCGGCGCAGAAGACGTAGCCGCCATCGAGGAGCGTCGCGCGGGCGGCGGGATCGGCGCGGCGGGGGCCGCCACGGTTATGCAACGCCGCAGCAGCGCGGAGGATTGCTTGGACGCGGTCAAACAGGTCAGGGGTGATGATCGGCGGGATGGCATCATGCGCGAGGGGCAGCGTCTGCTCATCCCACCCCTGCGGGTCGTGTAGGCGGTCGGTGACCCGCTTGACCTCACGCACGTGCCCGGTGAGGGGGTCGCGCTCACGGATCCAGGTGGAGGTATAGCGCCCATTGCGCCCGCGCCCGCAGTACTTGGGGTTGCGTAACAGGCTGCGCACGTGGGTTGTATCCCAGTGACCCACGCCGGTCGCCGTCGGCGCGCCGCGCCGTTCTAGGTCGGCGGTCAATTTGCGCAAGGACAGGTCGCAGGGGTCGGTCGCGGCGACGGTCTCGTAGAGCCAGCGGACCCAGGATGCCTGCGGGTCGTGGATGACCCACGTCTTGCATCCTGCCTGCCGGCCATGCGACAGCTTGCGCTCACCCGGCGCATACCCGTACAGCGGTCCCGCGCGTCCTCCACTCGGTAACCCGTCCAGCGCGCGGCGCAGGTCGCTGACCCGACCGCGCCGGAACATTGGCCGCTCATCGCAAGTGTTGCCGGGATGTACGACGCCGAGTTCATTCGCTGCGCGCCAGACGACGTGCGCGCGTTGCTGGCCGAACTCGACCGGCTACGGGCGCTGACGCAGCGGTGATGATGCGCGTGACGTAGCCACAGCGGACAAGCTGCGAACGTACCAGTGACGGTCAACCGCGCGTCTTGTTGCGCCGCCAGATGACAAAGAAGGCAATGGCGACCACGAATAAGACGGTCCCCACTGCAACTAGAACACCAGGGGTCATAGGGCGCTCCGTTCACATCGCTTGTGATGCCGCTTGTGCGCGCGCTGCGCCTTCCTGGCGCGGGCCGCAACACAGTATGCTCGCGGTGTAACAGTATGCTCGCGGTGTAAAGGAACGGTCAAACGTGGCGCGTCGCGGCATGATCAGCTCCCCGCAGTGGTATACTCGACCCCGCCTGACACCTACGCGTCTTGTGCTTGTGACGCGACTGCGATGGGTATCCACGTGGCGAACAACGTCTCGTTCATCCAGACCTGCACGCAGATCGTGGACAAATGCCTGGCGGGGCCGCCGCCGGGACAGACCAGTCTGCCGCCGGGCTTCGTTGAGGCCTCGGCCGTGCTGGGACTGCCGGTGCTCTGGAACCTGATTGGCTACGTGATCGGGGCGCTAGTCCTCAGTCCGCTCGCCGACCGCTTCGGCCGGCGCGACATGCTGCTGATCACACTGGTCATTACTGGCCTCGGCTCGCTCTACACCGCCTTCACCAACGACTACACCACCTTCATCATCGCCCGCACGATTACCGGCATCGGCATCGGCGCCGACCTGGCGATCGTCAACACCTACGTCAATGAGGTCGCGCCAAGACGCAGCCGCGCCCGCTACACCTCGCTGATCTTCATCAACTCGGCGCTGGGCGCGTTCATCGCCATCTGGCTGGGCCTGATCCTGACCACTCCACCGTCGCAGTTCCCATTGAGGCTCAGTTTCGCGCAAGTCCAGGTCAGCGCGCACGGCGTCTTCATTGGCAATGGCTGGCGCATCATGTACGTCATCGGGGCCGCGCTGGCTCTGGTTGGCATCCTGCTACGCTTCCAGTTGCCGGAGTCGCCGCGCTGGCTGGTCTCGCGCGGGCGTGTGGCTGAGGCTGATGTGGTCGTCAGTCGCATGGAGCATATGGCGGCCAGCAAGACCGCCGGCACGGCCTCGCTGGCCGATGACGAGCAGGTGACTGTGCAGTCGGGCGCGGGTGGCTCGATTCTGGGAACCATCTTCGGCAACCCAACCTACCTGGGGCGTGTCGCGCTGCTCTTCGTGATGTGGTTCTTCGCCTACATGACGGTCTACTCGATCGCCGCCGGACTGACCGTGATCCTGAACGGCCTGGGCTACATCCCGCCAGAAGCGGGCATGATCACGGCGGTGGGTGTTCTTGGCTTCATCCTCTGCGCCGTCGTCGCCTACTATTTTGGCGAGAGCCTGGAGCGCAAATACTGGCTGCCGATTGGCGCTGTTCTGACGATCATCGGCGGCGCGATGATCGCTGTCGCTGGCAAGCCCAGCGCAGGCGCCGCTCCAGGGACGATGTCCAGCGCGGTGATTCTGGCGTTCATCGGCGCGATCATCCTGTTCTTCGGCTTCAACATCTGGGTGCCGATGACCTACGCCTGGTCCACGGAGAACTTCCCGACGCGGGCGCGGACGACCGGCTTTGGCATTGTGGATGGCATCGGCCATCTCGGTGGCGGCGTCGGTCTGCTGGTGGTCGTCGGCACGGTGATCCCGGCGCTGGGCAAGCAGGCCAACGGCGCGCTCTATACGTTCCTGGTCATCGGCTCCTTCCTGGTCGTCGCCGCGATTATCGCCCAGTTCGGCATTCGCACGCGCAACCGCCGGCTGGACGCGGTCGCGCCATAGCGGCGAGAAGCGCTGGAAACGGCGCGGCGCTCAGTCTTGTAGAATGTAGTCCGTGTAGTGTGTGATGAACCTGGATGGAGGCTCACGCGTGAGAGACCTGGCCCCGACCGCGACGCAGATCGCCAGCGACCGTGACCGTCCCTGGCTGCAGACGACGGACCGCGCGACACTGACACGCTACCAGCTGATCAAGTTGCGGGCGGGACTGGAGCGCGCGCTGCGCGAGAACGCCTTCCTGCGGCGCAAGCTGGCGGGAGTGGACCTCGCGAGCCTCACCAGCCTGGAGGCGCTGGCCGCGCTGCCCTTCACTACCAAGCGTGAGCTTGTGGAGGACCAGCGCGACCACCCGCCGTTCGGCGCCAACCATACCTTCCCCCGCCACGACTACGTGCGTCTGCACCAGACGTCCGGCACGACAGGCAGCCCCCTGGCGGTGCTGGATACGGCGGAGAGCTGGGATTGGTGGGCGTCGTGCTGGGAGTCGGTCTACCACGCGGCGGGCGTGAGCCGCGAGGATACCGTCTTCTTGGCCTTTTCTTTTGGCCCGTTCATTGGCTTCTGGTCCGCGTATGAGGGAGCCAAGCGCATCGGCGCGCTGGTCGTTCCGGGTGGTGGGCAGACCACCTCGCAGCGGCTGGCGACTATCCTGGCGACCGGAGCGACGGTGCTGGTCTGCACGCCGACCTACGCGCTGCGGCTGGCCGAGGTGGCGCGCGAGGAGGGCATTGACCTCGCGCGCTCGCCCGTGCGCGTGACGATTCATGCCGGGGAGCCAGGGGCCTCTATCCCCAGCGTGCGGGCGCGTATCGAGGAGTCCTGGGGCGCGCGGGCGTATGACCATATCGGCATGACCGAAATGGGGGCCTACGCCTTCACCTGCCTGGAACAGCGCAACGCGCATGTCAACGAGGCCGAGTTCATCGCCGAGATCCTGGACCCGCTCACCGGCGCGCCAGTCCCGGAGGGCTTGCAGGGCGAGCTCGTGCTCACCAATCTGGGCCGCTGGGGCTATCCGGCGCTGCGCTACCGCACTGGTGACCGCGTCGTGCGCGGGCCGGCGCGCTGCGCCTGCGGGCGGACCCTGCTGACGCTGCCGGGCGGCGTGCTCGGGCGGGTGGATGATATGGTCGTCGTGCGCGGCGTCAACATCTATCCATCGAGCGTTGAGTCGGCGCTGCGCGAGTTCCCGGATGTGGAGGAATTCCGCATCGTTGTCACCAGAGAGGGTGAGCTGGACGAGGTCACCGTCGAGGTGGAATGCCCGGAGTCGCGCGTGGCGGCGGTCGAGCGGGGGCTGCGTTCGGCGCTCAATCTGCGGGTGCCCGTTGTCGTCGCGCCGCCCCGCTCGCTGCCGCGGTTCGAGCTGAAGGCGCGACGGCTGGATGACCGGAGAAAGGCGGGCGGACGTGATGCGTAGTGAGCTGATGACGTTCCGCGTCAACGGTGAAGAGCGCACGGTCGCCGCGCCGCCTAGCCATACGCTGCTCGAAGTCCTGCGCGAGGAGCTGGACCTGACAGGGACCAAGCACGGCTGCGAGCTGGGCCACTGCGGCGCCTGCACGGTGATGGTAGACGGCGAGCCGGTGTTGTCCTGCCTGATGCTGGCCGTCGAGGCGCAGGGCGCGGCGATCACGACCGTCGAGGGGCTGGCGAGCGGCAACACACTGCACCCGCTGCAACAGGCCTTCGCCGAGCGCGGCGCGGCGCAGTGCGGCTACTGCACGCCGGGGTTCCTGGTGAGCGGCGCGGCGCTGCTGGCGCGCGAGACCAGCCCGACCCGCGAGGACATCAAGGCCGCGCTGGCCGGCAACCTCTGCCGCTGCACCGGCTACACCAAGATCATCGAGGCGGTGGAGCTGGCGGCGGAACGGATGCGGACAGAGGAGCGGGCGCGGGCGGGCGGGTGAACTTCGGCGGGCACGGGCTATTCGGCCGCGAAGCCCGTCTGCGCGGGCCAGGGTACGAGGTTCGAGGCCACGCAGGTGTCCTTTGCGGTGGCGCGCCGTAGACGCGGGTTCACCCGCCGGTCTCGCCGGGCCAGCCAGATACATACCAGAAACGGAGCGTGCGCGATGGGCGTTATTGGACGGTCAGTCACCAAGATTGACAGCTATGCGAAGGTCACGGGCGCGGCGAAGTACGCCGACGATCTGACCCTGCCGCGCATGGCCTACGGGCGCATCCTGCGTAGCCCGCACCCCCACGCGCGCATCATGCGGCTGGATGTCTCGCGCGCCCGCGCGTATCCCGGCGTGCTGGATGTCATCACCGGGGCCGACCTGCCGCACACCTATGGCATCATGCCGACGACTCAGGATGAAACGCCGTTCGCGCTGGACCGCGTGCGCTACGTTGGCGAGCCGGTGGCCGCCGTCTGCGCGGTGGACGAGGAAACCGCCGAGGAGGCGCTGGACCTGATCGAGGTCGAGTACGAACCACTGCCGCCTATCTTCTCCGTTGAAGAGGCGCTGGCGCGGCCAGAGAACAAGCTCCACGAGGAGACGGCGCGCGGCAATGTGATGAAAGAGGTCCACCTGGAGTTCGGCGACATGGAGGCGGGTTTCGCTGACGCCGACCTGGTGCGCGAGGACAACTACTTTTTCGAGGGCACGACGCACGCGCCGATGGAGGAGCACGCCTGCGTCGCCGACTGCCGTTCCGATGGCAAGATCACCCTCTGGACCTCGACGCAGACGCCGCATTACGTCCACCGCGAGATCGCCAAAGTGCTCGGCGTCCCGCGCTCGCGGCTGCGCATCATTGTGCCGCCAGTCGGTGGGGGCTTCGGCGGCAAGTGCGAGCCGTTCGCCCACGACTTCGCCGCCTGCCTCTTCGCGCTGCGCCACGGGCGGCCGGTCAAGTTCACCCTCAGCCGCGAGGAGGTCTTCTACTGCCACCGCGGCCGCCATCCGGTGAAGATGGTCCTCAAGACCGGTGTGAAGTCTGATGGCAGCATCACCGCTGTGCATCTGCAGACCTTCCTGGATGGCGGCGCCTATGCCAGCTATGGCCTGGCGACGGTCTACTACACCGGCGCGCTGCTGACCGTGACCTACAAGATCCCCGCCTACAAGTTCGACGGCATGCGGCTCTACACCAACAAGCCCGCCTGTGGCCCCAAGCGCGGCCATGGCTCGACCCAGCCGCGCTACGCCTTCGAGTGCCAGCTTGACCGCATCGCCGAGCAGCTTGGGCTAGACCCGGCGGAGTATCGCAAGCGCATCGCCATCGAGCCCTACAGCGAGACGGTCAACGGGCTGCGCGTGACGACCTGCGGGCTGACGGAGTGCGTGGACCAGGTGGTGGCGGCCTCGGACTGGGAGGCGCGGCACGGGCGTATGCCGGCCGGGCGCGGGCTGGGCGTCGCCATCTCCTCGTATGTCACTGGCGCGGGCAAGGCGATCTACTGGAACGACATGCCGCACTCCGGCGTCATCGTCACCATTGACCGTGGTGGTGGCGTCGCGGCGCTCTGCGGCTCCTCGGACATCGGCCAGGGATCGGACACGATGCTGGCGCAGGTGGTCGCCGAAGAATTGGGCGTGGACCCGCTGGACATCCGTGTCTACACCGGAGATACCGACCTGACGCCGGTGGACCTCGGCTCCTACTCCTCGCGCGTGACCTTCATGGCGGGCAACGCGGCGCGCGAGGCGGCGCGCAAGCTGCGCGCGCTGCTCTTCGCGGCCGCCAGCGCCGCGCTGGAGGTCCCTGTGGAGCGGCTGGAGGCAGCGGAAGGCTGGATCTACGATACGCGGGCCTTTGAGGAGAAGCGCATCGCCTTCGCTGAGGCGGCGCAAAAGGCCGAAGCGGCGCACGGTACGCTGAGCGCGGTGGGCAGCTACACGCCACCAAAGCTGGGCGGCAAGTTCAAGGGCGCGGGTGTCGGCGTCTCCCCGGCCTACAGCTACACCGCCTGTGTCGCTGAGGTCGCCGTTGACCCCGAGACCTACGACATCAAGGTAGAGCGGCTGTGGGTGGCGCACGACTGCGGCCGCGCGCTGAACCCCGTTCTGGTCGAGGGGCAGGTCGAGGGCAGCGCCTATATGGGCTTCGGCGAGGCTGTTTTGGAGGAGCAAGTCTTCCGCAAGGGCCTGCACAAGATCCCTTCGCTGCTGGAGTACAAGCTGCCGACGATCTACGACACGCCGGAGATCACGGCGATGACCGTGGAGACGATGGACCGCGAGGGGCCGTACGGGGCGAAAGAGGCCGGGGAAGGCCCGCTGAACCCGATCATCCCGGCTATCGCCAACGCCGTCTATGACGCCATCCGCGCCCGCGTGGACAGCACGCCGATTACACCGGACAAGATCCAACGGGCGCTGCGCGAGGCGCAGCGGGCGAGCCGTCCGGCGGAGAAGAAGGCGGCTGTTCCGGCGAGGGGTTGACCCAGACGCCGGGGCGCCCGGCGAGGGGTTGACCCAGACGCCGGGGCGCCCGGCGAGGTGACCCGGCGGGTGAACCCGCCCGCCGTAATCCGCCCGCGCGCGACACAGACGTTCACCACGTTACGTCCACCACGTAAGGAGCAACCCAGCTTATGATGCGCTTGCCGAAATTCGAATACCGCGCCGCGCGGACGGTGGATGAGGCGCTGGCGTGGCTGGGCGAGTATGCCCCAGGCGCCAGCGCGGTGGACAAGGACCCTGAGGCGCGGGCGATGCTGCTGGCGGGCGGTACCGATGTGCTGCCGAACATGAAGCACAAGGTCTTCACGCCCAAGGTGGTCGTTGGGCTGCGTGGCGTCGCGGCGCTGCGCGGGATCAGTGACGAGGGCGAGCGCGGGCTGCGCATCGGCGCGGGCGCGCGGCTGAGCGAGGTCGCGGCGTCGCCGCTCATCCGCCAGCGCTACCTGGCGCTGACGCTGGCGGCGGAGTCAGTCTCCACACCGCAACTGCGCCAGATGGGGACGGTTGGCGGCAATCTCTGCCTGGACACGCGCTGCAACTACTACAACCAGTCCGAGTTCTGGCGGCGCGCGCGCGAGTTCTGCCTGAAGAAGGGCAGCGAGATCTGCCGTGTCGCGCCCAATGGGACCGGCTGCTACGCCGTCTCGTCGTGCGATACCGCGCCCGCGCTGATCACCTTCGGCGCGACGGCGCGCGTGGCGGCGCATGACGGCGTGCGCGAGGTCCCCGTCGCGTCGCTCTATGCCGATGACGGCATCCATCCCGTCTACCTGCGCGAGGGTGAAGTCCTGACCGACATCTTCGTCCCGCCGCTCGCTGGAGACTGGCGCTCGACCTACGCCAAGTACCGCGTGCGCGGCGCGTTCGATTTCCCCATCGCCAGCGTCGCCGCCGCCGCGCGCTTCGATGGTGGGGTCTGCGTCGAGGCGCGGCTCACCCTGCAGGGCGTCGCCACCGCGCCACTGCCACTGCCCGAGGCCGAAGCGCTGCTCGCCGGCCAGCCCTGGACGCCGGACCTGATCGAGGCGGCCGCCGACATCGCCCTGCGCGCCGCCCACCCGATGGACAACACCTCCGGCACGATCGCCCTGCGCAAGCGCGTCATCCGCGCCTACACCCGCGACGCGCTGGCGGCGCTGGCCGGGCGAGCGGGCGCGGGCGCGGCGTAAGCGCTACGCCAGCAGCTCGCCGCGCAGGGTGGTGACCGCCTGGCCGCTGATGATGACGCGGTCGCCGCTGGGGCGCACGAGGATGACGCCGCCACGGGGTGAAACCTGGTAGCCGGTCATCGCGCTCTTGTTCAGGCGCTCGGCCCAATAGGGGGCGAGCGCGGAATGGGCCGAGCCGGTGACGGGGTCCTCGGGAACGCCGGCGGCGGGGGCGAAGAAGCGCGAGACGAAGTCATACTCCGGCGTGGCGGCGCGCGCGGTGACGATGACGCCGCGCATCGGGAAACGCGCCAGCCGGCCCATGTCGGGAACCAGCGCGCGGACAGCAGCCCCGGACTCCAGCTCGACGAATTCAACCCAGCGGGTCTTGCCGGTCCAGACAGCGGAGGCGACGCCGAGGGCCGCGAGCAGGCCGTCCGGCGGCTCGGTGGCCTGCGGCGGTGTCGCCGGAAAGTCCATGTTGATCCATGCGCCGTCGCGCGTCGCGGTCAGCAGGCCGCTGCGGGTATGGAAGCGCGCCGGCTGGTCTGACGGCAGATGGCCCTCCTCCCAGAAGACATGCGCGCTGGCCAGGGTGGCATGGCCACAGAGGTCCACCTCGGTCGTCGGGGTAAACCAGCGCAGGCTGTAGTCGTCGCCCTGTTTGTGCAGGAATGCGGTCTCCGCCAGGTTCATCTCGCACGCCACCCGCTGCATCCAGGCGGGGTCGCCCGCGTCGGGCAGCAAGCAGACCCCCGCCGGGTTGCCGGCGAACGGCTCGGCGGTGAACGCGTCCACCTGTGTGATGCGCTGTGTCATCTCGCGCCTCCGATGCTCATGATTCCGCGCGATTCCACCGGGCGTGGCGGTTACGGGCCACTGTCCCGCAGCGCGCCGCTACTATCATACGCCACGCCTGCCTCCACCCATGCGCCCCGAACCGCCGCGCCCTGCGCATGCCAACCGCGCGCTGTGAGGGTCACAGGGCTATGGAAATTGCGGTCGAGGCGCGTCAGAAGCTACAATAGGCTGGCGCGCGGATATGCGCGCATGCGCCAATACGCACGGGTGATGAAGCTCACCCCAACCACTCCCCTGGAGTTGATGGCTTCTACGGCTTGGCCCCACCAGCGATGGGGGGGCCGCTGCAGGAGCTTTTTTCGTGCCCGCATCGAGGTAACTGTGCGATTCTTTTTTGTCGGCCTGGGGGGGGCGCTTGGCGCTATCGCCCGCTACGCGCTTGGGACCTGGATCACCCAAACACTGGGGCCTGATTTTCCCTGGGGCACCTTCATCGTCAATGCGTCGGGCGCGTTTCTCATTGGCGTCGTGCTCGGTCTGTCTGAGGGCGGCACGCTCTCCGCCGACGCCCGTCTCTTCCTGGCGGTAGGCGTGCTGGGCGGCTATACCACCTTCTCCACCTTCACCTATGAAACACTCGGGCTGATCCGCGATGGTAACATAGGGGCAGCCCTACTCAACGCCCTGGGGCAACTGATCCTGGGCCTGGTAGCGGTCTACCTCGGTCTCGTGCTGAGCCGTGCGTTAGGGGGAGCGCGATGAATACCATTGACGCGACCAAACTGGCGATCTATGTCGGCGACTCGGACCACTACCATGGCAAACCGCTCCACCTGGCCATTGTCGAGCTACTGAAGAGCGAGGGCGTCGCTGGCGCGACGGTCCTGCATGGCATCGAAGGTTTCGGTTCCACGCGGCATATCCACACCTCCCGGATTCTTGACCTTGCCCAGGACCTGCCCGTGGTCATTATCGCGATTGACCGGGAGGAGAAGATCGACGAGGTGTTTCCCAAGGTTGAGGCCATGGTTCATGGCGGCCTGATCACCGTGGAGCGCGTGCGCGTCGCGCTCTCGCGGCCCCTGCCGCTGTAAACGCTGACCCGGCGCGCGCCTCGCGCGCCGCGTAGGTGTTGAACTCGATCCTCGATGATGGCGCGCGCCACACTTCGGCGCGGTGGCTGTTCGTGGCGCGGCGTCTGGCATGGATGAAGGGAGAGCGCGGAAGATGGAGACACCCGGGCAGGGCATGGACGCGAGCGGCGCGCTGGACGGCGAGCCATTCGCCTGGTACGCGCGCATGCGGCGCGAGGCGCCCGTCCACATCGATCAGGAATATGGCGCGCTCTACGTCTTCAGCTATGACGACGCGCAGCGGACGCTCTCGGATTATGCGGCGTTTTCCTCGGCGCGCAACGGCGGTGGACCTGGCGAGTCCGCGCTGGGCGCTAGCATCATTAGCTCCGATCCGCCGCGCCACCGCCAGCTGCGCAACCTCGTCACCCAGGCCTTCACCCCGCGCGCCGTGAACCAGCTTGCGCCGCGCATCAGCACGATCATCGTCGACTTGCTCGATCAGGCTGGCGCCGCCGGGACGATGGACTTCATCGAGGACTTCGCCTATCCGCTGCCGGTGATCGTCATCGCTGAGATGCTGGGCATTCCGCCATCTGAGCGCGCGCGGTTCCGCCGCTGGTCGGACGCCATCGTCTCCGATACGCAGATGTCCTTCATGCAGGCGCAGCGCGAGATGGCGGACTACTTCGGGCGGTTGATCGCCGCGCGGCGGGCGGAGCCGCGTGATGATCTCATCAGCCACCTGATCGCCGCCGAGATCGATGGCCAGCGGCTGAGCGGGATCGAGTTGATTGGCTTCTGCGTGCTGCTGCTGGTGGCGGGCAACGAGACGACCACCAATCTGCTCGGCAACGCCATTCTCTGTTTCGATGAGGCGCCAGAGAGCTATGAGCGGCTGCGCGCCCAGCCTGAACTGATCCCCAGCGCGGTCGAGGAGGTCCTGCGCTACCGCTCGCCCGTCCAAATGATGTACCGCGCGGCCACCGGCGCCACCGCGATCGGCGGCGTGACGACCTACGCCGGGCAGCCGGTCGTCGCCTGGATCGGCTCGGCCAACCGCGACGAGGCGCAGTTCCCCAATCCCGACGTCTTCGACATCACGCGGACGCCGAACCGCCATATCGCCTTCGGTCACGGCATCCACTTCTGTCTCGGCGCGCCGCTCGCCCGCCTGGAGGCGCGGCTGGCGCTCGAAGCGCTTACCGCGCGCTACCAGGCCGTGCGCCGCGTCCCGGGCGCGCCGCTGCGCTGGATGGACTCTTCGATCGTCTACGGCGTCAAGGCGCTGCCCGTGACCGTGGCGCCGGCGTAAGTCCATCCGGCGCGCGGCGCGCTATTTCGTGAAGGTGAAGCGCAATTGCCCACCGTCGCGCCGCCAGCTATAGGTGTACCCGAGCGACTGCGAGATCGGCCCGAATGCTTCCCATGTGTGATCGGCATCCTCCTGGGTGAGGCCGAGCAAGGTCAGGAAGTCCGCAGTTGGCCAGTCGCTGGTCACCGCCTCACCGCTCGTCTCATCGCCAACAACTGAGACGATAGACATGCCTGCTGACGCGCAGTTGAGCGCGGCGGCCGTCGCGGCCTCGCGCGGGCTGGAGATCTCCGCCCAGCCAGGACTGAACTTCTGGCCCATGAACCGCGCGAAGGCGCCGCCATCCTGTCCCTGGGCCTTCGCGTAGGCGATACCGCCAAGCATGAACGCGGTCAGGTTGCCGTACGATTGCCCTTGAATCTGCTCCGGGGTGAATGGGTACTGCAACTCACTGGTCATATGCCGCCTCCCACACCAGCGCCGCCTGTCCCGCATGAGGACGTCTGAGGCGCCGCATCCCTGACGTTAACGCCAGGTGGGCGCGCTTCGTTATGTGGCGCGATATGAGGCAACGGCGGTTGACTGTCCGAATGCGGCGCGCGTATCATGCGCCTACCGGCGGGGACGCGCAGCGGGGCGCGAGCGGGCGTCAGCAGTGAAGGAGACGTGGGCGCATGCGGTGTCCAAACTGTGGGCGCGAGGCTCCTCCAGGTGGATTCTGCGGCTACTGCGGCGCGCGGCTTCCGCGGAGCGCGGGGCAGGAGGTCGCGCCGCGCGAGGTCCGCCGGTCGCACGCCTACGCCGCCAATCCGGGCGAGCATGTCTTCGCGCCCGCTATCGTCTCGACACTCTTCCCACACTTGCCGCCGCACCGCCTCAACCTGGCGCGCTGGCTGATCGCGGGTGGCGTGGCGCTGGCGTTGGGCATCGCCGCTGGACGCTACGCGCCCATCGCGCTGGTCCTCTCCGCCGCGCTGCTGCCCGTCCTCTACCTGATCTACTTTTATGATGTCGAGGTCTATGAAGACGAGCCGGTCACGGTGCTGGCGGGAACGTTCATCGCCGGGGCGATCCTGGGCGCGGCGCTGATTCTGGCTTTCTACCGCACGCTCGTCGCGAACCGGCCGCTGAGCATCCACGCCAACGGGCCATCCGTTAGCTACCTGCTGATAAACGCGCTGGCGCTGCCGCTGCTGGGGCTGGCGCTGAGCCTGGCTGGGCCGCTTGCCCTCTACCTTATCCCACGCCTGCGCGCGCGTTTCGATGACATTCTCGATGGCATGGTCTTCGGCGTGGCGTCAGGACTAGGCTTCGCGGCGGCGCAGAGCGTCGTCTACTCCTGGCAGATCATCACCGGCCCGCTGCAGCGCGGCGGCAGCGCATTCGACTGGGCGCTGCCCGCCGTGCGGGTGGCCCTGCTCACGCCGATCATCTACGCCTGCGCCGCCGGCATGGTCTGTGGCGCGCTCTGGCTGGCGCGGGACCCGCGGGTGCGCCAGCGTCCGCGCAGCCTGTTGACCTCGCCGGGCGGCGCGCTGCTCATCGCGGCGGTGGGAGTTCTCGCGCCCGCGCTGTTGACCGATCTCTTCCCCGGGACCGTGACGTCCTTCCTCTGGAACTTGCTAGCGGCTGGCGCGCTGCTATTGGCGGCGCGGGTCAGCCTGCACCTGGGGCTGCTGGAGAAAGGCGCGGAGGAAGGCGACGCCAGCGCCCGCATGGTGGTGTGCCATACTTGCGGCCGGCTCACGCCCGACCTCGCCTTTTGTTCACACTGCGGCGTGGCGTTGCGGGCCGGGTCGAAGCGTGCGGCCCGTCGCGCCGCCCGCGCGGCGGAAGGAGGCCCGCAATGATCCGCCTCCCACTGGGACGCGCGCCGCGCGTGGGGCTTGGTCTCGCCGCGCTGGCGCTGCTGGCGGCGCTGCTGGCCTGTGCGGCTCCTATCCCCGTCGCGGAGAACACGCCAACGCCCTGCCCGGCCAACTGCCCACCGCCAAGCCGCCTGGCCTCCACACCGCATACCGTCACTCTCCGCGGCTTCCAGTTTACCTACTACTCGCCGTGGTCGGTGGACTCCTCCGACGCCAAGAGCGTGACGCTGGTGGCGCAAACGCAGTTTGGAGCCGTCAGCGTGCTGCTGGAGAGCCTCGCGGTCCAGCCGGGCGAGACGAGCCAGCATCTGCTCTCGCAGGTCGCCCAGACCAATCTCAATAGCGGCCAGTTCAACGGCGCGCAGGATGAAGGGCCGATCAACGGCGCCGAGATTGGCTATGTGGCGGGCAGCGGCGAGGCTTACGCCGCGACCGTCTCGCAGGGCAACGCGCCCGACCAGCCGGTCTACCTGGACTTCATGGCCAGCGTGCGCGGGACGACGGGCATAGTCTTCGCCGCGCTCAGCCCGCTCGACCCGAATAGCCCTGACCCGAGCATCGTACCGAACCAGGAGTACGACCGCCTGGTGAATAGCGTCGTCTGGCAGTGAGCGAGGAGCGAGAGTGACATGCTAATCGAGACATCTCGCGCTTCGCGCCGGATGCGCGCGTCGCTGGCGCCGCTGGTCGCCGCGCTCGTCGCGACGGCGCTCGCCGCGCTGTCCGCCTGCGCCCCCACCACAACCGCCACGCGCCACGCCGTCTCCGTCCCAGCGGCCGCCCCGCGCGCCAGCGCGGCCGCCATCCGGCTGGGGCCGGTCGACCCGGCGCAGGCAGTGGCGCTCTCCTTTCCTCTCGCCCGCCGCGCGCCGGGCGAGTTGATGGCGCTGCTGGCGGAGATCGCTGACCCGCGCTCGCCGCGCTATCACCACTACCTGACGTCCTCGCAATATGAGGCCATGTACGGGCCGGACGCAGCGCTAGAGGCGCGTGCCGTGGTGGCCTTGCGGGCGCTGGGCTTCACCGTCACGCCCGCCGCTCCCGGCTCCGACCTGCTCCAGGCGACGGGGACGGCAGCCAGCGCCGAGACCGCTTTCGGCGTGCGACTCTATGACGAGCGCGCGGCGAATGGGACCCACTACATGGCGCCCGACGGCGCGCCGCGGCTGCCTGCCGCGCTCGCGGGCGTGGTGTCCGGCGTCATCGGCCTGGATACGCGGCCCGCATTCCATCCGGCGGCGTCAGCGGTCGCGCGGCTGGCGCGTGGGGTGGCGGTCAGCGGCGGCGGGCTGGACCCCTCGGCGCTCCGCCAGGTCTACGACGTGGCGCCGCTGACCCAGAAGGGGCTGAACGGCGCGGGCCAGACCATCGCCGTCGCCGAGATTGACCGCTACAGCCAGGCCGATGTCGCGCTCTATGACGCCGCCTTCGCTCTCAGCCCGCCCGACCCGCAGGTGATCGTCGTGGGCGCCCAGCCGGCCAGCGTCAGTCCAGAGCCCGCCCTCGACATCGAGATCTTGAACGCCATCGCGCCCAAGGCGCAGATTCTGGTCTATGAGTCGAAAGCGGACTTTCGCAGTTTGGCGCAGATGTTCGACCGGATCGTCAGCGACAACCGCGCGCAGATCGCCAGCGTCAGCCTGGGCGCGTGCGAGGCGGGATTGACCAGCGCCGACTCCGGGTTCATAGACGCGATCAACACGACCTTCCAGCGCGCGGTCGCGCAGGGCATGTCTACGCTGGTGGCCAGCGGCGACGCTGGGGCCTACGGCTGCCAGGACAACCACCTCTCGGTAGACCTGCCTGGCTCCAGCCCGTATGTGACCTCGGTCGGCGGCACGGCGCTCTTCCCGGCGGCGAGCGGCGGCTACGGGCGCGAAGACGGCTGGGAAGGCCCGCTGGAGTCCGCGGGCGGCGGCGGCGGGCTGAGCGTCTTCTTCCAGCAGCCATCCTGGCAGAGCGGGCCCGGCGTGGATAACACCTATAGCGATGGCATGCGCCAAACGCCCGACGTGGCGGCGGACGCCGACCCGCTGACCGGCTACCGCATCTATTACACTGACAATAGCTGTTCGGGCAGCGACTGCTGGACAGTGGTGGGCGGCACCAGCGCCGCCGCGCCGTTCTGGGCGGGCCTCATCGCGCTGGCCAACCAGCAGGGCAATCGCAAGCTGGGTTTCCTCAATCCCGCGCTCTACGCGATCGGCGCGGCCAGCGACTCCGGCGGCCCGGCCGCCTTCCACGATATCAGCGGTGGCGGCAACCTCTACTACCTGGCGACGTCCGGCTGGGATTACAGCACCGGCTGGGGCTCGCCCGACGCCGCGGTCCTCATCCCTGCGCTGCTCGCGCGCTAGCGCCGGACGCGTGACTGGACTGTTACCTGCAGGCAAGCGGTCCGTCAGGTATACTAGTCACAGTGTGACAGATACCGGCAGGGACGCGCGGCAGGTGGGTAGGGGATGCGGCTGCCCGACGCCTCAACCCTACCACGTCCACGCGCTGTCCACATCACTGGCGCGCCACGCGGCGCGCGACTCCACCTACGTCCTCGATGAGCGTCTTTCGATTGCGCCGCGCATTTGGCGCGCTTCACAGCGTAGTGAATGATTGGGCCAGACATGGGGAAGATGATGGGGAAGGGACAGGCATGGATCACAGCGGAGATGGAGCGGGCGCTTCGCGCGTCCGGAGCGGATGGCTACGGGTGTTCAGATCGCGCTGGGGGCGGGCGCTGCTCGGCGTAAGCTTGCTTGCGGCGCTGGCGGCTGGCAGCGCGCTGGTCGTGCGCCGGGCGAGCGCGGCGACGCTGACGGTCTGCTCGACCTGCGCCTACAGGAGCATCAACGACGCGCTGGCCGCGGCGGCGCCGGGCGATACTGTGCGCGCGCTCGCGGGAACGTATGGCCCGAATGAGCCGGGCGCGACGACGCCTGATACCGTGATTCGCATCAGCAAGCCCGTCACCGTGGTTGGCGCGGGCGCGGGCGTCTCGATCATCAACGACGCGCCCGCCAATCAGGGAACCGCCACCGCGGGCGTGATCGTGATCACGACGCCCAGCGTGGCTGGCGATATCAGCGTAGTGGGTTTCACCGTCGAGGGCGCGATTGTCAACGACTCGAACGACGACGGCATCCTGCTCACCGTCAATGACACGCGGGCTGGCGACACGGTCAGCATTCACGACAACCTGTTCTATGGTGATACGACACTGGACCCGCAACTGCTGGCTGACCAGACCGACGCGATCTACGTATATGGCTCCGCCGCGGCGACCCAGATCAATCGCAACGCGTTCCGAGGCGTCTTCCGCGCGGCGCTGGTCGAGGGCAACCCCGGCCCGGTCAGCTTCAGCAACAATGATGTCAACCTGCACGCGCTGTATGACCTCTCCACGACGCCGCCGACGCTGGCGTATTGGGCGGAAGGCCTGCTCTTCCTCGGCGATAGCGGCGCGGTCATCTCGTCTGCGCAGACTGTTTCTGGCAACACCTTCGAGCGTTACGCCGGGATGGGCGTAGGGGTGGACGCGGGTTACTGCTGCGGGCTGGTCGGCGCCTACACCGACGTCAACATCACCGCCAACACCTTCAATAACCTGGGCGTCGCGGCGTCGCAGTCCTCAACACCGGATGACGCCGATATCTACCTGCACGGCTTCGGCACGAGCAACGGCGCCGTGACCTCGACGATTTCCGGGGTCACCATCCGGCATAACACGTTCAATCTGAGCAGCGACACGGGGCATGGCTACGCGGTGCGGCTGAACGGCTCGATCGGCGCCAACAACGTCATCAGCCAGAACGCGCTGCGCGGCGCGGGCGCGGCTCCTCCGCCTGCCGGGGTCCTGTTCACCAATCCTTCCAGTTCGGCCGCCGTCAGCGTCAACGCCAACCTGATCACCGGCTTCGTGGCCGGCCTGCGCTCCGATGCGCTGCCAGCCGGGGCGCAGGTGAGCGCGCGGCAGAACTGCATCGCCGGCAATAGCGCCGCTGGCGTGACGGTCGCTTCCGGCGCGACGCTCATGGCCGCCAATAACTGGTGGGGCGCAGCCAGCGGACCCTATAACACCTCTACGAACCCGACCGGGACCGGAGACGCGGTCAGCGATGGCGTTATCTATACGCCGTACCTGACGAAGGCTCCGGCAGCCTGTTCGTATTAGCGCGTAGGGCGCGCCGCGTCTACCATCGCCGCCGAACAAACGGAGCCCCAGCGGAACATTCCGCTGGGGCTCCAGCCTGTCCGAAAACTGCGCGTTGGGATAGGAGTGAGGCGGATTCGCGCGCGAGGGGCCGCCTCATGTATAACATAGAAACGCCAGTCCAACGAACGGTTGTCAGAGAGATGTAAGTATCGCGGCGGCGACAACCGCTTCGCCGCAGCACGCGCGAGTTCAGGAGCGCGACGCATGTTCTCTCCAGGTATCTCCATCGCGCCCGCCGGCGACTCCCCAGCGAGGTCGGCGCAGGCGCTGGCGGCGCTGCGCGCGGCGCTGGGCCACGGCTTCATCTCCGATGAGCGCTTCACCTGGTACGCGGCGCCGCGCGAGGATCGGCCATTCCGCGCGGCGCTGGCGGCCCTGGATGACGCGACGGGCGCGGTCGTGGGCGCGCTGACAGTCGAGGTGGTGACGGCCGAGTCGCTGCGCGATTCCTTCATGGACAGCTACGGTCGGGCGCTGGGCCAGGCGGCGATCGCCACACTGGAGCCAGGGCGGACAGGCTTGATCAAGTCCATCGCTGTGGCGCCCGCGTACCGTGGGCGCGGAGTGGCGCGCGCGCTCATCCAGCGCGGACTGGGCGACCTCGCGGCGCACGGCGCTGAGCGCTATTACGCGCTGGCCTGGGAGAGCGAGCGCGACGGCTGCCTGCTCCGCGGGCAACTGACGGCCGCTGGATTCCGGACGGCGCTACGGCTGGAGCGTTTCTGGCGCCAGGACAGCGTCGCACACGGTTATGTCTGCCCCGCCTGCGGCCATCCCTGTGTCTGCGCCGCGCGCGTCATGGTACGCTAGCAGGCGTGGGACGGTCGCGGTCTTGAAGGGCCGGCGGGAAACTGAAGAAGGAGACGGCGATGACGAAGGCGCAACCCAGACCGGCGGCGAGCGAGACGCTGGACGCGTCGCTGCGGCGCGGCGAGACGTTGCCAGCCGAGTGGTACACCGATCCGGCGCGTTTCCGGGCCGAGCGCGCGCGCATCTTCCGCCATAGCTGGCAATTCGTTGGCTATGACGACCAGCTCCCCGAGGGTGGGAGCTATCTCAGCGCGCGAGTGGGTGATACGCCGCTGGTCATCACCCGCGATCAGGACGGCGCGCTGCATGCCTTCGTCAATGTCTGCCGCCACCGCGGCTCGGAGCTGGTTCAGGCCGGGCAGCCGGAGAGCGGGCGAGTGAAGACGCTCCAGTGCGCCTACCATGCCTGGACATATAACCTGGATGGGACGCTGCGCGCCGCGCCGGGCGCCAGGGATGAGCCGGACTTCGATCCCGCCGCCTACCCGCTCTTCTCCGTTCCCGTTGAGACGTGGGGGCCGCTACTCTTCGTCAACCTCGATCCCCGGGCCGCGCCGCTGGCGGAGACGCTGGGCGCGCTGCCACAGCTGGCGGCGGAGGCGGGCGCGCCGCTGGCGGCGATGCGCCGCCGGGCTAGCCGGAGCTACGATATCGCCGCCAACTGGAAGGTAGTGGTGGACAACTACCTGGAGTGCTACCACTGCCCCGTCGCCCACAAGGGCTTCACCAGCCTGATTGACACCAACGAATACACGACCGTCGAGTATGACTGGTTCTCCGTCCAGGTGGGCGCGATGAAGCCGTCGGCGCAGGCGACCGCCAGCCCTGGCCTGTACGCGGTCGAGGGCGAGGTCAAGGCAGGCTTTTACGCCTGGCTCTGGCCCACCTTCACGCTCAACGTCTACCCCGGCCATGGCAATGTCTCGATCAACCATTTCATCCCGGCGGCGGTAGACCGCACGCTCGTCGTCAAGGACTATCTCTTCGTGGACGCGGTCAGCGCGCAGGAGGAGGCCGACTTCATCCGCTTCATCGAGCAGGTGCAGGTCGAGGACGTGACGCTGTGCGAGTCGGTCCAGCGCGGCCTGGGTACCGGCTATTACGACCAGGGCCGGCTGATGATGTGCCAGGAAAGCGCGCTGCGCCACTTCCAGCGGCTGGTACATGACACGATGGCAGGCGGGTGAGCGGCCTCATCCTCGCGCCGACGCCGCGCGCACGCGGATGGCGATCGCGTCGCCAATGCCGTGGATGACGAGGTCGGCGGCGAAGTGCGCCAGTATGGCGGCTTCGAGGCCATATTGGATGTAGAGATAGCCGGTGGCGACGCCGACCACGCCGTTGAGCAGGATGGCGCGGACGACCAGCAGCGGCGTCAGCTTGACCAGCGCGGCGGTGGCTGGCAGGTGGCCCAGGCCGAAGAGGACCGCGGCGAGGATGTTGGCGACCCAGAAGGCTCCTGGCGCTGGGTGGCCGTCCGGCATATGCCAGAGGAAGCCGAGCAGCCACGCCAGCAGCGAGAGCATGAACAGGCGCAGCAGGATTTCCTCGTCAATGCCGCCGTAGAAACCCGCCAGCAGGCGCTTCCACAGCGCCGGAATCGGAAACTCGTCGCGCATCTTCGACGGCAGCCGCGGCCAGAAAATGGTGATCTCCAGAACGAGCATCAGGACAGACGAGCCGACGCCGAGGATCAGCGCCGGAGCGAGCATCGCCAGCGCCGGCGCGCTTACATCCCGGCCCGCCAGCAGTCCCTCCAGCAGCGGCGCGCCCAGCCCGATCTGATGGGCGACGAGCAGCCCGAGGCCCGTCGCCAGCCCGAACAGCACAGCGTTCTGCACACTCTGGAGTAGCAGCACGACCCACAGCGGCCGGCGCAGACGCTCTATCGCCTTGGCGACCGCCTCGCGGCTCAGTTCCAGTGAATAGGGGATGATGCAGGCGACGCCAATCAGCGCCGCGACAAACAGGATGATGAATTCAGGCCAGGAAAACGCCATTGCGCCGCCTCATCTCTCTGTGATAACCCCGCGTGACAAACTCTCGTTACTTCCCGATTCTACCCCGCCACATATCCCCCTCGCCCCAGCCAGACCGCCAGTTTCTACCCCGCCACGTATCCCCCCCCTCGCCCCGCAGGGAGAGGGGGCCAGGGGGTGAGGCCGCCTCGCAACCTAGGTATGCTACACTGCTGACGACCGAGCAGGTCGCAGGTTTGCTAGCGAGGGAGCGGCATATGCCTGTGTCAGTCGCCAACTCTCAGGTAGTCTTCGATGCGCTCAAGGCGTGCGATGTCAAGATTATGTCGGCGCTGCCCGAGACATGGCTCGTCCACCTGATCCGCATGGCTGAGGACGATCCAGAGGTCACGCTGGTACGCCTGGCCAAGGAAGAGGAAGGCGTCGGCATCTCGGCCGGCGCGCATCTGGCGGGCGTCCACTCTGCCCTGCTGATGCAGAACCACGGCTTCCTGGCGGCCATCAACCCCATCGTCTCACTGGCCCTGCTCTACAAGATTCCGCTGCTGATGCTCATCAGTTACCGCGGCCACATGGGCGAGCATGACCCCTGGCAGACGCAGGGCGGGATGGCGACCGAGCCGATCCTGCGCGCGCTGAATATCCCCACCTATGCGCTGACCGACCCGCGCGACGCCCAGCGGCGCATTCGGGATGCGCAGACCCTGGCGCACGCCGCGCTCACCCCGGTCGCCGTGCTGCTCACGCGCGAGCTGATGTGGGAGGAGTGAGCGATGCCAGCCAAATCAGCGAACACACCCATGCTGCGCGCCGACGCCCTGGAGGCGATCTATCCCGAGCTGCAGGACAAAATCGTGGTGACGATCATGGGCGCGGTCGCCGTCGAGCTTTACAATCTCGGCCACAAGCCCACCTTCTTCTACCTGGAGCACGCGATGGGGCTCGCTTCCTCGATGGGGCTGGGCGTCGCGCTGGCCATGCCGCGCCACCAGGTCGTCGTGATTGACGGCGACGGCTCGCTGCTGATGAACCTGGGAACGCTCTCGACAATGGCGCGTTATCGCCCCTCCAATCTGCTGCACATCGTCTTCGACAACGAGAGCCTGCTCTCGGTCGGCGGCTTCCCCACCGCAACCTCCACCGGGACCAATCTGGCGGGCGTGGCGCGGGCGTGCGGTGTCCCGCGAGTCGAGGAGGCGAACACGCCTGAGCGCCTGAAGGAGGCTGTCGCCGCGGCGCTGGCGGCCGAATCCCTGACCACCATCGTCGCCAAGGTCGCGGCGGTCGGGCCGAAATCGTTCCATATGGACCTGCCGCTGCTGGAGAACCGCTTCCAGTTCAAGCGCGCGCTGGACGCGCTGCGGCGGGAGGAGTAAGCGCGCGGGCGAGTGTCACGGGCGGGCGAACCCGCGTCTAGGGGCGTGGCCGCCGCGATGGCCACCTTCGTGGCCTGGAATACAGGAGAGCAAAGGAGGCGAGCATGGCGGACGGACAGCGGAGTGTGTTGGCGCAACTCGTGGAGGAGCTGGTCTCGGGACGGGTTCGCGTCGTGGACCTGACGACGCCGTTGGGGCCGGAGACGCCGGTAATTGACCTGCCGCCGGTCTTCGCGGGCTCGCCCGGGCTGAGCGTCACTGAAATCTCGCGCTACAACGAGAGTGGGCCGGCCTGGTACTGGAACATCCTGCATCTGGGCGAGCATACCGGCACACACTTCGACGCGCCGGTCCACTGGGTGACGGGCAAAGACCTGCCCAACAACACCACAGACACCATCCCGCCCGGCAAGTTCGTTGGCCCGGCTTGCGTGATTGATGTCACGGCTGACGTGGCGGCGAACCCCGACTTCCTGCTGACACCGGAGCGCGTCCAGCAGTGGGAGGCCGAGCACGAGCGCATCCCGGCGGGCGCGTGGGTCCTGCTGCGCACTGGATGGAGCGCGCGGGCAAGCCGCGAGGACTTTCTCAACGCTGGCGCCGACGGCGCGCACTCACCGGGCTTCGCCAAGGCCTGCTCGGAGTTTCTGGCGCGCGAGCGTGACGTGCTGGGCGTTGGCGTGGAGACGGTAGGCACCGATGCTGGGCAGGCGGGGACCTTTGACCCGCCGTTCCCGAACCACGCGACAATGCACGGCTCCGGCAAGTTCGGCATTACCAGCCTGATCAACCTCGACCAGCTACCGCCGACTGGCGCGGTGGTCATCGCCGCGCCGCTCAAGATCGTCGGCGGCTCCGGCAGCCCGTTGCGCGTCCTGGCGCTGGTCCCGGCCTGAGGCAGACCGGCGCGACCTTGAAAGGCGGGCGCACGGGACGGGCGGCTAACGCCCTGTTGAAATCCAGGCATGTATGCGCCCACCCCGCCCGCCGCATCTCGCCCGCGCCCAAACAAGAACCGGCTCCCCGCAGATGCGTTGGGAGCCGGTTGATGGTGACGGCGGTTGGATTTGAACCAACGACCTAGGGCTTAGAAGTCCCTTCAGGTTGCTGTCGTGAGCGTCCGTTTGGCATCAGCAGGTGTCTCCGTTCCGGGGGCGCCTGCTTTTTTATTTCGTTCTATGCTGCCTGCTGTCGCTGGATGGTGCGGGTTGAGGGGTCAGATGGAGGGGTCAGGTATTGTTGCTCCGCCGTGACCTTGGCGGGGCCGCCGGGGCGCCGACAGTTGCGCAGCGCCTCGACCCCACCTCCTTCACCGCGCTGCATCAACGCACCTGGCTTCCGTCGCGGCCTCGAGATACGCCTGAGCACGTTCAGTCTTCGACGATCGTCTTCATCGCCTGGACGACGCGTTGGCTTTGTGCTTGCGATAGTCGCTGCAGGAGTGGTTCAAGCGGGCGAAGCCACGGCACGAGTCGCACGCCATGTGCAAGCGTCACCTGTGTGCCGTCCGCTGTGGCGGCGAAGCGCTGGCTGCCGAGCGAAGAAAGGAGAGGAAACGGCGCTTTGATCGTCTGGAAATCAAACCCGTCATTGATGTGGTAGTTCTTGACTTCCACGACCGTGGTAACGGCGCGGCCAAAGCGCATCAGGGTCTCTTCAAACCGCGTCCCGTCGCCAAATGGGCCAGTGGAGAGGAGTCTGATCTGCGCTCCCCTGACCCACAGCGCAATGTTGGCGAGGTCGGCCGCAAAACGAAACACCTCGCCGATCGGCCGGTGGATGATGATAGCAGCAGAGGTGTCGATCACGCTGACCATCTCACTTCTCCCCAGCGCCGCCGCATGGCGCAGCGAGCGGTTCGCTGCCGCTGAGGCGAGTGCCTGGCGACTCGGTTCTGCCGGTATGGACGATTGGCGATGGCAGGAGGCGATCGTTTATTGCCCACGCGCCTGCACGGACGCTCCAGACCCCTGCTCTCAGCCCCGTATACCAGGCGACCGTGACCGCAACCATGGGCTGATCTCCTGTTCGCAGGTACCTCTCTGGAGGCCAGCCTACCACGTCCTGCGCGTGAGTGATCGCCTTCGTATCCATGGCTGTCAACGCCCGCGTGATTTAGGCCATGACACTGGGCTCAGTAAGTTACATTCCTATCGTATCACTGTTCGGTCGGTGTTTCGCCCGTTATCCTACTGGCTTTCCAGTGTGCCCTGGCTCTTGGCCAGGCCGCCGTTTCGCCGGAGAATTCCGCGCTCATCCTCCGCCTCAATTCGCCGTTATCCGCGCTCACTCGTTGGCGTTGGTGTCAGACCTGGTGTCGAGGCGGCTCAAAATCGCTGCTACCTACGGTTTGAAAATTCGCGTCTGGGCGCTTCTCGATCCCTCAGTATCCCTCCGCTGCCCCATCAATTCCCCACTCTGCCATCACGCGCCTTTGTGTTTACACACGTTCCATCTGGGCACTGTCGGCAGAATTGTCATCAGTGAGGTGGGCCCTATATGCCAAAACAGCGAATCAGCTGGCAAGAAGATAGCATCGCTGCTTTCTTGCATGTCGGCTGGCGATAGCGCGTAACGCTGCTCATCCACCCGAGCGGATCACGCATCACGTGAGCGCGCGCTGCGCCTCCGCCAGCTTGCGCAGGAAGAGCCGGTCACCCAGCCGCTCCAGGACAGGCCGGGCGCGCTCCAGTTGCGTGCGGTCGCCCGTCCGCTGGGCGAGGACAATGCGCATACGGGCGGCGTGCGGGATGAGCCCGTGCGCCTCCGCGTCGTCGATCGCCGCCGCCAGCGCCGCATTCTCGCCGTCGGCCAGCGCACGAGCGATCGCCATGCAACGGCGGTGAGCGTCCCACCACCGCTCCGGTGGCGTCGCGTCGTAAAGAGTGATGAAGGACGCCGGCAGCGCCTGGCCACGCTCGCCGAGGAAGAGGATTTCGCGTCCGAAGGGGTCTATCCACATAGACTCCAGCTCTGTTTCCGACAGCGACGCCAGCAGCGCTAGCAGTGGCGCCGGATCGTCGCGCAGGCTCGCGTCGAGCCAGGCGTTCAGCCGACGCGGATTACCCCAGTGCGCATCTTTCGGCCAGAGGAGGCGCAAGCTCGCGATCGCCTGGTCGGCGGCGGCGCGGTCCTCCCGCGCCAGCGCCACCTGCAGGGCCGAATAATACGAAAGCATGTGATTGATCAAGCCCTCCCCACGTCCCAGCTCGCCCCACCCCTCCTCCTGCCAGGCAAACAGCGTCTCGAGCTCTTCCCAGGCGCCCGAGAACTCCGCGGCATAGGCGGCCCAGCTGAGCGCAAAGCCGTACGGCCAGACGGGCTCGCCGGGCCGCCGTCCCGCCACCGCCGCCTGTACCGTCGCCAGCGCCTCGCCGTACACACCACGCGCCAGCTGCGCCCAGGCCAGCGAGGTCAGCGCGTCGCCCCGGTCGCCAACGCCCCCGGTGGGGGCGTTGAGCCGGCGGCGCGCGGCGGCTTCCGCCTCGTCCCAGGCGCCGATTGTCAGGGCGCGCACCGCATACAGATCGAGCGCGCGGTGGAAGGCCACCCAGTCGCCCCGCGCCTCGAAGTACCCCGCTGCCGCCAGCGCCTGCTCCAGGTCCGCAAGCGCCTCGTCGCGCGCCAGCTCACCTGACCACCAGAACAAGTTCAACTCAGCGACACGCATCCGCCACCACTCGTCTTCATCGCCCGCTTTCTCCGACAGCCGGCGCATCTCCGCGCGCATCTCCAGCATCTGCTCGCGGGTGAGCTCCTGATTGGCGGAGGTGCCGCTGGCGATCGCCCAGTACCGCTTGCGCGCCAGCCGCGCGCCCACCAGCGGATCAGGAGAAGCCTCCGCCCGCCACAGCTCGAACGCCCGACCGTAGGCGGGAAAGACGGCATCGTTGACCCCAATCTGGTCGCCCAGCGCCTCATACAGCCGACGCCGCTCAGCCTCCGGCGCCAGCTCGATCGCCCGCTCCAGGCGCCCTTTGGCCTCCGCATACGCCCCCGCCTGCGACGCCAGCGCCGCCGCCCGCTCCAGGTAGCGCACGGCTTGCGCCACGTCTACTGGCGGCTCCAGCAGGACGGCCGCCTGGCGCGCCAGTTGCGCCGCCTCGGCGTAGTGGTAGGCGAGCAGCTCGACAAACTCGTCCATGCGGTCCGCAGCGAATGCCTCCAGCCAGCGCGCGACGGCGAGATGCAGCCGGATGCGCTCTCCACGCGAGAGCCCGTTGTAGGCCACCTCGCGGACCAGGATGTGGCGGAAGGCATACGTCCCTGCGTCGGCTGGCATGATCAGATCGCGCGCCAGCAGCCCCTCTAGCGCCGGCTCGACCTCAGCCGACTCAGCCGATGGCGCCATATCCAAGGGGTCGCCGGCCAGCGCCGCCGCCAGCGTAGCGGGGCGGAAGGAGCGGCCGGCGACCGCCGCCGCCTGGAGCACCGCCCGCTCGCGCGGCGTCAGCGCGTCCAGCCGCTCCTGCAGCGCCTCCTGCACCGTGTCGGGCAGGTTCTCTGTGGTTCCATCCTCTCCTGCCAGCCCGCGCGCCAGCTCGAGGGCGAAGAACGGGTTGCCCCCCGAGCGCTCGGCGATCTTCGCCCGCATATCCTCTGACACGCCTTCCGCGACTGCGCCCACCAGCGCTTGCGTCTCGCGCGCGCTCAACGGCTCCAGGACCAGCGCGGTAAAGCGATGTCTGCCGCCACCACCCCAGGCGGGTCGCTGGTCCAGCAGCTCTGGCCGGCTGGTGGCGATGATCAGGAGCGCCGCTTCGGTTCTGGGCTGCATGACGCTCTCCACCAGGTCGAGCAAGCTCTCGCTGGCCCAGTGCAGGTCCTCGAAGACGATGATCCGTGGCGCGCTCTTCGCCAGCGCCTCGATTAAGAGCCGCCAGGCGGTGAAGAGCGCCTCGCGCTCGACCTGCTGCCCAGTAGACTCGACGCCCAGCGCGGTCAATGCGACCCCGGCCAGCCGCCGCGCATCCTCGGGTACGTAGCCACTGGAGCCGTACACGTCCGCGACCGCATCATGGCTGACCGGCGCGGCAAGCAGCTCCTCGAGCAGCCCGCGCAGTGGCCAGTAGGTCAACGACTGGCCATACGGCAGGCAGCGCGCTGACGCTACCCGCCAGCCATCCCCCGTATCCAGCCGAGCCAGGAACTCTTCCAGCAAGCGCGTCTTGCCGGTCCCGGCAGGCGCGACGAGCGAGACCAGTTGCGGCCGCCGCTCGCGCTGCGTCCGGCCCCGCAAGAGGTCCAGCTGCGCCAGGTCGTCGCCGCGCCCCACCAGCGCGGGCCGGCGCGGCTGGCGGCTGGATCGCGCCGCGCTTAGCGGGTAGACGCCCAGTGGCTGGCGCTTGCCCTTGACGCTGATCTGGCGCGCTGGGCCGAAGACGAAGCTCGCTTCGGTCGCCGCCGCGGTGCGCGCGCTCACCAGGATCTCGCCGGAGTGGGCGCTCTGTTCCAGCCGCGCCGCCACGTTGACCGCGTCCCCCGTGACCAGGAAGTCGCCACGGATCACATCCTCGCCCGCCGTCGTCGCCACCACAGGCCCGGTGTTGACCCCCAGCCGCAAGGTCAGTCGCCCGGCGATCACTGCATCATTTGTGACGGCCTCCTGCAGCGCCAGGGCGGCGGCCAGCGCGCGCTCAGCGTCGTTGGAGTGCGCCTGGGGCAGCCCGAAGACCGCCATCACCGCGTCGCCGATGAACTTCTCCAGCGTCCCGCCGTGCTCGTCCACGATGTGCCGCGCGTGGGCGTAGTAGCGGCCCATCAGCGCGCGCAGGTCCTCGGGGTCCAGCCCCTCGCCCAGCGCGGTCGAGCCAGTGACATCGGTGAACAGGATCGTGACGAGCTTGCGTTCCTCTGGCATGAGGAGCCACCTCTCCGCCAGCATGCGCTTCCCTGCGCCCTGCCTGCTCCCTCGCCCGCCAGTATGCCCCGTGGGGAGACGCCTGTCAACGCCGCGCTCAGGCTCCCCCTGCGCCGCCGCGATCTCTCAGTGTGCATAGGCGCTGCGTGCCCCTTCAGCTGCCCGGCGACCTTGACGACGCTGGTGACAACGCTGAGTCCGAGCGCTCGGCCCGTGACCTCCAGGATATTCTGCCCATCGGAAGCTAGTGGCGACTCCCAACACGGCGATCTGCGACGATCTGGCGCAGTGGCAGCCTTGGCTGCTGTGCCCATTCATACGGAATAGCTGTGGGATGTTTCGCATAGCGGCATGGCCAGACATCTGCAGTTACACCCCCATCTGAGCGCCGCAGAGCTCGAGCGGCGCTCACGACCTACGGTTTACAAATGCGGCTAGCTCAGTCCGCTGACGTGTATGGGTGGCGATAGATGTTGAATAGTCTGCGGATACCGATAGCGCTCTGTTCGCTGGCGTTTGCATGAGTCTGTCGGCGAGGCTGTCAATGTAGCCGTCTAATCCGTCTCCTCACCGAGCATCACGTGATATCCCGCCGCGTCGATGACGATGCATAGGGCTGAGCTGCATGAGGGACAATGGAAGTTCATCTCGCCTGAGCAAGCGGAACAACTCCTGGCGGCAGCGCGAGGGAATCGCTTGGAAGCGCTCTACACGCTCATGCTGACTTCAGGTTGTCGGCTCGGAGAGCTGTTAGGACTGCGCTGGGACGCGCTTGACTTCGAACGACGTGAACTGCATGTGAGCTCCGTACTAAATGAATTCAAGGGGCAGCGGTCACTCGGTAGGCCAAAAACACCCCACTCACGGCGGACGATTCCCTTGACTCAGTTGGCGGTGGACCTCCTCCATACACACCGCGCAGCGCAATTGGCCGAGCGCCTCGAGCATAGCGCCGAGTGGAGTCCGCAAAGACTCGTGTTTTGCACGACCACAGGGACAGCCTACGCGATGAGCAACTGGCGCCGCCAGCAGTATCGACCCCTGTTCAAGCGCGCTGGACTACCCTATATCCGACCGCATGATCTTCGGCACACTGCTGCCACGCTCTTGCTGCTCGACGGCGTCCCGGCCATCGTCGTCAGCCGCCAGCTGGGTCACAGTAATGTCGCGTTCACGCTCCAGACCTATGGGCATGTCTTGGCGGAAATGCGCGATATGGCGCGCGACGCGATGGAGAAACGGTTTGGCAGCTCGCTTGCCGCGAATCTAGAGAAATAGTCGTCCCTGTAGAGTGTAAGGGGTCAGTGGAGGGGTCTGACACGATGAAGCGGGCCGTACAACGCTGTACGAACCCGCTTGAATACTGGGTGACGGCGGTTGGATTTGAACCAACGACCTAGGGCTTATGAG